>CAZHTD010000016.1:16625-52525 GCA_964535675.1 uncultured Bifidobacteriaceae bacterium | reverse complement strand
GCGTGCTCTTGCCCGCCAGGGCCGCCCCGCGGTCCGCAACCCGCACCCGCAACGCTCCGGTCGGGTCCTGCTTGCCCACCACCGCCGCGACCAGCGGGTCCCGCCGCAGCGTGTCGTGGTCATTGAGGTCCTCGTAGCCCAGCGCGACCGCCATCACCCGCTGCGTGACCAACTACTCGACCGTGTGCTCCACCCACCGCGGGTCCCGATAATCCTCGAAACACCGCGCCGCACGCCGGCACACCCGCGTGCACGTTTCCACCGCACGCAGCAGCAGCGCACCCGCATTCGACGTAATCGTCCCGCCGTCAAACCGGGCCAGCAGACGGCGGCGGCCCACCTGTGGAAACGCAAGCTGAAGCGGCGGCGACTGTGTACTCAAGAGGCTGCCTCCCTGAATGGCTCAAGTGCTTGTGGCAACAACACTTTACGCCATCACAGGCAGCCTCTTGTTACTAAACTTGGTGAGAAATCCGGGCTAGGTCGTCGGCGCCGACGACCCGGTCCGCCGGGTGCGGCCACGCCAGATCGTTGACCCACCGGCGGTGGGCCTGCGTCCACTCCCGTCCCGGATAGTGGAGCCCTCGCGGGAGCAGTAGCATGCTAAGTCGCTGCCGGTCCGCTCGCGCGTCATCCCGAGATCGCCCCAGGTCGCGTACCGCTCTTTCGGCCGGTGTCGGCGTCCGCAGCGCCGTTGGTCGCATCCGGCGCGAGCAACGCCACTTGTAGATCCGCTCTGTGTGCCTCGGTCCCCAAGTAGGTGATAGGTTCGCTCATGCCCGGTTCCTTGTATGCTTGCGGTTTGACACCCCGCGAGGTGCCACCCCGCGAATCGTAGGCGGCTTCGGCCATCTTGTCGCGTGCTCGCGCACGACGACGACACGATTGCGAACCGATCATTCCATATCGTCTAGTGAACGGTGTGGTCGTCGTCGTAGCGGCCGCCGTGGAAACGCCGACCGCCGGTATAGACGTCGAACCGTCGCCGTGCACGGTCGATCTTCCAACGCAGCCAGCGGTACTTCAGGTCCGCGATCGTCCCGGGGCGGCTCAGGCGCACGCCGCGTGAGATGGCGAAGCGCCGCAGGTAGAGATAGCCGACGACAAGCCCGCCGAGGTGCGTGGTGTGGGCTACGCCGCCGCCCCCGCCGCTCAGTGACGACAGAAGCGCGATGCCCCCGAAGATCATGACGAAGTACTTCGCGGGGATGGGGAACAGGAAGTAGACGTAGATCGGCCTGTTCGGGAAGTACATCCCGAAGGCCAGCAGCACACCATACACCGCGCCCGAGGCCCCGATGGTGGTCGTGATCCAGAGCTGGTCGGCGAAGTTCAGTGGCAGCACCGTGAAGACCACGGTGGTCAGGGCCGCGCCGATGCCGCAGACGAAGTAGTACCGCAGGAAGTTGCGGCTGCCCCACATCCGCTCGAGTTCGGTGCCGAACATCCAGAGCGCGAGCATGTTGAACAGGATGTGGCCGAACCCACCGTGCAGGAACATGTACGTACCCAGCTGCCACAACTGCAGCGACCCAATGGCATCGGCCGGGCGGAAGCCGAACGCCCCGATCATCCCACCACCGAACACTTGCTGCACCACGAACACAACCACGTTGGCGACGATCAGCATCTTGATCGCAGGTGGCAGTGGCCCGGGGCCGAACGAGTAGGAGTACGTGGACTCGGAGCGGTAGAGAGCTCGCATGGCTCCAGTCTAGCGGCGGAGACGGCGCGTGACCAGTGACAGCGCGTCGCGGAACTCGCGCAAGCCCAGCAGGAATGCCGATACCCCCAGCACGACGACCGCCACGCCGATAGTGCCCGCCAGCCGGACGATCTGGGCCCCGAGTCCCGATCCCGGCATCCATGTGTCGAGGACGCTGTACGTGCCAAACGTCGCTACGCCCATGATCGCCGCTGCCATTGCCACGCGGCCGAGCGAGGACGCGATCCTTCCGCCGTCGATTCCGTCGAGGCGGCCCCGCAGCAGAATCATCAGCGTGACGGCGTTGAACAGCGCGGCGATCGAGGTGCCGAGCGCCAGCCCGCGGTATCCCATTGCCTGCACCAGCAGCAGGTTCAGTGCGATGTTTACGGCCATGGTGGCCACACTCACGGTGAGCGGCGTCATAGGCTGGCCGAGCGCGTAGAAGGTCGGCGACGTGATGCGCACCACCGAGTAGCCGACGAGGCCCAGGGCGTAGAACTGTAGTGCGGCTGCCGTGGCCAGCGTGTCGAAGGGAAGGAACGCGCCCCGCTCAAAGATCACCTGGACGATCGGCTTGGCGAGGATGACAAGCCCCACCGTGGCCGGCAGGTTGAGCGTGGCCATCAGCGAGAGGCTGTTGGCCACCGTGCTTCTGATGGCGGCCCGATCCTCGCCGGCGACCGCGGCCGCCTGGCGCGACACTGCGGGCAGCGTCGCCGTGGCGATCGAGATCCCGAACAGCCCGATCGGCAGGTACATGATCCGGAACGCATAGCTGAGCCACGACACGGCGCCGGTGCCCTCGTTGGTGGCGAGCACGGTGTTGACGAACAAGTTCACCTGCGTGGCGGCGAGGCCAATCGTGCCGGGGCCCATGAGCAGCAGTACCCTTCGCAAGCCCTTGTCCCGCCAGTCGAGCGCCGGGCGGTAGCGGAAACCCTCGCGCCTGAGGCTCGGCCACTGCAAAGCCAGCTGTGCCACACCACCCAGCACGGCCCCGATCGCGATCGCCATGATTGCTGGTTGGCCGAGACCGGGCATCAGCGGCACCAGCACGACGGCGCTGACGATGATCGCCACGTTGAACATCGCCGGCGAGAGCGCGGGCAGGAAGAAGCGGTGCAGCGAGTTGAGCATGCCCATCGTGGCTGCGGCCGTCGCCACGAAGATCAGGAGGGGCAGCATGACCCGGGTGAGCAGCACCGTGAGCTCGAGCTTGCCCTTGACTTCGGCATAGCTGCCGGCAAAGGCGGTGACGATCGGCGTCGCGAACACCATGCCGAGCGCAACCACCACCAGCGTGCTCAGCAGCAGCGCCGTAATGACCTGGTTGGCCAAGCGCCAGGCACTCGGCTTGCCGTCGCGTGTGAGGTGGCGGGTGAAGGTGGGGACGAAGGCGGCGCTCATCGCGCCTTCGGCGAAGAGGTCCCGAACGAGATTGGGGATGCGGAACGCCACGTTGAACGCGTCCATGGCATTGCCTGCGCCGAAGATGGCGGCCAGCACCTGCTCACGCCCCAGCCCCAGGATCCGGCTGGTCATGGTGGCCGTGCCGGCCGAAGCCGCGAGGCGCCCGACTCCCGGGGGGCGGGCGTCGGGCTGCGGCGGATCAGGCTGCGCCAAGGGCCTCGCGGACGGCTTGGCTGACGGCCTTACCGTCCACCGTCTTGCCCGCTAACTTCGGCATCACGGCCTTCATCACCTTGCCCAGGTCCTTCGGCGAGTTGGCACCGGTCTCGGCGATTGCGTCGGCCACGGTTGCGGCCACTTCCTCGGCGCTGGCCGCTGGGGGCTGGTAGCGCTGGAGCACGACGATCTCGGCAGCCTCGCGCTCGGCTAGTTCCGCCCGGTCGCCCCGCGTGAACTGCTCGATCGCGTCGCGCCGCTGCTTCACTAGGCTGGCGACGACCTGCAGGGCCTCGGCGTCATCGAGGTCGCGGCCCTTCTCGACGCCACGGTTGGTCAGTGCCGCCTTCAGCATCCGCAACGTGGCCAGTGTCGTCTGGTCGCGCGATTTCATCGCCGCCCTGATCTCGGTGTCGATTCGTGCGCTCAGCGTCTCTTTTGCCATGGCTCTTACCGGACGGCGCCGCCTGAGGTGACGTGCCACTCGCTCGTGTTCTCGTAGAAGCCCGCCGGCACCGTGAGCGAGTTCAGCTTAACGCCGACATGCAGGTTCGAGCGGACCCCGAAGTAGCCGTTGCGTCGCAGGGCGCGGCGATCGGTGTCGTGCATCACGTAACAGCGTATCTTGTCGGCATCCTCGGTCTGCGCAGCGCACCCTCCAACGGCAGCAGTGTCTTGAGGCCCGAGTCGGCCGGATCCACGAGGAAGTTGATCAGCAGCATCGCTCGGCCCAGCGGTTCCTGCCAAGACCGGGAGACAGCGTACCCCCTGCAACTCACCGTCGCGCTTGAGGGCGACGGCCGAATAGCGTACATGGGGCGGCTCGACATAGCGCCAGTTCAGACACATCGCGTAGCGTCGCACCACGAGGTCAAACTGGCGGGCCAGCCGGTCCCACAGCGCCGTGCAGGCTTCGTCGAAGCGCGTGATCGGCTTGACGAGCACGGGGACCGTGCACGCCGGCAGCCACCGCATGCGCGACAGCGTCTGCTTCCACTTGTCCGATATCCCCGCCGGCAGCATCGCGCCGTGGTTGCGATCGCATGCGCGGATCAAGTCCTCGTCGAGCCTCTGGCGCCCCCCTCGAGGCCGCGCACCGAGATCCGCACCGGCACGGTCGGGTAGTGACCGACAATCGTCGGTCTCTCGCGAGCCAGCCAGATGCCGGGCTCGTTGCTTGGCTTCGACGGGTTGCGCCGATGCCTGGTTCACGAACAGCGGGTTGTGCCGGATGCGCTGACGGTGACCGCAGCTCAGACGCGCCGTCCAGTTACCCGCCTCGTCCCGCTTGAACCCGGTGATGGGCCGTTGCATCGTGCCTTTCGCGCACTACGTCGCGAATCGGAAGTTGATCACGTCGCCGTCCTGGACGACGTACTTCTTGCCCTCGACCCGCACTTCGCCGTGCTCCTTGCAGGCGGCCATCGACCCACGGCCGGTGAGCACGTCGTAGGCCACCACGTCGGCGCGGATGAACCCGCGCTCGATGTCTGAATGAATCTCGCCCGCTGCGACCTTCGCGGGCGTACCGCGCGCAATCGACCAAGCCCGGCACTCGTCCTCGCCGACGGTGAAGAACGACATGTAGCCCAGCAGGTCGTAGCTGGTGCGGATCACACGGTCGAGGCCTGATTCGCTCAAGCCTAGGTCGGCCATGAACGCCTTCGCATCCTCGACGTCGAGCTGTGCGATCTCCAGCTCAATCTTCGCGCACACGGTCACGGCCTTTGTGGCCCCACCGGTGAGGAACTCCCCGAGACCGCTCAGTGCGACCGCGCGGTCGATGGCGGTTCCCGCTTCAGCGATGTTGGCCTCGTCCAGATTGATCACGACGAGGAGCGGCTTAGCCGACAGGAACTGGAAGCCTTTCAATAACTTACGCTCGTCCCAGTCGAGATCGAGCGCCCTAAGTGGTCGGCCCTGCTCGAGCTCGGTACTGCACTGCTTGATCAGCGCGCGCTCGAGCTCGAGTTCCACCGACTTGCCCCGCTTCAGATCCTTCTGAATCCGCTCGAGCCGCCGTTCGGCTACGCCGAGGTCGGCGAGCATCAGTTCCTCGTCCATCGTCCGCGCATCACGCGCCGGGTCGACCAAGCTGGCCGGATGGGGCACAGACTCGTCATGGAACGCGCGGACGACGTGTACCAGCGCGTCGGCGGTCCTATAGCCGGCCACGTCCACCAGCGCCCCGGTCCTTGTGGGCGCCATGATGTCAGTGAACTCGACGGTCGCCGGCACACGCTTCTTCGGGTTGTACATCGCCGTCAGTGTGTTGAGCCGCGCGTCGGGCACCTTTGAAATGCCCACCGCAACATTGCCCCGGCCCTTCGGGGCCTCGGCGGCGCTGGTCATGAGCCGGAAGAGGGTGGACTTGCCGCTGGACGGAAATCCGATGAGCGCCGCGCGAAGCATGGGGATGTCAGTTTAGCAGCCTCAGGTAGCCGGAAATGGACCCGGCCGGCGAGTCGAACAAGAGACGAAAATTTTGCGTAAGTCCTCTCTGATGAGTAGGTTGACGTTGACAACGTGCTGCGCTGAACCTTACCATCCGAGTGGCTGATAGTGGATGAAAGTGGAGAAAAATGGGCTTCGAGGGAGCGCCTCGACACGTATCGATGAGAAGGGGCGCCTCAAGGTACCGGCGGCATTCCGCAGTGCGATCCAGAACGCGCACGGCCCGGAGGTGTTCGTGACGAGCCTCACGGGCGACTGCGTGCGCGTGTATCCGATGCCCATGTGGCTCAAGATCGAGCGAAAGCTGACGTCGATATCCAGCAATCACCCCTCGCGTCTCAAGTTTCTCGACCGTGTCAACTACTACGGGCAGACCTCCGAACTTGACGGGCAAGGGCGCGTGGTGGTGCCCCTGCACCTGCGCGAGAGCGCATCGATTGTTGGCGATGTCCGGGTGTTCGGACGCATCGACTACTTGGAAGTGTGGAACGAGGAGCGGTTCGTGCACAAGTTGCAGCGCGAGCCATGGACCGACGACGACGGGCTCAAGTTGTCGGACCACGGGATCTAGCGCGCGCGGCGGCGCGCCATGAGGCTTGATGCGGCGACGCACCGCCCCGTCATGGTGGGGGAGGTGATCGAGCACCTAGCGCTGTCGCGCGGCGGGATGTTCGTGGACGGCACGGTCGGTCTGGGCGGGCACGCGCGGGCGCTGCTCGACGCGGGTGCAACGCGACTGATTGGTTTCGACCGCGACCCGGACGCCGTGGTGCGGGCGCGGGAAGGGCTGCGAGCTTATGGTGACCGCGTGGCGATCGAACACCGCGACTATCGCGAAATCGACGCGGCGCTCGCCGAGCGCCGCGTGAGCATGGTAGCTGGCGTGCTGGTAGATCTCGGCGTGTCGTCGATGCAACTCGATGCCCCGGGGCGCGGGTTCAGCTTTCGGCGCGACGAGCCGCTTGACATGCGGATGGATCCATCGCGCGGTGTCTCAGCGGCCGAGGTGATTGCCGGGACCGACGAACAGACACTCGCCGACGTGATCTACCGATTCGGTGAGGAGCGGCACTCGCGCCGGATCGCGCGGGCCATCGTGCGGGCCCGCGAGCGGGAGGCTATCGCCACGACTGGGCGCTTGGCCGAGATCGTGCGCCGGGCATCGCCCCGGAAGGGCTGGACGCGGATCGACCCCGCGACGCGGACCTTCCAGGCGATCCGCATCTGGGTGAACCGCGAGTTTGACGGCCTCGACAGGTTCCTTGTGGCGGCGGCCCGGCGGCTGGAGCCCGGCGGACGGCTGGTGGTGCTGACGTTCCACTCGCTGGAGGATCGGATCGTCAAGTACGCCTTCCGGGCGATGCAGGCGGCTGGCAACCCCGCCGTCACGGTGCGCACAAGGCGGCCGGTGCGGCCGTCGGAGGCCGAGACGGCGGACAACCCCCGGGCCCGCAGCGCCAAGCTGCGCGCGGTGGAGAGGGACTGATGAGCGACGACAGCTTCGAATACGCCATCAAGAAGGACATCCGCAACGCCCCGATCGTCCGCGAGATCGATCGCGAGCGTCACCGCGATCTGTGGCGCAGCGTCGCCATCGGCGTCTTCCTTGTCTGCGTCATGCTGTTCTCGGCTTGGCAGCACTTCGAGCAGCTTCGCTACGGCTACCAGCTCGAGCAGCTCCAGCGTGACCGCGCCGCCGAGGCCGAGCTGAATGGCCACCTGCGTCTCGAGGTCGAGACCCTCAGCGCCCCGGACCGGATCGAGCAGCTAGCCGTCGAAGAACTCGGTATGGTGACCCCCGGCCCGGCGGAGACCGCGGTCATCGAGCGTGTGGCGCCGGCATCGCTGCCGTCGGTGGTGGCGCGGCGGTAGCGGCACTTCATCAGACATGAAGAACGGCCATGGCTGAAAACCCAGACTGGCGCAGGACGCTGAAGCGGCGAATCACCGTGGCAGCCGGCGTGCTGCTGCTGTGGTCGGTCGGCATCGAGGCGCGCCTCGTCCATCTGCAGGTCGTCCAACACAAGGACCTTGCCGGCCGTGCGGACCGGCAGCAGTCCCGCACAATCGATGCGCCCGCCAAGCGCGGCGACATCGTGGACCGTAACGGGCGCGTGCTCGCACTCAGCGTCGACGCCGACTCCATCTACGCGGTGCCCGCCCAGATCGACGACCCGGCAGCTGTCGCCGCGGCGCTGTGCGGCACCCTGGAAGACTGCACGCCCGAGGAGCAGGCCGTGCTTGGCGGCCGCCTCGACGACGACCGCGCGTTCGCGTACGTGCGGCGGCAGGCCACGCCCGACCAGGCGGCGCGCGTCGCCGCGCTCGATCTCGACGGCGTCGGGTTCATGAAGGAGAACCGCCGCTTCTATCCCAACAAGGAGCTGGCGGCCAACGTGCTCGGCTACGTCGGCGTCGACGGCGTCGGGCTTGGCGGGATCGAGGCGGCCTACGACGAGGTGATCAAGGGGCTCGGTGGCCGTGTGCTGATCCAGACCGACGCGCGCGGCCGGCCGTTCAGCCGTGTCGAGCGGCCGGCCACCTCGGGTGGCACGCTCGAGCTGAGCATCGATCAGTACGTGCAGCACGTGGCCGAGCGCGAGCTGCGCGCTGGCATCGAGTGGGCGGGGGCCGACGCCGGCTCGGCGATCGTGCTGGACCCGGCCACGGGTGAGATCCTCGCCATGGCGAGCTATCCGACATTCAACCCGAACATCTACGGCGACGCCGAGCCGGGGCAGCGGCGGAACCGCGCCGTTCAGGACATCTACGAACCCGGGTCCACCTTCAAGATCGTCATCGCCGCCGCCGCGCTTGAGGAGCGTGTGCTCGTGGCTGACCTGATCGAGACCAGCCCTGGAATCATCCGGTTCGGCAGCCGCGTCATCGACGAGAACAACGGGCACGACTATGGCCTGCTCACCTTCACCGACGTCATCGTCCAGTCGAGCAACGTCGGCGCCATCAAGATCGGCCTGCAGCTTGGCGCTGAGCGGCTGGGTACCTACGTCGACCGGTTCGGCTTCGGCCGGCCCGCTTCGCCGGACTTCCAAGGCGAGAGCCGTGGCATCGTGTGGGACTGGTCGCGGCTGAACGACAGTGCGCTGGCGTCGGTGTCGATGGGCTATCAGGTCGGCGTTACGCCGCTGCAGATGGTAGCTGCCGCGGCCGCGGTGGCCAACGGCGGCGTACTCATGCAGCCGCGCATTGTGCGGGCCGTGACCGTCGGCGATCGGCGGACGCCGGTCGCCCCTCAGCTGGTAGGGCAGGTGGTGGCGCCCGACGTGGCGGCCGAGCTGACGCGCATCATGGAGGGTGTCGTCGAGCGCGGGACCGGCTCGAACTCGGCCGTTCCCGGCTACACCGTGGCGGGCAAGACCGGCACGGCAGGCAAGGTCATTGACGGCCGTTACTCGACCACCGACTACAATGTCTCGTTCGCGGGCTTCGTGCCCTCGCGGCAGCCGCGCTTCGCCATCCTCGTGGTGGTGGACACGCCGCGCAACGTGCCGCCCTACGGAGGCACGGTGGCAGCCCCCATCTTCCAGCAGATCGCTGCGGCGGCGCTGCGACACTACGGCGTGCTGCCGTCGGTCGACCCGTCGCCTCCGCTGCTTGTCGCGCGCCGCGAACAGGCCCGGGCGCAGCACGTGTCCCCGCCGATTGCACTGCCAGCGATTGTACCGCTTGACAACCCGTCGGCCGAGGGGTCTTTTCCTGATCTACGCGGACTCGGCGCGCGCGACGCGCTGCGCGTGCTGTCGAGGCTCGGCGTGGCCGCGGAGCTGATCGGCAACGGCGTGGTCGTGGCGCAAGAGCCGGCTGCGGGCTCGAGGGCGGAGCTGGGGGCGGCCGCCACGGTGTGGCTGCATCGGCAGGCGTCGCCGGTGGCGGTCGCCGGTGGAGGGCCGTGACCGTCAGGGCGTTGCTCGAGGCGGTGACGCGGCTACTGCCAGACGGGCAGGAACCGGCGGTGCCCGGCAACGCCCCGATGCTGGACGAGGCGTGCACGGGCGTGAGCTACGACTCGCGCCAAGTGCAACCGGGTTCGGTGTTCGTGGCCTTGCGGGGCCTCAAAGCCGACGGCGCGGTGTTTGCGGCTCAGGCAATCGCGCGCGGGGCGGCGGCGGTGGTGGCCGAGGGGCCGCCCGTCGGCCCGGTGGGCGTGCCGTGGATGGTAGTCGGCGACGCGCGGCGGATGCTGGCGCTGCTGGCAGCGGAGTTTTACGGGCATCCGAGCAGGCGGATGCAGGTGGTCGGAATCACGGGGACCAATGGCAAGACGACGACTGGCTGGTTGGTGGGCGCGATCTTCGAGGCGGCGGGGACGCGCTGCGGGGTGATAGGGACGGTGAGCCATCGCATCAGGAATCGCGAAGTGGCCGTGGTACGCACGACGCCGGAAGCGCCCGTCGTGCAGTCCTTGCTCCATGAGATGGAGGCGGCCGGCTGCGGTGCCTGCGCGATGGAGGTCTCCTCGCATGCGCTGGTGCTGAAGCGGGTCGACGGCACGGCGTTCGCTGCCGGCGTCTTCACGAACCTCTCACGCGATCACCTCGACTTCCATAACGACATGGACGGCTACTTCGCCGCCAAGCGCCGGCTTTTTGAGATGCTGCCGCCCGACGCGCCTGCGGTGCTCAACGTGGACGATGCACGTGGCGCGGCGCTGGTCGATGTGGTGGACCAGCCCATTACCTACGGCGTCACCCGGCCGGCCGAGGTGAGTGCCGGCCCGATCCGCTCGTCAATCGAGGGTTTGCACTTCGAGGCCCGGACGCGGGCAGGTTCCGTACAGGTCCGCTCGCGGCTGATGGGGCGGCCCAACGTCTACAACATCCTGGCCGCCATTGGTGCCACGGTTGTGCTGGGCGTGCCGCTCGATGCCATCGAGCGAGGCATCGAGGGCCTCCAGACCGTCCCAGGCCGCTTTGAGGTCGTGTCTGGCGCCGACGACGACCTGACCGTCATCATCGACTATGCGCACACCGACGACGCGCTGCGCAACCTGCTCGAGACGGCACGTTCGCTCGCCCCCGGGCGCGTGATCACGGTTTTCGGGGCCGGCGGTGATCGCGATCGACAGAAGCGTCCGCTCATGGGCATGGTGGCCGCTCGGCTGAGCGACGTGGTGGTCGTGACGTCCGACAACCCGCGAGGTGAGGATCCGGAGCGCATTCTCGCCGACGTGCGAGGCGGTGCGGAGTCTGAGGCCCGGCAGGGGCGCGTGGAGCTGCGGTCGCTCGTTGATCGACGCCAAGCCATCGGCGAGGCGGTCGGACTCGCCCGGCCAGCCGACGTCGTCCTGATCGCGGGCAAGGGCCACGAGGTGTACCAAGAGATCGGCGGCGAGCGGCACCCGTTCGACGACGCGGCCGTGGCGCGGGAGGCACTCGCGGCGCGCCGAGGAGCAACGCGAAAAACGTGACGCCGCCGCGCCTCTCGCTGCGCTGGGTGGCGGACGCGACCCGAGGCCGAGTTGAGGCGGGCGACCCGGAGTGCGAGATCGGGCCGGTGTCGATCGACTCGCGCACCCTCGCTCGGGACGACTTCTTCGTTGCGTTGCGGGGGCCGCGGTTCGACGGCCACCGCTTCGTCGGCGACGCGGCCGCGCGCGGGGCCGGTGGCGCAATGGTGGACGAGGCGGCGGCGGGCGACGGGTGCGAGGAGTTACCCGTGGGGTTCGGCCTCGTGCGGGTGGGTGACACGACCGCGGCGCTGCAGGACTTGGCGCGGGCGGTGCGGACGGCTGTGGAGACGCGAGTGGTGGCCATCACGGGTAGCGCGGGCAAGACAACAACTAAGGAGGCCATCGCGGCATTCCTGGCGCCGCACCTGCGCGTGATCAGGAACAGGGGGAACTTGAACAACCACATCGGGCTGCCGCTCTCGCTCATGCAGCTGCGCGACAGCCCGGACGCCGCCGTGATGGAGCTCGGCATGAACCACGCGGGGGAAATCTGCACGCTCGTGGGAATTGCCGACCCGGACGTCCGCGTGTGGACGAACGTCGGCGACGCCCACTTGGGCTTCTTCGACTCGCCGGACGCGCTCGCCGATGCGAAGGCTGAGATCCTCGAAGGATCCGAAGCGGGAGACGTCTTGGTCTGCAACGCGGACGACCCGCGCGTGATGGCACGCGTCGGCGGCCTTGCGGGGCGGACCGTCACTTTCGGCTCGGTGCCAGCCGCCTCGGTGGCGGCCTCGGCCATCGAGGATTTAGGCATCGATGGCACGCGTGCGCGGGTCACCACGGCCGCGGGCGTGCGCATCGTCGAGACGCGGCTGCTGGGTCGGGCAAACTTGGCCAACGTGCTAGCGGCTACCGCCGTTGCCCTTGAGTTCGGCGTGCCGCTCGACGAGATCGCCCGAACGGCGCCGTTGCTGGCGCCGGCCGAGCACCGCGGCGTGGTGCACCGCCTGGGTGGCGGCGTGACGCTGGTGGACGACTCCTACAACTCCAGCCCGGCGGCGCTGCGGGGCGCGCTCGACGTAGTGGCCCGCGAGATGCGCGCCACGCGTAAGGTCGCGCTGCTCGGCGAGATGCTCGAGCTCGGCGCGCACGCAGGGACACTGCACGAGGCCTGCGGCCGGGCGGCGCGGGCAGCCGGCTTGGAGCAGCTTGTCGCCGTGGGCGGTTCGCCAGCGCGCGCGCTGGCGGCGGCAGCCGTTTCGGCAGGTATGCCCCAGTCGGCGGTGCGGTGGCTGCCGTCGAGCGACCAGGCGGCCGATGCGGTGACCGACCTGCTTCGTGAGGGCGACCTCGTGCTCGTCAAGGGCTCGTGGGGCATCCGGATGGACATGGTGGCGGATCGCATCCTGGCGCAGTTCGCCTGATGCTCTACTACCTGTTGCCGCCGCTGACGCCGCTCCTGGGCGTGCTGAACGTGACCCGCTACATCACGTTCCGGACGGCGGCCGCCAGCCTGACGGCGCTGCTGATCAGCCTGCTGCTCGGGCCGTGGATGATCCGCCGGCTGCGCGACTTCCAGATCGGCCAAGTGATCCGCCAGGAAGGGCCGCAGTCGCATCGCGCGAAGGCGGGCACTCCCACCATGGGCGGCCTGCTCATCCTCACGGCGGTGCTGTTGCCGACCTTGCTGTGGGCCGACCTCTCCAACCAGTACGTCTGGCTGGCGGTGCTCTCCACAACCGCGTTCGGTCTGGTCGGGTTCGCCGATGACTTCCTGAAGATCACCGAGGCCTCCCATCACGGCCTGCGCCCGCGCTACAAGATGGCGCTGCAGCTGCTGATCGCGCTCGGTGTTGGCCTGTCGCTGCTTGCGCTGTCGGACGCGAACCTCTACAACACGCAGCTGCTCATCCCGTTCTTCAAGAACGTGGTGCCGGATCTTGGCTGGTTCTATGTGCCGTTCGCCATGCTCGTGCTCGTGGGCTCGGCCAACGCCGTGAACCTGACCGACGGGCTCGACGGCTTGGCGATCAGCACCTTCACGGTGGCGGCGGCCACCTTCACCGGCTTGGTCTACGTCACCGGCCACGCAGTGTTTGCCAGCTATCTCGATTTGGTACGGTTTCCACCCGCCGCAGAGCTCACCGTGTTCTGCGGCGCGCTGGTCGGCGCGAGTCTCGGGTTCCTCTGGTACAACTCGTACCCAGCGGCCTTCTTCATGGGCGACGTCGGGTCGCTCGGACTCGGCGGCGCGCTCGGCACCGTCGCCGTCCTCATCAAGCAAGAGCTGCTGCTCATCGTGGTGGGTGGCGTGTTCGTGATGGAGGCGGCGTCGGTGATCATCCAGGTCGCCTCCTTCAAGCTCACCGGCCGGCGCGTGTTCCGGATGGCGCCGCTCCACCACCACTTCGAACTCGCGGGCTGGAGTGAGCCGAAGGTGATCATCCGTTTTCTGATCCTGGGCGTGATCTTCGCGCTCTTCTCGCTCACGACGTTGAAAATCCGGTGATGACGTGCAGGCATCTGGGTTCGAGGTCGGCGGTCGTCGTGTGGTGGTGCTGGGCGCCGCGCGCAGCGGACTCGCGGCAGCCGAGCTGCTGGCGCGACGGGGGGCTCAGGTTGTGCTGAGTGAGCGGCAGGCGTCGTTCCACGGGATGGATCGGATGCGTGACCTCGGTGTGGTGCTGGAGCTCAGCGGCCACAAGGCACGGACCGTCGAGGAAGCGGATCTGGTGGTGACGAGCCCGGGCGTGCCCGCCGACCTGCCAGTACTGGCGGCGGCGCGCGCGAAGGACGTCGAGGTGATTGGCGAGCTCGAGCTGGCCTCGCGGTGGATCGAGGGGCGGCTGATTGCGATCACCGGCACGAAGGGAAAGTCGACCACCACCACGCTCATCGGCCGGATGCTCGAGGCGGCGGGACAGGTCGTGCTGGTCAGTGGCAACATCGGCGTGCCCTTCAGCACGCGGGTCGAGGCCTCGACCCCAGACACAGTACACGTGGTGGAGGCTAGCAGCTTCCAGCTCGAGACCACGACGACGTTCCGGCCCTGGATCGGCGCCTGGCTGAACCACTCCGACGACCACCTCGACCGGCACGCGAGCGCCGAGGCGTATGCGTCGGCAAAGGCGCGGTTGTTCGCAAACCAGACGGCTGACGACTGGGCCGTCGTCAACTCGGACGACCCGGTCGTGATGGCGCGCACCGCTGGCGTCGCGGCGCAACGGGTTACGTTCTCGGTCTCGGCCGCAGCGGATGTCACGGTCGACGAGGCCTGGATCACGCGGCGCACGCCCGCAGGTGCCGAGCGCGTGGTGCCGATCGAGGCCGTCAAGTTGCCGGGGCGGCACCTGCTCGCCGACGTCGTGGCGGCGGTCGCCGTGGCTGGGCTCGCCGGGGCGGCCGCCCCGGCGGCGGCCGCCGGGCTTGCGGGGTTCACCGGCCTCGAGCACGTGATGGAGCCGGTGACCGAGATTGCGGGCGTACGCTTTGTCAACGATTCGAAGGCTACCAACGTGGAGGCGGCGCGGCGCTCGATCGAGAGCTTCGAAGGCGGCGTGGTCGCGATCGTCGGCGGCCAGGTCAAGGGCGGCGACCTGTCGGCGCTGTGCGGCCCGCTGGCGGCGAGGGGCCGTGGCGTGGTTGCCATCGGCGAGACCGCGACACGTGTGCGCGCGGCCCTGGAAGGCGCAGTGCCGGTGGTCGAGGCGGGTTCGATGGCCGACGCGGTGCGCGAGGCGTTCGGGATGGCCGAGACGGGTGGCGTGGTGCTGCTCGCCCCAGCGTGCGCGAGCTTTGGCTGGTTCACCGACTACGCCGAACGTGGGCGGCGGTTCCGCGAGGCGGTGTTCGGGCTGAAGGCGCGGGAGGAGGGGAAGCGACGCGAGCCGTGAGCAGTCGTCAGTTGGCGCGGCGCGGATGGGAGCTCACCGCTGGGAGCGCAGACTACCCAGGTCTGCGAGGTGGGTGTCCCATTCCACGTGCCGGCTGGCGACTGCTGACGGCTCGCCTGCAACGGCGTGCAAGCCGCGGCATCCCCGCGGAGGCCGCCATTCTAGCGGATCCGTTAGCAAGAGATGTTTCGGGTTTGCAGCGCGGGGGCTTTAGCCCTGATGGCGATGTAGCGGGGGGCTTCAGCCCTCCCGAGGAGACGCGTGGCACGAAGACTCAAGGTCGATCGGGTGCTGTTCACCACCACACTGCTGCTACTTTGCGTCAGTGTGGTGATGGTGTACAGCGCGTCAGCGCTCGTCGCCTTGGAGCGGTTCGACCAATCGGACCTGTTCCTCACCAAGCAGGTCCTCTGGGCAGTGCTCGGCCTCGGCGTGCTCGGCATTGCCATGCGGATCGACTACCGCACGTACCGGAACGAGGCCTTCATCTGGGCGCTGCTTGCCTTTGTCGGCCTCCTGCTGGTGGCCGTGCTTTTCAGCGCGCCGGTCAACGGCACGCGGCGGTGGTTCGGCATCGGCGGCCTGGGCATCCAGCCCAGCGAGCTGGCCAAGCTCGTCTGCATCCTTTTCGCTGCCTTGGTGCTCGAGCGCCGAATGAACCGCATCGACGAGCCGTCGTACTCGCTGTTGCCGATCGGCATCGTCGTGGGGGCCGTGGTGGGCCTGATCATGCTGCAGCCCGACTACGGCACGGCGATAACACTGCTGTTGATCGTCGGGACGATGGTCTATGCCGCTGGGCTCAACTACCGCTACATCGTCGGATCGGCGCTGGTCCTGGCACCGGTGTTCTTCCTGTTGCTGATCAGCGCCCCGTACCGACGCCAGCGCCTGCTTACCTTCTGGGATCCGTGGACCGATCCGCAGGGCGCCGGATTCCAGATCATCCAGTCGCTCATCGCGGTGGGCAGCGGTGGCGTGATGGGGCGCGGGTTCATGGATGGCGTGCAGAAGCTCTTCTACCTGCCCGAGCCGCACACCGACTTCATCTATGCGGTCATCGGCGAGGAGCTGGGGCTGGTCGGCGCCACCGGCGTGCTCCTCTGCTTCTGTGTGATCGCGTGGCGCGGCCTGCGCATCGCGATGCGTGCGGAGGACCAGTTCGGCAGCTACGTGGCGCTGGGGCTGACGACCATGATCGGTGCCCAGGCGTTCGTGAACATGAGCGTCGTGCTGAGCCTGCTCCCGACCAACGGCATCCCGTTGCCGTTCGTCAGCGCCGGTGGGTCGTCATTACTGATCAATCTGCTTGGCATGGGCGTGCTGCTGAATATCTCGCAGCACGAGACGCAGGATGCGTAGGAGGGAGAGGTGAGTGCTGCCAACGGTGCTGATCGCGGGCGGCGGCACGGGCGGTCACCTCTATCCTGGGGTCGCCGTCGCGCGGAAACTGACGGCGAACGGCGCGCGGGTGTCGTTCGTCGGCACGGCCGCGGGCCTCGAGGCACGCGTGCTGCCGAAGGAAGGCTTCGAGCTTGACGTGATCCGCAGCGCGGGGCTGAAGGGCAAGTCACCGGCGGCAATCACGCGGGGCGTGAGCCTGCTGCCGCTGGGCGCGGCCGATGCCTGGCAGGTGCTCTCACGGCGCCGTCCAGACGTGGTGGTGGGGGTCGGCGGCTATAGCTCGGGTCCGGTGGTGCTGTTGGCGGCGCTGCGCGGCATCCCGACGCTGCTCATGGAGCAGAACGCCACGCCAGGGCTCACCAACCGGCTGCTGGCGCCGGTGGTGCGGGCGGCGGCCGTGACCTACGACGAGAGCCTGCATTTTTTCGGCCCGAAGGCGTTCGTGTCAGGCAACCCGGTGCGGCACGAGTTCTTCTCGCGGGAGAGGCCGACGCACGGCGCGGGCGAACCGACGCGGGTGCTCGTGTTTGGGGGCTCGCAGGGCGCCCACGCAATCAACGTCGCGATGGTCGAGGCCGCAGGCGAGCTGGCGGCGGCAACGCCGCCCCTGGCGGTCACGCACCAGACCGGCAAGCGCGACCTGGAGATGGTGCGCGAGGGCTACCGCAGGGCGGAGCTTGAGGCGAGAGTGGAGCCGTTCTTGTTCGCGATGGATCACGAGATGGCGTTGGCCGACCTAGCCGTGTGCCGATCGGGCGCAACCACGCTGGCCGAGCTGACCGCCGCGGGGCTGCCCGCCATCCTCGTTCCGCTGCCGACGGCCACCGACGACCACCAGCACCGGAACGCGGTCGTGCTGGCACAGAAGGCCGCGGCGGAGATTGTCGACCAACGCAACCTCGGGACGTTGGTCTCGCGTGTGCTGGCGCTGGCCAGTGACCCAGAGCGCCGCGGAAAGATGGCCGCCGCAGCGCGGGATCTGGCGCGGCCGGATGCCGCATCGGTGATTGCCGCGCGGGTACGGGAACTGGCGAGTACGTGAGGTCCGCCGAGGTGTCGCTGATTGAGGGCGTGCAGCATGTGCACTTCGTCGGCGTTGGGGGCGTGGGCATGAGCGGAATCGCCGAGTTGCTCGCCAACCTCGGCTACGACGTGAGCGGGTCGGACCTGCGCCGCTCAGCGGCGACCGACCACCTCGAGCAGGTGTTCGGCGTACGAGTGCACGAGGGGCACGACGCGGCGCATGTCGGTGATGCCGAGGTGGTGGTGGTGAGCTCGGCGGTGCGCGAGCCGAACCCGGAGACGGGCGAGGCGCGGCGCCGGGGGATCCCCGTGGTGCCCCGTGCCGGGATGCTGGCCGAGTTGGTGCGGTTGCGCGAGGGGATCGCGGTGGCCGGGTCGCACGGCAAGACCACCACGACCGCGATGGTTGCGGTGGTGCTTGAGCACGCCGGGCTCGATCCGACGGTGGTGATCGGCGGGCGGTTGTCGGCGTTCGGCAGTGGCGCGCGGCTCGGCGGCGGGCGCTACATGGTGATTGAGGCGGACGAGAGTGACCGGTCGTTCCTGCGGTTGCGGCCGACGATGGCAGTGATGACCAACATCGATCGCGAGCATCTGGAGAGTTACAACGGGTTCGACGACCTGCAGCAGGCGTTTGCCGCCTTCGCGGGCGCCGTGTCGGCCGCGGGCGCCGTCGTGGCGTGCGCTGACGACCCGGGACTGGCGCCTGTGCTGCCCGCGCTGGGTCGACCCGTGATCACCTACGGGCTCGAGGGCGGCCCGGCCGAGTTCATCGCTACCGAGGCCGAGGTCGATGCCGCCGGCTCCTCGTGTCTGGTCAGGCGGCGCCGAGCCGGCGGCGTGGAACCGCTGGGCCGCCTGCGAATCCCCGTGCCCGGCCGCCACAATTTGCTGAACGCGCTGGCGGCGGTGGCGGTGGCCGACCGCGCGGGCGTCGGGTTCGCGACTGCGGCCGAGGCGCTGGCCACCTTCAGTGGCGCCGCTCGCCGCTTCGAGTGCTGCGGCGAAGCCGGCGGCGTGCTGGTCGTCGACGACTACGGCCATCACCCCACCGAGATCGCCGCCGTGCTGTCGGCCGCCCGTGCCGCGCTCGGGCGCCGTCTGGTTGTCGCGTTCCAGCCGCACCGCTACACGCGGACGCACGCGTTGATGGACGCGTTCGGGCCGGCGCTTGCCGGGGCGGACGAGATCGTCCTGACCGGGATCTACGCGGCCGGGGAGGATCCGATCCCAGGTGTGACGGTCGAGCGCCTCACCGAGGCCGTGCGGAGGAGCTCTGGCCGTCCGGTGCGCCTGGTGCCCGACCCCGACGAGCTGGTGGCGGCACTCGTGGCGATTGCCCGGCCGGGAGACGCGGTAATCACGCTCGGCGCCGGGTCGATTGCCGACGTGCCCGGGCGGCTGCTCAAGGCGCTCGACGCGCGGGCTACGGAGGCGGGGTGCTGATGCCGGTTCCGGTACCGACCGATCGCCGCTTCCGTCGGGTGCACGTAAGCCCGGGGCGCCGCCGCCGCGGGCGGCGTGCACTTTGGGCGCAGGTAGTGCGCATTGCGATGGTGGCGCTCGTGCTCGGGTTCGGCCTTTACCACCTCGTAGCGACCGCGGTGTCCTCCGAGGCGCTCACGGTGTCGGACATCGTCGTCGACGGCACCGAGCAGTTGGCGGGCGGCGAGGTGCTGTCGCTGCTGTCGGGGATGTGCGGCACCAACCTCATCACCGTAAACCTGCAGGTATGGCGCGAGCGCGTGCTCGCGCTGCCGTGGGTCGAGGACGCCGCGCTGCGCCGCGTCTTCCCTGGCACCGTCGCGGTGCACGTGATCGAGCGTAAGCCGATGGCCATTGGCAGGGTCGATGGCTCACTGTACTTGGTCGACTGGAATGGCGGTGTGATCGACACATTCGGGTCTCACTACGCTGACCTCGACCTGCCGATCGTCGACGGGCTCGGCGCATCCGGCGCCGAGCGACTGGCCGTGGATCCCGACCGCGCGGTCCTGGTGGCGCGGCTGCTCGATGCTGTCCGGGTGCGGCAGGCGCTGGCCGGGCGGGTCTCGCAGGTCGATGTGACCGACCTGTGGAACGTGGTGGTGATCCTCAAGGGCGACACCGCGCTCGTACAACTCGGACAGGACCGATTCGTCGAGCGGCTCGAGTCGTACCTCGACCTGGCGCCAGCACTGCGCGAGCGCATGCCTGAGATCGACTACGTGGACCTGCGCTTCGACGAGCGCGTGTACGTCCGCCCGCTCGACGGCGACGACGGGAACAGCGGAAGGGGGCCAAGTGGCTCGTAAGGAACGGTACCCGGTGGGGCTCGACGTCGGCACGTCGACCATCTGCGCGGTGGTCGGCGAGATGCTCGACAACGGGGGCCTCGACATCGTCGGCCTCGGCGTCGGCGAGTCGCGCGGAATCAAGCGTGGTGTGGTGGTGAACCTCGAGGCGGCGGTCGAGTCGATTAAAACGGCGATCGATGAGGCCGAACTGATGGCCGGCGTCGAGATCGACTCGGTGCACCTCGCGCTATCGGGCCCCCACGTGAAGGGCTTCAATAGTCGCGGCGTGATCGCAGTGGCGGGCAAGACCCGCGAGATCTCTCGTGACGACGTGCAGCGCGCCATTGACGCGGCCAAAGGCGTGCCGCTGCCGGCAGGGCGTGAGATTCTCCACGTGCTGCCGCAAGACTTCGTCGTTGACGACCAGGACGGTATCGGTTCGCCGCTCGGGATGACTGGCGCGCGGCTTGAGGTGAACGTCCACGTGGTGACCGGCGCCGTTTCGTCCTCGCAGAACTTGATCGCCTGTGTCAACCGCGCTGGTGTGCACGTGCGCGACACGGTGATCGAGCAACTCGCTGCCGCCGAAGGAGTGCTCACCGACGACGAGAAGGAGCTCGGCGTTGCACTGGTCGACATCGGGGGCGGCACCACCGACCTAGCCATCTTCGAGCGCGGCAGCCTGTGGCACACGGGTGTGGTGGCAATCGGCGGCGATCACTTCACTAACGACATCGCCGTCGGCCTGCGCACGCCGATTCCCGACGCGGAGAAGCTGAAGCGGAAAAGCGGCTGCGCGCTCTCCTCCATGGTCGACGAGGACGACACGATCGAGGTCGCCAGCGTGGGTGGCCGCCGGCCGCGCCTCATGGCCCGCCGCATCCTGTCTGAGATCCTCCAGCCTAGGGCGGAGGAGATCTTCCACCTCGTGTGGGACGAGATCCGCCGGGCCGGCTACGAGCAGGCGCTCAACTCGGGCATCGTGCTGACCGGAGGCGGTGCGATGCTTGGGGGCATGTCGGAGATCGCCGAGCAGATCTTCGACCTGCCGATTCGCAAGGGGGCGCCGATGCCGGGCGGTTGCCTCGCCGACCACGTGAGCAGCCCGACGTTCGCGACGCCGGTCGGGCTCGCTCTCTACGCCTACCGGAATCGCGCGCCCGACTCCCTGCGGTCGGGCGACGGTGCCTTCAGCCGCATGGCCGTGCGGCTGCGCGGAATCTTCAAGGAGTTCTTCTGAGACGGAGGCCGATGATGCAGGAAGTCAAGAACAGACGCGACCAGGACACCGACGGGCTCCGCCTCACGCTCGACCCAGAATCTCGCCGGAACGCCCGGATCAAGGTCATCGGCGTGGGCGGCGGCGGCGGCAACGCCGTGAACCGGATGCTTCGCGCCGGCCTCAGCGGCGTGGAGTTCATCGTCGCCAACACGGACACCCAGGCGCTCGACAACAGCGACGTCGGGGTGAAGATTCAGCTTGGTGCCAAGCTCACGAAGGGGCTCGGCGCGGGGGCCGATCCGAATATCGGTCGGCAGGCGGCGCTCGAGGACACCGACGCGATTATCCAAGCGCTCTCGGGCGCGGACATGATCTTCGTCACGACCGGGCTCGGCGGCGGCACCGGTACCGGCGCGGCGCCGATGATTGCCAGCCTCGCCAGCGAACTCGGTGCGCTGACGATCGCGGTGGTGACGCGGCCTTTCAAGTTCGAGGGCAGGAAGCGCGCGACGCAGGCCGAGGCCGGGCTCGATGCGCTGCGCGGGTGCGTCGACACGGTGATCACAATTCCCAACGAGCGGCTGCTCTCGGTGGTCGAGCGCCAGACCTCGATCTCGGAGGCGTTCACAATGGCCGACGACGTGCTGCGCCAGGCCATCCAGGGTATCTCGGACCTGATCCTGGTGCCGGGACTCATCAACCTCGATTTTGCCGACGTGAAGACCATCATGTCGGGCATGGGTATGGCGATGATGGGCACGGGCGTGGCCGCTGACGAGAACCGCGCGATGCAAGCCGCGCAGGCGGCCGTCTCGAGTCGGTTGCTCGAGGACAGCTCGGTCGAGGGTGCCCGCGGTGTGATCATCAATGTGACCGGTGGCAGCGATCTGTCGCTGCTAGAGGTGAGCGAGGCCTCGTCGGTGATCCAGGAGGCGGCGCACGAGGACGCCAACATCATCTTCGGCGCTGTCGTGGACCCGTCGCTCGAGGGCCAGGTGAAGATCACCGTGATCGCCACAGGGTTCGATCACAAGGAGGCGTCGGCCACCGTGTCGTCGACCGCGCTGAAGACACCGGTGGACCTGCAGAACTACGCGGAGCAGCTTGCGGGTAGCGCGGCGGCTTTGGCGCCCACGGCCAGCGGCGACGTGCCGTCGCCCCCCTTGGCGCGAGAGGACGAGCCGGCCGAGGCACAGGCGGTAGCCGACGACGAGCCGGGGCTGGCCCTCGACACGCCGACGGTCGACGACGGGACCGACCAGATGGTGCCTCCGTTGCAGGTGGACCGGCGTCAGTCGCAAGACCTGCGGCTGCCGGAGTTCAAGCCTGACCCGAAAGACACGCTGGAGGACCTTGGCTTCGATCTCGCGTCGCCACTCGACGTGCCGGCGTTCCTGCGTCGGCAGAACTGACGTGCCGGGGCTGGCCCACTTACAATCTTCCGGTGCCCACTTCGAACAGCGCGAGCGGGCCAGGGCCCTTTCTGGCTTGTGAAGTGGGCGACGTCTCGAAGCCCACGGCGGCCGCCGCCGCGTGGCGCTGGCCTTCCCCAACACCTCCTTCGTTGGGATGTCTCGTACCTCGACTTCCAGACCGTCTACCGGCTGTTCAACGACGAGCCCGACGTGGTCTGCGAATGGGTCTGCCTGCCGCCGAAGAGCGAGCTCGTGGCCCAGCTCGCGTCGGGTGACCCGCTGTTGAGTCTGGAGGCGCAGACACCGGTCGGCGACTTCAACGTGCTGGCCTTCTTGGTGTCGTTCGAGTGGGACTACACCAACGTGCTGACGCTGTTGCGTCTGGCGCGGGTGCCGGTGCGCGCCGAGGCACGCATGACGCACGCCGCCCTGGCCGTGGTGGGGAGCGGGGTCACCTTTGTCAACCCAGAGCCGCTGGCACCGTTTGCCGACGTGGTGGCCGCCAGAGCGGGCGAAGCGCTGGTGCTGGCGCTCGTCGCCGAGCGCGGGCAGGCTTCCGCCCGCGCGGATGTTCGGTTCGAGAAGGCTGTCGTGCGAGATGCGTGCCGGTCAAGCGAGTTGCCGACGTCACTCGAAGTTGGTGCGTACGGGAGGGTTCAGACGGCTGGCGGGCGTGTCGGGCCGGCGCCTACTCGTTTTGGCAACTGTAGTGACCCCTCGTGTCGCGGACCAGCATCACGTGGACGATGGCCAGCTCCTTCGCGTGGGTGATTGTCATCAGCGATCCGGTGGCGCCCATCGACGTGAACCGTGCCAGCGCCCCGCCGTGGAAGCGAAGCTGCGGCGGCCCGTGCCGCCGCACCACCTCGACGTCGCGCCACAGCACCCCCTGTGAGTGGCCTGTGCCGAGCGCCTTCATCGCGGCCTCCTTCGCTGCGAACCGGGCGGCAAACGACGAAGCGGCATCACGCTTGCGGGTGCAGTACGCAATCTCGCCCTCAGTGAAGATACGGCTGGTGAAGCGGTCGCCATACTGCTTTATGGTGCTCGCGATGCGCGCGATCTCCGTCGCGTCGAGACCGAGGCCTATGATCTCCATGGAGCCCGATCGTACATGACACTGCCGGAGGTTCCCGATCCGTTCTACTGGCGCGACGAGCCCTGGGGTCCGTCGCTGCGATGCCGTGCGCTCGACCCGCTGGCCGAGCACTGCTTCACCACGCGGGCGCTCGATCTGCCCGGTGTCGAGGAGTCCGCACGCGTGGCCTCCACGGTGGGCGTCGCCGAGGACGCGGTGGTTGCCGCTAGGCAGGTGCACGGCCGGGCGATCATGACGGTCAGGCGCGGCCAGACGCCGGCCGTCCTTGGCGCGTCCTCGTCCGAGGCCGACGTGCTCATCTCGGACGATCCCGAGCGCGCGGTTCTGGTGCGCGTGGCCGACTGCGTGCCGCTACTCGTCGCCGACAGGCGCACGGGTGTTGTGGCGGCAGTGCACGCGGGATGGCGCGGCTCGGCGGCCGGGGCGGTGTCGGCGGCAGTGGCGGCAATGCGCGCCGGGTGGGGCAGCCGTGCCGACGATCTCGTGGCCGCGGTCGGGCCCGCCATCGGGCCCTGTTGCTACGAGGTTGGCACCGACGTGGTCGATGCCTTCGCCCGTGGCGGCCACGAGCGCTACTTGATCGACCGGTGGTTCCAGGCGCGCCCGCCCAGACGGGGGGAGACGACGCCTCCACCCTTGCGGCTCGACGTGCCGGGCGTCAACCGTGACCAGCTGCTGCTGGCCGGGGTCCCCGAGCCCCAGATCCACGTAGCCGGCCTCTGTACCGCCATGCATCTCGACGTGCTGACCTCGTACCGCGCCGAGAAGGAACGCGCTGGGCGGCTGGCCGGCGTCATCCGGGCCAGAGGGGCGGCGGCGTGACTCTGGCGGCACCCGCGGCGTTGGCGCGCCTGCGTGAGGGGAATCGCCGCTTCGCGGCCGGCCTGCACGGTGGCGGCGTCGGCATCGACGTGACCCGTCGTGACCAAGTCGTCGACAGGCAGGAGCCGTTCGCAATCGTGCTCGGCTGTTCCGACGCGCGTGTGCCCGCCGAGATCGTCTTCGACCAGGGTCTCGGCGACCTCTTCGTCATCCGCGTTGCCGGCAACGTCGTGGCACCCTCGCAGATTGGCAGCGTCGAGTTCGCGGCCGAGCGGTTCGGCACGGCCCTCGTCGTGGTGCTCGGCCACTCGAGGTGCGGCGCCGTGCTGGCAACGCTCGAGGAACTTGAGCGTCCGATGGAGGGGCAAAGCCAAAACCTGCGCGCGATCGTCGACCGCATCCGGCCGGGCATCGAGGGCCTGCTGGCTCGCCAGCCGCGCCTGGAGCACGACGCGCTGATGGGCGAGGCGGTGCGTGCCAACGTGCGCGCGTCGGTCGAGCACCTGCGGCAGGGCTCCGAGATCTTGGAACGACTGGTTCGCAACGGACGGCTGACGGTGGTCGGTGCCGAGTACGCGCTGGAGACCGGCGTGGTCCAGTTCCTATAGTAGACGCAGGGATTCCTGAGGCGACGACGCATGCTCTCCGCTGCCTACGGCGGCTCCACTACTGTACCCGGCATGGCGGCGGTGAGGGCTTGGGCGCTGCGGGTCCACGAGCGGGGCGTGACGGCTTGGCCAAGTGCAATCTCGCGCCCGCGGACGACGGGATCCGCGTCTACCGGATCGAGCCGGCCCGCCGGGCCGTGCTGGATGAGATCGAGGGCGTTGGTGTCGGGTACTGGCCTGATCCGCTCGAGGTGTGCGGCTTCGGGTCGTGTGTCACGGACATCGCCGCCGACACGCTTCTGTATTCTCCTGGTATCGCGACTTGGTGGTTCTCTGCAGCGATCACTGCTACTTCCCGAGGCCCTGCCACGACCGGGTCGAGTCGGTGCCGAGCATCAAAGACCCCGACCGTGCGCGCCGCCGCGTTCGAGGGCTAACGTATCGGTGGAGGCCGACGTCGCGCAGCTCTTTCTAGGCGGCGGTCGAGGCACTCAGCCCGCTGTCAGCGCTGGTGAACAACGCTATCGCTCCTCAAGGCGCGCGTCGAGGCGATCGACGCGGATCACATCCGCACGATGCTACCAACGTGGTGGGGCGTTCCTGTGCACCCGCGAGGCGGTGTGCCGGCTCCCGACGAAACACGGCGGCGCCAGGGCGCCATTGTCAATGTGGCGTCTGGCGCCGTGCGCCTCGGGTTGCCGGACGAGTACGTTGACTGCAGAGCGTGGAAGGCGCGGTTGATACGATGCCGATCGGTTTGGCGAAGGGAGGTGGCCGTAGCAGGGATCCGCGTGAACGCCGTGCGTCCAGACCTCTGATCCGTACCGCTCTCGTGGGGAGGGGCGGTGGCTGTGTACTCATTGGATCTCCGGGCACGGGGGTCGTACGCGCGTGCGATAGCGGCCGCGCCGCCGGGAGACAGAGTCGATCACGCCGCGACCGCGCAGCTTCGACTACGTCGTGGCGCTCGTCGCGATCGCGCTGGCGTTGTTTTGCCCTCGGAGTCCCGGAACTTCCTCCAGCACTGCGGCTATCGTGTTTCTACAGCGCTGTGAAAAACACTCTAGTCGCCGGCTGCTTCGTTCATGGCCTCGTTGGCCAGTCGGTCGGCGACGACGTTCTGCTCGCGGCGAACGTGCTCGAAGGTGACGCTGCCAATCTCTCGCACCAGCGCTTTGGCCCTGGCGTGCAAGGGTTTCAGACCCTCGTTCTTCACCTTGTAGGCGCCCAGCATCTGCTTGACCAGTAGCAGCGAGTCGGACCGGACGTGCAGGGTGGCGAGGTTCTGCGCGGCGGCCCACTCTAGCGCGGCAATCAGTCCGCGGTACTCGGCGACATTATTGGTGGTTGTGCCGAGCGCCCCCTTGAGCTCGTGCACCACGCCGTCGCACTCGATGTAAATCCCGTAGCCGGCAAGGCCGGGATTGCCGCGCGAGCCACCATCGATGTACGCGAGGGCCGAGCCGGAGCGATCGGCGTCGAGGAGCGACCGCTGGTTCACGCGGGCGAGGCCGGCTGGTCGGCGGGCGCCGCGGGCGGCGACGTCTCGTAGTAGAGGATGCGCTGGCAGCTCTCGCACTGGATGACGCCGTCATTGTGGCGCACCTCTTGGAACACCGCGGGCCGCAGCCGAACGTGACACTCAGAGCAGAGGCCGTCCCGCGTGGCGTGCGACAGCGCGACGCCCCGGCGCATCTTCGCCACCTTGTCGAACAGGGCGATCACACGGGCGGGGAGCTCGGCGAGCAGGGCCTCGTGGGCGGTGGCGGCCTCGGCAAGCGCCCTTTTGGTCTTCGCTAGCTCGCCGGCCAGCACCTGCTTCTCGGCGTCGACTTCCTTCCGTTTGGCGGCCTTCACGGCATTGGCCTCGTCGAACTTTGCCGCCAGTACGTCCATTTCGACCATGCTCTCGAGGAGGCGCTCCTCGACGGCGCCCAGTGCCACTTTAGCCGAGGCGATTTCGGATTGCATGGCTTGGTATTCCTTGTTGGTCTTGACGACCGAGAGCTGCTCCTGGAACTTCGTGAGCCGGCCCTGGAAGACGGCGGCCTCCTTCTCGAGATTGCGGCGGCGCTGCTTGTTCTCGTCGAGGGCGGTGGTGGCGGTCTCGACCGCCTGAATGGCGTCGTTCAGGAGGGTGTCGGCGGCCTGCAGCCGCCCGGGGTGGGCATCGATCGCACGGCGCGCCTCGGCGATGGCCGAGGTCAGCCGCTGCAACTCGATCAATCGTTCAAGGTCTGGCGACATTGCTTCACAAGAGGCCGATCACACTATCAGGTCCACCGGCCCCGGGCAAAACATAGAGATCCACGAACCAGACGCTCTAGGAGCGCCGGATTGGTGGTGGGCCCGCCAGGATTCGAACCTGGGACCAACCGGTTATGAGCCGGCCGCTCTGACCGCTGAGCTACGGGCCCCGACTAGAATGCTATGTGCGTCCCTCGAGGAACGCTTTGAGCTTACGGCTGCGCGACGGGTGCCGGAGCTTGCGCAGTGCCTTGGCTTCGATCTGGCGTATGCGCTCGCGGGTCACGGCGAAGTTCTGGCCTACCTCTTCCAGCGTGTGCTCGCTGCCGTCACCCACCCCGAACCGCATCTTGATCACCTTCTCTTCGCGCGGCGTCAGCGACTTGAGTACCGCGTCAGTTTGCTCCTTGAGGTTCAGAGTGATGACGGCCTCGGCTGGTGACACGATGTTGCGGTCCTCGATGAAGTCGCCAAGGTGGCTGTCCTCCTCTTCGCCGATCGGCGTCTCGAGCGAGATCGGCTCCTGCGCGATCTTCAGGACCTTCCGCACCTTGGTCACCGGAATGTCCATCCGTTTGGCGATCTCCTCGGAGGTCGGCTCGCGGCCGAGTTCTTGGACGAGCGCGCGCGAGGTGCGGATCAGCTTGTTAATCGTCTCGATCATGTGCACCGGGATCCGGATGGTTCGGGCCTGGTCGGCGATCGCGCGGGTGATGGCTTGGCGGATCCACCACGTGGCGTAGGTCGAGAACTTGTAGCCGCGGCGATACTCGAATTTGTCGACCGCCTTCATCAGGCCGATGTTGCCCTCCTGGATCAGGTCCAGGAACTGCAGGCCGCGGTTGGTGTACTTCTTGGCGATCGAGACCACTAGGCGGAGGTTGGCCTCGACCAGCTCGCTTTTGGCCAGCTCGGCCTGGTACTCTCCGCGCGCGATCGTGTCGATGGTGTGCTCGAGCCGCTCGGGGGTCTCCTCAAGCTCGACGATCATCGACCGCACGGCGGCGCGGCACTCGCGCAGCTTCTTTTGGAGCGCCTTCTTGTCCTCGTCCTTGAGCTTGCGCCCCTTAATCTTCGGATTGAGCTGACGCTCGACGGAAGCGACCTCGCGCTGCACCTGCTGGACGGCGTCGACGGCATCCTTCACCTCGTCGATCAGGCAGCGCTTGACGATCTCGGTGAACTCGATCTGGCGGATAAGGCGCGACACCTCAATGCGCGCGCGCAACGCCTTGCGGCGCGCGCGGCGGTAGCGCCTCTTGTCCTTCTTGGAGATCGCCTCCATCTTCTCGGCCAGCTTCACGTACGCGGCCCGTGCCTTCTTCACCCCGTCGATCTGGGCCAGCAGTGCTTCGTGGCGGTCCTGAATCACGTCCTCGGTGATCTCCTCGTCGCTAAAGATCACTAGCTCGCGCACCGTCCGCTCGCCGGCGCGCAGGTGCTCGCCCATGTTGATGATGTACTGGGCGATGGTCGGTGTTCGCGAGATCGACTTGATGACCGCCAGCTTACCGCGCTCGATCCGCTTGGCGATGGCCACCTCACCCTCGCGGGTGAGCAGCGGCACCGTGCCCATCTCGCGCAGGTACATGCGGACTGGGTCGTTGGTCTTGTCGAGCGCGCCGGGCGTCAGGTCGAGCTCGGGCTCGTCGTTGCTGCTGTCACGGTCGAAGTCCTTGTCGCCCCTGTAGGCCTTGTCCGAGTCGACGACCTCAATGCCGGCGGCGCCGAACGCGTTGAACAACTCGTCGATCTCCTCGGACGAAGTCACCTCCGACGGGAGGATCTCATTCACCTCGTCGTAGAGGAGGTAGCCCTTTTCCTTGCCGGTCTGGAGGAGCTGCCGGACTTCGTCGTACCGTTCTTCAATCGACAGGGACAATCGCGTTCTCCCGTGGCTTACTGTGTCAGGCGCTCGATTCGCCGCCACAGCTCCTGTTTCTTCGCCCAGAGCCGATCGATCTCGTTGCCGTGCCCGCTGGAGCCCTGCTGCTGCAGGCGCTCAATCTCGCGCTGCACATCCGCACGCTCACGCTCGTAGCGGAGCGTTCTGATTACACGGACACACCCACCCACTTCGTTCACCGGCGGCTCGGCCTCGCTCGCCACTCCGGTGACCAGCTGGGCCTCTCTCGCACTGAGACGTTCGAGAAACGTGGATGGTGTGAACCCCTTATTGTTGTTCAGTTGCAAGGCGAGATCCAGCACCGAACCGGCCGCCAGCCCATCCGTATCTCCCGGCTCCAGCCCCTCCAAGGCGGGCAGGGCGTCGGCCGGCCGGTGGACAAGCCACCAGATCAGGCCCTTTTCCGCCCGCGTTACCTGCCCGGGGCTCGACAGCTGCCGCGCTGAGGGCAGTGTGGTCTTGCGCTGGACGGCCGCTCTCCGGATCTCGGCGCGGACTACCTCGTCGGTGACCTTGGCCTTGAAAGCTAGCCGATCGGCAAACCGGTCACGCGCCGCGGCGTCGGGGATGCGCGCCGCCACCGGCAGCATCTCGCCTAGGAAGCGCACACGTCCTTCATCGGTGTTCAGGTTGTGTCCCCTAGTAGTGCGATCCAGCAGGTACTCCAGGTAGGGGTGCGACTGTCGCAGCTGCTCCTGGTAGGCTTGCGGGCCCTGCTGCCTGACGAAGGTATCGGGGTCTCCGCCTGGCGGCAGTATGGCGACGTTGACGTCGAAGCCTTCCCCGACCAGGATCTCACACGAGTTCGCGGCCGCGCCCTGTCCGGCGGCATCCGGGTCGAAGCTGAGGACCACCCGCTTGGCGAAGCGGTACAGGAGCTGCGCCTGGTGTGCCGTAAGCGCGGTGCCGCAGCTGGCCACTACGTTGGTGAAGCCGGCCTGATATAGCTGTGCTAGATCAAAGTAGCCCTCCACGAGGATCGCGAAGTGACTGCGGCGGATCGCCTGCTTTGATAGGTCGAGGCCGTACAGCGTCCGGCTCTTCGTGTAGATCGGCGTCTCGGGCGAGTTCAGGTACTTCGGCTGCTGGTCGGGCACGACCGCGCGCCCGCCGAAGGCGGTCACCGATCCCGTGTCGCGGCGGATGGGAATAATTAGCCGGTTGCGGAAACGGTCAACGAGGCTCCCATCGTCGCGCTCGAACGCCAGCCCGGCGCGCATCAGCAGCGGCCGGTTGAACCCTTGGCCTTGGAGCGTGCGGAGTAGCCCGTTGCGCCCGGGAGGTGCGAAGCCCAGGCCCAGTGTCTCGGAGGTGGCGTCGGTGATGCCGCGGTCGGCGATCTGCTGGCGGATGCGCGCGCCGGTCGGCGTGGTCAGCTGCTCCCGGAACCAGGCGGCCGCTGCCTCGTGCACCTTCAGCAGAGACTCGCGCTCTGCCGAGTTGGCGCGCTGCTCGTCGGTCTGCTCTAGCTCTGGCAGCGTAAGGCCGAAGCGCTGCGCCAAGAGCTTGACTGCCTCCGGGAATGACATCTTGTCCTGCAGCTCGAGGAACTTGAACACGTCGCCGCCCACGCCGCAGCCGAAGCAGTGGAAGAAGCCCTTGTCCTTGTTGACGTGGAACGAGGGCGTCTTCTCGCCGTGGAACGGGCACAGCCCCTTGAAGGTGGTGCCGGACTTCTTCAGCGTGACGTAGTCGTGGATCACCGCCACGATGTCGGCCTGTTGCTTCAGGTCGTCGATGAACGACTGGGGGAAGAGGCCCATCGGCTGCCCTTCAATCCTTCAGTTCCACGACGGTCACCCCGCCACCCGGCTTGTCGCGTGCTGGCCCGATGCTGGCCACCAGTGGGTGGTCGCGGAGGAAGGCCGTCAGCGCACGGCGGAGCTGGCCGGTCCCGTGCCCATGGATCACGCGCAGCGTGTGTACGTCGCCCATCATCGACTGGTCCAGGAACTTCTCCGTGCGCGCGATGGCCTCGTCCACGGTGCAGCCAATGACGTTCAGCACGGTCAGCGTGCCTTTGTGCGAGGCAAGGTCGATGCTGACCTTCACCGCGCCCGCGGCTGCGGGGGCCAGCGGGTGCAGCTCGCCGACTGCGGTGCGCATCCGCTTGCCGTTGAGGTCGACCTCGGCGCGGGCGCCGTCGATGCTCAGTACGCGTCCCTCAAGGCCCAGGACGCCCACGCGCACGCGAACCCCAGGCGCCAGCTCGGGCGGCGGGCCGGAGGCAGGTTCCTCACGCGGTGCCTCGGGTGCTACCCCTCCGGGCCAGCGACCCACCTCGTCGATCGCCGCCCGGGCGGCGGCCCGCGCCTCGCCGATCTTACCGGTGTTGATGCGCGGCGCGAGCGCCGACTGGCTCGCCATCTCGCTGGCGCGCGCCTTCAGCTCCCGGATCACCGTGTCGATCCGCCGCCGGCCGTCGCGAATCTGCTCGTCGACGGTCCTGTCGAGGCGCCTGCGCGCCCGCTGCTCGCGCTTGTGCACCGAGACCTCGCGCGCTTCCAGTGCCCGCGCGGCTTCCGCCAGCACGCGTCGCTCGTCGTCGAGGGTCCGGCGCGCGACGGCCAGCGCCGTCAGCTCGCGGTCGAGTTGTGCCAAATGCTCGGCCAGCTGCTTCTCGGGTTCGGTGAGATGGCCTCGTGCGGCCTTGACCACGGCCGGTGGCATCCCGTGCCGGGCCGCGATCTCGAGCGCCAGGCTGCGCCCAGGCGAGCCGTAGACCAGCCGGTAGGTCGGCGCGAACGTTGCCGGGTCGAAGCCGAAGGCCGCGCCGGCCACACCAGCTGTCGTCGAAGCGTACGACTTCAGCGCGTCGTAGTGCGTGGTGGCGATCAGGTGGGCACCGCGCTGGCGGAAGTGGTCGATGACCGCGATCCCGAGCGCTCCGCCCTCGGCGGGGTCCGTGCCGGCGCCGACCTCGTCGAGCAGGATCAGCGACGGCAGCCGCAGGTCGTGGTCCATCGACACCACGTTGGTCACGTGGGCCGAGAACGTCGAGAGGCTGGCGGTGATCGACTGCTCGTCGCCGATGTCGGCGAAGATCGACTGGAACACGGGTAACCGCGACCCCTCAGCGGCCGGCACGTGCAGCCCCGCCTGCGCCATCACGGCCAGCAGGCCGGTGGTCTTCAGTGCCACCGTCTTGCCACCGGTGTTAGGGCCGGCGATTATCAGCACGCGCGACGGCGGCTCGATGCGGATGTCGACCGGGACGGGCACCGACCCGTCGTCGCGGCAGCCGTCGCGCGTCGAGCGGACCGCGCCGATCAGCAGCGGGTGCCGCGCCGCCTTGAGCACGAGCCCACCTTCGCTGGTCACCGCGGGCGCGACGCCCCCGACCAGCGACGAAAACCTAGCCTTGGCTTGGATCGCGTCGAGCTCGGTGGCCGCCTCGACCGTGCGGAGCAGCTCGTTGGACCGCGCGCGGAAGCCGTCGGTGAGTGCCAGCAGGATTCGCCGCACTTCCGTCAGTTCACGCTCCTCGAGCGAGACGATGTCGTTGTTGACCTCCACGGTGCCGAGCGGCTCGAGGTACAGGCTGGCACCGCTGGCCGAGCTGCCGTGCACGATGCCAGGAATCGCGTCGCGATGCTCGGTCTTGACCACCAGCACGTACCGGCCGTGGCGGTCGGTGACGACCTGTTCCTGGAGGTACTTCGCTTCGCGCCCCTTGAGGAGCGCGTCAAGCGATCCGCGGAGCTTGCCGCGCTGCTTCCGTAGCCGGTCACGGATGGCGGCCAACTCGGGGCTTGCAGCGTCGGTGACCGCGCCGGCGGGGTCAATCGCGCGCCGCACGGCAGCGATCTCGGCCCCGAAGGCCGCCACGCCGCTGGCCACCTCGGCGAGCAGCGGCACTTTGTTGCGCTGTTCATCGATGGCCGCGTGCGTGGCGGCGATCGATTCCAGGAACTCGCACACGGCGAGCAGTCGTGGCGGCTCGATGATCACCCCGGTCCGGGACAGGGCCTCCAGCGCCACCTCGGCGCCGTCCGGTGCCAGCAGCGGAAAGCCCTGATGCTCGCTGAGGAAGCGCACGCCCTCGGTCGTTCCCTGCTGCGCGCGCCGCACGTGGGCCTCGTCGGTAGCGGGCGTGAGCGCGGCCAGCCGCCCGGCACCGCCCGGCGTAGCGGCCAGACTGACGAGCACCTCCACGATGGCGGGGAACTCGACCGCCCGCAGTGTGGCGTCGCGGACAGGCACTAGACGTGGTTCATGAGGCTAGCGACGCACGCCGCGCCGTAGCCGTTGTCGATGTTGACGACTGCGACGCCATTCGCGCAACTGTTGAGCATGCCGAGCAGCGGCGCGATGCCGCCGAAACTGGCGCCGTAGCCGATGCTGGTCGGCACCGCGATCACGGGCACGCGCACCAAGCCCGCAATCACGCTTGGCAAGGCGCCCTCCATGCCGGCCACGACGATGACGAGGCGCGCGCGCTGCAGGCGCTCGCGCTCGGCCAGCACGCGGTGGATACCTGCCACGCCCACGTCGAACAGGCGGTCGACGGTGTTGCCCATCATCGTGGCAGTGATGGCGGCCTCCTCGGCCACTGGTGCGTCAGATGTTCCCGCCGAGACAATCAGGATGATGCCATGGCCAAGCGTCGGGGGCTTCCGCATGAGCGTGATCGTCCGCCCCGTTGAGTGGTACTCGGCCTCGGGTAACCGCGCGCGTACAGCCTCCCATGCGGCCACGTCGGCCCGCGTCACCAACAGCGACTGGCCTCGGGCGGCGATCTGCTCGGCGATCACACCCACCTGCTCGGGCGTCTTCCCCAGGCCGAGGACGACTTCGGGGAAGCCTTGGCGGACCTCGCGATGCGTGTCGAGGCGCGCGAACCCGAGGTCCTCGAACGGTGCAGCGCGCAGCGCATCGCCGATCCGCTCGGCGGCCGCAGCCGGCTCCAGGGCACCGGCCCGGACCTGGTCGAGCAGCGTACGAAGTTCGTGATCGTTCATCGAGACGTGACCGAGGCGCTGGTCGCTGGCCGCGTTGACTGCCTGACCTGACCCGGCAGTATACCGAAGACCCCCATCGGGCAAGAGCCTGTCACCCCAGGAGCATGCTCGAGATCCTGACGCTGGGGGTTTGCAATGCGGTTGCCGCCTTCGCGGCCGACGCCGTCCGGCAGTAGCAGTTGTTCCTGACCCACCTCCATTGCGTGCCCGTCAAGGTGTCGATAACGGTATTCGTTACTTAGCGACCGAGTAGTCCCCGTCGGACATGGACCGGTTCCGTAATACGATCGGCTCATGCCCACCGACGCCCGGCCGAAGGCCGGACTTCAAGACGTCGTCGCCACCGCGTCAGCCATCTGCTACCTCGACGGGGCGAACGGCGTCTTGGCCTATTGCGGCCACGACATCCACGATCTCGCCCAGCGCGCCAGTTTCGAGGAGGTCTGCCACCTGCTGTGGCACCGGCGGCTGCCGACCCGTGCCGAACTCGGCGACCTCCAGTCACAGCTGGCGTCTGCCCGAGCGCTGCCCGAGCCGATCATCCGCCTGATGCGGTCACTGCCGTCGGTCGACGGCATGGACGCGAGCCGCACCATCGTCTCGGCGCTGGCGCACTACGATGCCGATGTTGCCGATGCCTCGCCGCAGGCGCGCTACCGCACAGCCGTCCGGCTGACGGGCCAGGTGGCGAGCGTGGTGGCCACCTGGGGGCGGCTGCAAACCGGCGGGGGCCCCATCACGCCCGATCCCGTGCTCGGCCACGCCGCCAACTTCCTCTACATGCTGACCGGTGAGCGGCCCACTGCGGCGGCCGTTCGCGCGTTCGACGTCGCGCTGATCCTGCACGCGGACCACGAGCTAAACGCTTCGACGTTCGCCGCCCGCGTGGCGGCCGGCACGTTGACCGACCTGTACTCGGCGATGGTAGTGGCCATCGGTACTCTCAAGGGCCCCCTCCACGGCGGCGCCAACGCGGCCGTGATGCGGATGTTGCTCGAGCTAGGCGAGACGGCGAGCCCCGAGCGCATCGAGGCCGCTGTGCGCGCGAAGCTGGCCCGCAACGAGAAGATCCCAGGCTTCGGCCATCGTGTGTACACCACCGAAGACCCGCGGGCCACACACCTGCGGCGGATGTCGAAGGCGCTTGGCGAGCAGCAAGGCAACACCGCCTGGTTCGACATGACTAAGCAGATCGAGGCGCTCATGCTGCGCGAGAAGCAGATTGCGGCTAACGTCGATCTCTACTCGGCCTCGACCTACTACGCGCTAGGGATCGACCTGGACCTCTACACGCCGATTTTCGCGGTGAGCCGGATGTCGGGCTGGACGGCGCACGTGCTCGAGCAGTACGCGAACAACCGCCTCATCCGTCCGCGCGCCGAGTACACGGGACCCGAGTACCCCCAGCGTTGGGTTCCACTCGAGCAGCGCTAGGCCCGGCGGCGCCCCTGGCGCGAACTGCTAGAATCGGAAGATTACCTTTCGATGGATCCGCGCTTCATACGCAACTTCTCGATCATAGCCCACATCGATCACGGCAAGTCGACGCTTGCCGACCGCTTTCTCGAGCAGACGGGCGCGCTGCAGGCGCGCGAGATGTCGTCACAGGTGCTCGACGCGATGGACCTCGAGCGCGAGCGTGGGATCACCATCAAGTCGCACCCGGTCCGGCTCACCTACAAGGCCAATAACGGACACACCTACATCCTCAACCTGATCGACACGCCCGGCCACGTCGACTTCTCGTACGAGGTCACCCGGTCGCTTGCAGCTTGCGAAGGCGCCCTGCTGCTGGTCGACGCCGCCCAGGGCGTCGAGGCGCA
>CAZHTD010000016.1:0-16615 GCA_964535675.1 uncultured Bifidobacteriaceae bacterium | reverse complement strand
GCCAACGCCTACTTGGCGGTCGACAATGACCTGGAGCTCATCCCGGTCATCAACAAGATCGACCTGCCGAGCGCTCAGCCCGACGAGTGCCGCCGACAGATCGAGGACGTGATCGGGCTCGACGCGTCCACAGCCATCCTGGCCTCGGCCAAGGAGGGTACCGGGGTCAAGGAGATCCTCGAGGGAATCGTCGCGCACCTGCCGCAGCCGGACGGTAGTCCCGGCGCTCCCCTCAAGGCCCTCGTGTTCGATTCTTGGTACGACCCGTACCGCGGGGTCGTGATCGTCGTGCGCGTGATCGACGGCGCGCTGCGGAAAGGCGCGAAGGTCGGCTTCATGGCCACGAGGCAGGACCACGAAATCGACGAGCTGGGTGTGTTCTTGCCCAAGGCCGTGCCCGTGGACGAGCTCGGCGTGGGCGAGGTGGGTTTCGTGGTGGCCAATATCAAGACGCTGTCAGACGCCAAGATCGGCGACACGATAACCGACGCGCGGCACCCAACGGCAGCGCCGTGCCCGGGCTTCAAGGAGCTGAAGCCGATGGTGTTCGCTGGCCTCTACCCGGTGGAGAACCATCAGTACGCCGAACTGCGCGAGGCGCTCGAGAAGCTGCAGCTCAACGACGCATCGCTGTTCTTCCAGCTCGAGACGTCGGTGGCGCTCGGGTTCGGCTTCCGCTGCGGGTTCCTCGGCCTTCTCCACATGGAGATCGTTCAGGAGCGGCTCGAGCGTGAGTACGGCATGGACCTAATCACCACCGCGCCGGGCGTGCTCTACCGGGTGACCACAACCGACGGCGAGGTGCTCGAGATCGACAGCCCGGCCAATCTCCCCGACCCGGGCTCGATCACGAAGATCGAGGAGCCAGTGATCACGGCGACAATCATGACCCCGGCCGAGCATGTGGGAGCGGTCATCCAGCTGTGCCAGGACGAGCGTGGTGTCCAGCAGAAGCTCGAGTATCTGCAGTCGGACCGTGTGTTGGTAACCTACGAGATGCCGTTCAACGAGGTGGTGCTCGACTTCTACGACCGTCTTAAGACCGTGTCGCGCGGGTACGCGTCGCTCGACTACCATGTAACCGGTTTCTGGGAGTCGCCGCTGGTCAAGATGGACATCCTGGTCAACGGCGATCCGGTGGACGCGCTTTCGGTCATCGTGCATCGCGACGCCGCCTACGGGCGCGGGAAGGCGCTGGCCTCGAAGATGCGGGAGTTGATCCCGCGCCAGATGTTCGAGGTTGCGATCCAAGCGTCAATCGGCAACCGTATCATCGCGCGCGAGACAGTGAAGGCGTTACGGAAGAACGTGATCGCCAAATGCTATGGCGGGGACATTACCCGCAAGCGCAAGCTACTCGAGAGGCAGAAAGAAGGCAAGCGGCGGATGAAGCGCGTGGGCCGCGTGGAGATCCCGCAGGAGGCCTTTCTGGCGGTGCTTCGCGTCGGTGGGGGAGAATAGGCGCACGCATGGCGAAACGAAAGAAGATGCGTGTCGATCCGCGCACGGCCGGACGGCCGGCAACGTCCGAGGCGCGCCCGTGGCGCAAGTCGCAGGCTCGCGAGTACTTCGAGTCGATCGTGGTAGCGGTCGTTTTGGCCTTGTTCGCGCGTACCTTCATCATCGAGGCCTTCAAGATTCCGACCGGCTCGATGGAGAACAACCTGCTGGTCGGTGATCACCTGCTGGTCAACAAGTTCACCGTCGGTCCCACGCTCACCGACCTTGAGGACACACTGCTGCCGATCGATGAGATCGAGCGCGGCGACATCCTGGTCTTCAAATACCCCGAGGAGCCCGAGCGCGACTTCATCAAGCGCGTTATCGGCCTGCCCGGCGAGACGGTGGAGCTGCGCAACAAGACCGTCTACATCGACGGCGAGCCGATCGACGAACCCTACGTCCGGTTCCTCATCCCGCCCCGCGAGTACCCGGAGCAGGGCACCGATGCCTTCGACCTGCGTTTCAACTACGGCCCCGTCACCGTGCCCCAAGGCGAGTACTTCATGATGGGCGACAACCGTGACAACTCAGAGGACAGCCGCTACTGGGGGTTCATGCCGCGGGAGTACGTCAAGGGCAAGGCCTTGTTCATCTACTTCTCCTACGGCGACGCCACCACGAGCCCGGGCATTGACACTGGCATCCGTTGGAACCGCTTCCTCCACCAGATTCACTGACTGGGGCCGAGCCTTGCAGGACCCGGCACCAGTCAGTGCGCAGAGGCTGGCGCCTCTGTGCTCGGATACCCTCGGAACGTCTTGACGGCAAGGACACCGCGTTTCTGCTCATCACGTTCGGCTCGCAGGTGCCGACTGCGCAGATCCACAATCAGCTCCTCTCAGTGGGGGGTGAGATGGACCTGCCGATCGCATCCGAGGACGTCATCGGTTCAGCGGCAGGGCACCTGAACGACCGCGGTGACTACCGACGCCCAGCCGTACAAGTTCTTCCCGAACAACTTCTACCCAGTGGAACTGTCGTTCCAGGCGAGGCGTTCGCTACTCGCCCCCGGCGTGATGGATGAAGAGGAGTAGCCGGTCTCTAGACCCGCGAGACCAGCTTCCCCTCCCGGATCACCATCCGCACCGCCGGGGCGCCGACTCGCAGCAGCGCCCCAGGCCGACCCTTGACCACGACCACATCCATCCGCTTGCCCGGTTCGAGGCTGCCGCACTCGCCGTCGCACTCGAGCGACCAGGCGGCGTTGAGGGTGGCCGCGACCACAGCCTCGTCCACCGTCAGGCCCATGGCGAGCGACCCCACCATCAAAGCGTAAGGCATGGTCGATACGTGGAGGGCGCCGCCGCTACGGGCGCACGCCGTCACTGCCACAGGTTCGCCCGCGGCGACACGCGGCCGAGCCGACGGCACGTTCGCTCGGTTGTCCAGCAGGGCCTCGGCCGGGGCGAGCACCGTCGCGCCTTCGCGCCGGTCGCGGCCGCTGATCCAGGTGGTGACCCCGTGTGCGAGTGCCCACTCGGCGCCGGCGTCCTCGTCGCCGTCGGCACCAGCGGTCTCGGCCGGGGCCGCGTCCACGAACCCCGGCAGAAGCGAGCAGTCCGTGGCATCGATGCGCATCGCGCGGGGTGCAAGGTCCACGTGATCGGCCAGTGCCGATGCGGGGCCCGCATACACAATCCGGCCCCCCGAGGAGGCCACCGCCGGCTGATTGATGGCCCCCGTTCGGCCGAGTACCGAGCCCGTCAAGGGTGCCGGACCGGCACAGGTGACCGCGGTGAAGGCGTGCTCGATCAGGAGGTCCGCGGTGGCTAAACTCACACGCTGAGTATTTCACGAACGGCAAGTGTGGTCGTGCCCGCGACGCGGACACGCTTGTTGTGTTTGCCGCGCGCCTGAGGTGATGACCAGCACACGTTTCGCCCCGCCGAGCGACCGGGCGAGAAGCGCAATCAGCTGATTGTTGGCCGTGGTGTCCACGGAGGCGGCGGTGAGGCGGACGAGGAAGGCGGTCCGCCGGGGCCGTGTGGACGGGCCGATAGCCTGCCTGTTGTCGACCATCCGCTGGGCACTGTTCAGGGTGAAGCTGGTTTCGAGGTTGCGGAACAGGGCGATCAACGACTCGAATCCGGTCATGTCCTTGCGCAGCCGCTCGTTCTCGCGGACGGCCTTTTCGTAGTCGCCAGCGGGCCTCCACCAGGAACGCCGTCACCTCATCGCGGTTGAACCCTCGGGTGACTGAGCGGAACCGGCACTAAAAGCGCAGGGCAAGCGGCGTTACGGTAACGGTCCGGCATCAACGGCGCGGAGCTTCACCCTGCTGATCCCGATCAGCCGACCGATCCTGATCATCTGACTCAACTATCACGTCTCCCGAAGATCGCGGTGCCTACTCGCACAATAGTGGCGCCCTCCTGGACAGCCACCTCGAAGTCCCTACTCATCCCCATCGACAGCTCTCGCAACATCGAGGCGGGCACGCCTTCGTCGAGCCACTGGTCCCGCAGGCCGCGCAGGCTGGAGAACCAGCGCCGGGTCTCCTCAGGCGACTCGGCTCGTGGGGGCAGCGTCATCAGCCCGACAACCCGAGCGGTGCGACAGCGGCCTCCCGCCTCCAGCATCCGCGGCACCTCGGCCGGTGGTGCCCCGAACTTCGTGGCTTCGCCGGCCAAGTCCACCTGGATCAGCAGGTCAGGGTGCGTCCCGGCCTCGGCCGCTGCCGTGTCGAGCCGCTCGAGCAGCTCCGGTCGGTCGACCGAATGGATGGCCGTGAACACCCCACCCGCCTTGCGGGCCTTGTTCGTCTGTAGGTGGCCGAGTAGATGCCACCTGATTGCGATGTCTGGCGATCCCTGGATTTTCTGTAGAGCTTCCTGGACGCGATTCTCGCCGAAGTCGCGCTGTCCCGCCGCGAACGCTTCACGGACGAACTCCAGCGGAAATGCCTTGGAAACGGCGATCAGCCTGACGGAAGCGGGATCCCGGCCGGCTGAGGCCGCCGCGGCGACGATGCGCTCGCGGACGGCGGTCAGCCGGTCGGCGATGGTGAGCAGCGGTCCGATGCCCGGCGCGGTGCTACTGGATGGCGCCGAGCTGCTGCACGAAACCCTGCACCTCGGCTGCACGGGGGCCGTCTGGCGCGACCTCGAGATAGCCCTCGAAGGCCTCGAGGGCCTGCGCGATCTGGCCGAGGTTCAGCGACGCCATGCCGAGCTGGTAGTAGGCGTCAGCGTAGCCCGGGTCCAACTCGATGGTGTTCTGGAACTGCGTCTGGGCATCAGCCATTTGCCCGGCATTAAAGAAGATCACGCCCTGGTTAAAGAGGGCGTCGGCGCTGCCGGCGGCAGCCGGGTCGGCGCCGGCTAGTTCGCTGGCCCGTGCGCTCGCCTCGGCGGCTAGGTCGAACTGGCGCGTTGCATTGTAGACGCTGGCTAGCCCGTTGAAGCCGTCCACTGACAGCGGGTCAAGCGCAACCACCTGCTGGAAGGCCGCGATAGCGTCGTCGTACTGGCGCAGATTCATGTGGGCGAGGCCAACGTTGTAATGACACTCCAGGCAGTCAGGTGCCACGCCCAGGACCTCCGTGAAGCGGAGAATGGCCGTCTCGTTGTCGCCAGCCTCGAGTGCGGCCGAGCCGAGCGCTGCGGCCAGTTGGGCGTTCACGCCGCCGTCCTCGCTGGCCGGGGCCAGTGAATGGCTGAACGCGTTGCGCCCGGGAGTGGTCGTGATGGTACTCGCTAGGGTGAGATCGTCCTTGACGATCGTCATGTTGTACGTGGCGGCTGGGACACCGATCTGCATCCATGTGCCGCCGGCGTCGGTCACGACCTCAAAGGTCCGGTTGTCACTCGGGTTCAGCAGCGTGACCGTCGCTCCTTCCACGGGCTCGCCGTTGGGACCCGTGACCGTGCCGGTCACGATGTTCTGGGCGTATGCGGGCGCGGAAACCGCCAGCGCAACGGCTAGTGCCAGCACGCCTCGGTAGATGTTGTTCCGCATGCTAACTCTCCAAGAAACTCTCTAACGTTTGCGCATCGTCAGCCCCGTCCGTAAAGGCCCCTTCTAGTCTACCTGAAGAAGGCGGCCACCGTCTTGATGTCGTGAGTGACCGGCGCCGGCGGCAGCGCGTTGAGGAACCGGCGGCCGTACTCCATGGTGCGCAGCCGGGGGTCGAGCACCGCCAACACCCCCCGGTCGGTCCGGTGGCGCAGCAGCCGGCCTAGGCCTTGGAGGAGGCCCAGCACCGCAAGCGGCACTTGGTACTCGCCGAAGGCATCCCCGCCCCGCTCGATGATGGCCTCGATCCGCGCGGCAGTCACCGGATCGCCTGGCGAGGCGAAGGGCAGCTTGTCGACGATCACGCAGCTCAGCGCCTCGCCGGCCACGTCCACGCCCTGCCAGAAGCTGGCCGTCGCTAGCAGCACCGCGTTCGGGGTGGTCCGAAAGCGCTGGATCAGCACCGACCGCGGCGCCGTCCCTTGCACCAGCAGCGGAAACGGCAGCGTCATTTCAAGCACTTGCTGCACGGCGTTGAGCACGGCGTAACTAGTGAACAGCACGAACGCCCGGCCCGCGGTCGCCTTCAGGATCTCGGCGGTCTCGCGCGCGGCAGCCTCGGCAAACGTCGGGGTTTTCGGCGATGGCATCCGGCGGGGCAGGTACAGTATGGCTTGGCGGGTATAGTCGAACTCAGACGCGACGCGGATCTCCTTTCCGCTGCGGATGCCCAGCCGGCCCCGGACGTAGTCGAACGAACCGTCGACGGCCAGCGTGGCCGACGTGAGCACCGTGGCTCGCATCCGCTCGAATAGCGCGCCCTGCACGATTCGCGAGACGTCGATCGGCGAAGCGTGCAGGTAGACGGTCCGTCCCCGGCTCTCCGCGTAGTACACGAAGTCGGGATCGTCGGCTTTCAGCAGGAACCGAAGGTCTGTGTGCAGCTCACTTGCCCGACGCGCTAGGCTCGCCGCAGCCTCTGCGGCCTCCTCGATGTTGGCGGTGGCCTCGCGTTCTGACGGCCGCGTCAGTTTCAGCGTCGCCTCCAGGGCCTCGAGCGCGTCGGCCAGCAGCATGCCCTCCTCGCACTGTTCGCTCAGGCCGTCGGCGGTGTACCGCGCGCGACCCTCGGGCTCGCGCCGCGATCGTCCCTCCGCGACTCGCGCACCGAGCTTCCGGGCGGCGTGTGCGGCGCCGAGCCGCGAGAACAGCCCGCGCGAGCGTTCGGCGACGCGGGTGAGCACACGCAGCACCTCGGCATTCCCGGCGTCGAACAGCCGCGCAGCCAGCAGCCGCTCACCATCGCGCACCAGGTCGTCCACTCGCCGTGCCCCGAACGCCACGCCGAAGTACTGAGTGGCGACCTCCTCGAGCTGGTGCGCCTCGTCGACCACCAGCGTCGTCGAGCCGGGAATCACCTCGCCGTAGGCACTCTGCCGGACGGCCGCGTCGGCGCACAGCAGGTGGTGGTTCACGATCACGACGTCGGACACGGCTGCGCGCTGGCGCATCCGCGTCACGTAGCAGTCGTGATGGTGGGGGCACTCGACGCCAAGACAGCTCTCCGCGTCGGCGGCCAGCTCCTGCCAGAGCGGCAGGTCCTCGGGCAACTCGTCGAGTTCAGCGCGGTCGCCGCTTTCGGTACGGCCTACCCACTCGGTGATCATGGGCAGTAGCACCTGGTCGCCGGACTTGATCCGCCGCCCGGGGGTGCCGGTGTTGCCGTCGACCGCGTCGCGGTAGATCTCCCACTTGTGCAGGCAGAGGTAATTGGCGCGTCCCTTCATTAGCGTGGCCGAGATGGGCGCGCCGAACGCACTGGCCAGCGCCGGCAGGTCCTTCCAATAAACTTGTTCCTGGAGGTTCTTGGTGCCGGTCGATACCAGCACACGCTCGCCGCTGAGCAGTGCCGGCACGAGATACGCGAGGGTCTTACCGGTGCCGGTGCCCGCCTCGGCCAGCAGGATTCCGCCCTCGGTGATGACGGTGGCTACGGCGTCGGCCATCTGCCGCTGGCCCTCCCGCGGTTCGTATCCGTCGATGGCGCGGGCCAGCGGGCCGTCGTCGGCAAACACCGCGGCCACCGCCACGGGCAGGCGCGCGGCCTCGTCGGGCGTCGGCCCGTCTACTGGAGATCTGGGTACAGCGGGAAGCTCCGGCACAGCCGCTCGACCTCCTGCTGCACGATGGCAAGGGCATGCTCGTCCTCGGGCGCGGCCAGGACGCGGCCGATCATCTCGCCCACGCGGTCCATCTCGGCCAGGCCCATCCCGCGCGTGGTGAGCGCGGGCGTGCCGATGCGGATGCCGCTGGCGATCATCGGCTTGTTCTGGTCGAAGGGAATCGCGTTCTTGTTGACCGTGATGCCCGCACGACCCAAGGCCGTCTCCGCGTCGCGGCCCGTAATGCCCTTGGAGAAGACGTCGACGAGGATCAGGTGGTTGTCGGTGCCGCCGCTGACCAGGCGGAACCCGTGGCTGGCCAGCGACTCAGCCAGCCGGCGTGCGTTGGCTACCACCTGCCGCTGGTAGTCGGCAAAGCCTGACTCCATGGCCTCCTTGAAGCAGACGGCCTTGGCGGCAATGACGTGCATCAGCGGGCCGCCCTGCACGCCGGGGAAGACCGCGCGATCAAGGTCCTTCGCGTACTGTTCGCGGCAGAGCACTAGGCCCGATCGCGGCCCGCGCAGCGTCTTGTGCGTGGTCGATGTGACGAAGTCGGCGTGCGGCACCGGGCTCGGGTGCACACCGCCAGCCACTAGGCCCGCGATGTGTGCCATGTCGACCACCAGAGGTGCCTCCACTGCCCGCGCCACCGCGGCGACGGCCTCGAAATCGATCACGCGGGGGTAGGCACTCGCGCCGGCGATGATCATCTTCGGCCGGTGCTCATGCGCCAGCCGCTCGATCTCGTCGTAGTCGATTCGCTCGTCGTCCTGCCGTACGCCGTAGGGCACGATCGAGTAGAGCTTGCCCGAGAAGTTCAGTGGATGGCCGTGCGTCAAGTGGCCGCCGTGCGCGAGGTTCATGCCGAGCACTGTGTCGCCCGGCTTCAGCAGCGTCAGGTAGACGGCCGTGTTGGCTTGGGCACCCGAGTGCGGCTGGACGTTGGCGTGCTCGGCGCCAAACAGCGTCCGCGCGCGGGCAATGGCCAGCGACTCGGCCACGTCAACGAACTCACAGCCACCGTAGTAGCGCCGTCCCGGATAGCCCTCGGCGTACTTGTTGGTCATCACCGAGCCGACGGCCTCGAGCACCGCATGGCTGACGAAGTTCTCCGAGGCGATCAGTTCGAGCCCCTTGGCTTGACGGTGGACTTCGTTGTGGATGGACCCGGCGATCTCGGGATCGACCTCGGAGAGTGACGCGTGAAGGCTGGGATCAGCAAGGTGGGCCATGGCCGGTGATTGTACTATGGCCCTTCGTCCCATGACCGTGCCATGAGCCCGAGTGTGGGCGTCACCACTCGCGCCGAGCAGCGCCTGCGCGCAGGCCACCTGTGGATTCACTACGCCGACTGGTGGCGGTGATCGGGCCGTGCTGTCATGCTCGGCCCACGCGCTCTCTACAGCGGCCGGTCGCAAATCGCACTGCGGCTGCTCACGTGGGGTGACGCGCCGGCGGGCCTCGACTGCCTCCGCGACCAGCTCGACCGCGTACCGTGAATGCCACCGCCTATCGCCTCGTGCAGGCGGAGGGCGATCTGCAGCCGTCGCTGGTCGTGGACCGCTAGAGCGCGACTGCCGCCTCGTGCAGGCGCTGTCGCAGAGCATGGACCGCCTGCTGCCGTCGCCGGTCGACCGGCGGGCTCCGGCTGCCATCCGGGCCCGGAACGACCTACAGGAGCGCGCTGTGGAGAGCCTCCCGCGCACGGTCGAGGTAGTCCACGGCGAGGTGCCCGAGATCGTCGTGGTGCGCGAGGGGCCGTGGAGTTCGAGGCCGACCTCCGGCACGGGCAACAGACGGGACTTGTCCTCGACCACGTGAGAACCGTGAGGCGGCGATGCTGCGCGTCGCCGCGTGGTCGCCTGCTTCAGCTAGACGGCGGTTGACGGGGCCCGTCGAGGCGGTGGGCAGCTTCGAGGAGGCCGTGGCGCGGAGCGGCCGGAACAAGGCTGCGCTTGAGTACGGTGGCCGACTACAAGGAGATCAACCTACGCGCGATCCGGCGACTCGGCCCAGGTGGGCATCTGGTGACTTGCAGCTGTTCGTACCACATGCAAGTCAAGCGCTTCGCAGCGATGCCGCCGAAGCCTCGCTCGACTGCCACGCCTTGATGGTCATGGTGGAGATGTGGGCCCAGGGCCGCGACCACCCGGTGCTGCTCGGTGTGCCCGAGACGTCGTACATGAAGTGCGCTGTCTTCTGCCGCCGGGAGTAGCGGGGGCTTTGGCCCTCATTGAGCACTCTCGAGGTAGGCTGTTGCGCATGCCCCGCACGGCTCTGATCACGGGCGCCTCAGCGGGTATCGGCGAGGGCTTCGCCGAGGAGTTCGCCCGGCACGGCCACGATCTGGTGCTCACCGCGCGTCGTGAGGGCCGACTGTTGAAGCTGGGGTCCCGGCTGACTGAAGGGCACGGCGTTCAGGTGCACGTGCTGCCCGCCGACTTGGCGGTGCCAGAGGATCGGCAGCGGCTGGTCGACCAGGTGGCGGCGCGCGGTCTCACCATCGACGCGCTGGTCAACAACGCCGGCTACGGCATGCCCGGGCCGCTCCTGGCTCACCGCTGGGAGGTGCACGAGGCGTTCCTCCAGGTGCTGGTGACCGCGGTCACCGAGCTGACCTACCGGTTCCTGCCGGGGATGCTCGAACGGGGGTACGGGCGGATCGTCAACGTGGCGTCGATTGCGGGTATGCTGCCGGCCCCGGCCAACCACACACTCTACGCGGCCTCGAAGGCGTTCCTCATCCGGTTCTCCGAGTCGGTCGGTCACGAGTCGCGCGCCCGCGGGGTGCATGTCACGGCGCTGTGCCCCGGCTTCACCCTGTCGGAATTCCACGACGTCACTGGCACCCGGCATCTGGTGAGCCGTTTGCCGCGGTTCATGTGGCAGACGGCGTCTGAGGTGGCCCGCCAGGGCTACGAGGCGGTCGAGGCCGACGTGCCGACCCTAGTCACCGGCCGCGTGAACCGTGCACTGGTGCTGGGCAACCGGCTGCTGCCGCGGGCTTTGGTGGACGCCCTCCTGCAGCGGACCGCGCGCACCTACCGCCGTGACACCGCGAAGTAGAATGCCGATCGTCATGCGAGTGAAGGCGCTCGTCGCGCTGCTGCTGCTTCTGTCGGGCGGGCGCGCCCTGGCCCACGATGCCCCGTTCAGCTACCTCGACCTCGACATCCAGGATGATCGCCTCGAGGTGTCGCTGCTGATCCACTTGATCGACGCCGCCGCGGTGCTCGAGGTCGAGCCGGTGGAGGCGATGCTCGTCCAAGCACGTGCCGAGGCGTCGTTTGATCGCCTCTCGAGGTACCTCGAGACGCGGATGCAGCTCGAGGCCGATGGCGACGCGCTGGAGCCCGAATGGGTTGGCGTGCAGGTGGTGCCCGACCAGCAGGCGCTCCTCCTGCGCTTCGATGTGCCGGTTGCGCGCCCCGGCGCGCTCACCATCTGGGCGCATTACTTTCCCTATGACCCGCCGCACCGGACGTTTGTCAACGTATTCGACAACGGCGAGATCCGCCAGCAGAGCATCTTCGCCGCCGACAGCGACCCGCGCATCTACTTCTCGGGCACCGCCCAGGGCGCGCTCGCTGTGCTCGGCGTCTTCATTCCGTCGGGCATCGAGCACATCATGATCGGCCCCGACCACATCCTGTTCCTCGTTGGGCTGCTGCTGCTCGGCGGCGGGTGGGGCGCGCTGGTGAAGATCGTCACCGCGTTCACGGTCGGCCATTCCATCACGCTGTCGCTGGCGGCACTCAACATCGTGGACCCGCCGGCGACGATCATCGAGCCCGCGATCGCCCTCAGCATAGTTTTCGTGGGTGCCGACAACCTGGTGCGTGGCGAGGGCCGTGACGTACGCGCCTGGATCGCGCTCGTGTTCGGCTTGGTCCACGGGTTCGGCTTCGCCAACGTCCTGCGCGACTTCGGGCTCCCGTCCGAGGCGCTCGGTTGGTCGCTCTTCTCGTTCAACCTCGGCGTTGAGGTCGGGCAACTGGCCATCGTGGTCGTCGTGGCCTCGCTCCTCGCGCTACTGCGTCAGCGGAGCCCAGCGTGGGGGGCGCGCGTGACCACAGCCGGCTCGCTCGTGGTGATCGCCGCGGGCACGTGGTGGTTCATTGAGCGCGTCTTCCTCACGGGAGGCGCCTGACGCCGCTTGCGCCGCATGTTCGACCGGGTCGAGACGCAAGTGTTCGGACAGATAAGCGAGTCAGTGCCGTTGTCCGAGGCATTACGGCGCCAGGTGGCCCCACTGCTGCCTGCCGGCCTGCGCGCTCCTGTGGCATGGGGGCTGTCTGCTCTTCGCCACGGCCGTCCCCGCGATAGCAACCGACAGCCGTTGCGGAGCGGGTTGAAACCCCCTCGCTACTGAAACGGGCTCTCGTTGAAGCGGCGCCCAATCGCTCCTCTCCCGCAAGGACCGTACGCGAAACTAGTGCACCGCCAGCACGGGGGATTTGAAGCCCCGGGCGAAGATCCGGCCATAGGACCGAGGGGAGGCCGGTTCCGACGAAGGCCGCGACGGCTTGTCCGGCTATTCGGCCTTGCCGCCCCGCTGGATCATTCGCATCATCTCGAGAGGCAACGGGAAGACGATCGTCGAGTTCTGCTCGGTGGCGATGTCGGTCAGCGTCTGCAGGTAGCGCAGTGTCATGGCCGCCGGCTCGCGATCGATGATTGCGGCCGCCTGCGAGAGCTTTTCCGAGGCGATCAACTCGCCCTCGGCGTGGATGATCTTGGCACGCTTCTCACGTTCGGCCTCGGCCTGCCGCGCCATCGCGCGCTGCATATCTTGGGGCAGGTCAACGTGCTTGACCTCGACCGACGACACCTTGATTCCCCACGGGTCAGTCTGGCTGTCGATGATCTGCTGCAGCTTGATGTTGAGCTGGTCCCGCTCGGAAAGCAGCTCGTCGAGTTCGGCCTCACCCAGCACGCTCCGCAGCGTGGTTTGTGCCAGCTGCGACGTGGCGTACATGTAGTCCTCGACCTCGACCACTGCCTTCGACGGCTCGAGCACGCGGTAATAGACGACCGCGTTCACCTTCACCGACACGTTGTCCTTGGTGATGATGTCCTGTGGCGGAATGTCGTGCACGACCGTGCGCAGGCTGATCCGCACGATCCGGTCAATTGGGCGGAACACCAGCACTAGGCCGGGGCCCTTGGTGAAGGGCAGGAGCTTCCCGAGCCGGAAGATGACGCCCCGCTCGTACTCGCTCAGGATCTGGATCGTGTTGAACAGGTAGATCAACGCCAGAATGACGACGATCACCAGCGGGTTGTTGAGCAGCAATTCCATCTAGCGATTTCCTCCTAACGATGTCCTCCGACCGTGCCCGTTGGCTTCACACGCAGCGTCAGCCCGTTTCTCCCGACCACCCGCACCGGCTGGCCGGCCTGGATGGCGACCGGGCTCGTGGCGCGCCACAGCTCGCCGTGAACGCTGATCATCCCCTCGGTGTCAGGGACCAGCGCATCCCGCGTGCGCCCCTCGGCCCCGATCATTCCCTCGGCGCCGCTGACGGCCGGACGCCGCTGCGAGGCCAGCGCCAGGCGTCCGAGAAATATGAACAGCGCCGTGGCCGCGATGAGCGGCGGGAGCAGCAGCCGGTACTCGACCGACAGGCCAGGTACTTCGTTGGTGAGAATCACTGACCCGACCACGAAGCTGATGATGCCGCCGATACCTAGGATCCCGAAGCTCGGGACGAGCAGCTCGGCCACAAGTAGCCCGACACCGAACAAGATCAGCAGCAGTCCCGCCGCGCTCAGCGGGACGATCTGGAACGCAAAAAACGCTAACAACAGGCACAGCCCGCCGAGCACGCCCGGGACGAGCCCGCCCGGGTTCCACAGCTCGATAGTCAGTCCCAGCATGCCGAGCGTCAGCAGGATCGATGCGATCTGCGGGTTCGCGATGCCGCTCAGGAACTGCTGCCGTGCCGACATCTCGACGCGGCGGGTCTGGATCCCAGTTGTTTCAAGCGTCGTGGTACGGCCGTCAAAGCGCGTGACCGTCCGGCCGTCGAGCTGGCGGAGCAGTTCGCCCACGTCGCCGGCCACGAAGTCGATGAGCGAGGGGTCAGCCTCGAGGGCCTCGCTCTCTGTGAAGGCGCTGGCCTCGGTCACGGCTTCCTCGGCCAACGTGATGTTGCGGCCCCGGGCTTCAGCCAACGTCCGGACGTAGGCCGCCGTGTCGTTGGTGACCTTCTCCTCCATTGTCTCGCCGATGTCCTCGCCGGTGCCCGAGACGGGCGAGGCGGCGCCGATATGTGTACCCTGGGCCATGACCGCCACGTCGGCGGCGATGGTCAGTACGAACCCGGCCGAGGCGGCGCTCGCACCCGACGGGCCCACGAAAACGACGACCGGGGCCCGTGAGGTGATCATCCGCGAGACGATCTCACGGGTGGAGTCGAGCAGGCCGCCCGGAGTCCGGAGGACCAGCACGAAGACTTCCGCGCCCGAGGTGTCGGCCTCGTCGATGGCGCTGGTTACGTACTCGGCCGAGACGGGGTGGATGATACCGTCGAGCTCCGCGACGATGGCTAGGGGCAGCGCCGGGTCGTGGGCGGCGTCGGGCGCCGTGGAGGTATCCTGCGCGCGCACGCTCGCCAGCACCATGGCCAGCTGCAGCCCAGCGACCGTGAGCAGAACGACCCGTGCCCGTCGCGCGCGCGCCATACCTAGGATTCTATAGTCCAGAGGCCCCTTCCTGCTGGAAAGTCACCACGCGGTGACGGGGGCTGGCAGAGTGCCTGCCGATGCGATTGGTCGCGGGCACGCTGGCAGCCCGGCTGTGGCTGGCTGTCACGGCGTGTGAGTCTGCCGGCACCCCGCCAGCAGCCTCGCCCGTCCTGCTGGTCTCGATTGACGGCTGGTGCTGGGACTACGATGCGTTGGCGCCGGCGCCGAGCCTCCCTGCGCTTGCGCCACCGATGGGCGCCAAGTGGGCGCGTTTCGACCGGCCGGGCCCGACAACAGGCTCGACCGGCGAGTGGACGCAGGCCCCGGGCTATTGGCGTGCCTCGCAGCGCCTTCCGGCGCGGCGGATCCCCCTTTGATCGGCACGGTGCGCCGTGGAGCGCCCGCCACGCAGCGTCATCGACTCGTTTTTCACTCACGTTACGCAGTGGGCGTTCCGCCACGGCCTGCCAGACGGCTTTCAGCCAGGAAGTCCACGTGCGCAGCGGTTGCCCTGCCGATGCGCGTTTGGATAACGTACCCGCCCGGCACCGATGAAATCGCAGAAGGACGCGGGCGAGCGGGCCGCGCTCGACACCGTGAGGACGATGCTGCTATGGATCGTCTTTGTCGGCATCGTCGGCACCGGCGTGGAGCTACTCCTGCTTGGGCACGTCGAGGACGGCGCGCAGCAGGCGCCGCTCGTCCTGCTGGCGGTGGGTCTTGTGGTGGCCGTGTGGTACGCGGCCGCACCCGGCTTGGCTGCGGTGCGGCTGTTCCAGTTCGTGATGGTGCTGTTCGTGGCGGGCGGCCTCGTGGGCATCGGCTACCATTACGCTGGCAACGAGCTGCTGGCACGTGAGGCGAGGCCCGCCATCGACGGATCCGCGTTGTTCCGTGAGTCGCTGCGTGGCACGTCGCCCGTGCTGGCACCGGGATCGATGGTGCTGCTCGGCTTCGTTGGCCTGGGGTGCGCGCATCGCCATCCGTGCGTCGCCGCCGACGGCATTGGTATCTAGGCCGATAGAGAATCCGGCAGCTGATGACGCGGGGGTCGAGCCCAACCGCTTGGTCGAGTACCCGGAGCCGTGCGGAGCAACTCCACCGGAATTTTCCAGTCGTCACGGAGGCCCCGCTTGAGCACCCTCCGCGTCGTCTTCGCGCCACCACGGCTTGAGCTGTCTGGCGATGGGTTCCACGACCAGCACCCGTGGCCGGTGGTCCGCAGCGTCGAACCGCGTGTTTGCTTGCGCGGGGCCCTTCGTCATCGGCCGTTTCCTTCAGGCCCCAGGCGGCCACCACGCCCCAGCCCGAGCCAGTGCGCGGGAGGCGACTCTCCGCATGCGCGGGGTCGCGAGGTGGCGGTCTTCGAGTGCCGCCATCCACGCGGGGAAGGCGTCATCGGTCACAGCGTATACTGTATCGAGCCGCCAGGGGCATCCCGCAGGGATTGAGACAGGACCCTTGGAACCTGATCCGGTTGAGACCGGCGGAGGGAGCGCGGCGATCCCCTCGGATCCCCGCCTGTACTGCCCATGATTGATTTCGCGACTGTTTATCCGAACTCGCGCAAGACCCACGTCGAGGTTGAGGCCAGCCTCGCTCCGGACGGTCCCGGAGCCACGCTCAAAGTGCCGGTCCGGGAGGTGACGCTCGTCGGCGGCGAGCCGCCTGTGCGGCTGTACGACACGAGCGGCCCCCAGGGGGTCAATGTGCGCGAGGGTCTCCCAAAGCTGCGCGCGCCATGGATCGCGGCCCGTCGCGTGGACGGCGATGCCGGTACGCAGCTCTCGCACGCGCGCCGCGGCGTGGTCACGCCCGAGATGGCGTTCATCGCCGCGCGTGAGGGCCTGCCACCCGAGTTGGTGATGAGCGAGGTGGCGCGCGGCCGCGCCATCATTCCCGCCAATGTCAACCACCCCGAGCTTGAGCCGATGATCATCGGCCGTAACTTCCTGGTGAAGATCAACGCCAATATCGGGAACTCGGCGGTCCGCTCGTCGATCGACGACGAGGTGGAGAAGCTCCGGTGGGCGACGCTTTGGGGCACCGACACGGTGATGGACCTGTCCACCGGCGCCGACATCCACGAGACCCGCGAGTGGATCATCCGCAACTCGCCGGTCCCGATCGGTACGGTGCCCCTGTACCAGGCGCTCGAGAAGGTGGGTGGCCACCCCGAGGATCTGTCGTGGGAGGTCTACCGCGATACGCTCGTCGAGCAATGCACCCAGGGCGTCGACTACTTCACCGTGCACGCGGGCGTGCTGCTGCGCTACGTGCCGATGACGGCACGCCGGCTGACC
>CAZHTD010000015.1:0-55257 GCA_964535675.1 uncultured Bifidobacteriaceae bacterium | reverse complement strand
CTAATTCAGGATTTTACGTGGCTATCTGCATGGCCCTGGACCCTGACGGCATTACCTTGGTCACTCAGGAAGCGCGAACACGAAAATCGAGGCTCCTCCATCGGGCGGATTGTAGATAGTGCCGACCAGACTCGGCCAGGTCTGTGCATGGGCGCCGCCGTTGCCCACCACGACGGCCACGTACTGCCGACCATCCACGCCGTAGGAGACGGGGAACGAGCTGGGAACATCACTCAGGCGCGATTGCCACAGCACTTCCCCCGTGGCGTCGTCGTAGGCCACGAAGCGCCGATCCAGCGACCCGTTGAACACCACCCCGCCGGCCGTCGCCAGCGTGGCGCTTGACGGCGGCGCTACCTGTCGGTGGGTCCACACGACCTCGCGGGTGTCCATGTCGATGGCTTCCACACGCCCAAAGTTACCGTCGCTGTCGGGGCGTGGTCGCAACTCCCACGTGACACCCGATGTCAGCACACCTTGCTCACCCTCCGGCACGGGGACCTGATCCATGCACGACTCGACGGCTGGCACGAACAGTACGTTCGACACCGGGTTAAAGGAGGTCGCAATCCAGTTCCGCACTCCCCCCGGGTGGGGGCACACGAGCTGAACCGTCCCGTCGGGCACGACAGCGGGGTTGATCGTCTTCGCGCCTGTCTCTGGATCGATACCTAGCACGATGTTCTGCAGGCCCATGTCATGCGAGAACACGTACTCGCCGGTAGCCGCATCGAGTACATCGAAGATGGCCTGCTTTCCACCGTTGAACACCACCCTACGAGTGGTGCCGTTGATGTCCAGGTTCGCCACGGTGCGCTCGAACGCCCAGTCCACATCCCACTGGTCGTTCTCCAAGTGCTGGTAGTACCAGATGAGTTCACCAGTGTCGACGTCGAGCGCCACGGTCGCGTTGGTGAAGAGGGCCTCGTTGGTGACATTCGGGTCGTCGATGGGCACGAGCAGCGGCCCGGTGTCGTAGGTGGGCGCGGTGCCAAAGTACGCAAGGTTCAACTCCGGATCGTAGCTGCCGGCCACCCAGACCGATCCGCCGCTGCGCGCCTCGAGCGGCAGGCCGTTCCAGGAGTTGCCACCGGGCTCATCCGGCCTCGCGATCGTCCAGAAGCGCCACGCCTCTTCGCCCGTCTCGAGATCCAGCGCCACGATGAACCCACCTCCGGGCGGAATGCGCCCAGTGGTCATGCCCTGGAGCACCTTGCCGCCCGCCACGAGCGGCCCGCCCGTGATGCGCCAGCCTTCGTTGTAGTCAGCAATCTCGTGATCCCAGACCACTCGGCCGGTCTTCGCCTCGATGGCCAGCATCCGAACATCGGACGTCGGCACCAAGAGCACGTCGCCGTGAATCGCGATGTTCTTCTTGGGAGTGGCAGTCTGGCCGCGGGTGGAGGGCGGGGGCGGTAGATCGTGGTTAAACGTCCACAACGGGTCGCCGGTAGCTGCGTCGAGGGCCTGGAGCCGGTCGCCGAAGCTGTACATGAACAGCACACCGTCATGCACGAGCGGACTCATCTCGTTGGTTCCGGGCGGCAACGCCCAGCTCCAGGCGAGCTGCAGCTCATCCACATTGTCGCGAGTAATCTGATCGAGCGGGCTGAAGCCATGCGCGTCGTACGTCCGCCGCCAGTTCAGCCAGTCCTCGGCCGGTGGGTTCGCGAGCGTGGCGTCCGACACCGGTGTCAGGTCGTCGAGCCGACTGGGCGCGCCCGACTCGCCCGGCAGCGGACCGGCAGCGCCGAAGAAACTGCGATTGAGGTCGCGCCGCTCCGGCGGGGCTTGCGCGGCCGCCTGTGCCGCGGGCGCCTCCCCGCCCTCGGCGGGAATGCGAAGGGCCACGAGCGCATCCGCGTCCGACGGCAGGTCGGTGTCACCCGGGGGCGCGCCATTGGCCTGAAGCATGTACGCCACGATCTCCGCGTACTGCGTGCTACTCAACGATCCCGGGCCGCTTGGCGGCATGTTGCTGCGCACGAATGAGAAGAGCGACTCGACGCTGCTGCCGCCCCAGTTTCGGTCGAACGCCGCTCCGCGCAACGGCGGACCGAATTGGCCATCCTCGAGCGTCACTCCGTGACACGAGGCGCACTGCAGGTCATAGGTCGCCTTGCCTCGCGCAGCCTGCGCGTCGGTAAACAACCCGGCCCCGTCTGTCGGAGCCTGCGCCGACAACACTACCGTCACCGCCAGCACGGCAGCGCCGGCTCCCATCCAGACCAGAACTCTCATCACCAAGTCTCCTGCGGATCGATCAGTCGTCACTTCAAGATCCCGTGCCTTTCAGCGGACAGACTGCTCCCTGAATCCCAGTGCAGCGGCAGTCCCTCGTGCATACCACGGGGCCCGTGATCGGGGAGCGATACTCCGGGTACATCGTCTCAGTGCCGCAGTTGCCGCTCAGGTGAACTTGGGTAAACGCTGGCGAACCGAGCAACAGTGCCCCCAGCACGGCATCCACGCCACCTCCACGCCATCGTGCACCTTCCTGCCGGCACGCTCTTGGGCGAAAGCTGCTCTCGTCGAGAGCTTAGCACCACGGCACCACGCCAGTCTGGCATATCGCGGCGGAGCGAGACAACTGGGATGCACGCACACTAGCGAAGCGGGGCGCCCGTGAAGATGAACCCCTTACTTGATCAGAAAAGAACGCTAGCCGGCACGGATCGATGCCATTCCTTGACCGCCACAACCCGGGCGGGTTCGGGTGCTAGCTTCGACAGCTGGTCGAGCGACTCATAGTCACCCCCGGCGGCTGCGGCACCAATCACCTCGGCCGTGTTGATGCTGCGCACCGACTGAAGGGCCTCGATTCGCCGCACGGCTTGCGCCGCTGTCTCACCCTCCCCGTGCATACAGGCACCGCTGCTGGCACGGCCAGTAATGGAAAAGCCTCAGACGACGGCGACTGCGGCGGGAACACCCATTCCACGTATGTCTCGCATCGTGCCTCCTGCACTCCCCGGAGGCAGGTTAGGTTTGATCCGAATGTAGACATTACAGGCCTCGTTGGACCCTCATGACAGCCATGGGAGGAGGCAGAAGGTGTCCACAGCCAAGCGGGCTATCCGACGGAAGCGACAAGCCTTGGAGTGCAGATCGTCGTCTTGGATATTGTCAAGGCGTCTTTGGGCCATCCAGCTTCCCTTGATGGGAGTCACCGTAGTGCTGGAGTCCTTGTGCGCCAGCAAGGTTCTGTGCGGTCACCCGGCTGGCCGAATCGTGCGGTCACGTTGCAGTGACGAGTCGGGGGCGTAACGCATAGCCACCGAGCAATACCAGCACCAGGCCGAGTACGAGGACGCCAGGGAACGATCGACGCTCAACCCGTATTCCAGCTTGCCCTGGATCACTCGGGTCACGGTCGGATCCGCGATCGTGAGGTTGTCAAGGTCGCTGGCAATGTCCCAGCGTTGATCGTCGGCGAGGCCACTGTCACGTGCCTCCGTCCAGCGCTACAACGTGCTCGCTGTCTGTCGCCACGGTCCCGTCTACCGTGGTGGGCCAATGCGAGGCAGGCGTAGGGGGGTGTAGACCTGTCCGTTCGCTTTCATTAATGCCGCGATGATCGCGTCCTCTAGGCTGCTGTACGCCGTCCCGAAGGCGTCGCGGTCGTAGCCGTCCCGCGGTTGCTGCTCGTCGCAGACCTTCAACCCGCGCCACGTCTCCGCGTCCACCGGGCAGCCCTGCGTCTGTACCGGTGGCTGCACTTGTACGCTGGGGATGTAACCGTTGGAATTCGAAGCAAACTCACAGGCGATATCGTCGTTGTCCGTGTCGCTCGATCGGCCCCGCTCTAGCTATTCGTAGATGATGCCGGTTCCGTCACAATTGTCTTGGTACGCAGGTAACCACAGGCCTTCATTGCGGCCTTCTGCTTCAACACAGGTCAAGTCGTCGTCCCCGCCAGCCCAGTATGTGAAGTCGTCGCGCGATTGCGCTGCTACGGGCAGCGCAAGGAGCAGCATCAGCACGACAAGCGGGGCAACTGCCAACAATGCGACAACGAATGCAGGGGCTCAGGTCATCAATTGGCTCCGATCGACTCTGACCGAGATATGGTCACCGGGACAGTCGCGCAGCAACCCCGGACTGTACAATGAGGGAGTCCTGCTGCCCTAGTAGATGTCCCGCAGAAAGCGTGGCGGATGGCGACCTCGTAGCGCGGTTACCCAGGTACGACACAACAGGAGGAGCGCTCATGGGTGCAAACGGACTGGCGGTGGCTGGACGCGGGGCGTGGGTGGTATGTCTCCGGGCGATCCTCGCAGCTGTGGCAGCCAACCTCGTCGTGCGGGCGGCGGTGCTTGCAGTCTTCGACATCCCCGCCGAGTTTGAGCCGTTGGCGGGCGCAGGGCCGACCATAGTCCTGACCGTCGTCGGCGTCGGAGCTGGGCTAGGGGTTGCCTTCGCGGTCGACAGGCTGGCCGCTCGCCCACTCCCGCTTTTTCAGCGGATCGTCGCCGCCGCCCTGTTGGTGTCGCTGCTCCCAGACCTCTGGCTGCTCACCGAGGGGGGGCGGGAGGCGTTTCCCGGTGTCACGATTCCGGCCGTGGCCGCCCTGATGATACAGCACGTGGTTGCGGCTAGCGTCGTGCTCTGGACTGCGACCCGGCCGCTCCGGAGGGCCTCGTGAACCGCAGCACGCCAATGGCTTCTGACAAGAGTCCTGCATACTAGAGCGTGGACGATGGCGAGCCCTCAAGGGTGGCCAGCGACCAGCGCGGCACGACGTCAGGCGGGTCGCCAACCATCAGGGGGCGCAAGTCACATGCCCGGCACGCGCCTAGTATCGACCTGGGGCGAGCAAGAGGCAACGGAGGACCGAATGAGCGTCATGTCACAGCATCTCATCTACATAGTGATTGCAACCTTGCTAGTTGTCACTGGCACGGACGACGCCACGGCGCAGGCACCTGGGCCGCCGGCACCTAGGGCGCAGGAGGCCCCAGCAGGCGGCGGAGATGATGCCGAAAATGGCGATGACAATGACGATCGCCAGCCGTATGACGAGCTGATCACCGACGAGGCCATTTCGGATGAGGGTGTCTTCACGGTGCACCGAATCGATGAGGACGTTTATTACGAGATCCCGGAGTCCGAACTCGGCCGTGAGTTCCTCTGGGTAGCTCGCATCGCCCGGACGGTCGTTGGACAGGGCTATGGCGGCGAGCGACTCGACACGCGCGTGGTGCGGTGGGAACGGCGCGGTGATCGTGTCTTCCTCCGCAACGTGTCGTACGAGGTCGTTGCTGACAACGGGCTGCCAATCGCCCGAGCCGTGGAGGCTGCCAACAATGACACGATTCTGATGGCGTTCGACGTCGAGGCGCGCGGTGAAGATGGGGCGGTGGTCATCGATGTGACGCCGCTGTTCGCGACGGAGGTAACGGAGTTGAGCGCCCGCACCCGCCTCCAGGCGCGCGGCTTCGACGAGCGTCGGTCTTATGTCGATCGCGTGCTGACGTTTCCCGAGAATATCGAGGTGCGCGCCGTGCACACCTACACGCGGCCACCAGACGCCGGCGGGACCGGAGGCGCCAGGGGCAACCAGCGAGGGATGCCGCCGGGCAGCGCCACGCTTGAGCTGGCCTACAGTATGGTGAAGCTGCCCGAAGACCCGATGCTGCCGCGTCTTTATGACGACCGCGTCGGGTTCTTCTCGGTCAGCCAGACTGACTTTGGAGTGGACGAGCACCGGGCACCTGATCGCCGCTACATCACGCGGTGGCGCCTTGAGAAGCAGGATCCAGAGGCGGAGGTCTCGGACCCTGTCCGGCCGATCGAGTACTGGATCGATCCGGCGACGCCCACGCAGTGGGTACCGTTTGTCCGACAGGGGATCGAGGACTGGCAGGTGGCATTCGAGGCGGCAGGTTTCTCCAACGCCATCGTGGCCCGCGACGCACCGTCACCAGAAGAGGACCAGGATTGGAGTCCGGAAGACGCCAGGTACTCCGTGATCCGGTGGCTGCCGTCGGACACCGAGAACGCGTTCGGCCCACACGTGCACGACCCTCGCACGGGCGAGATCCTGGAGGCCGACATTCAACTGCACCACAACGTGCAGAACCTCCTGCGAGACTGGTATTTCGTCCAAGTAGGCCCACTCGACCCGCGAGCGGCTCGCCTCCCGCTGCCCGACGAGCTCATGGGCCGGCTCATCCAGTTCGTGGTCGCGCACGAGGTAGGACACACCCTAGGCTTTCAGCACAACATGAAGGCGAGCTCGACGTATCCCGTCGATCGTGTGCGAGACCCTGCCTGGGTACGGACGATGGGTCACACGCCCACGCTGATGGATTACGCGCGGTTCAACTACGTCGCACAGCCCGAGGACGGTATTCCCGTCGAGGATCTGGTGCCGAAGATCGGGCCCTATGACATTTGGGCAACGCGGTGGGGCTACATGCCCATCTCGGGCGCTGCCGTCCCCGATGATGAGGTGGAGACGCTGAACGCATGGGCACTTGAGCAGGACGATACGCCTTGGTACCGCTTTTCCACAGCTGGTTCCGGTGGAACCGACCCAGGCGAGCTGACTGAGGCCGTGGGTGACGCTAATGCCGTCGAGGCTACCCGGTTGGGAGTACAGAATCTCGAGCGAGTTATGGATCTCCTGCTGGAGGCGACGACCTATCCAGGGGAGAACTGGGACGATCTTGAAGAGCTCTACGGCCGGCTGCTTGGACAGTGGGTACGCGAGATGAATCATGTCGGCGCACTCGTTGGCGGCTTCAACTCCCGGCAGCTTCACGGGGGCGCTGACGGTGTCCGCTTTATGCCCGTGTCTGGCGACACGCAGCGCAATGCCGTGGCGTTCCTCGTCGACAACGCATTCGAGACGCCGACGTTTCTGATCCGCCCAGAGATCCTCAGGCGCATCGAGCCGTCTGGTGTACTGGCGCGAATCCGGAACAGCCAGCGGTCAGTGCTGAACTTCCTCTTGAATGACAGTCGCTTCACGCGCCTAGTAGAGCAGCGAACACTCGACGACACGGCCTACGGTCCCGGGGAGTTTCTGAACGATCTCCGACAGGGGATCTGGGCCGAGCTGGACGCGCCGTCAGTCTCGACCGATGCTTTCCGCCGAAACTTGCAGCGCGTGTACCTGGATCTCGTGGGCCTGCGCCTCAACGGTGAGGACGCACAATGGGATGATCTGGGAGCGTTCTTGCGAGGACAACTCCGGACCCTTGACGGTGGGGTCGCCAGTGCTCAGGAGCGTGCGGTGGACGACGTCACGCGGTACCATCTCGCAGACGTGCGCGACCAGATCGCTGCCCTACTCGACTCCGAAGACCGACGTGCGGATCTCGTCTCCGATGCTGCCGACGGCCTCGCGCCTGATCCGTTTAACCCGTACACGGTCCTCGGGTGCTGGGTGGACGCCCGAATCGAGCCGTGAAGGACAACCTCCGCGTCTGATGTGTAACGTCCGCAGCAGCGGCGGGACTGTCCTCGTCACTCGCCACGGTCGTCAGTGCGAGTGAGACGGGTCCCGGAGGAAGGGTGGCATGGCAAACCATCTGAACTGGGAGATGGTCGCTCTCCGGGCAATTCACACGGCCGAAGCCCTTGTGCCTCAGTGACCTAATTCTGTTCCGGACGACGTCGCGGTGGCCTCAGCCAGCAACATGAACGGGTGGACAGTCAGGGCAGTCATCACGGAGCCGGCCGTTGAACGATTCAATCTAGGCATTGTCCACCTAGGCATTGTCCACCAGCTGACCTGGCCGGATACAGTCCAGCGGCACGCCCCGTCGATAAGCCGTATCTTCTCATGCAGGTGAGTGCAACTTGGTGCCGTGACCGACGATGAGCCCCCGGTCGAGCACGGCCGCCACGGTCTGCCCGGACGGGGTCGGGCGGTCACGGGCTGTGGCGGCTCCCGTGAAGGGCCCACGCAGTATTGACTGCGATACTCGGAGAGGAACCAGTGATCCGGACTATCGAGAGGGAATGAATTTCAGGGTCGAGTCCGGCGAAAGTGCCATTGCGTAGCCTCAGTCAAGTGAGAACGCCAGCGATGCCGCCCTGAACAACGGAGATGGAAACGAGCGTGTACGTGGCAGCACGCTCCCGTAAGGGGACGGCCGATGCGGCCGCTGCGCGGACCCGGTGATGGTGTTGCCAGACTCCTACGCGTACAACGATTCGATCAGGTCGGCGTAACGCTCCGCCACTACTCGACGCTTCACCTTCATGGTGGGCGTCAACTCCCCACTTTCGATGGTAAAGGGCGCCGTCACCACGGCGATCTTTTTGACCTGCTCGAAGGAGGCGAGTCCCTCGCTCAGCCGGTCGATCTCGGTCATCAGATGCACCTGGACGCGCTCGTCCGCAGCCATCGTCTCGGGACTGTCCGCCGGGATCCCTTCTCCCTCGCACCACCTCCCGAGCTGCTCGAAGTCCGGGGTGACCAGGGCCGAAAGATACGGCTTGCCGTCCCCAACCATCACCAGTTCGGCGATGTAAATGCTCGACTTAAGAGTTCCCTCGATCGGCTGCGGCGCGACGTTCTTGCCACCCGCGGTGACGAGCAAATCCTTCTTGCGATCCGTGATCCGCAGGAAGCCGTCCTCGTCAAAGGCCCCGACGTCGCCGGTGTGGAACCAGCCGTCTGTGATCGCTTCGTTCGTAGCGGCCTCGTTGCCGTAGTAGCCCTTCATCACGTTGTGGCCGCGGCACAGGATCTCCCCGTCGTCAGCGATCTTGACATCCACGCCACGAATGGGAATTCCCACCGTTCCGAACCGGAAACGCTGGCGGCGGTTCACGGTAATGACCGGAGAGGTCTCGGTGAGGCCGTAACCTTCGATCACGACCCAGCCCGCTGCCAAGAAGAACTCGGCGACGTCGCGGGGGAGCGCCGCGCCCCCGGACACGAAGAGATCCATCCGCCCGCCCATCCGCGCGTGAAGCTTGCTGAAGACCAGTTTGGTCGCCAGTCCGTACTTCAGCTTCAACCCCGCCGACACCACGGTCCCGTCCTGACGGTGCTTGCCTACGGCGTATCCGACTGACAACGCCCAGTTGAAGATCTTCCGCTTCAACGGACTGCCGGCAGCCGCCGACTCAAGGACCTTGTCCCGCATCTTCTCGTAGAAGCGAGGGACGCAGGCCATCACGGTGGGATGCACTTCCCCAATGTTCTGAACCAGGGTGTCCATGCTTTCGGCGATGGCGATCGTGACCCCGGCATGCGGATAGAGGTAGTGCGCGACCATGCGGGCGAACACGTGACTGTAGGGCAGCACGGAGATCGCGCGATCCTTCGAGGTCAGCGTCAGCGCTTCGTGGGAGGCGATGGTATTTTGGACTAGGTTCTGCTGGGTGAGCATTACCCCCTTCGGGTTCCCCGTGGTTCCGGAGGTGTAGATGATGGTGGCGATGTCCTCACCAGACACGCCGGCCGCCAGGCGCTCGGCGGCCCCTGCATCCACTGCACGGGAGCGCTTGCCAGCGTCGGTCACGCTCGACCACGACTGCCCTCCCAAACCCTCCAGCGGCGCATCGAGAGTGAAGACCATCTCGACACTGGACAGCAAGTCCCGTACTGCCGCGATCTTGGCCTGTTGCTCCGCAGAGGAGACGATGACCACCCGCGCACTTGAGTCCTGGATGATGTAGGCGGCCTGCTGCGCAGTGAGCGTGGGATAGATCGGCACCGTCACGGTGCCCAAGATCTGCAGTCCCGCTTCGATCGTGAACCACTCCAGCCGGTTCTCCGAGAGGAGCACCACCCGGTCTCCTTTGTGCACTCCGCGCAACGACAGGCCCATCGCGGTATCCCGCGCGGCGTCGAGCCAAGCCGCGGACGAGAACTTTTTCCACTCGTCTCCCTCCTTGTGGAGGATGGCGTCGTCCTTGTTGTGCCGCTCACAGGCGGCGGCAAAAAGTTGGTTGAGGGTCTGCGCTTCCATGGGACACCTCCGAGGGATAATCTTATGCAACCTTGTGCCCAGACGACTTGGGAGCGCCGACCTCCAGGGCTGCCATTTCCACAGGGGGAACCGTGGTCCGGCTCTGCTAGGGCACCTAAAGCCGCCCGTGCACACGATCGTCTGCGTGGAGCTCGCCAAAGAAGGCTCCGTGCCGAGCCCAGTCCCACGTGGCGTCAGGGCACTGGCAAGCCCCAGCTAAGGCATTCGAACCGCAGATGTTGTGCCGCAGGCATGATAAATCACCCTGCATACTAGTCATACGGACCTAAACACCCGTGGCCGGTGTTGACACAGGATCGCCTTGGCAGCGGCACCGGAGATAGAACTCGGTGCCGTGTCGATGCCCACGGAACAGCAGATCAGCAGTTGACTCGCCCCTCTCGGATTGGTCCAGGTGCGATCATGCATGGACGGATTCTCAACCACGCTGGGGGGGCGGCGGAGCGGAACAGGGCGGCCACTGCACCTGTGTCCTACTTCGAAACGCCCCCCAGGATTTTTGCGGTCGAGATAGCTTGTCCAGCGTGTCGCGTGCTGTGCTCGGCGGCATGAAATAGTAGCCCCAGCGTGGTCGTCGGCAGCTCAGCCCGTCCCACCACGCGCGCGGTCAGTAGGTCAGCACGGGTCGTCGCGCGCAGTTGCGCGAGCGCTCGGTCGATGTGCACGTTCATGCCCGCCGCCTCGTCAGCCAACAACGATGGGGGTGCGCCGGGCGCGCCCTCGACACGGGCGGCAGCCTTCTGCACGTCCGACAACCGCTCCCCTCGTGCGTAGGTGCACAGCCGATCAAGGGCGCCGCCGATGTGCCGCACGTGAAAGCCAATCGATGCGGCGCCACCGGGCCGTTCCCAGACGTGCGCAGCTGCCACCGAGGCTACCAAACCCTCGATGTCCTCGCGGGCCTGGATGAGGGCGTGCACGGCGGGCATCAGTAAGGGGTCGAATCCCTCCACGGGACCGCGCAGCCAAGGTTCGGGTTGAGTCATCATGCCGGCTCCTTATCGCCCAGTGAAGAAGGACCGCGCCCCAAGACACCCCAGCCGTCCAGCGTGATCAACCCAGCACCGGCTAGGCCAGCGGCATCCATCAAGAATCACGAGTCTAGCGCGTGGTCAAACTCGAGCCGCCCGATTCCACCGAGGCAGGCCGGCCTGTGAATCGCACTGGCAGCACTCGCTCCGAGCAACTCAAGTCCTGGCTCGAGGCTTGGTGGCGTCATTACAACCAATCCGCCCCACAGCGGCCCGGGATATCGGCCACCGGCCCCGGAAACGATCGTCCCCTCAAAACGCTGGCCACCCAGTTCTGCTCCCCGAGTCCCAGCGTGGTCGAGCATCCGTCCATGCGCGAACATGCCAACTGGACCACCCGCCGGGGGGGGCTGGACAGCATAGCCACGCAGTCAAACTCGGTCAAATGTGTGGGATATCACGTAGGAGGAATAAGTGGCCGAAGAGTATTCGTTCTTTACACATAATTAATTTACAAGATTCAATTGGCGGAGAGAGTGGGATTCGAACCCACGGTAGAGTTTCCCCTACACACGCTTTCCAAGCGTGCTCCTTCAGCCACTCGGACATCTCTCCGTTCAGTCGATCGCGAGGGCTGGAGCCCCTGCGCTACGAGCAAGGCGGCCACTCCGGGTGGGCTCCAGCTTACCGCGAGCCCCGGGCGACCTCAACCGCTTGTCGGATGGTCGCGGCCAAGCGTGCGTTCTCGTGCCGCATGTCCTCGTCGGTGTAACGGGTGTTGCGGCCGCTCGGGTTCGCCACCACTAAGACGGGCACGCCGGCTAATCCCTCGACGTACTCACCCAGCGCCACGGCGCCTGGCCGGCACCGCCGCCGGCGCAGCAGGCCCGCGTCCGCGGCGAGCTCCCTCTGGGTGAGAGGAGCCGTCGACCGCATCGCCAGAGTCACGACCTTGGTGAGGCCATAGCCCCACTCGGGCAGGCGGACGTCATCCTCGAAGCCAATCGGCTCTGGCATGCGCACGGTGTCGAAAGACAGCCGCCAGAAGCGGTTGCCCCGCCCCGCGAAGTGGTGCCTGAGCCCGGCCAAGTGGACGCTCAGGTTGATGCTGGCCAGCAGCAGCCTCAGGCGGGGCCCAAGCGGTCGGGCAGCACAAGACCACCACCATCGGGGAAGGGGTACGGGAATCGTTCAAACCGTAGAACGTCGCTGTGTCCCTGGCCGACGAGAAAGACCCGGTCAATATAATTTTGGGAGTTATATACTTGACTGTACTGCAGTATAGAGGCCTCATAATTTCCATTGTGCGTGCGCTCTTCGTCTTCGGCATCGCGGCCTGCGCGGCGCTGCCCGCGGTCGCGACGGTCCTGGCGCAACAGGACTCACCGCCCGACATCCTGATCTCGCGGCAACTGGCTGATAGCGTGGGCCTCGCCCCTGGAGCCATCGTCCGCCTGTCGGCCACAACCGACGGCGTCGACGCACGTGCGTTTCGTGTCTCCGGCATCTACGAACCCACGCCCGATCCGATGCAACTCGGCAACGTGCGCCGCGAAATGCGGATGCACCTCCCGGACCTACTGGACATCACGCGTGCGCCGAACGTGCCCGCCGGTGCCGAGTTCGTCTCGTCAGTCAACGTGGCCCTGGCCGACCCGACCGACGCGGCGGCGTTCGCCCGTGACGTCAACGCCCGCATGCCCGGCGTTCTGGCGACCCCGTCCGAGGGCGGCGGGCGGTCCAACGCTCCCTTTGTGGTGCTCGAGCGCTTTCACCTAGCCATCGCGATCGTCACGATCGTCGCCGCGACGGTCTTCCTGCTAGCGCTGACGATCATGCTGGTCGACGAGCGCCGGGAGACCGTGGGCGTGCTCCGTCTGATCGGCTTGCCAGCCCGTCGCATCCTGACGCAGGTTCTAGTGGAGGGACTGTTGGTTGCCGGCGTGGGCGCGGTCTTCGGCCTTGCGCTGTCCCTGGCTTTCGAGGACCTCATCAACTGGTTCTTTCAGCGGCGCTATGACACCGCTCTCGTCTTTGTTCAGATCACGCCGACCGTGGTGGCCACGTGTGTGGCCATCGCGGTACCGCTGGGCACGGCGGCCATCGTTGCCGCGTCGTGGGCCCTGCTTCGCCGCAATGGCCTGAGGCTCGCCCGCCGATGAACGCCTTCAGCTTCGCGTGGCGCAGCTTGGTGCGGCAGCCGGCCCGCTCGACACTGGGCATCCTAGGAGTAGCAGCCGTGGGGGCGCTGCTGTTCGACATGCTGCTGTTGTCTAACGGCCTGGTGCTCTCGATGCGCGATCTGTTCACCGGCGTCGGCTTCGACATCCGCATTACGGCTAGCGATTCGATCATGAACACCGGGCGGCTGATCGAGGATGCCGAGGAGACCGCGGCCGACATCGCCGCGCTGCCATCGGTGGACACGGTGATCACGCTCCGAGTGGCCGAGGCGCTGTTCTCGCGCCCGGAGGTTCGCTCGCGATACGTGTCGTTCCAAGCGGCCGGGGGCGGCGACGTCCGTCCGTGGACCATCATCGAGGGCCGGCAACCCGAGACCGCGCGCGAGCTGGCGCTCAACGCGAACATCCTCCGGCGCATGGACGCAGCGGTAGGCGACACGATCACGGTCCGCGCGTCGTGCAGCGACGCGCTCGAAGCGATGCCACCGCTGACATTTACGATCGTCAGCTTGGCTGACTTCCCCTTCGACTCGATCAACGGGGCCACTGCTGGCGTCACGGTGGCGGCGCTTGAGGAGGCCTGCGGCGGCAACGGCGGCAACGCGGCCGATCTGATACTCGTGGCCTCGACGCCGGACGCCGGCCCCGATGCCGCCGCCGCCGAAATTGCCGAGCTGCGCGGCGATCTGTACCCCCTAACCAACGACGCGGCGCTCGGTCAACTGCAAGCCGGCAGTTTCTCGTACTTCAATCAGATCTCCACCGTGCTCATCACCGTGACGGTGACTTTCGCACTGCTGCTCATCACGGTGCTCCTCACCGTGTCGGTGAACCAGCGCCTCGGCGAAATCGCCGTGCTGCGAGCGCTAGGGATGTCGCGCTGGCGCGTGATTGCCGACGTGGTGTGGGAATCGGTGCTCATCGTGGGGCTCGGCGGCGTGCTCTCGCTGCCGCTCGGGGCACTGCTGGCGGTGTGGCTCGACCGGATCCTCAAGCAGATGCCGGGCGTGCCCACCGACGTGCATTTCTTCGTGTACCAGCCGGAGGCGTTCACGACGCACGCGCTGTTGATGCTGGTGACGGCCGTGGTGGCGGCGCTCTATCCGATGCGCGTCGTCTCGAGCCTCCCGATCGCCACCACGCTCCGGAACGAGGTGGGCGCGTGACGGGCAGCGTGCAGGCCGACCCGGCGAGGGAAGCCGGCGCCACGGCGACAGCCGTAGTGGAGGCCAGCCACGTGGCCCGCGTCTTCCGGATGCCTGCCGGCCCGGTCACCGCCGTGCGCGACGTTACGCTGCGGATCGAGCCCGGCGACTACGCTGCCATCCGCGGACCGTCCGGCTGTGGCAAGTCGACGCTGCTCCACATAATGGGCTGCGTGGACGCGCCCACCAGTGGCAGGCTGCTGTTCGACGGCCACGACATCACTGGCCTGTCCGACAACGCGCGCAGCCGCCTCCGGCTGCAGTACATCGGCTTCGTCTTCCAGCGCTTCTTCCTATTGCCGATGCTGACTGCCTGGGAGAACGTCGAGTTGCCGTTGGCGGAAGCCGGGGTCTCGAAGGAGGCCCGCGCCGCCAGGACCGCCGAGCTGCTGGAGTACGTCGGCCTGGCCGCGCGGGCCGGGCACCGGCCCTCGCAGTTGTCTGGCGGTGAGATGCAGCGCGTCGCCATCGCACGCGCGCTGGCCAACCGGCCGCAGCTGCTGCTGGCCGACGAGCCGACCGGCGAGCTGGACGGCGCCACCGGCAAGCAGATTGCCGCGCTGCTCGACCGTGTGAACGCCGACGGCACAGCCCTCGTCATCGTGACCCACGACACCGGGCTGGCCGGTCGCGCGCGTCGCGTACTCATGATGCGTGACGGTACGATCGAGGCAAGGTGACGCCGTGATCGGCCGTCTCGCCGTCCGCTCGCTCACCGCGCACCCGGTCCGCAGCGCGGTGCTAGCCGCCGGGTTCGGCGTAGGGGTCAGCGTGATGGCCATTCTGCTGGGCGTGGCCGAGATCGTCCTGAGCCAAGCCCGCTCGCCGGCGCTCATCGGCGGCGGCGACGTGCTGATCCGCATGGACCCGTCGGTACCCGCCCGGATGCTACTCGCCGGTACGCTGCAGGCTGACGCCCTGCGCAACCGCGTGGAGGTGGCCGCCCCGTGGCACACCGCGGACCTCTTCTTGGTCGGCGAAAACGGGGAGACGACGGCCATCCTGGCTCGAGGCGGGATTCCCAGCCTGGAGCGGGCGCTCGGCGACCAGGAGACCGGACAGGTGGCGGCCTGGACCGACACCGCCGCTGACCGCGAGTGGACCGAGAGCACGCCCACCGAGGTGCTCAAGCAGATCGACGCGTTCCATCCCGTGCCCGACGCCCCGGCGTGGGGCAACTCGTGGGCCGAGTGGCTCTACTTCAACGGCCGGGCCGACGAGGCCCGCTTCTATTTGACTTTCCTCGTGGGTGGCGTGCTAGAGGACGGGCACCGGCCAGCTGGCGTGCGACTGCAGCTCGCCCGTGATGGCGAGGTGGAGAACTTCGACGCCACGGCAACGCTGACTGAGGCCGAGGTCCAGGAGGCGCCCGAGCTAGACATTGGCGGCAACACCGTCACGCTGCGTGGCCTCGAGTACCACGTGCACCTCGAACTGGGTGCCGCCTCGGGGCGCCGTGTCAGCGGCGACCTCGTGCTACAGGCGTCTCCCGGGCGGCTACTGCCCCCCTTGGAAATCGCGGGCGCGCACGGCTGGGTAACAGGCTACGTCGTGCCGGTGATGTCGGGCACACTCGGCGGCAGCCTCGAGATCGACGGCGAGCGCGTCTCCTTCGACGGAGGCACCGGATACCACGACCACAACTGGGGCTTCTGGGACGGTGTGTCGTGGCAGTGGGGACAGGTCCAGCAGGGCGACCTGTCGTTCCTCTACGGCCGTGTGTTCCCGCCGGCCGAGGCGGCCGACGCCGACCGGCTTCCGGGCTTTCTGGGCGCTCTGGGGCCCGACGGGCCGCTCGGCTGGGCATCGAACGTCCGTATCACCGAGACCAACGGGCCGGACGGGGAGCCCAACCACATCGCCATCCAGGCCCGCAGCCCGTCGCTCGACGTGCTGATGGAATTCTCCACCCGTTCATCGGTCCGCACGCGGATGGACAACGGCCCGCTGCCAGCAGGGCTCGACTTCCTGCAGTTGCAAGGGGACTACACGGTCACCGGCGAGGCAGGCGATCTGCTATTCGACTTCACGGCACCCGGCTCGGCCGAGACTTTTCGCCAGATCGAGTAATCCCGCCGGTGTGACCTCCCCTGTCACGAGAGGGGCTTAGAGTGGTCTCCGAAAAGGGAGATACCTCAAATGGCAGTTGCTGTAGTGGAGCATACTGAAACCGCCCAGTTGGGCCTGTACCGGACGCCGCACATCGGCGGAGCCGCTGCCGCGACCGGGCTCTGCACAGGGTGCCAGCAGCGCGAAGCGCGCTATGGCTTTCGGGGTCGGCGCGGGGCCGGTCGGCCGGGCACCCTCTGCTTCCGGTGCTTCAGGTCTGAGCTGGGTCGGCGGCAAGACGTCGCCGAGCGGAAGCGGCGGGGCTGGAACGCCGTTCAGGCCGGCCTACCGCTCGCCGAAACGATCGCGGCGCTACACACGCGCCGGCGCCGCGCACAGATCGCCGCGCGTCACGCGCTCGAAGGCACCACCCCGGCGCCCCTCACACGTCAGCGCGCGTCCTGACGCTCGCGTCCGGCGGCGCCGACGTTCATATCGCCCGACCACCGCTGGGTTTCGGGTGTCTCGATGCCGAACTGGTCGAGCAGACGGGCCACAGTATGGTCGACCACGTCGTCGATCGTGCGCGGCATGTCGTAGAAGGCGGGCATGGGCGGCAGCACCACCGCGCCCATGCGTGACAGCCTGAGCATGTTTTCGAGGTGGATCTCGCTCAGCGGCGCCTCGCGGACGGCCAGCACCAGCTTCCGCCGCTCTTTCAGCACGACATCGGCAGCGCGGTGAATTAGGTTCTCGCTGAAACCATGGGCCACGGCCGCCAGGGTCTTGGCGCTGCAAGGCGCGATCAGCATGCCGGCCGTGTGGAACGAGCCACTCGAAATGGCGGCTCCCATGTCGCCGAGCGCGTAGACCTTGTCGGCCAGCGCCGCCACATGTTCGCGACTGAACGGCGTTTCGTACCGGAGCGTCCGCGCGCCCCACCGACTGATCACCAAGTGCGTCTCGACGCCCGCTGAGCGCAGGCGCTCGAGAGCCCGGACGCCGTAGATGGCACCGGTTGCCCCGGTCAGCCCGACGATGATCCGCATGGAAGTTAAAGGCTATCATCGACGGCGTGCTGGGTCGCCAGACCTCCGGCTCCGTCATCTGCACGTCCTGCGGCACGCTGGTCGGGGTCAGCCAGACCGTCTGCCCTAACTGCGGGCGGCGCAACCCCGGCTTGTGGGGTTTCGCCCCGGCGCTGCGGGCGTTCGGTCAGGACCTCGGGTTCGTGCCGTTCACGATCGGGACGTGCGTCATCCTCTATGGCCTGACGCTGCTCTCGACGGTGGCCTCGGGGGGCAGCCTCGGGATGGGCGGAATCTTCACGATGCTCTCGCCCGACATCCTGGCGCTGGCCACCTTCGGCGCCAGCGGCGGCGTGCCGGTGTTCACCTTCGACCGCTGGTGGACGGTGCTGAGCGCGGGCTGGCTGCACGGCGGCCTGCTGCACATCCTGTTCAACATGCTGTGGGTACGGCAGCTGGCGCCCACAGTAGCCGACCTCTACGGCCCAGGCCGGCTGATGATCATCTACACGGCGTCGTCAGTGACCGGCTTTGCGCTCAGCTCGTTCGCGTCGCTCTACCTGCCCCGCTTCTTCTTCCTGAGCGGCAGCCAGTTCACCGTCGGCGCTTCGGCGGCAATCTTCGGCCTGCTCGGGGCGATGGTCTACTACGGTCGGCGCGGCGGCAGCAGCCACATCGGCGGCCAAGCGCTCAGCTACGCCCTCATCCTGGGGCTGTTTGGCTTCCTGATGCCCGGCATCGACAACTATGCTCACGGAGGCGGTTTCGCTGGCGGCTGGCTCACGGCCCGGTTCCTCGATCCGCTGAAGTCCGAGCGCATTGATCACCTAATCCTGGGGCTGGCGTGCCTGGGCGCGTCGCTGCTGGCGGTGGCCGTGTCGTTCTTCGCCCCGCTCCCGAACGTCTTCCGGTAACAGCGCACCCCTGATGAACCCCATTCGCAGCATGCTGGCCGTTCTCGGCGGCCTCGGGGCGATTCTCTTTACCACCCAGGCGCTCGAGCTAGTGCTCGTCCGGGCCACGGCGGGTGACACCGTCCAGGATCTCGAATCGTTCCTGGCGGCCGCGAACACCCCCGCCATGCTGGCAGCCAAGCTCGTATACAGTGGCTTGATGGCCATCCTCGGAGGCTACTTGGTCGCGAAGGTGGCACCCGTGTCGCCGGTGGCGCACGGCGTGTTTGCCGCGGGCGTACTGGCAGTAGCCAACATCAGCGGTTTCACCACCGACGAGATGGCTGCGGCCGTGCCCGTGGCGGCACGCGTGGCGCTCGTAGCCGTGATGAGCGGCGCAATGCTCGTCGGCGCGATAATCCGGGCGAAGGCCGTCGCCCTCGGCACCGGCGCGGGGCCGGGCCCGGCGGCCGAACGGGAGCAGGAGGAAACCAGATCGTGAGACTCGCCTACCAAGGAGAACCGGGCGCCAACAGCGAGGCCGCGGCTCTGCTGTACGGCAGCGACGACGTCGAGACGCTGCCCTGCAAGACCTTCGACGACGTGTTCCACGCCGTCGTCCATCACCGGGCCACGCACGGTGTCATCCCGCTCGAGAACTCGATCGCCGGCACAATTCACCGCAGCTACGACCTACTGCTCGACCACGAGCTGACGATCACGGGCGAAGTGGAACTCGATGTCATTCACTGTCTGATGTCGCTGCCCGGCACTAAGGTCGAGGACCTGAAGATCGTCTACTCGCACCCCCAGGCCCTAGCGCAGTGCGAGCGGTACCTACTCGACCTGCATGTGACGGCCGAAGCCGTCTACGACACGGCCGGCGGGGCGAAGCTGGTGGCCGAGAAGCGCGAACCGGGCGCCGCCGCCCTGGCGTCGCGGCGCGCAGCCGAGGTCTACAGGCTTGAGGTCCTGCAGGAGGCGGTGCAGGACTACGACTTCAACATTACGCGGTTTGCCATCGTCGGCGGCAGCCAGCCCGCGGACGGTGACAAGACGACCATCGTGTTCGCGCTGCCGAGCACACCGGGCGCGCTGTTCAAGTCGCTGAGCGTGTTCGCGCTGCGCGACATCAACCTCACCAAGCTCGAGAGCCGGCCGATCCCCGGGCGGCCCTGGGAGTACATCTTCTACGCCGAACTCGACGCCCGGCGTGATGACCTCCCCTGCGCCCGCGCACTCACGCACCTGGCCGAGTTCGCAAAGTGGACGCGGGTTCTGGGCACCTACAAGGGTTGGAAGCGCGGCGGAGACAGCGCGACAACGTGACCCCAGGCGCGGGGCGGTGCCGATCATCGAGCTGACCGATCCTGGGGACCCGCGGCTCGCCGACTACCGCAGCGTGCGCGATCCAGAACTAGCGCGCACCGGCGGCATTTTCATCGCCGAAGGCCGGCAGGTGGTGAGCCAGCTGCTAGCGGGCCACCGCTTCCCGGCCCGGTCGGTACTGGTAACTGACGCCACCCGCCGGGCCCTGGCGACCGATCTGGCCGATCGGCCCGACCTGCCCGTCTACCTAGTGCCGCCGGCCCTGGTACACGAGGTGGCGGGCTTCCATATCCATCAGGGGTGTCTCGCGGTCGGCGCGCGGTTGCCACTGCCGTCGTGGCGCAACGTGGCCGACGGCGCGTCGCGGCTGCTCGCTCTTGAGGCGGTGGGCAATCCCGACAACGTCGGAGGCCTGTTCCGCAACGCGCGGGCGTTCTGCGCAGGCGGCGTGCTGTTGGGCCCCGGTTGCGCAGACCCGCTGTACCGGAAATCGATCCGGACCTCGATGGGCGGCGCCTTGCAGGTCCCCTTCGCTCAACCGGCCGATTGGCCCGGGGTGCTCAAGACGCTGCGAACGGAGGGCTGGAAGGTTGTAGGAGCGACGCCCGCACCTGCGGCGCGGCCTCTTCGCGACGCTGCGGCAACCCTCGCTCGGGAGCGTGTCGTGATCGTGCTGGGACACGAGGGCAAGGGCCTGACCGGCGCCGCGCTCGATGCCAGCAGCGAGCACGTGCGAATCCCCATGGTTCCCGGGGTCGACTCGCTGAACGTGGCCACGGTCGGTGCCATCTTCCTCTACGAGTTGGCGCGCTATGGGTGAAGCGTCCTGGGACGTCATCGGCGTTGGGTCAACTCCGTCGACGAGGTGTGCTCCGCCACGGTTCCCGTGCCCGGCATGCGACGGTGCGTCTCAGTGTTTCAGCCGCTGGAGGAACTCCACTCTCTCAAGGCTCTCGCGTCCCCCGTACGATTGCGTACCCACTCGCCGTCCTTGCACGAGTAGTCGAAGTACAGCATCGCGGCCACGGCGTCGACCAGCAGGCCATCGATATGGAACTCTTCTAGCTAGTACAGCGCGTTGGCGATCACGAACCCGCAAACCTCGTTACGGCCGTAGTTGAACACCAGCGTGCCCCACCCCTGGTGCGCCCCGGCTGGCGTCGGCGTACTCGCACAGCGCCGTACTATCGAACCTCGCGAGCCCGTGCGCGTCCTTCGCGAAGTGCCGTTGGCACCCAGTCGAGGATCACCCCGAGTTCCTGCCGACAACACTCGTCACCAGCTAGCGGAAGTCATCAGGGGTGCCAAAGCGGCTGGTCGGGGCGAAAATAGCCCGTGACCTGGTAGCCCCAAGAGCCGTCGAACGGATGTTTCATCACCGGCAGCAGCTCAATGTGCGTGAAGCCCAGCTGTCGCACGTAAGGCACCAGCGACTCAGCAAGCTCGCGGTAGCTGAGCGCGCGGTCTCGGTTCTCGGGCACACGGCGCCACGAACCGAGATGCACTTCGTAGACCGCCCTTGGGCGGTCGTTCCATCCCCCGGCGGCCCGGTGGTTCCGCATCCAGTCCTCATCGCGCCAGGCGTAGTCGCTGCCAGTCCAGATCACCGACGCGGTGCAGGGTGGCACCTCGAACCGGCGGGTGCACGGATCGGGCTTGTGGAGGAGCGCGCCGTCGCACGTGCGGATCTCGAACTTGCAACAGGTACCGTCGGTGCCTCCGGGAAGGAAGACTCCCACACTCCCGAGGAGCCGAGGCGACGCAGCGCGTGAACACGCCGTCCCAGCGGTTGCAGTCGCCGACCACGCTCACGCGCGGGGCGTTCGGGGCCAAACCGCCAGATGCACACCCTCGATGCCGTCGAGGCTGAGCACGGCGAACGGATCGTCGTGGATGCCAGCCGCCACCGCCTCAAGTGCGCCGTCGAGCGACCGCGCAATGCGCGCCATCCGGCGATTGTACCGGGCGGGATGGTATGCTCTCGGCTGCGGCGCCGATGCGGCGCCTGAAGGAGGTGCCGTGGCCGACGTGTACGCGCGATTCTCGACAACCGAGGGCGATTTCCGGGTGCGCCTCTTTGACGATCTGGCACCGAAGACGGTCGCCAACTTCGTGGGCCTCGCCGAGGGTTCGAAGGAATGGACCGACCCGCGGACCCGGAAAAAGACGACCGCGCCGTACTACGATGGGATCATCTTCCACCGGGTGATCGACGGGTTCATGATCCAAAGTGGCGATCCCCTCGGGCAGGGCACGGGCGGGCCCGGCTACACGTTCGCCGATGAGTTCCACCCCTCACTGCGCCACGATCGTGCTGGTATCCTGTCAATGGCCAATGCCGGCGTCAACACCAACGGGGGCCAGTTCTTCCTCACGCTAGTACCGACACCGCACCTCGACGACCGCCATTCGGTGTTCGGCGAGGTGATCGATGGCCTGGACGTCGTGCGCCGCATCGGCAGCACGAAGACAGGGCCCGGCGACCGCCCCATTACCGACGTCGTCATCGAGAAGGTCACCATCGAACGCGCGGGCTGATCCCACCTGGGGCACATCCACCTTGGCACATTGCGATGCCGTACGGAGTAAGCGTCCCCCCATCAACCACAAGGATTAACGACCGCGTCGGCAGACAGCGTGTCACCCCAAAGGCCGTAGCGCCAGCACAGGAGTCGCACGCTATGCGGCTTGGCACATCGGCCGGCGGTGAGGTTCTCAAGCGTCGCTCAGGAGAGCCTAGCTACCTGTAGCAAAACTCCCTGGCCGGAGTCGACAGGCTCGAGCACAGTCTCTGCCCTAGTTCCGATGTCGATGGGCAAACGCCGCCCCAGTGACCGGCAGGGGTCGCCCCAGGTCGTCTCCTCCATCTGGACAGCGTCTCGCGGGCCGGCTGTCGCAGCCTGATGCCAGAGAATGAGATTCAGTCTCATCTTGTGCTACAATTGCTGATCTGGTGAGCAGGAGCGCCTCCCCCGCTGTCCCGCTGAACTCGCTCGAGGCTGGTGCCGAGGCGTGCCTCGACGCCACTGAGCTCGACGGCGATACCCGCGCGCTGCTGAGGTCGCTCGGGCTGACCGACGCGTCGCACCTGCGGGTCTGCAAGACCGGCGAGCCCTTCATCTTCCAAGTGCGCGCGACCAGAATCGGCGTCTCGGCTGCCGTGGCGGGTCGCCTCTATGTGACGCGGAACGGGACGGCCTTAGCTGGCCTGAACGGTTCGAATGGCCCTCACGGCACAAGCGCCTGAGCCGGCGGGTGCCCTCCAGAGGGACGTGCGCATCGCGCTGCTCGGCAACCCGAACACGGGCAAGACCACCATCTTCAACGCACTGTGCGGCGTCCGGGCAAAAACCTCGAACTTCCCCGGTACCACCACCGCAATCCGCACCGGCCAATTCACACGCGATGGCCTACACTTCCACACTGTCGATCTGCCGGGCGTCTACGACACGCGCCTCCAGACGCCGGAATCGCGCGTCGCCCGCAGCGTCGTCACGGGCGAGCGTGACGAGGCACCCGCGGCGACCGTAGTCGTGGTCGACGCCTGCAACCTGACGCGCAATCTCGTGCTGGTCGGGGAGATCCTCACAGGCACGAGTCCCGTCGTCGTCGCGCTGAACATGGAGGACCTCGCCGAACGGCGCGGCGTACGGATCGACGCAGGTGCGCTCGCCCGGCGCATCGGAGCAGCCGTGGTGCCGACCGTGGCGCGATCCGGTAAGGGGCTTGACGATCTGCGCGCAGCGATCGTCGCGGCGGTGGTCGCACCACCGCCGCCGCACCCGGCGGACCTGCCGCGAGCCGACGCCTCCCCCGAGGCCCTGACCGCGTGGGCCGAAGTGGTAGTGACCGATACGGTTTCCAGCCCCATCGACGGCACGGCCGTCGACTCGCTCACCGAGCGGTTCGATCGCGCGCTGACCCATCCGTTGCTCGGCACGGCCTGCTTCGTCGGGGTGATGGGACTGCTGTTCTGGACGCTGTTCACGCTGGCAACCATCCCGATGGACCTGATCGAGGCCACATTCGCTGGCCTCGGCAACCTCGCACGCGGACAGATTCCCGCTGGGCCGATCCAGGAGTTGGTGGCCGACGGCATCGTGGGCGGCGTGGCGGGCACGGTGGTCTTCCTGCCTCAGATCATGCTGCTGTTCTTTCTCATCAGCCTCCTGGAAGACACCGGCTACCTGGCCCGGGCGGCCTTCGTCATGGACCGGCTGCTGCACCGCTTCGGCCTGCCGGGCCACGCCTTCGTGCCGCTGCTGACCGCGCACGCCTGCGCGATCCCCGGCATCATGAGCACGCGGCTCATCCCAGACGCGCGTGATCGCCTAGCCACCGTTTTCGTCGCCCCGTTCATGAGCTGCTCGGCGCGGCTGCCGGTCTACGTACTGCTGACGAGCCTGATTTTCGCCGACCGTCCGGGCCTAGCTGCTCTGGTCTTCGCGGGCTGCTACCTGCTGGGCGGCAGCGCGGCACTGGTATCGTCGCTGCTGTTCGGCCACACCCTCCTGAAGGGCCGTGCCCGGCCCATGGTGCTCGAGTTGCCGTCCTACAAGGTACCGTCACTACGCAACGCGGTGCTGACCGCGAAAGACGAGGGGCTGGCCTTCCTGCGGACGGCTGGCACGGTGATCGTCGCGATCTGCATCGTGATGTGGTGGCTAAGCGCCTACCCGACCGTGGAGCCGAGCACGGAGGTCGAGGCACTGCGCGCGCAGGCCACTGCAGCCACGACGACCGACGAGGCAGAAGCGCTTCTCGCGGAAGCCAACGCCCGGGAGACAAGTGAAGCACAGGCCGCCAGCTTCGCGGGTCAGCTCGGCCAGCTTGCTGAGCCTGTGTTCCGCCCGCTCGGCTTCGACTGGCAGCTGACGGTCGGCGTGCTGACGAGCTTCCTGGCACGGGAGGTCTTCGTCTCGACGATGTCGGTGCTTGTGGGTGCTGGGGACGAGTCGGAGGTCGACGAGGGCGTCATCACCCGCATCCGCGGGATGACACGCGCCGACGGCACGGCCGTCTTCACGCCCTCCACCTCGGCGGCTGCACTGGTATTCTTCGTGCTCGCGATGCAGTGCCTGCCGACGCTGGCGGTCACGCGCCGAGAGACAGGCGGCCTGAAGTATCCGCTATTGCAACTGGGCTACATGTCGAGCGTGGCCTACGCCGTGGCCTTCGCGGTGCACCAGGGTTTGCGCCTGGCCGGGATGGCCTGACGGGGGCGCGCCCATGCCCGAACTCTTCCAGCACGTCATCGTCACGCTCGTCGCCTTCTGGGCGGCTTGGGTGGTCGTCCGAAGAGTAATGGGGCTCGTGAAGCCAGGGGACGGACCGGCGTCATCCTGCGACCACTGCCCCACGGGCCAGTCGCGTGAACGGACCACCTCGCTCGACGATGGCGAGGCCCGCACGCTCACGCTCGTGCGAGAGCGTCGCCGCTAGCACCTGCCGATCCACTGGCAAGCCTGATGTAGACTTCGGTCGTCATGATGGGTCGGTGCGTCCTCATTTCAGTTTTGCTCTCGGCTGTTCTGTACCCCGCTGCGGCGTGGCCACAGGCCGACATCGTTGGTTTCTGGAATCAGCCCGCGCGCGGCACCGTGCTCGGTCCCGGCATCGCGGCGATCTTCGGCTTCGTGGAAGACTCGACCGAGCGGGCTGACGGTCCGACGCTCGGTGACTATCTGGGCGTCCCGCTCAACGAGGAGGGCCGCGCGCGGGCGCTCGCCTACGACGGTGCGCTGCTGGGCGTACCCGAGCACGTGTGCATGCGCCACCCGTCACCGTACTCCTTCTGGGGCCCCGCCACTCTGCGGATCGCCGCACAGCTGGACGGCGCCCTGCGGGTGGTGTCCTACACGGTGGGCGGCACGTTCCGCCGTGCGGATCGCACGATCTGGATGGACGGCCGGCCGCCCCCGTCCGAGTACGCGCCCCGCACGTGGGGGGGCTTCACCACCGGCGAGTGGCAGGACGGCACCCTCGTCACCACCACCACGCACATCAAGTGGGGCTGGATCCGGCGCAACGGCGTGCCGAGCAGCGACCAGGCGACGGTGGTCACCTACTACACACGCAACGACGACATCCTGACCATCACCTGGATCGTCTACGACCCGCTCTATCTGACCGAGCCGTACATCAAGTCGGCCGACTTCATCGCGAGTGGCGTGAACACGGCGGCGTTCGGCGTGGCCCCGGCCGACAGTGGCGACGACTTCTTCGCCCGCTGCTTCCCGCGCGAGGAGGTCGCCCGCGCTGACCCCTACGCGGTGCCCCACTACCTGCCGGGCGAGAACCCGTTCGTGGAGGAGCGCGCGCGTGATCTCGGCGTGCCGGTGGAGGCCACGCTCGGCGGCGCCGAGACGGCGATGCCCGAGTTCCGGGAGCAGCTGGGACGATGACGGGGGTGCAACGGGTCGTGGCGCCAGGCGTTGGCCTGGCGATGATGAGCGCCGCGCTCCTGGCGGCCGGACCGACCCACGCCCAGGTGTCACCCGGCGAGCCGCCGGTGGCGGGCGCACTCGTCGTCGAGCACGTGCAGGGCAACGTCTGGCTGATCGCGGGCGCCGGCGGCAACATTGCGGTGCAGGCGGGCGAGCAGGGCGTGATCGTCGTCGACACCGGCGCCAGGGGCCTGGGCGACGCGGTGATCGAGGCCATCGCAGGCATCACCGACCGTCCCATCCGCTACATCATCAACACGTCGATTGCCGCCCAGCACGTGGGCGGCAACGAGACGCTGGCCCGCCTGCCGGGCGGCTCGACCAGCGGAGCCGAGGGCGGCGCGCTGGTGAGCGTCATCGCCCAGGAGAACGTCTTTTTCAAGATGAGCGCGCCGGGGCCAAACGGCGAGTCGCCATACCCGGTGGGGGCGTGGCCGTCGGATGGGTACTATGCGCCGCAGCGCGGCATGATCTTCAACGGCGAGGCCATCGACATCATCCACGTGCCGAACGCCCACAGCGACGGCGACAGCCTCGTGGTCTTCCGCGGGTCGAATGTCCTGGTAACGGGCGATGCGTACACCAACACCAGTCTGCCGTTGGTGCACTATGCGGCAGGCGGCACCTACGCCGGCACGCTCGCCGCGCTGAACCGGATGCTCGACATCGCCATCGCTGACCACCTGATGGAAGGCGGCACCTACATCATCCCCGGGCATGGATACGTGGCCGACGAGGCGGACCTGGTGGAGTATCGCGACATGGTCCACATCATCCGCGACCGCATGCGCCGGATGGTCGTCGAGGATGGGTTGACGCTGGCGCAGGTGCGGGCGGCACGGCCCGTGATCGGCTGGGAGGGCCGCTACGCCCGACCCGAGTGGACCGTGGACATGTTCATAGAGGCCGTGTATGACGAGTTTCTGGAGGAGCGCGGCCAATGAACGCGAGGCCCCCGATCGTCCTCGGCCTGACCGCCCTGCTGTCGGGCGCGCTCGGGGCGGCGCAGCAGCCGACGGGCGAGCGCCTCTCCCAACGCTACGCACCGATCGACCTCACCGGGACGTGGGTGTCGATCGTCACCGAGGACTGGCACATGCGGATGATCGTGCCGCCGCCGGGTGATTTCGAGAGCCTGCCGCTGACCCAGGCGGCACAGGACGCGGCCAACGCCATTGACATGGCAGCAGTGGCCGCGGCAGGGCGCGCGTGCGAGGCGTACGGTGCACCGATGATCATGCGCGAGCCCGGCCGGGTGCGTATCGAATGGGCCGACGCCGACACGTTGCGCATCGAGACCGACGCCGGCCAGCAGACGCGTCTGTTCCACTTCGCCAACGTCCCGGCGCCAGCAGCGCCGAGCCTGCAGGGGCACTCGGCGGCCGCGTGGGAGTATGCGGGCGGGTTCGACCCGATCCGGGCCGCGCGGGCGGCCGCCGAGGCTGCCGGCGAGTTGCCAGGGGGCCGCGGCGCCCCCCCCCAGGCGCCTGCGGGCGGCACACTGAAAGTGACCACCACGCACCTGACCGCCGGCTTCCTGCGGAAAAACGGCGTGCCGTACAGTGCGGACACGGTGGTGACCGAGTACTACAACCTGCTGACCGAGCCGGACGGCACCGAGTGGTTCGTCGTGACCACGCGGATCCACGATCCGGAGAATCTGGTGGTGGACTACATCCACAGCACCAACTTCCGGCGCGAACCGGACGACTCGGGCTGGAATCCGCAGCCCTGCATGATTCAATGACGTGTCGTCGTAGCGTCGGGGTTGCAGCCCTTGCGCTCTACGGCCCTCCGCTACGAGAGGCCTGGAGGTCCCTCGCTAGCTTGATTGGCCGAGTAGGCTCCTCACGGCAGCGAATCCTGCGGGGAGCCGCGGGGTGACGCCTCGCCCAATGGGCGCCCGGGAAGCGTTCCCGGCCATCCCCCCGGGCCACCAGGCACACGTCGCCACCAAGCTTCACAATCGCAGCCAGTTGTACGCCGCCGCAGCAAAGGTGACGTTCCAGTCACCCAGTGCGCCGCCTCGGTGGCACGGTCTTCATCCACCCGAAGACCTGCTCAACCAACTTCCGCTTCCACTGGCTGACTTCGTAGCCCGGATGTCGAGTGCTCGGGATCAGTGAAGTCACCTTCGCTCGGTGGCACATCCCGCAGCCAATATATGATTCACCGGTTTGGCCGGAGGTGACTGTTGATCGAAACCGTTTCTGTTGACGAGACGTTAACCCTAGACGACTACCAAGCACACATCCATCTGTCGGAGGCGGTGCGCTCGCTGCGCACCGAGGCGCGCTCACTTGTGCCGCAGCTCCAGGGCCGCACAGTGTGGATGGTCAACTCGACCGCGCGCGGAGGCGGAGTCGCGGAGATGATGCCGCGCATGATCACGATCCTCCGAGAGCTCGGCGTGGACGTCAGGTGGGCTGTGATCGGCAGTAACAACCCGGACTTCTTCACGCTGACTAAACGCCTGCACAACCTGATCCACGGCAGCGGCGACCCTGCACTGACGGCGGCCGATCGGACCGTGTACGAAGCCGTCAGCCGGGAGAACGCCGACGCCTTGCGGCCGCACCTGCGACCGGGGGACCTTCTGGTCGTGCACGACCCCCAGCCGCTTGGCTCGGGCGCCATCCTGCGGCGCGAGCTGAACGTGCGGGCCGTATTCCGCTGCCATATCGGTTTGGATCGGTCGACGCCCCAGACGCGTGCCGCCTGGGAGTTCCTGAAGCGGCACGCCGACGTGTACGACCACGCCGTATTCACCGCGCCGGAGTACATCCCCGACTTCCTGGCCGGGCGGGCTGGCATCATTCGGCCGGCCATCGATCCGCTGGGCCACAAGAATCGCGACCTGCTCGTCCCGCGGATCGTCGGGATCCTGTGCAACGCGGGGCTCGTCGTCGAGCAGCACCCGGTGGTGCCGGCCAAGTACACGGAGGTGGCGAGACGCTTGGCGCCCGACGGCAGCTTCGCACCCGCTACCGAGGCCGAAGGCGTCGGGCTACTCTTCCGCCCGATCGTCACCCAGATCTCCAGGTGGGACCGGTTGAAAGGGTTCAAGCCGCTGCTGGAGGGCTTCCTTCGCCTGAAGGAACAAGCCAGCTCGGTTGCCGCCGGCACGCGGCACCGTCGGCGCTTGGAGATGGTGCGGCTGGTGATGGCCGGAGCAGATCCGGAAGGCGTCGCGGACGACCCGGAAGCGCAGGAAGTGCTGCAGGAGCTGACGGCCGCGTACACGGCCCTGCCTCCGGCGTTGCAGGCGGACATCGCGCTTATTTCGCTACCGATGGCAGTCCGCAAAGAGAACGAGCTGATCGTCAACGCCTTGCAGCGTTGCTCGTCCGTCGTCATCCAGAATTCGCTGCAGGAGGCATTCGGACTAACGGTGACCGAAGCGATGTGGAAGCGGGCCGCCGTGCTCGGCAGCCGCGCGTGCGGTATCCGCCAGCAAATCCGCGACGGCGTCGATGGCCGGCTCATCCAACACCCCGAGGACCCGGAGGAGATAGCAGCGCGCCTAGGCACGCTTCTGGAGGACGTGGCCGGGCGCATCCAGCTCGGCCAGAACGCCCAGCGCCGCGTCAACGACGAGTTCCTGGTCTTCACTCAGGTACGCAACTGGCTCGCGATGCTGGCTGAACGCGTGCAGCACTGGGGCAACCAGCGGGTTCCGGCCGGCGACTGATGGCGCATTCAGCGATATACGGTCAAAGGCAGAAAGACTGAACCGTAGCGGGTTTCCTGGAGACTCCATTTCTTGGGAGAGGGGTCGATGGGAGGACCGAATCGGTACTCACCGGAGGTTCGGCTGGTGCTGGAGCACGAGCGCGAACATGACCCGCAGTGGGCGACCATCCGATCGATCACGGCGAAGATCGGTACGGTGTGGAGGCCGCGAGATGCACCGTCGGGCGCAGCGTGGGTTGGCGGGTCACGCAGACGCTTCGCACGGACCTGGTGCTCAATGCGCTGGAGCAGGCACGCTCCGACCGACCGCTGGGCGCGGCGCCGCACCTGGTGCACCACAGTGACCGTGGAGTACTTCTCGATTCGCTACACCCAGCGGCCCGCCGACGCCGGGATCGAGCCGTCGGTCGGCAGCCGCGGCGACTCATACGACGGTGAGCCTGATCGTGCCGTTGCCGGCAGTCTGACCCCTGTTACGACCGACCTCGTGTCCTGGCGTTACTCTGTCAACTGGGTCTGGCGGCACTCACCCGGATGGTGTCTGGCCGGGTGGACAGTGACCGAAATCGGGGCCTGGCCTAGAGCCCTGTCACAGGCCTGTCCGCTCGCCCGATCAGACGGTGTCGTCAGCCTGGAATGGGGGCCAACCACCTGTCGAAGCGGGTCGCCCGAGGCGAACCAGCCGCCACGGTGAGCATCGGGGTCGACGCGCGCAAACACGTCCATGTCGCCGTCTCTGTCGATCGCCTCGGGGCCCGCCTTGGGGCCGGCGGCGCGGCCGAGCTGGGCCGCCAGCTCAAGGTCGCTCGCGGTCCCACGGGCAAAGCCCGCAGGGCTGCGGTCTTCACGCTCAAGACGCTGATCGTCAACGTGCCGGCCGAACCCCGAGAAGCCCTCGAGCCACGCACCGACCGCACGCTGATCGCGTGCCGCTCGAGTCGGGCGACCTCGTCGACCCCACCGCGTCGGTGGAGCAGCCTCCCCGGGCACTCGCGACACGCTGGCTCACGCTCGCGGCCGCCCCCCCATGACCAGGCGCTTGACCGCAGCACCACGTCCGCCACGCCGACGCTGCGTGCGGGATCGGGCCACATGCAAGCGCCGCCGAGCTGAGGATCGTCGCGGGCGATCACCCTGCACAGATCCGGTCCGACACCGCGTTGGCGACACTGGTACGTCGCGCCGAAGGCGTGACGCCAACCGGTTAGCGTCGGGCTGGTGAGATGTGTAGCGAGGGGGCCTCAGCACTCTTGTCAGCTGCATGCGCACTGAGAGAGTCGGCGGCAACGAGGACGAACGCGATCCATACCGCGTTGGCGAGTAGCAAGTGAACGAGCTGCAGCCAGACGGGTGTCAGCAGCAGCACGTTGATGGCGCCAGCCGCCAGCTGCACGGCGAGCAGCCAGACGATTGCGCGTGACAGGAGGGTCGGACCACCCGAGCGGGTAAGCGAGACGACCGTGGCGACCACTCCGCCCGCAGTGGCGACCGCCAGCACGGGGTGGAGCAGCCGTAGCCGGATCAGGATGTTGGAAGTCACTGACAGCTCTTGCCGCCACGCCTCGAGCAGCGATTCTGGAGGGAACAGCGTATCACCGAGCGCTGCAACCGCCCCGCTCACGCCGGTCAGGAGCAGTGCCCCGGCGCAGGCCGCGAGCACAACGCCGGTCCGGCCGTGCGGCCAGCCGGCACGCCCGCCGCCCAGTGTCCACGCTAGCAGCGTCAGCGCTGCCACCAGCGCGAACGTGTTGATCAAGTGGGCGCCCATCACTACGGCCCGCGTGACACTGGTGTTGTCGCCCACCAGCTCAAGCAGCACGAGACCAGCGCCGATGGCCGCCTCGATCAGCATGAACACGACCGAGGCCACGGCCCACACGCGTGCAGGCTCGCCCTGTCGCGTGGATCGCCCTACTGCCACCGCCAGCCCGACGACCAGCAGCAGCGCGAGGCCGCTGGTGACCCGGTGGGTAAACTCGATGAACGTGGCGACGGCACTGAAATCCGGGACTACCACTCCATCGCACAGCGGCCAGTGGCTGCCGCAGCCGGCGCCAGAGTGGGTAGCACGCACGAGCGCCCCCCAGGCCGAAACGATGACCGTCAGCCCCAGAGACGCCCATGCCAGGCGAGTTAGCCACGCCGGGGTGAGAGTGCGGTGGACCACCGCTCGGCATCGTACAACGAGACCGAAATCGGGTTGAAAAACCACAATCGACGGCGGCGTGGCTTCGGGTGCCACTGCGCATGACATTCAGGCATCGTGTGTCCTGACAGCCGCCTCAAAGGGCAGTCGTATGTCCATTGCTTCGACGCGGATCCGGATCGCCCTAGCCGTGGTGGCCCTTGGGCTGGTCGTGCCAGCGCAGGCGCAGAGACTGCGTCGTCTCCGACGATTACGCCGGGCTTCAGCACGCTGTGACGGAGCGGCGGCCCGAGACGCGACGCTGGACGCATCCGGAAATCGATCCACCTGGTCGATGGCGGCGACGAAGCGCGCCGCCGTGACGGGGCCAACACCCGGCACTGTCATCCCAAGCATCGTCCGAGCTGGTCCGTGCGACAGCGCGTTTCCGCAACAGTCTCGCCGATGCCATTGCGAATGCACACCTGGCCTTCCTTGCTTCCGAGATCGCTGCCGATAGGCTCCATGACGGTCTCCGCCGGTCCCCAGTATCGAGGACCTCACCGGAGGCCGGCCACTGCATCCTTTCTGATCAAGCCCACCGGGTCTGCTGGGGACGAGTGCTCGTCGGTGACCGGTGGTCAGCGCGCCGACGTAATCTGACCCAGGACTGCATCACCAGCTCACACCGCAAGCGGGAGGCCGACGACAGCGGCTGCCGGCCCGCTCCGTGTCCCGACGACTAGTTCCGTCGTCCGGGAGGCGAACCCTCAGTGCGTGAGGGCGTGCAGCAGCACATTGATGGCCACGGCGTACCCGTCAGGTGAGAACTCGAAGAAGTAGCGCGGGTCCTCGCCCTCGCGCTCCCACGAGTCGGCAATGTCGGTGTTGTGACTCATCACCACCATGATGCGCCCCAGCGTGTCGCGAATGGCCCGGAAGTGCGGCACGGCCGTCTCCGGGCCAAGCTCAGTCGTGTCACCGCCGGTGGCCATCCAGTACGGCAGCCGGGGAATCTGCGGGAACCGATCCACGTCGAATTGCGACGAGAAGATGGGATCGTCGAGTGGAATGTCCTCGATCGGGTACTTGTCCGGCGGCAACGCCTTGCCGATCTCGATGGCCCAGTACGCCCACGCGTCCTCCCCCCAGAAGTCGTCCACCCAGAGGAAGCCGCCCTTGCGCAAGTATTCGCCCAGACGCTCGGCCTCCTCCGGAGAGAGGTACATCGTGCCAACGTCGGAGGCCATCGTGAACGGGCAGTCGAAGAGGGCGTCGTCGGTCAGCCGAACGACCCAGTGGTTCGGCTGGTTGAACCGATCGCGACTGACGCGCGTGCGCGTCAGCTCGGAGAAGCGGATCGAGAGGTTGGTCTCGCCACGGGGATAATCGGTGGTCCATCCTGCGCCCGCCGCGCGCGCGCTGCGCACGCTCTGGTACATGATGCGGCACACAGCGAAGTCGCGGTCCGGCCACACCTCCGGCGCCATCCGAATCGCCGACCCGAAGCCAAAGAAACCGCGCTGTGCGGAGGTCAAGCCGACTAGGCACACTACCACCGCTAGGGCCGTCAAAACGCCTAGCCGCTGCCGGTACGACGGTGGAAACGCCACGCGCCGAGTATAGCGCCGGGGCTGGAGAAAGATACCGAGGGGGCCAAGGCCCCCTCGTCCGGTTCAGAAGCGAACGACACCCGTCTCCGCGCGGGCTGAGATCTCCACTACTGTGCTTCTTCGACCGCAGCCTCGAACTCGCTGAAGGGCACGACGGCTCCGTGGATCGGCGCGATCGTCGACACATCGATGCCCCGCCGCTCGATGTTCGCGGCCATGTTCGTGAGGTCGGTCGCGAACCCGCCGGGTGTCCAAACGTCTCCCTCGATGAGAATGCCCTCGGTCGCCAGATAGGCCACGAGCATGCCCGCGTCGTGGGGGTCGTCGGCCACGCGGAAGACCTGCAGCACCCGATCCCCGTCGCTCAACTCGAACACCTCGTCGCCTGCAACCAGCTCAAGGCTCAGGCCCATCGGGTTTGTCTCCAGCCGGTCCGGCGACAGACTGTGCGACCGGGCGACCATGTCCGTATAGAAGCCCTCGTTGATCTCGTGCGTGACAACCGTCAACCCCTCGGCCACCGCCGCACGGATGCCGCCCGAATGGTCGAAGTGATGGTGCGTATTCACGACGTACTGCAGCGGCGTGCCAAGCACCAGCTCCCGTGCCTGCTCGATCACCGCCAGAGTGCGTGTATCGTTGAGCGGCGCCTCCACCAGGACGGCGTAGTCAGCGAACTCCACCAGCACGCTGTGGTGGGACTCACCACCGAGGAACCAGACGCCATCGGCCAGTTCCTCGACCGTAACGTTCGGCGGCAGCGGGCTCGGCTCGGGCACCGCCGCGACGTCAGCCGGCGCCGACAGGTCGCCGACATCGGCATTCACCGCGTGGGTCACCATCCACTCCCCGACCGGCGATCCGGCCAGTGTCTGCATGATGGATCCGGGCAGTTGTAGGCCACCGGACTCCGCCCAGTCGGCGAACGCGGTCGACAGTTCTGCGTTGCCGAGATTCGTGTCGTAGACCATCGAGGTGATGGCCATCGGCAGCCCTGACGCGGGATCGACGTGCAGCGACAACTCGACGCCGTCTGCCGTGGCGATCGGAATCACGTCGTGGCCCATTTCTTGCCGCACCGGGCCGATCGTGGCGGCCATGGCCGCATCGTCGGTCAGCGCGGCCCGCAACAACGTGATCGGATGGTGGTAGTACTCGGCCAGCCGCCGGCCGGCGGCCGGACCCCCGATGCGCGAAGGTGGCGCGGGGTTGAAGCCGCCCGCGTCGAAGGCGATGCCGCCGTCAAGGCTGGCAACGGTGGTCAGCGGGAAGCCGAACGCGTCGTTGCTAGCCTCGGTCCGCAGCTGGTGGTTCACCAAGTCGATCTGGCTCCGGTACGTGCCGTCACCGCCGAGCGACCCCACGTCGGGCGTGAGCCCCTGGCCCACGACATAGCCCGTGCCCCCGCCCTCAATCGACAGCGACGTCAGGCCCGTGACGACCTCGACGCCGCCCATGGCCCCGGCCACGTCCTGCACCGCCTGCACCTCGGGAGGCACCGACGAGCACCCAGCCGCACACGCGGCCACCATAAGAATCGCCGTCTGAAGCTTCCTGATCACACTGCACCTGTCCTTTCTCCTGGAGGCCCCCGGTCCAAGGCCAGCGGCAGAAGGTGACATTATCATGGCGGGGCTTCGCCGCTGCATCGGTATATCTCTAATGAAAACAAGGTGTTAGCAGTCGTCAACGTTTCCCGTGCCGCCGGATCCGCCTTGATTGCAGCAGGCCGGCCCAGTACAAGGGTCGTGGCGGGCTGCATGTCGAATGCTCGAAACTTCGCGGTTGCCGTCCTCCTTTCGGCCCTTCTGCCGACAGCGACGTGGCCGATGTCCCCGGACGGGAGTTCCGCGCTCACGGGCACCGTCCGCGACGCGTCGGGCACCCCGCTGCTGGCGGTGCCCGTCCAAGTGCTCGAGATTGACAGCGACGCGGCAGTGGCCGAGGCCACTACTGACGCCAACGGCGCCTTCACCGTGACGCTCGCGCCCGGCGCGTACCGCGTGGCCATTATCGTACCGTCGTTTGCGCCCTTCGAGCAGGCGGTGACGGTTGCCGCCAACGCCGCACCGCTCGACATCGTCCTAGCCCTGGCCATCGCGGTCGCGGTCGACGTGACCCCCACCGACGAGCTCATCGCCGGCGCGGTTACCGGTCTCACCGCCACGACGCTGGCTGGCGACGAGCTGCTGGACCTGCCGACCAACGAGGAGCACCTCGCGCGCTACCTGATGCTGTTGGCAGGTGCCGACTTCATGGGCGATCTCGACGAGGACATCATGGCCAACTTCGTTGTCGATGGCTTCGACGATGACCGCCTGCCCCGTCCCGACCAAATCTCCCAGATCATCATCGACCCGAACCCGATGACCGCCCGCGGCGACGGGCGCCCGCGGATCGAGATAGTGACGCGCCCAGGCACGGACCGGTGGCGCCGATCGGTTGACGTCGGCTTCGCCGACGAGTCGCTCAACGCGCTGACGCCCGGTGAGACACGCAAGGAGCCGCGGCAGACCCGTGAGGTGCACGTCGAGGTCCAAGGGCCGGTCATCCCCAACGTGATGGAGCTGTCGGTCGAGGCCACGACGAGCACCGACGAACGCGCCGGCAACTCATTGCGGGCGATCACGCCGACCGGCCAGCTGTTCAGCGGCGTCGTCCAGCCGCTGGAGGAGCGGGAGCTCGAGGTCGGGATGGAGGTGCAGTTCACCCCTGCGCATCGCCTCGATGTCCAGTTCTCCACCGGCACCGAGCGCTCCAGCAATGACGGCATCGGGGGCTTCACGCTGCCAGAGCGGGCGTCGAACGAGCGCGGCTCCGACTGGTCGTTCCAAGTGAGCGAGCGGATGTTCGGAGCGAACACCAACAACGACTTCCGGGTCCGGATGAGCCGCTCCAGCTCGCGTGACGTCCCACTGCGCGAGGGCTTCGCCATCGACGTGGCTGACGCGTTCGAGGGAGGCGGTGGCACCAGCCGCGGCAGCGACGAGCGCTTCGGCCTCAGCTTCGAGAACACGCTGCGGCTCGAGCACGGCGCGTGGAACCTCGAGCTCGGCGGCGAGCTCGAGTACCGAAAAGACCGCAGCGTCGACCAAGACAACTATAACGGAACCTTCGAGTTCGCGAGCCTTCACGACTACTGCCTCGCCACCGGCTTCTTCGGAGCGAACTGCGCGGCGACCGAGCGCCTCGTGGCCGAGGCACGGGCGCTGGGCGTCACGCCGGTTGCCTTCGACGGGCGCGGGCGCGAGGTGCCGATCACGGGCGTGCCTACGACTTTCACGCAGGCCTCCGGCAACGCCGAACTCGAGTTCAGCGAGGTGGCGTTCGTCGGCTTCCTGCAGGCCGACCGGCGCTTCGGAGAGTCCGCGAGCCTGCGTTTCGGTCTGCGCTACAACGCCACGAACCACTCACGCGACTTCCTGCGCCTGAACCCGATGGTCAACGCCCAGTACCGCCTGTCTGAACGCACGCTGTTCAGCGTGGGTGCGCAGCTATTCTTCCAGGACTTCCGCGACACCGAGCGATTGCTGCGCAACGACGGCGCGACGTACGAGACGGAACTGTTCATCTCGTCGCCATCGTTCCCCGACCCGTTCCGTGGCGGCACAGTGGAGATCGGCGACGAAACCGCGTCGCTCTGGGTACTCGACCCCGCGTACCTGTCACCGTTCAGCATCAACCCGCAAGCCAGCATCACGCAGCAGATGCCCGGCAACCTGCGGGTGACGCTCTCCTACACGGCGAGCTTCGGTCACCGCCAGCGCCGCACCCGCAACATTAACGCGCCGTTTCCCGGCACGCCGCTCCCCGACGAGATCCTGGACCTGCCGCGGAGCGAGCGGCAGGACCTGATCGACCGGATGCGGCCGCTGTACCCATACGTCGGCAACGTGACGCAAATCGAGTCGACCGGCCGGTCGTCGGAGCGCACGATGCGACTGCGCATCCAGCCGCGCGGCAACCTCGATATCCTAGGCATCCGCCTCTCGGGGAATGTGCACTACATCTACCGCTCTGAGGACGACGACAACGATTTCAACAACCCCTACGTGCCCGAGTGGGGACCAAGCCAGCGAATGCACTCGGTGCAGTCGCGGTTCCAGTTGCGCCTGCCCGACGAGACGGGGCTCGTCCAACCGCTGCTGCGCACAATCGGGCGGGCCACCTGGGAAGGGCTGAGCCTCAGCTTCAGCCTGCGCGCGAACACCGGCCGCCTCTACAGTATCCGCAGCGGGCGGGACCTCAACGGCGACCAGTCGAGCCGCGATCGGCTGCCCCGCACGAGCCGCAATAGCGAGACGGGCCCAGCCAACTGGAACCTCGACCTCACACTCACCAAGGACGTGCTGCTCGGCGGTGCGGCGATCGACGGGGACGAAGGCAGGAGCGGACGCGGCAGCGGGCGTTTCCGCCGCGATAGCTCTCGGCTGCGCTTCCAGGCACGAATCAACAACGTTCTCAACCGCTCGCAGCCGCGCGCCTACGCCAGCATCGTGACCTCGCCGTTGTTCGGGCTCCCCACCGGCTACACCGGTGGGCGCACGATCACGCTGGCGACCAGCATCGATTTCTAGCAGCCTGTGGCAGAACGGTGTGCTTGTAGCGCGAGGAATCCAGGTTGGCAGTCCGGTGCGACGCGGTCGATCCAGGCCGGCTCGGACGAACGGCCCGATGGTGCAGCACAAAGCGCCAGAGGCGGCTGAAGGCGTCGCGGCGCCCCGACGCCCGTCAGTTCGTGCATGAGCAGGTTTAGATTCAAACCGCCGGTGTGCAGCAGGAGGCAATTGAGGATGTGGACGTTGCCCCCGCAGATGGACGCGGCGCCACGGCCAATCTCGTAGAGCTGGGCATGGGGATGTTCGAGGCACTCGCCGGGCTGCCGCAGGCGCAATCCACGCCCCCGTGTATCCGCCGCCGGGTGGCAGACACGGCGGCGCGAGCCGCAGGCTGGCTCGGACACGTCGCGACGGAGCCGCCAACGCGACCATGGTCGCGTTACTGTGGTGCCCCCCGTGTCGCCGACCACCGCGGCGAGCGACTCGGCCCCCGCAGCGTGCTTGGCCGCATGGGCCACCCCAGGCTGCTGTGGGACGCATGGCATTGTCGTGGTGCCGCCAAGCCGTGATCAGAACTTGGGCCTCTCGGGAGGGAGCAAGAAACCATTCCGTTCAGCAGCTTGTCGCGAGTCGGGGCGTTGAAGCGCACCGAACAGCCGCGCCAGCGAGCGCGGCCACGCCGACCCGAAATGTCAGTCTGGGCTTGATCAGGCGTCTCAAATTGACAACGCACATTTTGGCGGCCGGTTGTCATGCTGTGCAAATTCGGGGTCATGACTGCTCCTTGAAAAAGTCCATGTCCAGGTAGCGGTGGTCTTCGAACCACGCCTCGTGGGTGTCGGCACACAGCGCCCGGATGAGTCAAAGACACCTCCCGGATGCGGGAAGATGCGGACCACTCGAGTGCGGCGGGTGTTCGCCTGGTTGAGCCGGACGCAGGAGCAGCAGGCGCTTGCCAACGCCCTGCAGAGTCAAATAGTTTTTTACATGCGGTCAGGGTATTGAGCAGTCAGGACGCCCGTTTTTTGTGGGCAAGATCGTGCGTCCGCGCGGGGTTACCGCCAGGCGTGATCCAAACGGCCTTGGCTGAGATGGACCATAAGACGCGAATTGGGGGCACAGTGCTTCAACGACTCGGTCGGCACCGTAAGGCTTCGGCTTCCAGCATTACGACGATGTTCCTGACAGGAGCCATGTTTGCCGTGGCTGTGCCGACAGCCGCGCAGTCGCTCACGTCCAGAGTCGAAGGGACGGTGAGAGACGCAACCGGAGCCGTCATTCAGGGCGCATCGGTGACGATGACGCAAGTCGCCACGGAGGTTGCACAGGACACCACGACGGACGAACGAGGTCTCTACCTGTTTCCCCGCGTGCCAGCGGGGATCTACAGGATAGAGGCGAGCGTGGCCGGCTTCACGAACACCGTGGTTGAAGGCGTCCGGGTGGTCCTCAACACGCCCACGTCCATTGACATCGTCGTGGAGGTCAGGACGGTGACCGATACGGTCGTCGTCGTGGCGTCCGAGGCCCAATCGCTGCTGAACGCAGCCAACGCGGAACTCACGGCCAACCTCAGCCGGGAGCAGATCCGGGAGCTGCCCTTGAACGGCCGCAACGTCACGCAGCTCGCGCTCACACAGGCGGGGGTGACCGGCCCGGCCGGCGCGCGCACCGCGTCGATCAACGGCACGCGAGGCACCTTCAACAACTTCACGCTGGACGGGGTCAACAATCAGGATACGTTCATTCGGACCGACGCGTTGTTCGGGGAGATACCCGTCAAGGAGAGCTTCATCGAGGCGATCAGCATCACGACCGGCAACGCGGATGTCGAGTACGGCCTGGGGGCATCGCAGACCCATTTTGTTACGCGATCGGGCGCCAACACCTTTGCGGCCGAGGGGTTCGCCTATCACCGGAACGAGTCGTTCAACGCGAACAACTTCTTCAACAAAGCGGCCGGTATCGAAAAGGAGCGGCTGCGGGAACATGAGTTCGGGATCAACGTCGGCGGTCCCATCCTGCGGGACAGGGCGTTCTTTTTCTTCAACTACGAAGAAGAGCGACAGCCCGGTACGTCGTCCGTTGTGCGCACCGTCCTGACGGATCCCGCACGGGGCGGCGATTTCCGCTACATCAGGCAGGACAACGGCCAGGTGGCAACGGTGAACCTGTTCGGCCTGACGGGCATCGGCCCCGATCCGACCATCCGGACACTGGTCGAGTCGACCCCGCCGCCGAATGACCCCAGCGTGGGGGACGGACGGAACACGGCCGGCTACCGGTTCAACAGCCCCGACAGCTCCGATGCCCGGTGGTGGGTGTTTCGCGGAGACTACGTGGTGAACCCGCAGCATTCGGTAAAGGGTACGTTGCATCGGTTCACATTGGACACTCCGAACTCCGTGTTCAACGACATCGATGCCGTCTTCCCGGGACGCCCCGGCGCAGGCCAGGGCTCAAGGCGCACACTCGCATCGTTCGGCCTGACGAGTTCGTTCGGGAACAGCGTCGTGAATGAAGCGCTCGTTGGATTCCAAGGCTATCGGGCGTGGTTCGAGAACAACGAAACCTTCCCCGAGGGCTATCGTCTGAGCTTTCCCGTCATCGATAATCCTGTCCGGAATTTCCTGGACCAAGGGCGCGACGCCCGCACGCTGGAGATCAGCAACAACCTGACGTGGGTCACGGGAAACCACACTCTCAAGGTAGGGGGAAGTGCGCGGTGGAGCCGGGTGAACGCGTACAACGACGCGGGGCTGGTACCAACCTACTCTCTCGGCTTCGGCGCCGGCAACGCGGATCCCCTCGTGCCCGCGTTGTTCCCCGGCGGGATTTCTTCCGACGAGTTGGACACCGCCTCCGGCCTGTTGGCGATGCTCGGCGGATTCGTCGACGAAGCCTCTCGGACAGTCAACGTGGTCTCGAAGACATCGGGATTCGTGGACGGGGCGACGGAGAGACGCATTCTGAGCCAGAACTTTTTGAACCTCTACGCGGGCGACACATGGCGCGTCGACCCGTCTACGAGCGTCACCGTTGGCCTTCGGTGGGAGTGGCACAGTGTCCCGGACGAAACACAGGGTTTGGCGTTGTTGCCGGTGGGGGGCGTCGACGCGGTGCTCGACCCGGACGCGATCGTCGATTTTGCCGGATCGGTGAACGGCCGGCCCTTCTTCACCAGCGACTGGAACAACTTCGCGCCGAACGTCGGAATAGCGAGGCAGCTGACCGACACGATCGTCGTGCGCGGTGGCTACGCCCTGAACTACGTGCTCGACAATACCCTGACCACGGTGTCGAACGCGATCAACGCCAACGAGGGTCTGAGCCAGACCGTCGTGCTGCCAGGGCTCAGCGGCACGGTCAGCAGCGGCGGGCTGGTTCCTGTCGAGACGCCCGCGTTCAACATTCCCCGGACTGCACGGGATGGCATCCTGATCGACTCCACGGCCGCCCTCTTCACGTTTGATCCTGACCTAAGGACGCCGTACGTCCAGCAATGGAACGCCGGGGTGCAGTACCAGGTCCTGCCGGGTACCGCGGTCGAGGTGCGCTATGTCGGCAACCGGGGCACAGATCTCGTCCGGGCCATCGATCTGAACCAACTCCTGCTGCCGGACGCGTTCGTGGAGGATTTCCGGCGCGCGCAACGGAACCTGGCTGCCAACGGGGACCCCAGACGCGGGGACCCGCTGGAGGTGTTCCCCCGGCTGGGGCTGGGCGGGTTCCTGCAGTCGGGGCGCGTGCAGAACTGGCTTCGCAACGGTGAGATCGGGCAGTACATCGGCGGCTTTCTGGCTCCCAACCGAATCTTCTTCTTTGCCGGGGAAGGTGGCGAGCGCTATGGCGCGACGCTCCCGATCAGCTACTTCTATTCCAATCCGAATACCTTCGTTGGCGACGTCGTTGGCAATCACGCGTACTCCCAATACCATGCGCTCCAGCTTGAGGTCCGGCGGGCGTGGCGTGCAGGGTTCTCCGCACAGTTCAACTACACCTGGGGGCGGGTGCTGACGGATTTTGCCGGCACGCAGTCGAATTTCCGTGGACTCTTTGACAACGCGCAGCCCGAGTTGGAGATCATGCGTCCCGGATACGACATCACGCACACGGTGAACGCCAACTGGGTGTGGGAGATTCCCGTCGGCGAGGGCCGGCGCTGGATGGACAGCCGCAGCGTGCTGAGCACGGTCGTCGGCGGATGGGATCTCAGCGGCTTCGTCCGGGTTCGTTCCGGCGAGCCGATCAACATCGTCTCGGGGCGCGGCACCATCAACCGGGGCGGTTCCAGGGCCTTGACCAACACCGTGCATCTCACGGGAATCAGCGTCGACGACCTACAGCGCCGAACTGGAGTCTACCGCCTGCCGGATGACCGGGTGAGCTTGTTCGATTCCGGTCTGCTGGCCGAGGGGGGCGGACTTGATCCCAATCTGTTCCAGAATCCAGGATTGCTCGAAGCGGGAACGCTGCCAATGTCGCCCATCAGCGGGCCGTGGTATGCGACGGTGGATGTCGGGCTCCGCAAGACCATTCCCGTGCCGTTCTCGACGGCGGCGCGGGTGCAGCTGCGCATCGATGTCTTCAACATACTCAATCGCACCAACTTCAACGTCGGCAGCATTTCCGGTATTGGCGGATTGGGCGTCACCAACCGCCACGACCCCAACAGCACGGAGTTCGGCCTGATCAGCTCAGCGTTCGCGGCCCGTGAGATCCAGGTCGGCGTCAAGCTCCTGTTCTGATCCGTGATCGTATCTACGGTGTGGGTTCCGCCACCTTGGCAAGAGCGAGGTGACGAGATGGAGCGCACAGTGCTGGTTGCACTGCTGCTCGCGGTGGTGGGCGGGACAGAGGCGCCAAGCAGCTGATCGGCCAGATTCTACGCGCGGCACCGCCGTGCACCGGTTGTACCAAGCGAGCCTTGGACAGAGGACCGCACTGCTTCTCAAGGTGTGCAGTGTTGTAGAATCGCACCTGAGAGGGAGTCGGGACACGTAGACGCCCCTCCAAGGGGGGGCACCGGCTCGGATCGACGGCACGCTTGGGCAATGCGTACTGCAGGGGGCATGCGTGCGGCTCACCGGACCCGATGCACTGAAGGGATGGAGGGTGATGAGGCGAACGTTAGCGTTAACCGCGTTGCTCGCACTACCGGTGGTGGGCACGGCAGCGGCCATCGCGGCACAGGCTCCGGGCGCAGAGTTTCCGGCGATCCAGACTCATCTGGATGCCGCCGCGAGGCTGGCCGGTGATGATCTCGCCTATGTGTATCAGTTCCGGTGTCGCGTGCCGGGTGCAGGGCCAGAAGGCGCCACGAGCTCGGCTGCCACGACAGCGGCCCCGGCCCCAACAAAGGTCCTAGACAACCTCTACTTCGTCGGTGGGCCAAGTGTCATGGGCTGGGCGCTCGAGACCAGCGAGGGCATCATCATCTTCGACGCGCTGAACAACGGCGAAGAAGTCGACGAGTACATGTTCACCGGCCTGCGGCAGGTCGGCCTCGATCCAGGGGATATTCGGTACGTAGTGGTCATGCACGGCCATGGCGATCACTTCGGCGGCGCGAAGCACATCAAGGAGCAGACAGGGGCGCGCATCGTGATGAGTGCCGAGGACTGGGACTACATGGCAAGTCGAACCGATGGCCCGCCCGGCTGGACTGAACTCATTCCTGCCCGTGACGTCGAGGTCACGGACGGCCAAGTGCTCACGCTGGGGAACACGCAGGTGACGTTGTACGTCACCCCGGGCCATACCCCGGGGACGCTATCGGCAGTGTTCGAGACGTCCGACCGCGGCGAGCCCCATGTGGTCGGGTTCTGGGGCGGGACGGGTTTCCCACGCGATGACGAGGCGCTCGACCAGTATTTCGCCTCCTTGTCACGCTTCGTCGAGCTGGTCGACCAAGCCGGGGTCGACGTACTAATCGCGAACCACCTCCATTCCGACAACTCGAGGGTACATTTGGAGACGTTGAGATTGAATCCAGATGGTCCGAGTCCGTATGTGATCGGCGAGGCTGTCGTGGCGCGCTATTTTGGAGTGTTGAACGAGTGTGCGAGAGCCCAAGAGCTCATGCGCCAAATCAACTGACCACCCAGTCCCCAGACGGCTAACCTCCGCTCCCTGCCCCGAGCGGGTCGGTGCTTCTCGTCCCTGTTACCTATCGGTTGGACAGCGGTCCACGTGATTGCCTGCACATCCGGTTGGACTGAGGCCCCAATGGCTCCCGAGATCGAAGCGCACGTCATTCGCAAGCTGACGGTGCGAATCGTTACTCATGCGGCGCTACTGCGTGGCGTACCTAGATCGCGTCCATATCGGGTTCACTGCGTTACCGATGCACGACGACCTCAGGCTCTCGGCAGCGGCCTTCGGATTCGGCACCGGCACTTGGGATCCGCTGCTCATCGCCCACCACAGAGCCAGCCCCGTCGTTACGGGATTCCTCAACGCGGTGCTGCCCATCTTCGCCGTCATCGGCAAGGTGCTGGCCGCCCTGGTGCTGGTCAACGTCGGTACCGATGGCTTCGCCGGCCCCACCATCATCGGCTTCATTCGGGAGCGTTCAGGTGGATTCGAAGGCGTATTGCTGAGTGTGGCAACGGCCCTTGGCGTTTCGACTGTCCTGGAACTGATCCTCACGTGGGCACGCGCGAAACGACCATTGGTCGCCCAATCAAGCGAGGCTCGTGATGCGCGAATTTACCATTGCTTCCATCCCGGCCGATGGTATCGGTCGCGAGGTCATTGAGGCGGCAGTCGAAGTCCTGGCGGTCCTGAGCCAGCGCGTCGGCGACCTCACCTTTGACATCACCGAGTTCGATTGGGGCTCCGACTACTACAAGACCCATGGCACCATGATGCCCGACGACGGGTTGGATCAACTCAGGGACTTCGACAGCGTCTTGTTTGGTGCTGTCGGCGCACCCGACGTGCCTGATCACGTGACACTGTGGGGCTTGCGTCTGGCGATCTGCCAAGGCTTTGACCAGTACGCCAACGTACGACCGATCCGCCTCCTGCCAGGAATTCGCTCGCCCCTGCGAGATTGCCAGGCCGGCGATCTGGACTGGGTCATTATTCGAGAAAACACAGAAGGCGAATACTCCGGCATCGGCGGTCGCTCACACCGTGGATACCCGGAAGAGATCGCCACGGATGTGGCGATCTTCACTCGTGCCGGTGTCGAGCGCATCCTACACTATGCATTCCAGACCGCCCAAAGCCGGCCGCGCAAGCAACTTACGGTCGTGACCAAGTCCAACGCGCAGCGGCATGGCATGGTGCTCTGGGATGAGATCGCCGCTGAGGTCTCCCGTGACTATCCAGACGTCGCGTGGGACAAGATGCTCGTCGATGCAATGACGGTGCGGATGACGATGAGCCCCGCCAGTCTCGACACGATCGTCGCTAGCAACCTTCATGCCGATATTCTGTCCGACCTAGCCGCCGCGTTGGCTGGGAGCATCGGGATCGCCCCGACGGCGAACCTGAACCCAGACCGACGCCTGCCGTCGATGTTTGAACCGATTCATGGTTCCGGGTTTGACATTACGGGTAAGGGGATCGCCAATCCGATCGCGTGCTTCTGGTCAGTGCAGATGATGCTGAACCACTTGCACGAACACGATGCCGCCCGTCTGCTCATGGCTGGTATCGAGCATGCCGTGGCTTCCGGTGAACGAACCCCGGATCTCGGAGGGCAGGGAACCACCCGGAGTGTCACCAACGCGGTGCTAGCCAGGTTAGTCGAGCAGCATCCGCCTGCCACGTTACGCCCAGGGACGGCAGGCGCCCGTGCGGCGAGCCCGAACCCGCGCCGGTAAGGGTTCCAGGAATCGTACTCGGCCGACCACACCAGTTCCATCGGGTCCGCTGTGTGCGATCGACGTCGTCGCGTAGGAACTGTGGCTCAAACAGGCAAAATGGTCCAGACGGTCACAAGACGACGCAAGCCCGTCAAGTCGTGACCGCATGGGCTCAGCCGAGTGGTCCGACGCGTGGCACGCAGCGAACTGTGCGGCGCGTAGTCCTGATCAGCACGCTCCAGTCGCGGGCGAAGTCCAGCCCTATCGCCGTGGCACCTGCGTGGGGGCGATGTTGAGGTGAAGGTGCACCGTGCGTGCCGCGGCACGTGCCTTGACTATAGCCGCGCGTGATCGGGACGCCAGTGCTGAATCTGCTGTTTGATGGCTTTCCGGTCGTTGAGCTTCTCGTCCAACACCTTGCGGGTGAGCGCCGCTACTTCGGCGTCGCTCGCGAACCGGAGCGCGACAACCTGCTCGATCGTCAACTCGTCGAGGCGAGGCTGCAGCTCCGGCGCGAGATCCGCGAGCCGAAGCCGTTCTTCCAGACGGATGACGCGATCCTGTGCACTGAGTGCGAAGCGGCGCGCAAAGACCGCAATCAGCAGCAACACCACGGCAATGACCACGGCAATGGCCGCGTCCAGCGAGAACCCTACGATCAAGCCATAAAGGCGCCACACGACGTAAAGCAGCAGCACCGGGAGCACGAAATAGTGGAACACAGGCACCACCTTCGCGTGGTGTTCGAACGACTGCTGCGGCTCGCCCATAATGTCCTCCTTTGTGGCTTGCTCTCTCCCCAGGCTCCACCCTAGCCGGGAGCCGCCCCACGGTCAATCGCCGCGCGGGGCAGCAGTCCCGAGGAAGGGATTTCCAAGAAGGGACGCGAGACGAGCGCCGTGAGGCCTGTCGCGAAGAGGCAACTGCAGTGCGTGCTAACGACAACTGATGACATGAGGCCGTGGCGGCGAAAGCGAACATCCATCATCGGAGAGAGTCTTCGCGCCCGGAGCCATGGGGCAGTGAGACTCTCCCGCCAGCCTGTCACTAGCGCGTTCGCCTTCCGGCAACGTTATCCGCAGGTGATCAAGCTCCTGGTTGAAGGAAGCGGCGGACAGAACCGCCATCATCATCAGTGCCCATGCCCCGCAGGTCCCGGGGCTGATCGCTGTCCGAAGAGGGCAAGGACGCCCGCGCGCAGACGATGGCCTGCTGGCGGTCATGTTGTCGGCCACTCTCGGAGCGCCATGGTTGGCCATGGTGCCAGCCAATGGCACCACGCGCGCAAGTGCGTTCTAGGATGCTATGCTCGCCGAGCTCCGTACGCCGACGGTGCCGGAGCGGAGGCCTTCAGGCCGCTCCGGCAACGGCTGCCACCGTGCAGGGCTTTCGCCCTCGCGGGACAACTCACGCGGATTCGTGCGCGGCGCAGCTCCGCGTTGTTTCAGGGAGAAATGGAGATGCCGATCGATCCCGACGTGCCGCACATGGAAGACCACTTCGCAGATCTGGAGCGCGACCTCATCGACGAGTACATCCGCAGCCAGGGCCATGACCCGGACGAAATCCGGAAGCGCGACGACCCGGCGGCGCACAAGCTACGCGCGGACGCCGCCACGCATGCGGCCGGCAGGCTGACCGAGGTGGAGTCGCGGGCACACCTCAAGGACGACCTCCACGAATAACCGGTGGGCGCTGACTCCTCACGGCGAGGACCGCCATGACTTTTCCTTCGAACACCACCACCGGCGCCAACTCGGTCTGGCCGGACTGGTCGTGGAGGCCGAGATCCCCGAGTAGGTTGAACACGTCGGCCATCGCGAGGTTCCGAGTCGCCTGCGCGTAGGCAGCACGCCCACGGTCACTTTGAGGCTTCGGCGGGCTCGCAGCGCTCCAAGGTGATGCTGGATCGCCCAAGTCTTCAGAGGCCCGGGAAACGGCCGGCCCTGTTCGTGATGCCATGCCGCGATGCAATCCAGCGCCTCCCGATAGTCGAGGTCATGCCGCTGGCCTGGATGCGGTTGACTTGTCAGCGCGCTGTGCGCCGAGTGTCGGCTCGATGCGGCCCAATGTGTGCAGTTCCGCCACTAGGCCCCCCTCACACGTGTCGTGTCGCCCGAGTTCCTGGTCGGCGACCGCCAGCCCGACGGGATCCTCAACGTCAACGGGCGTCGGGTGCTCATCTTCGCCGTTCCCCTCGAATGACCGTCCATGCGCAGGCCGGAACTGCACTCTATCGTAAGACCGTTGCATGCATCGGCGGATGGCAGCAGAATCCGTGTATGAGACACCTGCTCACCATCGTCACGCTCGCCGCCCTGTGGACTGGGGTTGGCGGTGTGCATGCTCAGGACGCCGCCGGCCCGATCGAGGTCGTGCCCGTGCGCGACAACGTCTTCATGCTGGTGGCAAATGCCGGCAATGTCACCGTCCAGGTCGGCCCGCAAGGGGTGCTGGTGGTCGACACGATGACGGCGGCCCTGGCCCCAAGTCTGGTGGATGCCATCACTCGGGTGTCGGGGGGCGCGCCGATCCGGTACGTGGTCAACACGAACGCCGATGCCGATCACGCCGGCGGCAACGAGGTGGTGGCCGCGTCCGGCTCGCAGCTGGTCGGTGGCAACTTCCGTGGGCAACTCGGTGCGGTCGGCGCCCAGAGCGCCTTCATCGTGGCACACGAGAACGTCCTGAATGCGCTGGTGACGCCACCCGGGGGCAGCGCGCCGGCTCCCTTCGCGGCACTGCCCACCGACACCTTCTTCCAGCTGCGCAAGGACATGTACTTCAACGGCGAGGCCGTGCAGCTGTTGCATCAGCCGGGGGCCCACACCGACGGCGACATCTTCGTCTTCTTCCGTAGCTCGGACGTCATCGCCGCTGGCGACGTGTTCGTGACCACCGGCTACCCGGTGATCGACCTCGCGCGGGGCGCCAGTGTAGCAGGGGAGATCGAGGCACTCAACACGTTGATCGACGTGGTCGTGTCGGAGATGTACACCGAGGGCGGCACGTGGGTCGTACCCGGGCACGGGCGCCTAGCCGACGAGATGGACGTGGTCGAGTACCGCGACATGGTGACCATCGTCCGCGACCGCGTGCAGGTGTTGATCGACGACGGGATGGACCTGAACGCAGTGCAGGCGACGCGCCCCACCTATGAGTGGGACCCGCGGTACGGTGCCGACACCGGCCCCTGGACGACCGCTGACTTCGTGGAGGCCGTGTACCGCTCGCTGGCCGAGCCACCGGCCTTCCAGTAGGACGGAAAACGATGAGGATGCAGTCTGGATTCGGTGTTCGCGCCGTGTGGCTGGCGGCTCCGGCCGCGCTGCTGCTGTGGGCGTCGCCGGCGGCCGCGCAGTTTGACATCTCGGGCCACTGGGCGGGCGTCCTGCACGAGGACTTCCCAGAGCGGATTCCCGGCCCGGCGCTCGGCGAGTTCCTTGGTCTGCCGATCAACGACTTCGCTCGCAAGTTCGCCGAGGCGTGGGACCCGTCGCGGCTCACCGTGCCCGAGCACCAGTGCCGCGCACACTCGTCACCCTACATCAACCGCGGTCCACTGAACTTGCGGATGTGGGAAGAGCGCGACCCCGTCACGCAGGAGCTAGTGGCCATCCATCACTACGTCCGGAACTTCGAGCAGCACCGCAAGATCTGGATGGACGGGAGGGAGCACCCGTCGGAGTACGCGGGGCACAGCTGGACGGGCTTCTCGACCGGCCGCTGGGAAGGCCGCGCCTTGGTAGTGCGCACCACCCACATCAAGCAGATGTGGCATCGCCGCAACGGGCTGCCGCAGAGCGATCAAACTGTGCTCACCGAGCGCTTCATCCGGCACGGCAACTACATGACGCACGTGACAATCACCGAGGATCCGGTGTACTTAGAGGAGCCGCTGGTCAAGTCGACCGACATACAGCTACGCGATGAACCCTGGGCGGTCGATCAGCTGCTGTACCCGTGCCAGGCGGTCGTCGAGATCGCCGACCAGCCGCGCGGCGCAGTGCCGCACTACCTACCGGACGAGAATCCGTTCCTCGATGAATTCCGGCAGCAGTTCGCCCTGCCCGAGTCGGCGACCAGGGGCGGCGCCGTCACGATGTACCCGGAGTTCGTGGAGTCGTTACCCGCCGGCGCGGGCGATCCCTCGCGCTGAGTCGGCCTGACGGGGCCAACCGACTCGAACGTCAGCCACAGTGCGCTGCGGGTGTTACGTCGATCAGCCGCACCGACATCGCCAGCAGGGGGCCGTAAGCGGCCGCGACACCAACTGGGGCTTGAGGGGCGATGGCAGCACGCCTTGGCAGGATGCCCACACCGACCCCGGCACGCGCCTAGCTGAGGATGTCGAGGAAGCGGGGCATCGTCACGGCGTGGCGGAGGCTGAAGCCTGCCTGCGTTGCGACCCCGGCGACCAGCCACCGCGTGTAGGTCTCGCGCTACGGCGAGACGAGCGGCCAACTTTCGAGATCGCCGAGGGTGATGGCCAGCTTCTGCGCCGCCAGCACATACCACGCCGGCAGCACCACTTGCAGCGGCTCGCTCCTGAGCGGCACACCCTCGACCGTGTCGGGCAGCGTATCGACGTACGCGATCCTGAAGTCAACCACGCCGCTGCAGATGTCCTTTGCTGCGCGTCTGCGGTCCGACACCGCTGCAAGGGCCCTGAGTACTGAGAAGCCGTCGACGCCAACAGCAGAGACTATTCCGTACTGACAGGTGTCGTGCCCCCCAAGCAGGAGAGGGCCATCATGGGCCTCTTCCGTGGCATCCCCAGTCTCCAGTCTCGCCCACATCCTAACGTTCAGACTGGATCGGGCTCAGGAAGCAAGGTCAAGTGAGGACCTGCGCAAGGTTGGCCGCCAGCCGTTCCATCGGCTCAGTACCCTGCCCAAGGCCGAGCCAGCGCATCCGCAACCGCTGGGCGCCAGGAAACGCGCCGAGTTCCGCGAAGGCCACCTCGAACGGCGCACGCCGGGCGGTTGTCCGGCCGCGGCGGTGGCTATTGCTTCGACGCGCGCGTTGTCAACCTCGCCGAGAACTCAGCGCCAGGTACCAGCCTTCGCGGCACGTCCATCGCGCGCCCGGCAGGCGGTTAGGAAGCCCATAGAGCGGGTTGTGCTGGATTGAGCCTCAAATCTGATCCGGCACGTCGGCGGTGACAAAGAGCCTCAGACAGTCGCCGCCCCGTCAAACGCGTCCATGCGCCCGAGCGCCTCCGCCACGGCGCGGTAACAGATCCGGCCGTCGGCCACGTTGAGCCCGCGGGCAAGGCCGGCGTCGTCGTCGAGCGCACCGGCGCCCTGGGCAGCCAGCCGCCGCACGTACGGCAGTGTGGCCGCAGCCAACGCCAGCGTGGAGGTGCGCGGGTAAGCGCCTGGCATATTTGTAACGCAGTAGTGAACCACGCCGTGCTTGATGTATGTCGGATGCGCGTGCGACGTGGGTCGCGCGGTCTCGACGCACCCGCCCTGGTCGATGCTTACATCCACAATCACCGAACCAGGCTGCATCGCGGCCACCATCGCCGTGGTCACTACGTGCGGCGCGCGCTCGCCGCGCCTGAGCACGGCGCCGACCACCAGGTCGCTTGCGCGTGTGGCGGCCGCCAGCGCGTCCGGCGCAGACTGCACAAACTCGAGTGCATCAGACACCTCACGCCGGAGCGCGGGCAAGCGCTCGGCATGCCGGCCCGCCATCGCTACCCGCGCGCCGAGCGCGGCCGCCGTTCGCGCTGCGTGCCGGCCGACTACTCCGTCGCCGATCACCAGCACCGTGCCCTGCGGATCGCCGAGAATCCGGCCGGGCAACACACCGCGTCCCCCGTTGAACGCGGTCAGATAATAGGCGCCCATCGTGGCCGCCATGCTCCCGGCCACTGCGCTCATCGGCGCGAGCAGCGGCAACCGGCCGTTCGCGTCCTCCACGGTTTCGTAGGCGATGGCCGTCGTCCCGGCCTGGAGCAGCGCCTCGGTCAGGCCCGGGTTGACGGCTGCCAGGTGCAAATAGGTGAACAGCAGCTGCCCACGCAGGAGCGAGTGCTCGGCATTGAGCGGCTCCTTGACCTTGACCACGAGGTCAGCGCCCCATGCCGCCGCAACATCGGCCAGCTCCGCGCCCGCCCGAGCGTACTCGGCGTCGTCAAATCCCGCACCCGCGCCGGCTCCACGCTCCATGACAACCACGTGGCCGTCCCCGACCAGCACGGCCGCGCCGGCCGGGGTTAGGCCGACTCGGCTCTCCTGCGCCTTGATCTCCTTCGGCACACCGATACGCATTCGCGGACTCCTCGTGTGGTCAAATCGCGTCGACTCCGCCGCCGCCAACGATCTCCGACACGTTCGGATCGGGGGTAAAGCCAGCTTGTAGCATCACCGAGCTGAAGTTCGGATCCACCGTGTAGTCTAACTTGGAGGTTCCGACGGACATGGGATCAAGGTCCGCTCTGTAACATGATACCGACAGGACCATCGATCCGATGGTTGTGCTCCCAAATCCGTCTCAGGGGCAATATGAAGTCTTGGGAGAGCTTCGCTGCCACGCCAGTCCGCATCGGGCCACGCGCCGTAGGGGTCCAGAGTCCTTGACTGATGCGTAAGCTTCCCCGATCGATCAACACCTGACAGCAGCTTGCTCCGGCCCAAGAGCAGCGATGCGGCAGTCGAAGTTCAGTGAGAGCCAGAGCGTCGGCATCTTGAAGGGTGCCGAGACTGGGGTACCGGGAAGCGCCCTGCGAGAGACGCACGGGCGCGCCGGGCCACGTTGGTCACGTGGCAGAGTCAGGACGATGAGGCCAGCGTCTCGGACGTACAGCGCCTGCGGGCACTTGAGACCGAGAACGCAAAGTTGAAGCGGATGGAGGCAATCTTGGCGCTCGCGCAGCTGGGCGCGCAGAAGACAGACCCGGTGGCAGGTGCGCAGCGCCTTGACACGCTGCTCGCAGGGGCTAGTTCCGTGGAAGCCATCCGTATACCGCCACGGGGCCGGCGAGGACGCAGGATCGATGACGGCTGCGTGGCATTAGGCGGGGCGGTTAGGGATTCCCCGCTGCCGGGCAGATGGGCGGCGCAGTGTACTCTAGATCCAGTAGGCGGAAGTAGTTCTGGCCGAGCGCAATGTTGCGAAATGGCTCGTCATCCAGGTAGGCGAGGATGCGGCTCGTGACGTCGAGTTCGGTACGGTAGACCTCCAAGTCCTTGTCGCGCGACGCTAAAAAGTCGGTGCCGGGGAGAATGCGCTCCGAGTAGCCATTCAGCAGCGGAATGTAAGCCGCGCGCGCGGCCGGCTGCGAGAAATAGACGTCGTCGAGCACGCGCCACGAAACGTCGAGCAGTAGGTTCGGATAGTGATCAAGCAGCGACTCGAGTAGCTCGACGTGCCAGATGACGTCCAGGGTCGTCAGTTCGCGCGACAATCCCATGTGGACCCAAACGATCGCATTCTCGGGATACAGCTGCAGTACCTCTTCCACCAGCGGTAAATAGCGGGTCGGCTCCGCGTCGTTACCTAGGTCGGAGTGAATCGCCAGCGGGATGTTCCGGTCTCGAAGAATCTCCATGAACGACGCCCATTCGGCGATGGCCGCTGTCGACACCGGCTCATGGCCGTTGGCGAACTGCGCCTGCTTCACTAGATTGACCTCACCCATCCACCGGAACAGGCTTGGATACTCAGCATCCAGAAGCTCGATTCCCGACACTATGGTTTCCGGCCGCGCCAAGTCGGGGAAGGTCATCGACAGCGTCAGGTGCATGCTGGGCGGCACCTTCGTCAAATAGTTGGCGGCGTTGACGAAGTCGTTGCGCAGCGTCGGAGTCACCGGAGTGCCGGGACAATCTAGATAGTACGTGCAGGCGGAAGCTGCCGGTAGCATCTGACCGATCCCGTACACGTTGGCGAACAGGACGCCCGTGGCTTCGAGGTAGTCCACGATCTCCTCAAACGGTATGGCCGGTCCACCGAACGGCCGGAAATGGAGATGCGTGTCGACCACCGCCGTGTATGGTTGCCGCGCGCGGTCGTAGCACGCTGCGCCCGCACCACGGAAGGCTTCGAGCGTCAGCCGCGGCGGAGCAGCGGCGGTCTCGGCGCGTTCGTCGGCGCAACCGGTTGCAAAGGCCGCGACCAACGGCGCGAGGATGGCGGGGAACAGGGCGCGCAAGCGGGGCAGGGAGTAATTCACCGCTGACTGTCTCGTGACTTGCGCCGAGCTGGTCGGGCCGTCTAGTAACCCACGCAATGTAGCATAAGTTTTGCGCCGTAGCCGTTCAGGGCTGCTTCCGCGCCGGTCGAAACGCCATGCAGCACGCGACGTTGACGCGAGCAGGTCGGCGCGTCGTGCGATTGCCCGGTTCGAAGGCTGCCGAAGTGCTAATTCCGGCAGGACACGAACGAACTCCGCAAGTCCGTGGCCACGACCCGCACCGCGTGCCGCACGGTGGCGAACGTCACCATCCCGAGATAACCGAGGAACAGCCGGAAGCCGTAGAGGTCGGGCTGGTCCGCGAAGCCGTGCCTTGGACCTGAAAGGAGACGATTCGCCCAGCCGACGCGGTGACTGCCGACAGCGTCACAACGTAGCCGCAGCAGGTGAAATGCGACCGGCCTGCAGGTGGACTCGTCCTCCCTTGCGAGCAAACACCGGGATCCAGAAGGCCGCGAGGCCAATGAAGCCGGTCGCGATATGCACCAGGATGAGAACGTCGAACACGATGGTCATGACTGAAACTCCTCCCGGTTGTCGGGCTTCGAACCCGCACTCGTGCGGGCACGGCGCATGGACGTGAGCCTGTGGTCGATCGCAGCCAGCGTCTCGTTGCACCAGCTCACCTTCGACCGGATGGAATGAATGCCCATCCAGAGCGCCGCGAACCGGTGGAATCCGGCGTCGCTATAAAACTCCGGCGCGTCACCGTAGGCGGCGATCACGTCGCGCTCCACCGCCCACAGTTGGGCAAAGCCAGCGCGAGAGATGATCCCGGAGCGCCGTCATGAACGCACGGTCTCGTGGAGGTCGCCAAGGGCGTCCATAAAGTAGAGTTGCGCGAGGTAGGCGAACCGCTCCATCAGCAGACGTTCTCTCGTTGATGTTTACCGTTCGTTTCGGGCTGGACGCAGGAAGCGGAGCGACCGGAGTCCAGGCCGAAACGCGACCCGAAGCTGCAGCGCCCGGCATCAGTTGGCGACTCGCTCACGCCGTTGGTCCGCCGCGGTCCGCAGCCAGTGCTGATGCTCCCGCATCCGGTAGCTGTTGCCCCGGATGTTGACGATGTGGCAATGGTGCAGCAGCCGGTCGATGAGCGCCGCCGCCATCACCTCGTCGCCGAGTACACTGCCCCATTCCTCGAAGCCCTTGTTCGAGGTCAGCACCGTCGACGCCCGCTCGTG
>CAZHTD010000014.1:0-56108 GCA_964535675.1 uncultured Bifidobacteriaceae bacterium | reverse complement strand
GGCGCCTGGGCCGCCGCCACCGCCACCGCCGGCCCCGGCGCCTGAGCCGCCACCGCCGCCACCGCCGCCGCCACCGCCACCGCCGCCGCCGCCTCCTCCTCCGCTGACCGAGGATGAGATCTTCGAGATGAAGTCGCTCGCGGAGCTCAACGCTGAGATGCCGCTCGGGCCGGCGTTTTTTGACTTCGACATGTCGGTCATCCGGGACGATGCGATCCCCGTGCTGCAGGCCAACGCACAGTACATGATGCGCTGGCCGTCGATCCGGATCACCGTGGAGGGCCACGCCGACGAGCGGGGCACCAACGAGTACAACTTGGCGCTCGGTGATCGCCGCGCGGCCGCCGTGGGGGACTACCTCGTGAGCCTTGGCATCGAGGAGGATCGCATCTTGCCCGTCACACGTGGGGAGGAAAGCCCGTTCTGCACTACCTCGGACGAGGAGTGCTGGCAGCAGAATCGCCGGGGCCACTTCATCATCACGGCGAAGTAGCGCCGACCCATTCGTACACCGGGAAGGCCGGACCGGGATCGTGCGATCCCGGTCCGGCTTTTGTCGTGTCCGCCGCTACCGGCCGATGACGGCGGCGATCTCGGCGGTAATCGCCCACGCCACGGCACCCGGATCCGTCGGTGAGCGATGATTGAGGTGCCCTACCACTTGGTAGCTCGCCCCGGCGTGGACGGCCCCTTGCCTTGGCCCATCGAGCGCTTCTGGGCGTGGCTGTCGCTGCCGACCGAGACCTCCGCGGATGCCCGGCGTCACGATTGTGAAGCCGTTGCTGCAGATCGCACGGATGGCAGCCGTCTTATGCAGTGACGCCAAGACACCGTCGAGTCCGGCGTCCTACGCCATGCGCGCCCGCCAGCGCGTTCAAAGGAGGCTCCATGCTGACAGCCCTGAGCCCGTCGGCTGTCATGCTGGTGAGCACGGTCACGCCGATCAGTAGCGGCGTCAGCCGTCCCACCGCCTCGGCGGCCTCGCGTCTCGCGCGGGGACGCCCGTAATCATCTCCACGCCGCCAGGCGCATGCAGTTTGACTTCACGCGCCGGTCTGGACCGCGGACTCCGCGGCCTGTGTCACCGTGTTGGGAGTGTCATGGAACTTCAACTCGAGGAACATGCGGTGGTCGTCGGCGACGAGCACGCGCGCCCGATCTAGGCTGGCGAGCATCAACAGCCGGCTACCGACCTTGACCGCACCCACCGCGTCCTGGAGCGTCGTCGCCTGCGGTGGCCCGGGTTCTCGATGTCGAGCGCCACTATGAGCTGGTCCATTCCTTCTTGCGGCTGTTTGTGTCGATCGATCCAGTCAGGTCGGCGATCCGGGTCATCCCGTGGCGCCGCAGATAATCGGTCATCCCGTCGAGCAGCTTCGTCCAGATGAATGGATCGACGAAATTGGCCGTGCCCACTTGGACGGCCGTGGCGCCGGCCATCATGAACTCGAGGGCGTCACGCGCGCTGGCGATTCCGCCCATCCCGATGATCGGAATCGACACGGTGTCCCGGCACTCGTAGACCATGCGCACCGCGATCGGCCGGATCGCCGGGCCGCTCAGCCCCCCGACCACGTTGGAGAGCACGGGACGGCGCGTCTCGACGTCGATGGCCATTGCCAGGAAGGTGTTAACCAGCGAGACGGCGTCGGCGCCGGCCTCCTCGGCCGCGCGGGCGATCGACGCCACGTCGGTGACGTTCGGCGTGAGCTTGGGGATTACCGGGAGCATGGTGGCCTTCCGGACCGCCGCCACCACGCCGGCGGTGCCGTCGAGGCTACAGCCGAAGGTGAGGCCGCCTTGCTTGATGTTTGGGCACGAGATATTGAGTTCCAGTGCGTGCACGCCCTCGGCGTCAGAGAGGATCCGGGCCAGCTCGACGTACTCGTCGATCGTGCTGCCGCAGATGTTCACCAGCACCGTGGCGCCGCGTCGTCGCAGCTCGGGCAGCTTGTTGTCGACGAACTGGCGGACGCCGATGCCCTGCAGGCCGATAGCGTTGAGCATGCCCGACGGGGTCTCGACGATCCGCGCCGGCGGGTGCCCGTTACGGGGCTCGAGGAACAGGCCCTTGACGGCCACGCCGCCCAGTGTGGCCAAGTCGACAGCGTGGGCGTACTCCACACCGTAGCCGAAGCAGCCGCTGGCTACGATCAGCGGGTTGGCGAGCCGCAGTCCGCCCACCTGCACCGAGAGATCGCGCGTGCTCACGAGGCTCCCCAGTCGATTGTTGCGCCGTCGAACACCGGGCCTCCGATGCACGAGCGCACGTAGCGGCTGGGGCCGTCAGGCGTGCGCAGGGGGATCACGCAGCTGTAGCATCCGCCCATGCCGCAGCCCATCACACGCTCCACCGAGACCTCGCACGGCACGTTGTAGCGACCGGCTAGGCCGGCCACGGCCTCAAGCATCGGCTCGGGCCCGCACGCGTAGACTGTGACCGGCCGGTTGCCGCGCACTGCCAGCGCACGCTCCAGGGGCGCGGTCACGCGGCCCGTGTCGCCGCGGCTGCCGTCTTCGGTCGCGAGCACCAGCGTGACGCTGCGCTTTTCGAACCAGTCGAGGTAGAAGAGCTCGACGTCGGACCGTGCGCCGTAGAAGAGGGTCGCCGGCACGCCCTTGGCGGTTAGCGTTTGGGTGAGCGTCGCAAACGGTGCCAGTCCGACGCCGCCGGCGACCATCCAGGCTTCCCCCGGCGGGTCGACGGGTGTGAATGGCTGGCCGAGTGGCCCGAGGCACGATATTACGTCGCCCTCGACCGCCTCGTAGAGCATGGTGGTCGTGATGCCGATACGCTTGCTGAGCAGCGTGATGCCCTCGTCGCCGAGCGTCTCGAAAACCGAGAAGGGACGACGGAGGAGCGGGTCGCCCCCACGGCCGGGGTGCACCATCACGAACTGGCCGGGGGCGGTGGCGGCGGCGATCTCTGGAGCGGCGAGGGTGAGGACGTTGTAGTCGGCCGAGAGGCGCGTGTTGCGAATGACCCGTGCCTCAATATCGACGGGCATCACCCTGAGTATACCTGCTATACTTGCTCGACTCTTTAAGCGCGGCCCGGTGAGGCCGCGAAGAGGTGCTTGGATGACCCCGGCCTGTCCCGGAGGGTCCGCATGCTTGTAGTCATGGATGCGGACCGTATCGCCCGGACGCTCGCGCGTATTGCCCACGAGATCGTCGAACGGAATAAGGGCGTGGAAGGCATCGCCTTGGTGGGCGTCCGCACGCGCGGCGTGCACATCGCCCGGCGGCTGGCCGAGCGCCTGCGTGAGATCGCTGGGCACGAGGTGCCCACCGGCGCGCTCGACATCACGCTCTACCGCGACGACCTGATGCGCCAGCCGGTCGGTCCGCAGCCGCTGATCCGGAAAACCGAGATCCCCTTCTCGATCGACAACCGGAAGATCCTGCTGGTCGACGACGTGCTCTACACAGGCCGAACGACCCGGGCGGCACTCGACGCGCTCATCGACTTCGGACGGCCCCGTGCCATCCAGCTCATCGTGCTGGTGGACCGGGGGCACCGGGAGCTGCCCATCAAGGCCGACTACGTGGGTAAGAACCTGCCGACCGCCCTCGGCGAGAGCGTGCAGGTACTGCTCGACGAGAGCGACAAGCACGACGCGGTCGTTCTCGAGCAGCCGGCGGTGGCGTCGTGAGCGCCCCCGTCACGCCCGAGACCGGAGGCGTGCCGGTCGCGGTCGGCCTGCGCGGCAATCTGCTCGGTATCGCCGACCTCGAGCCGGCCGAGATCTCGCTGATTCTCGACACGGCCGAGGCAATGCGCGAGGTTGGGTTGCGGCCGATCAAGAAGGTGCCCGCGCTCAGGGGGAAGACGGTGGTGAACCTCTTCTTCGAGCCGAGCACACGCACGCGGATCTCGTTTGAACTGGCCGAGAAGCGGTTGAGCGCTGATACGCTAGGGATCACCGGCGGTGCCTCGAGCGTGGTCAAGGGCGAGACGCTAGCCGACACCGCGCAGACCATCCAGGCAATGCAGCCTGACATGCTGGTCGTGCGCCATGCGAGCTCTGGCGCTTGCCACTTGCTGTCCCGCGTGTGCCGCGCGGCAGTCATCAACGCGGGTGACGGGATGCACGAGCACCCGACCCAGGCGCTGCTCGACGCCTTCACGATCCGAGAGCACAAACAGCGGCTCGCTGGCCTGAAGGTGGCCATCGTTGGGGACTTGCTCCATAGTCGCGTCCTTCGGTCGAACGTGCGGCTGCTCACCAAGATGGGCGCCGAGGTCTGGGCCTGCGGTCCGCTCACGCTGATGCCGCCCGATCTCGGGCTGCTCGGCGTGCGCACCACCTTCTCGATCGACGAGGCAGTCGACGGGGCAGACGTCATCATGCTGCTGCGCATCCAGCTCGAGCGGATGCAGGGGGCATTCTTCCCGTCGCTGCGTGAGTACTTCAACGTGTTCGGGATGACGGAGGCTAGGCTCCAGCGGGCGAGCTCCGACGCGCTGATCATGCATCCGGGACCTATGAACCGAGGCGTCGAGATTGCGTCGGAGGTGGCCGACGGCCCCTACTCGGTGATTCTCGAACAGGTGGCCAACGGAGTGGCGGTGCGCATGGCGGTGCTGTACCTGCTGGCAGGTGGAGCGCAGGATGAAGAGGCTGTTTAGGGGGGGGCGTGTGGTCGATCCCGCGGGCGGGATCGACGGAGAACTGGACGTGCTGGTCGATGGCGACCTCATCTCCAGGGTGGGTCGTGATCTGCCGGTTGACGGCGCCGAGGTCGTGACGGTACCCCGCGGGCTCGTGGTCTGCCCTGGCCTGATAGACATCCACGTCCACCTGCGCGAGCCGGGGCAGGAGCACAAGGAAACGGTCGCCACGGGTACCGCCTCGGCCGTGGCCGGCGGCTTCACGGCTGTCGCCTGCATGCCCAACACACGGCCGGTCAACGACGACGCCAACGTCACCGGGCTGATTCTCGCCCGCGCTGCCGCGGCGAACCTCGCCCGCGTGTACCCGATCGGTGCCGTGTCGCGCGGTCAGCAGGGTGAGCGGCTCGCCGACATCGCCGAGTTGAAGCAGGTTGGATGCGTGGCCATCACCGACGACGGTCACCCCACGGCTACCGCGCTGCTGATGCGGCGGGCGATGGAATACGCGAAGATGTTCGACCTGCCGCTGATCGAGCACTGCGAGGAGCCGACGCTGTTCGAGGGTGGTGTGGCGCACGAGGGCGTGCACGCTTCGTCGCTTGGACTCCGCGGTATCCCGGGAGCGTGCGAGGCGATAGGCGTGGAGCGCGGCGTGTTGCTAGCCGAGCTCACTGGCTCCCACTTCCACGTAGCCCACATGAGCACCCGCCAGTCGCTGCGCGCGGTGCGGGCGGGGAAGGCTGCAGGCGTCCATGTCACATGCGAGGTGACGCCGCACCACTTCACGCTGACTGACGAAGCGCTGACCGCTCCGGTGGCCTATGACACCAACACGAAGATGAACCCACCGCTCCGGTCGCCCGAGGACCGCGACGCGATGATCGAGGGCCTCGCCGATGGCAGTATCGACGTGGTCGCTACTGACCACGCCCCCCATCACTACGACGAGAAGAACGTGGAGTTCGACCGGGCGCCGTTCGGGATTATCGGCCTCGAGACTGCCGTGCCGCTGACCTTCGACCGCCTCGTCCACGCCGGGCACATCACGCTCCCGCGGATGGTGGAGCTGCTGTCGGTAAACCCGGCGCGTGTCCTTCGGTTGCCCGGTGGCACCTTGGCTGAGGGGGTGGCGGCTGACATCACCATCTTGGCGCCCGACCTGCAGACGACGGTTGACCCAGTGGCCATGCGCTCCATGGCACGCAACACGCCGTTCGGAGGCTGGACGCTGCGCGGAGGCGTGGCGGCCACGATCGTCGGCGGGCGCCCGTGCTACGTGAACGAGGCGGCGGGGATCCGCGTGTGACGCCTAGTCCGCGTCGCGAGGGGGCTTCAACCCGCTTGATCAGGGAACAGGCGCTGGCCGACCTCCAAGCCTACGGCGTGCTGATGCTCGACGGGCACTTCGACTTCGGCAATGGCTACCACGGATCGGTTTATCTTAATCCCCACCAGCTCTTTCGGTACCCGTCGCGGATCTGGCGGTTCGCGCAGGACCTGCTCGACGTGCTGCCCGCCGAGGTGCTCGCGCGCACCGATGTGGTGGCGGGGCCGGCCACCGGCGGCGCGCTGCTCGCACACACCATGGCGGGGCTGCTTGACAGCCGCCGCGACCTGTTAGCGCCGCCCACGCTGTTTGCGCCGATGAGCGCGCAGGGGCATGCTCATACCCTGAGCCTCTTCTACCAGGGGCAGGTGCACGGCCGACGTGTGCTGCTGGTCGACGACGTGCGCAACACCGGCCTCACCCTACAGCGCTGCGCCGCCCTGCTTCGCGGGGCGGGCGCAGAGGTGGTGGCCACTGCCGAGATCTACGATCGCCTCGAGTCGCTGGCCGAGACCGGCGTCCCGAACGTCGCGCTGGCGGAGTACCGCGCACCTGAGAACCATGCCGTCGACGTCTGCCCGATGTGTGCCGCGGGCATGGCCGTCAGCGCGTTTTAGCGCCGCGTGGTGGCCTGTTAGCATGGGGCGGATGGGTCCAAGGATCGCTCGGTGAGGGTCTCGGAGGGCTGTGCGGTCCGCGATCTCGCGTGCGAAGCTCTCGATCAGCTGCTCGCGCTCGGCCAGCATCTGCATCTCGACGACGATCCCCTGCACGTACAGCTCGGCGCCTGTAGCGGCGCGCGACTGGCGGCGGCAAGCGGTGCAATCGTGGTCGCCAACCTGACGCGGGGTGCCAAGCCGTACGCGGTCGTCGAGAACGTCGTGACCCATCCCGGCTTCCGCCGGCGGGGCTACGGTCGCACGGTGCTTTCGGCCCTGCTCGATCGCTGTTGCGTGCACGGCCGCTACAAGGTCACGTTCACCACGGGGCGGTCTGCCAGCCCGCTACACGATTTCAATGAGAGTCTGGGGTTCGACAGGCGCGCCAAAGCAAGTGTGCGTGATACACCGGCCGTGACGTGGTCCGCGCCTGTGCGTATGGATGGGAGAACATAGCCAGTGTGGATCATGGTGTCCGGCCCCTATAGAACCGGGGCGACTACGGACAAGGAACGCAAGGCCAACCTGGATAAGCTCAACGCCGCGGCGCTGGACCTGTTCCACCTGGGGCACGTGCCGCTCGTGTCGGTGAACATGGCCCTGCCGCTACTCGAGGCCGCCCCGGGCGCCTCCTACGAACAGATCATGCTGCCGCTTTCACGGGCGCTGGCCGAGCGGTGCGAGGCGATCCTGCGCCTTGAGGGCGAGTCGCCCCACGCTGATCTTGAGGTCGCGCGGGTGAAGGCGAGTGGCGGTCGTGTGTTCCGCGCGGTGGCCGAGGTACCGGAGACGTTCGACTCCGAGTAGACAGCCTCAGGGACGCCTTGGCGTGGCTTTGACCGTTTACAGGAGGGCTCCAGCTCTCAGGACAAACGCGGTCAGGATAGGGTGGGGATGTCCCTCATCCCGACCACCAGCACTGTGGGGAAGACAACGACTGTCTGAATCGCCCGCTAGTGCCATCGTGCTCCTATCGTGCACTGATATCCTGGCCGCCGACTCCAGGGTGCCGCTGTGATCGCGATCTTTCACCTGTCGCTCGGTGTCTTCCTGATGGTCGGGGCCGTGCCCCTGAAGTGCGTCTCGGTCGGACGCGGGACCGGTGAGCGGCTGCTGCTGCGGCGGTCGGGCCGGTGTGGCAGGATCGGGGGACGATGACCGTGACCCACCAGACACTGGAAGTGCTCGAGGCCGGGCTCGACGAGATCCACCTCGCGCCCAAGAATGAAGGCGAGCTCGACATGATCGTGCGGCGGCCTGCCGCTGGCGAGCGTGAGGTTCTGACCGAGGGCGATCTGAATCCGGACGAGGGCCTCGTCGGCGACAATTGGCATTCGCGTGCGAGCCGCCGTGCTGGCACCGACGGTCCGCACCCTGACATGCAACTCAACGTGATGAGCTCACGCGTGATCGACCTGCTCGCCGGGAGCCGCGAGCGCTGGCCGCTGGCGGGCGATCAGCTCTTCCTCGACCTCGACCTGAGCGACGAGAACCTCCCGCCGGGCACGCGGGTGGCGATTGGCGACGCCGTGATCGAGGTCACTGCAGAGCCGCACACGGGCTGTGGTAAGTTCGCCGGCCGCTTCGGCGTGGACGCCACCAAGTTCGTGAACTCGAAGGCGGGTCGAGCGTTGAACCTGCGCGGCATCAACGCCAAGGTCGTGCAGGCCGGGCGCATCCGCGTCGGCGACCTCGCCCGCAAGCTGCGCTGAGTTCCGAGGTGCACTACCTGCTCTTCTACGACTACGGTTCCGACTACCTCACCCGGCGCGGTGAGTACCGCGGCGAGCACCTCGCGCTCGCCTGGGAGGCCCATTCGCGTGGCGAGCTGGTGCTGGCCGGCGCGCTGGCCGAGCCCACCGACGGCGCGGTGCTGCTGTTCGACACGGATTCGGCCGAGGTGGTCAAGCGTTTTGTTGCTGCGGATCCGTACGTGCGCCACAGCCTGGTGACGGGCTGGCGCGTGCGCCCGTGGACCACAGTCGTCGGTGATCAGGCGGCCACCCCCCTCAAGCCGGAACCGTGATGCAGGGCATGCGGTAGAAGTCGCCCCGTTGGGCAACTGTGGGTCGCGGGGGCTAGGGGGCCGGCGACGCGCTGTTTGGCCTCGGTGCGCTGCGCTGGCAGGCCGAGGCGTGCCCTGTCCGCGACCAGAACGGTGAGGACCAGCGCACGCCCGCCACGGTGCCGGGCGCTTCGAAGGCTACGCTGCGCACGTCGGCGTGCGCGTGCCAGAGTAGACCGAGGTCGAGCGAGTTTGCCGAACGGGTCGCTGTCCTACTGAGGCAGTCCGACGAGCGTGTGATACAGACTAGCCCGCTAGCTGCGAGGGTCGGGCCCGTCAGATTCGATGGGCGTCCGGCCCGCTGCCGATCTAGGATCGAATCGAGAAACCGGCCATGTCCTCTACGATCCGGACGGTGGTGGTGGGTGCAGCGCTGCTGGCCGCGGTGCCGTCGGCGGCGCAGGTGGTCGTCATGCGACCTGTGCCTGCCCCGGCCTCGGCAGTTGACAACTATATCCACACCGTTGGCGATCTGGACCGCACGTTCGCCTTCTACCGCGACGTCATCGGACTGCCCGTGACGGCCGAGCCTGGCGAAGCTGTATTCGAGCCTCGGCTGCAGCGTCTCACCAGTACCCCGGGCTCCGGCCTGCGCGCGGCACGGTTCGGGTTGCCCGGAACCGGGGCTGGGCTGCTCCTGGCCGAGTTCTCCCGCGTCGACCGTCGGCCGTGGCAGGCTAGGGTTACCGACCCGGGGGTGTCGATGCTCGTGCTCGTGGTGCGCGACCTCAACGCGGCGTTGGAGGCCGTGCGGGCGTCCGGCACGGAGGCGAGCGTCGTCCGCCCAGAGTCGCCCCAGCTGGCACGCGTGTACGTGGCGGATCCGGATGGCTTCCCCGTGATGATCGTCATGCGCGAGCCGGCACCCGCGTTAGCGGACGAGCCGACGGGTAATGTCGTGGGTGCCCGCGTACGGATCACCGTGGCGCGTCACGATCCGGTAGTGGCGTTCTACCGGGATGTACTGGGCTTCTCCGTGACGCGGACACCATTGGATCGTCGATCACCCCTCGCCGTGGCGCCCCCGGGTACCTGGACCGGCGAATCCGATGGAAGCGAGACGGGGGCGTCGCTGAGGTTCGGGAGGATTCCCGGCTCGTCATTCGAGTGGGAGTTTGTCGAGTTTCGCGGGTACGCGCAGGTCGTTCACGAGGGACGGTTGCAGGACCCCGGCACTCCAGCCATTTCGGTGCTTGTGCCAGACGTGCGGGTTGCGGCCCGCGCGGTGCGCGAGGCGGGGCTGCCGATCGTCAGCGCGGGCGGTGTGCCCGCGATGAGCGACACGGGCGGCGCAGTGTTCGTCCGCGACCCTGGCGGTATGCTGGTGGAGCTGGTCGAGCGTCGGTAGGATGCTCGCGGTGCGTCGGAGTCGGTTTCGGAAGCAGCACGTGGCCAAGCGGAGCACGGTACGCAAGACCTCGCGGAAGACCCCGCGTCGCAGCACGCGCGCCGTGGTACCGGTGCAAGCCGGCAGGCACGGCCCGGCCGTCGACATCGGCATCCCGTCGGCGCAGCGCGAGGTCGTGGCCGTGGCGCTGACGCACCTGCTGGCCGACACATATGCGCTGTACCTGAAGACCCATAACTTCCACTGGAACGTCACTGGCCCGATGTTCCAGACGCCGCACCTGATGTTCGAGCAGCAGTACAATGAGTGGGCGCTCGCCGTCGATCTGATCGCCGAGCGGCTGCGGGCACTTGACCACGTGGCACCCGGCAGCTACACGGAGTACTCGACGCCGACATCGATCCTCGAGTCGACCGACGTACCGAAGGCCACCGAGATGGTCGACCAGCTGGCGGCGGGCCAGGAAGCCTTGGTGCGCACGGCGTTCAAGGCAGCCGAAGCCGCCTCGGATCAGGTGACGATGGACCTGCTCACCCAGCGGATGCAGATCCGCGAGAAGACCAGGTGGATGCTGCGCAGCCTGCTCGAGTAGGGCGCGCGCGTCTCGCCGACCCACTCGATCGCCTGTACCGGGCGTTCGACCACCGGACCTCGGCAGCCGATCCGGTTCACCTCGTGCGCCCGTTCGCGGCGCCCGAGGACCGGGAGGTGGCGGCCTTCTGCGCATCGGCGCTCGCCTTCGGGCGCGTGGCGAGTGTCATCCAGTCGATCCAGAATCTGTTTGCGGTCATGGGCCCGCGACCGGCGGCGTTCGTGCGCGCGTTCGATCCACGGCGCGACGGCTGCCGGCTCGAGCCGATCGTGCACCGCTGGATCCGTGGCCACGACCTAGCTGCACTGCTGCTGGTGCTGCAGCGCATGCTGGGCGAGCACGGATCGATCGAAGGGTTCTTCGCAGCCGGCGATGAGCCGGGCGCTCCTGACGTGGCCCCCGGCCTCGACGCGTTCTCGCGGCGCGCCCTCAAGACGGCTCTCGACGCGGCCTACGCGCCGGGCAAGCGGCGTATGGTTGCCTACTTCTTCCCGAAGCCATCCGCCGGCAGTGCGTGCAAGCGCCTCAACCTGTTCCTGCGCTGGATGGTGCGCCGTGACGCCATCGACTTCGGCATCTGGACGCGCGTGACCCCGGCCCGGCTGGTTGTGCCACTCGACACCCACACGGTACGCATGGGCCACTGCCTACGCCTTACCCGCTACCGCGCCCCGGGCTGGAAGATGGCGGCCGACATCACGGCCTCGCTGCGGAGGCTCGACCCAGCTGACCCAGTACGCTACGACTTCTCGCTCTGCCATGTCAGCATGATGGGTGCCTGTGGCTACGGGACGAAGCAGCGCGACGCCCAGTGCCCGCTCCGGGGCCTCTGCCGTCCACGAACCAGAGGAGATGGGCCTCAGCGCCGATCCCGGAGCAGGCGTTCGTAGGCGGCGGCGGTCGCTTTCACCATCTGGGTCACCGAGAACGCGGCCCGCGCCCGCGTCAATGCTGCCGCGCCCATGCACGCGCGGAGGCCGTCGTCCTTCAGTAGTTCGATGATGCGCGCCGCCAGCAACCCGGGGTTACGTGGCGGCACTAGGAAGCCCGTTTCGCCGTCCGACACCACCTCCGGGATACCACCCACCGCGGTGGCCACCGACGGCTTGCCCGCGGCCATCGCATCGACAAGCGCCGTGCACATACCCTCGTGGATCGAGCTCATCACGAAGACGTCGAACGCCTTGGTCATCTCGATCACGTCCTCGCGGTGGCCGGCGAGGAAGACGTGGCGTTCGAGATGGTGCTCCCTGATCTGCCGCTCGAGCGCTTCCCGAAGCTCGCCGTTGCCCAGGATGGCGAACCGCGCATCGGGTACCGCGCGAACGACGATCGCTGCCGCCTCGATCAGGTCGTGCTGGCCCTTACGTGGCACCAGCGCCGCGACATTACCGACCACTGGGGCGTGCGTCGGCAGGTAGAGCGCGGCGTGCACGTTGGCCGTGGGCATCCGGGCGACGTGCTCTACGTCGACGCCCTCGTGTACGACGATGGTCTTCAGGCGCGAGATGCCTTCACCCACTAGGCGATCGCGGATGGCCTCGCTGTTGGCGATGAAGCAGTCGACCTCGTCGCGGTTCCAGCGCGAGAACGAGCTGTGTCCAACGCGCAGTTCGATTCGATGCGAGGCCACGACGGGCGGCGGCTGGGTCGGCGTGGTGATGGCCCGCGCCGTTACAGCCATGGCCACAGCCTGGGGATCGTGCGCGTGTACGACGTCGGGCTTAAGCTGTCGGACCACTTGCGAGAGCTGCCAGGCGGCGTTGAGATCGATCTCGCCGTGGGCTTCGAGCGGCACGAGGTCGAGCCCTTCTTGTATCCGGCGGAACAGCTCACCGTCGGGATGGGCCACCAGCGCCGCGCGGTGGCCGATGGCCCGGAGGCCGAGCACCGTGTAGCGTACTTGGCTCTGGCCCCCCCGCCACGTCCTCGCCGTGTCGATGTGAAGCGAGAACACTAGGCGGCTCCTGCGCTCAGTCTCTCAGCGGGTTCGGTCGCCCGACGGGATCCCGCTGCAGCTCCCACAGCTTGGCGAGCTTGAGGAAGACGCCGTACGCGTTGACAGCCGAGAGAACCAGCCCCACGATGCCGTCAAGGATCCCGCGTCGCAGCAGGTAGTTGCGCGCGAAAGCCGCGGGAGGGTGGAGGATGAGGCCCAGCGGGCCGACCCGGCGGCGGCCCGCGTCGTAGCTCTGCCGGGCCCACAGGGTGGAGTAGTGGTTCAGCCGATCTAGGTGATCGCGCAGGTCGCGGAACGAGTAGTGCTGAAGCTCGTGGCGCAGCTGGCCAGCGCCGCCGTTCACCCGCACTGACTCGTGTACGTGACGGCCGTCCCAGCGTGCCGCGCGCCGGTCGTAGAGCCGGGTCTGGTAGTCGGGGTAGAAGTCGGTGGTACGGATCCAGCGACCGAGATGGAAGGTGACCCGTGGCATCCGGTACCCCCCCCGCGCCGGCTCGGTAGCGAGCAGGGCCTGCACCTCATCGGCCAGCTCGGGCGAGACTCGTTCGTCGGCGTCAAGCGAGAAGATCCAGTTGTGAGCCGCGAGGCTGGCCGCGTGGTTCTTCTGGTCCACGTAACCGGTCCACGCGCGCGTGCGCACCGCCGCGCCCTTGCTGCGCGCAATGGCTACCGTGTCGTCGGTGCTGCCCGAGTCGACCACGATGACCTCGTTGGCCCACGACACGCTGTCTATGGCTGCGGCGACGTGCTCGGCTTCGTTCAGCGTGATGATCGTGGCGGACACCGGCGGCACGGGGAGAGTTTACCCGCTTCCCCCTTGCCCTTCGCTCTAGTTCCCCCCGAGGGGCGCCTCTTGGATGGTCTCGAAGTCCACCACGGAGCGGTTGTAGTCGAGGATGGCGCGCAGCTCGTTGGCTTGGGCCTGCGCCAGGTCGCGCTGCGCCTGGAAGACGAAGAAGCTCGTGGACGTGCCGGCAGCGAACTTCCGTTCCTCGGCTTCGAGCCGGCGCTCGGCCAGCTCGCGCGCGGTACCCGTGGTCTCTACACGGCGCTGGTTCGTCCGCACTTGCCGGCCGACCGACCGCACCTCGGTGGCGATGCGCAGCTCGTCGTTGCGGATCTGCGTCTCGGCCTGCGCCCGCTGGAGCCGCTCCCGGGCCAGCCCGGCCTCCTGCTGGCTCGTGCCGAGCGGATAGCTGATGTTCAGCGACAGCGTCCAGTTCGAGTACGTGTTGGAGAACAGGTCCCCGAACACCGACCCGAAGCCGCGCGTGTTCTTGCTGATGATCGGGCCAGGAAAGCCATCGCCACGCACGAACTGCGTGCCGCCTAGGCCCTGCAACCCGTAGTTCACGCTGGCCGAGACGTCTGGCAGCGTCTGGTTGCTCAGGTAGCTGATGCTGACGCCCGACGAATCGAGCGCCCGGCGCGCCCGGCGCAGGTCGGTGCGCTGGGTCACGGCTCGGTTCACCGCCCCGTCCACATCCACCGTCTGAGGCATGGCGGGCGGCGCCTCCTCGGCGACGATTTCCCGCGTCCAGAAATCCGGCGACTCGGGGTCGTAGATCAACGCGCGCAGCGTGTCCTCCGCGGTCTCGATGGCCGCCTCGGCGATGATCACGGCCTCCTCCCGCGTGGCCACTTCGGCCTCAGCCTCCACGATGTCGATCGGCGCCATGGTGCCGATCTCCACGCGGGCTTGCGTGTTACGCAGCGACTCCTGCGCCAGCGCGAGCGATTGCCGCTGCACGGTCAGCGACGCGCGCGTGTACACCAGCTCCCAGTACGCGTTGCGCACGGAGCGAACGGTACCGGCCAGCGTGCCCTCAAGATCGATGTCGGAGATGTCACGGTTGATCTCGCTGATGGCCACCTGCTGCCGTACAGCGTCGATGGTCCGGTTGCGCAGCAGTGGCTGGGTGTAGTTGAGCGACAGCGACGAGCTGAGCTGCGGGGAGAAGTTGGTGAAGATGCTGTTGGTTGTCGATCGCGCGGCGTCCCACCCGATCGAGTAGCTGCCGCCCCACTGCAGCAGCTGCGAGATGCCCACTGTGTTGGTGAATTGGCTGTTCGTGGTCTTGTCGCCCTGTGCGCCGGACAGGAAGCTGTTGCTCGGCGTGTCGTTACTGCCGTTCTCGAACTGTGTCGAGAACGTCGGCGTGAAGCCGGTCTGCGCCTCGGCTACGCTCAGGGCCTGAATCTGCGGAGCGATCCGCGCAACCTGGATCCCCAGATTGTTCTCAAGGGCCAGGCGGACAGCGTCATCCTCGCTCAGGCGCTCGGCCGCCGACAACTGGGCGAGAGCGGGCACCGGCGCTTGAATCAGGGACAGCAGGGCGAGCAGGAAGGCCGCCGGTTTTGTTGAGATCTGCATGGTTTCGTTACTCCCGTGCCTTTAGACGGCAAGGTACACTATCGGTTCCTGCACATGTCATACTCATTAGAGCGCGACGTACTGGACCGGTTCCGGGCGCTCGGTGCCCTACTTGAGGGTCACTTCCGGCTCTCGTTGGGGCTCCACAGCTCGCAGTACCTGCAGTGCGCGTTGGTGCTGCAGCACCCGGCCGAGGCGGAGGCGCTGGGGGCGGCCTTGGCTGCCCGCGCGACGGGGCTCGGTGCGGCTGCCGTGTTGTCGCCCGCGCTCGGCGGCATCATTATCGGCCACGAGACTGGACGGGCGCTGGGTGTCCGGGCCCTGTTTGCGGAGCGGCAGGAGGGCGCATTGGTGTTGCGCCGGGGCTTCACGCTCGTTGCTGGCGAGAAGGTGTTCGTTGTGGAGGACGTCGTGACCACCGGCGGCTCGACGCGTGAGACGATTGCCGTCGCGCGAGCGGCGGGCGCCGAGGTGGTGGGCGCGGGTGCGATCATTGATCGCAGTGGCGCGGCCGGGCGGGGGCTCGACGTGCCGTTCGAGTCACTCCTGCGACTCGACGTACCGACGTACCAGCCGGACGCGTGCCCGCTGTGCAGGGCCGGCCAGCCCGTGGCAAAGCCGGGATCACGCGCGTGACATGGGGCACTCCGGGGACGCTGCCCCGCGTCGCACCCTCAAGCTGACCGTCGCCTACGACGGCACGCGGTTCGTCGGGTGGCAACGCCAGCCGGAGGGCGACTCGGTGCAGGGGCTGCTTGAGTTGGCGCTCCGGCCGCTCACCGGCGGCTCCGTCACCGTGCACGGCGCCGGGCGGACTGATGCAGGCGTCCACGCGCTGGCGCAGGTGGCGAGCGTTGAGGTATCGTGCCCGCACGACACCGCCACGCTCATGCGCGCCCTCAACGCGGCGCTACCCGGCGACGTCCGGGTCGTCCGGGTCGAGGAGGCCGCACCCGGATTTCACGCGCGCCTCGCTGCATGGGCGAAGCACTACCGGTTCTTGCTGCGTTCCGGTGGGCCGGCCAGTCCCTTCGAACGCGCCTATGTGTGGCACCTGTCCGGGACACTGGACACGGACGCCATGCGCGAGGCCGCAGGGGCGCTGGTCGGCACGCACGATTTCGCCGCTTTCCAGAGCACGGGCAACGAGGTGTCCGGCACCGTACGGACCATCACACGATCCACGCTGGTCGAGGCCCCGGAGCGACCCCACCCGGTGGCGGGTGAGGGGCTGGTGGCCTACGAGGTGTCGGGCAACGGCTTTCTGCGGCACATGGTGCGGGCCATCGTTGGCACGCTGGTCGAGGTGGGCCAGGGGCGGCGTTCCCCCGCGGCGATGGCGGCAGTACTCAGCGGGCGCCGCCGCGCGGCAGCCGGGCCAACGGCTCCCCCGCACGGCCTGTTCCTGGTCGGCGTGGACTATGATTAGACAGCGCGGTGGATCCTTGTAAGTGCGTGAGCCGCGAAGGGATGAGCGATGTCGCTTGAGCAGTTGCTGGCGTGGATTCCTGTCGGGCATTCCGACGAGATGCTCGCACGCCGGGTGCATCCCGAGCGCCTCCCGGCCCACGTGGCTATCATCATGGACGGCAACGGCCGCTGGGCCGCGCAGCGGCATCGCCCGCGCGTCGAGGGACACCGGGCGGGCATCCAGGCCGTCCGCGATACCCTGGAGACGGCCGCGCGGCTCGGCCTCGACGTCCTCACCCTCTATGCTTTCTCGATGGAGAACTGGAAGCGGCCGGCCGTCGAGGTCAGCACGCTGATGCTGTTGCTCAAGCGCTACCTTCGCTCCGAGATCCACCTCCTGCTCGACAATGACATCCGGTTCGCAGTGATCGGCCGCATGGACAGCTTGGAGGCCGACGTCCGGCACGAGTTGGAATCGACGATCGAGCGCACCGCCGGCAACCGTGGGATGCGTTTCAACATCGCGCTCAACTACGGCGGGAGAGCCGAGATCGTCGACGCGGCGCGCCGTGCGATCGCGTCGGGCGTACGCCCCGAGGCTCTCGACGAGCGCAGCTTCGCCGACCTGCTCTACACGGCCGGCCAACCCGATCCCGACCTGCTGATCCGCACCAGCGGCGAGATGCGCGTGAGCAACTTCCTACTGTGGCAGATCGCCTATGCCGAGATCTACCTCACTGAGGTTCTCTGGCCTGACTTCCGGCGCCGGGACCTGCTCGAAGCCGTGCTGGCCTACCAGAAGCGCGAGCGTCGCTACGGCGGCATCAAGCCGTCGCCGGCCGCCGTCAGCGTGCCGTGAAGCGCGTGCGGAGGCCCGCTCGCCCGACGCAGCGGGTCGCGAGCGGTGTGGTGCTCGGCGCCGCAGCGCTTGCCGCTATTTTGTTCCTGCCAGCTGTGGTGCTGCGCGTGCTGGTGTGCCTGGTGTCCGTCGTGGCGGCCGACGAGTACCTCTGTCTGCGAGATGGCGGGCCGTGGCTTCGTCGTCTGCCTTGGCTGGTCCTCGTGGCGCTGACCGCGTGGGTGATGGCGGCGCCTGCGCCGGTGCCCGTGCTGCTGCTGGGTGCGGCCACCATCGCAGGGATCGGCCTTGAGCACGTGCGGCGGCGGCCTCGCGCCTGGCGGCTTGCGCTGGCACCGTGGTATGTCGGCCTGCCGCTGGGTCTGCTGGTGGGCGTGCATGGGACCGGCGGGCCCCCGGCGACGTTGCTGCTGCTGGCCGTGGTGATCGCTAGCGATACGGGGCAGTACTATACGGGACGGGCCTTCGGACGGACGCCTCTGGCACCGGTCGTCAGTCCTAAGAAGACGATCGAGGGTGCCGTCGGCGGGGTGGTGGTGGCCGCGCTGTTGTTGGCCGTGGCTGGCCCGCGCGTGCTGCCCGATGTGGGCTGGGCGGTGCTCGCCCCGACTGGCGCGGTGCTAGCGGTGCTGGGCATCTGCGGCGACCTGTACGAGTCGAGTCTGAAGCGCGCCGCCGGCGTGAAGGACAGCGCCGCGCTGATACCGGGCCACGGCGGCGCGCTCGATCGTATCGACGCGCTACTGTTCACGATCCCAGCGTTCTACTTATGCCTGCGAAGCCTGACATGAAGACGCTCGCCATCCTCGGCTCGACGGGATCGATCGGCCGCAGCACGCTGTCAGTGGTTGAGGCGCACCCCACGCGCCTGCGGGTGGCGGCGCTCGCCGCCGGTGGCAATGCCGAGCTGCTGGCCGAGCAGGCGGCGCGCTTCGTCCCCGATACCGTGGCGCTGGCCACGTCCGAGGCCGTCGATCGCCTGCGCGCAGCTTCCGGGACGCTGCCGCGCGTGGTGGCTACCGGTGGCGAGGGCCTCGTTGCGGTGGCCACGCATCCCGATGCCGACGTCGTCATCTGCGCGTCGGCGGGCACGGCGGCGCTCGACGCGGTGCTGGCCGCCATCGAGGCGGGCAAGACCATCGCCATTGCCAACAAGGAGATCCTCGTCATGGCCGGTGCGCTGGTGACCGAGGCGGCCCGCCGCTGCGGTGTGGCCGTGCTGCCGGTTGACAGTGAGCACAACGCCATCCACCAGTGTCTGCACGGGCGCGCGCCGGAGGAGATTCGGCGGCTGATCCTCACCGCGTCGGGCGGGCCGTTCCGAAAGCATTCGGTCTATGCGCTCGACGACGTGGATCCCGCGACCGCGCTGCAGCATCCAACCTGGAAGATGGGACAGAAGATCACAATCGACTCGGCCACGATGATGAACAAGGGCCTCGAGGTGATCGAGGCACGCTGGCTGTTCGACGTTCCGGCCGAGCAGATCGACGTGGTGATCCATCCGCAGTCGATTGTCCACTCGCTGGTGGAGCTAATCGACGGGTCGGTCCTCGCGCAGCTCGGCGTTACAGACATGCGCCTGCCCATCCAGTACGCGTGCTCCTATCCTGACCGTTGGGACGCGGCGCTACCCTCGCTGGATCTGGCGGCGGCCGGCCGGCTGGAGTTCGAGCCTCCCGACGTCGAACGGTTCCCGTGCCTCGGCCTCGCCTACCGGGCCCTTCGGGAGGCCGGGACCGCTCCCACTGTGCTGAACGCCGCCAACGAGGTGGTGGTCGAGGCTTTCCTCGGGGGGCGACTGGGGTTCACGGTCGTCCCTGAAGTGATCAGGCGAGTGCTCGACGCGCACACGCCGGCCCCCGTGGTTTCACTCGACGTGGTGCGCAAGGCTGACCGCTGGGCCCGCAAGGCAGCAGCCAGCGCGGCCGCCGAGTTAGAATTGAAGGCCCGGAGTTGATGGCGTGACCACCCTGCTGGCCTTTGCGTTCGTCCTCGGCGTCCTCGTGTTCGTGCACGAGCTGGGCCATTTCCTGGCTGCCAAGCGGCTCGGGATCCGCGTGCTCACGTTCTCAGTGGGCTTTGGGCCGAAGATCCTCGCACACACCCGTGGCGACACCGAGTACTGCCTCAGCCTCCTGCCGCTCGGCGGCTACGTGAAGATGGCCGGGGACAACCCCGACGACTCACGCTCGGGCGCACCCGACGAGTTCCTATCGCGCACCAAGTGGGAGCGCTTTCAGGTGCTGGTGGCCGGGCCCGCGATGAACGTCATCCTGGCCATCGTAGTGATGGCCGCCGTGCTGGCGCAGGGCGTCCAGGTGCCGATCTACCAAGACCAGCCCCCCGAGGTAGGCGCGGTGGTGGAGAACTCGCCTGCCGAGGCCAGCGGCATCCTGCCCGGCGACCTGATCCAGGCGATAGACGGCACGGCTGTCGAGACGTGGGACGACTTGTTCTTGGCGGTTGGCACCCGTCCCGATCGGGATCTCGAGGTGATCTACCTGCGTGCGGGGCGCAGCCAGACCGTGACCGTACGCTCAACGTCCGAGACGCAGTTCGAGATCGGCGACATCGGTGTGCTGCCGGGTAGCGAGCCGGCGGTGCTCTTCGTAGTACCCGACAGTCCGGCCGAGCGGGCGGGGATGCAGGTTGGCGACATCGTGCTCGCGGTCGACGGAGAGCCGATGCTCGAGCGCATGCAGTTGATCAACGCGATTGCCGAGAGCGGCGGGCGCGAACTTGTGGTGACGCTGTTGCGTGACGATCGCGAGGTGGTGATTCGAGCGGCGCCGTTGCTCGACGAAGCGGAAGATCGCTTCATGCTCGGGTTCACGCCGGGCGAGCAGACTGTGCTGCTGCAGCCAGATCCGCTCGAGGCCGTGCTGCTCAGCGTGGAGCGCAACATTGAGTACAGCGGGCTGATCTTCCAGACGATCGGTGGCCTGATCACGGGACAGACCTCGATGCGCCAGCTGCAGGGGCCGGTGGGCATTGCCCAGCTCTCTGGCCAGTCGGCGCAGGCGGGCTGGTTACCGCTGTTCTCGCTGATGGCCATCCTCAGCATCAACCTCGGCATCTTAAACCTGCTGCCGATCCCCGTGCTCGACGGTGGGCACATCGCGATCATGGCGCTTGAGGGCATCGCGCGCCGCGACTTCAGCATGCAGGTGAAGGAGAAGATGCTTTTGGCCGGGTTCGTGATGCTGATGATGCTAATGGTGACGGTAATCTACAACGACCTGACACGCGTGAGCTGGATCGAGCAGTTCATGCCCTGGCGCAACTGAAACCGCTCGTTCTGCAGCGGGGAGCCCGCCAGCCATCGTAGGGTGGGAACCATGAATCGCGTTTCTTCCGTTATCGGCGTCCTGTTGATAATGATAGCGGTGTCGGCCTCCGCGCTTGCGCAGGGGGCACCCGTTACCCCGGCCGACATCGATCGGCTACAGACGAGCGTGCTCGCCGCGGGGGACGAGGTGAGCGGCCTGCGCGACCAGAACACGGGCTTAGCTGACACGCTGCAGACCGAGCTCGGCCTGCTGGCCGAAGAGGTGATCTACCTGAAAGTCAAGCTGCGCAAGGAGGAGGCGGTTGAGCGCGCCGAGTACGCCACCCTCCGCGACCGGATCGACGCGTTGCGGTCGCAGGCGCGCAACGAGCCGCCGCCGAGCGTCTTGCCGGTCCCGGCGGCACCGCCGGCGCTGGAGGCTCCCAACACGATCCCCGCCGGCACGCAGATCGACGTGCGCTTGACCGACACGCTCAACTCCGGCACCGTCGAGGTGGAGGCCCGTTTTGAGGGTGCCACGCTCTATGACGTGGTCGTCGGGGGCCGGACGATCATCCCGGTCGGGTCGGTGCTCCGGGGTGTCGTAACCGACGTGCAGGAGGCCGCCCGTACTAATCGCACCGCGCGGATGACGGTGACCTTCGACCAAGTGACGGTCGACGGCCAGCCCTACCCGATGCGCGGCATCGTGATGCAGGCGATCGAGGGTGAGGGCATCCGTGACGAGGCCGGCCGTGCGGCGGCCGGTGCCCGCGTGGGCGACATCATCGGGGGCCTGTTTGGTGGCGTTCGCGGTGTTCTGGCGGGGGTACTCATCGATGGCGGCGGCACCATCGCGGCTACCGATGGCAACGAGGTCGAACTGCCGCAGGGCACCCAGCTCCGCGTGCGTATCGACTCGTCGCTGACGATCGAGTAACGCATCTGTGGGATCCCGCCTCCGGGATGGCCTGCACGTTCCATCCTCACTTCAGACGGCGATACAGCCCCACTGAGGGGCATGTGTTCACGCGGGCGGGTTGAACGGGCTGTGCAATGCGCCGGCGATGGAGGTGGTACGGGTGGGCTGGTGGCCCAGGCCGATCGCCATGCCGTCATGCCCGCCCCGGGCTGCGCGCGGTAGGTCCTGAACAGGCGGTCCCCACGGACAATCCGAAGCCGAAGTTGGTGCCGTGCTCGACGCGCCTCACCGAGTGGTGCACGCGATGCATGTCGGGCGTGCCGATCGAGCGGTGCAACACGACACCAATCTTCAGGGGCAGCCCATGCGTTGGTGTGAATGAACAGCGCCCCGGCGTTGAGCCAGCACGAACAGCAGCTCCGCAATGGCCGGGGCGCATAGCCCCACGATGACGGCCGAGTGGAAGCGAACACCCGTCGTCGCGTCGAAGCCTGGATCGGCATGGTGAGCGCGGTGCACGCGCCAGAGCAGCGGCACCCTGTGTATGGCTACGTGCTGCGCGTAGAGGGCTAGGTCGAGCGCCACATCGGAGCCGAGCACGCTGTAAAACCGCGGCGCGTTGGCCTGCCAGAAGAGAGCCCCAAGCCGGCGGGGAAGCAACTGGGGCGGATCTGCTCGGCCAGTGGCATGCAGACCCCTCGGGTGACCGCAGCGCTACTGCGGGGCGGCCGCCTGCTCACGCGCAATTTCCCTCTCGCACTGCGGGCAGATGCCGTGCGAGAAGATGGAGTCACTGGCATCGCTGAATGGACTCTCGACGGGCTGCCACCAAGACGGGTGATCCGGGTCCACGTCCGGCAGCCGGATCTTGCGTCTCGCTTTCAGCAACTCACCGACCAGTCGTGCCTGGATCGACAATCCCAGGTACACGACACTGCGCCGCCCGCGAAGATCAGGCCTACGAGGCTCGCCCACGATGGGCCAGTCGCGCAGGAGCGCCAGCACCACCAGCACGTAGGCCGACAAGGAAGCAGGCGATCAGGGCACTCCCAATCGCGCATCGAACGGTCCACGAACGGCAGCGCGCTGCACACTGCGCGAAAAATAGGGCAGGCTGACCGCCATGATGATGGCGCTCGCCCCGATCAGTATGACTCTGATCTGACTGTCCATCACGCCTCCTCCCGTTCAGCAGCCCTGCGAGCGCGAGCCACGTGCCGCATTGCGGCCCGGGCAGCTTCGATCGTTCGGTTGACCTCGCGGTCGCCGTGGGCATCGGAGAGAAACCACCCCTCAAACTGCGACGGCGGGCCGTAGACGCCCCGCGACAACATCGCCTGGTGGAACCAGGCGTATGCTGCGGTATCGGCAGCCAGCGCCGACTGGTAGTCGCGCACCGGGGCGTCGGTGAAGAAGGGCGTCACCAGCGACCCGAACGCGTTGACCTGCACCGGCACGCTTGCCTCACGGGCGGCGTCGGTGAAGCCAGCGGCTAGGCGCGCGCCGCGCTTTGCCAGCCGGCGATACAGCCGGCCGGTCAGACGCTTGAGCGCCCACAGGCCCGCCGTCATGGCTAGAGGATTCCCTGACAGCGTGCCCGCTTGGTAGACGGGTCCGGCTGGTGCCACCAGATCCATCAGGCTCGCGTTCCCACCGTAGGCGCCGACGGGCAGGCCCCCGCCAATGATCTTGCCGAGACAGGTCAGGTCCGGTTTCACGTTGAACACCGCCTGGGCACCGCCGCCGGCCGCCCGGAAGCCCGAGATCACTTCGTCGAAGATGAGCACCGCGCCGTGGCGCGTGCACATCTCCCGCAGCGCCCGGAGGAAGCCATCCTGCGGCAGGATCACGCCCATGTTGCCGGCGATGGGCTCCACGCAGACGGCGGCAATCTGATTGCCTGCGGCCTGAAACTGGGTCTCCACCGACGCGGCGTCGTTGTAGCGGGCCAGTAGCGTCTCGCCGGCCACCGCGCGGGTGACGCCGGGGCTGGTGGGCACGCCCAGCGTGGTCGCTCCAGAGCCTGCCTTGGCCAGGAACGCGTCGGCGTGCCCGTGGTAGCAGCCCTCGAACTTCACGATCCGATCGCGCTGCGTGAAGGCCCGCGCCACGCGGACGGCGCTCATCAGGGCCTCGGTACCGGAGTTGACGAAACGGACGCGCTCCATCGACGGCATCAGAGCCCGCACGCGCTCGCCCAGCTCGTGCTCGAGCGCGCTGGGCGCGCCGAAGCTCGTGCCTCGCTTAGCGGCGGCGTTCAATGCTCGCACCAGACCGCGCGGTGCGTGACCGTGGATCAGCGGCCCCCACGACATCACATAGTCGATGTAGACGTTGCCGTCGACGTCCTCAATGGTTGCGCCCCGTGCCCGGCGCACGAAGAACGGGATGCCGCCCACCGACTGGAACGCGCGGACGGGACTGTCGACGCCACCGGGCAGCACGGCCTGTGCACGCGCAAAGAGCTTGCGGCTGGTGGTGAGTGTCTTCATGCTGCCGCAGTTGCGAGGGTGAAAGCCCCTACAGCATGCGCGCGGCGGCTCGCGCGTAGTAGGTGATGATAATGTCCGCGCCGGCGCGTTTGATCGCCGTCAGCGTTTCGAGCATAACGCGCTCCTCGTCGAGCCACCTGTTAGCTGCGGCGGCCTTGAGCATGGCGTATTCGCCGCTCACTTGGTAGGCGGCAGTGGGTTGCCCGAACGTGTTCTTCACGCGCGCAATCACGTCAAGGTACGGCATCGCGGGCTTGACCATCACGATGTCGGCGCCCTCGTCGATGTCGGTCTCGACCTCGCGCAGCGCCTCCTCGGCGTTGGCCGGGTCCATCTGGTGGCTGCGGCGGTCGCCGAACTGCGGTGTCGAGTCGGCCGCGTCGCGGAACGGGCCGTAGAAGGCCGAGCAGTATTTGGCGGCGTAGGAAACGATACCGATCTGATCGAACTCGCGGGTGTCAAGCGCTTCGCGGATGGCGCCCACGCGGCCGTCCATCATGTCGGAGGGCGCCACGAAGTCGGCGCCGGCCTCGGCGTGGCTGACTGCGGCGCGCACCAGATGCTCCACGGTGACATCGTTGACGATCTCCTCGCCGTCGAGGAGGCCGCAGTGGCCATGCGAGGTGTACTCGCACAGGCAGACGTCAGTCATGACGATCAGGCCGGGCACCTCGCGTTTCAGCGCGCGGATGGCGGCCTGCACCGGAGCATCCGGGTCCTCGGCCGCTGAGCCCCTCTCGTCCTTGGCCGCGGGCAGGCCGAACAACAGCACGCCCGGCACGCCATCGGCCCGCGCTCCTTGGGCCTCCTGTACGGCCTCGTCCACCGACAGCTGGAAGACGCCGGGCATCGACGGCACCTCGCGCCGCACGCCCGCGCCCTCGCAGACGAACAGGGGATAGATGAAGCCATCGGCCGAGAGCCGCGTCTCGCGGACGAGCCTGCGGATCGACTCACTGCGCCGTAGGCGTCTGGGCCGGCGGGTGAGGGGCAGTCGGGCAGCTGTCGCGGTCGCCATGTCGGGTGATCTTGCCACGATTCACACCGCGGCGGGACGGGTCTATCAGCGGTAGTGCGCAGCGATGGCATCGACCAGTGCCGGCACGGTGTAGGCCGACGGCTGGATGGTCGTGCGGATGCCGAGTGCGGCCGCAGTCGCGGCGGTGACGGGGCCGATCACAGCCACCACCGCGTGCGACAGAACGTCGGCAGCCTGCTCGGCGCCGTAGATGTCGGCGAAGCTGCGCACCGCAGATGCGCTGGTGAAGGTCACCACGTCGATCTGCCCCTGGAGCAGCATGCCGTAGACGTCGGGGTCGCTTTCACCCGGCTGGCCGACCGGCACCGTGCGGTAAGCCACCACGTCGGTCACGTTTGCGCCGGCGTGGCGTAGTGCCCGTGCCACCTCGTCGCGGCCGATATCTGCGCGCGGCAGTAGCACACGGGCGCCGATGACTGGCGCGCTGCTGATGATCGCTGAGGCCACGGCCTCGGCGTGGAACTCGTCGGGCATCAGGTCGACCTTGATGCCGTAGCGCGCCAGCCGGTCCGCCGTGCCCGGGCCGGTGGCGCACAGCCGTGGACCGGTTAGTGCCCGGACATCCCGCTCGCCGTCGAGCAGGGCGGTCATGAACGCGTCGATGGCGTTGGCGCTGGCGAAGACGATCCAGTCGAAGCTAGCTGACGCCGCGGCAGCTGCCATCAGGGGCGTGGGGTCGTCCGGCGGCACGATGCGGATCATCGGTACCTCGATGGCCTCGGCGCCAGCAGCGGCGAGCCGCGCCACCAGCTCGCCGGCCTGCCCTCGGGGACGGGTCACGAGCACCCGGCGGCCGAAGAGCGGACGCGTGTCCCACCAGCGAAGATGCTCCCGGAAGCCCGTTACGCGTCCGGTGACAAGCACACCGGAGGCGTGCCCCCTCTGTTTCCGCAGCTCCTCCAGCACGTCGAGCGCCGATCCAGCCACCGTGCGCTGGGAAGCCAGCGTTCCGTCGAAGATCACCGCGACGGGCCGATCCGCCAGCCAGCCATGCGTCATCAGCGCCTCGATCACGCGGGCCAGCTGCGCCGCGTCGGCGGCGCACGTCACCGTGCCGTCCAGCCTAGCGAGCCCGGCCCAGTCCACGTCGGGCAGCGGCCGTCCGTCGACGTGCCCGCGCAACTCGATCAACACGTCGCCGCCGCCGGGAAAGGTCGCGGGCACGCCCGCGTAGGCGGTCGTGCCCGTGGTGCGCGGCACGCCGGGCACCACCTCGAATGCAATGTCCTGCCCGCGGAGAAACAACAGCTCCTCGGCTCCGCGGGCGAAGACGAACGGGTCGCCGGCCGTGAGCCGCGCCACGACCTTGCCCTCACGTGCCTTCTCGGCCAGCAGGTAGCTGATGGCCTCTTCGGCCAGCGCCTCGGGTGCCGAGGTCGCGCCGATGTCGATGACCTCGGCACCGGCGCGGGCTTCGGCCAGCAGGCGCGGTGGGATGCCGTGGTCGTGCACCACCACGGTGGCGGCGTGCAGGCACTCGAGGCCGCGGCGTGTGAGCAGGCCGGGATCACCGGGACCGGCACCGATCACGTAGACGGCCGGGCTGGTCACGACGGGGCGCTCTCCCAGCGCGTGGCCTTGACGGCCGCGAGGATCTCGCCGGCGCCCATGGCCAGCAGCTCGTTGGCGGCCGTCTCGCCAACCTCGCGCGGCGCCCCGCGTGTGCCGATCGTCGTGGCGCACGTCGTGCGTCTCCCGTCGGGCGAGGCCACCACCGCCGTCAGCTGCAGCCGGTCGCCATCGAGCTCGGCGTATGCGCCGATCGGCATCTGGCACCCGCCGCCCAGATGCTCCACCAGCGCCCGCTCCGCATCGAGTGCTGCGGCGGATTCGGGTTCGTTGACGACGGCCACCGCCTGCCGCGTCTCCTCGTCGTCGGCCCGTACCTCCACGGCGATGATGCCCTGGCCCGGTGCCGGGACGCAGCGGTCGACAGGGATGAAGGCCGAGATGCGCGCGTTATGCTGCAGCCGGTAGAGTCCGGCCGCGGCAAGCACCAGGGCGTCGAACTGGCCCTCGTCGAGCTTCCGTAGGCGCGTGCCGAGATTGCCGCGCACCGGCAGGAACTCGGCGCCGGGGAGGAGGCAGGCGAGTTGGGCCGCCCGCCGCAGGCTACTGGTGCCGATTCGTGGCGCCTTGCTGAGCTGTGCCTTCACGACATCAAAGGGGGCGGGCTCGCCGCCCTCGCCCTCTGGCAGGACGATGGCGTCTCGAGGGTCCTCGCGCTCCAGTACCGCGGCGATTGCAAAGCCGTCGGGCAGCACGGCGGGCAGGTCCTTGCTCGAGTGGACGGCCAGGTCGATCGTCCCGGCGGTGAGCGCCTCCTCAATCTCCTTTACAAAGACGTTCTTGCCGCCGATCTCTGACAGCTTCGCCTCGGCGAAGCGCTCGCCCGAGGTGGTGATCCGCACCAGCTCGCAGGTGACACTGGCATGGAAGGCCAGTCGATCGGCCACCTCCTTGGCCTGGAACAGGGCCAGCTCACTTCTGCGGGTGCCGAGCCGCAGGGGGGGCGTGCTACTGCTCACGACGATCCGGGCGTTGGGGGGCCGGCGGCTGCTGACGGACGTCGTCCTCGCGCAAGCCGAACAGCCGGCTGACGACTTCGGTGTAAGCGGTCTGCGTCTCCTCGTCCGGCAAGGCCTTGAGCTGTTCGGTGGGCTCGAGCAAGAGCTTCTCGACCAGCAGGCGTGTCAGGTCGTCGACGCGCGTGCGTGTCTCGGGCGACAGGCCCGCCAGTTTGCCCTCAAGGCGCGACAGCTCTGACTGCCGGATCGACTCGAAGCGCTGGCGGAGGGCCACGATGGTCGGCACAGCCGCCCGCGACCGCTGCCACGCCGAGAAGCGCTCGACCTCCTCGCCAACAATCGACTCGGCCCGGTCCATCTCGGCACTGCGTCGCGACAGGTTCTCGTGGACCACTGCCTGCAGGTCATCCACGTTGTAGAGAAAGACCTGCTCGATTTCACCCACCTCGAGCTCGACGTCGCGCGGCACCGCTAGGTCGATGATGAACGAGGGCTCGGCCCGGCGCCCACGTGCCGCCTCGACCTCGTCCCGTGTGACGATCGGTCGCTGCGACCCGGTGGCCGTCACCACGATGTCAGCCTCGCCGAGCGCATGCCCGCGCTGCTCCCACGGCACGAGGTGTCCGCTGACCGCCTCAACCAGTTCGGCGGCGTGGGCCTCGGTGCGGCTGGTCACCGCAATCTCGGCCACGCCGTGGCTGCGCAGGTGCTGCGCAGTGAGCTTGCCCATCTCGCCCGCGCCGACCACGAACACCCGCCGGCTGTTGAGCCGGCCGAAGATCTTCCGTGCCAGCGTGACGGCGGCAAAACTCATTGACACGGCCCCCTCGCCGAGCGCGGTCTCGGTCCGGACGCGTTTGCCGACGCCGAACGACCAGTGGAACAACCGATTGAGCAGGGGGCCGGCGCAGTGACGCTCGGCGGCGGCCTGGTAGGCGTCCTTGACCTGCCCGAGGATCTGCGGCTCGCCGACCACGAGCGAGTCGAGTCCCGCGGCCACGCGGAACAGGTGCTGCGCGGCGGCCGAGTCCTCGCGGGCGTAGAGGTGTGGCTGGAAGGCCTCGCGGGGCAGGCTGTGGTACTCGCTGAGAAACGCGATCAGGTCCTCGCGCGCTGTGGCGGGGTCCTCGCTGGTTACGTACATCTCTGACCGGTTGCATGTCGACAGCACGACGGACTCGGTGGCGGACGGGCGCAGCCCGAGCGCCTCGACGGCCGCGCCGAGATCCTGGCTCGAGAAGTCTAGGCGCTCGCGGACGTCGAGAGGCGCTGTCTTGTGGCTCACGCCGAGGAGGTACAGGTGCACGGATCAGTTGAAGGTGTGGCTGGTCTCAACGAAGTAGCTAATCGGCAGGAAGTTCAGCAGGACGATCGCAAAACCGACCGCCGAGATCCAAGCCGCCCGCCGTCCCGACCAGCCCAGCGCGCGGCGAGCCAGCATCGAGAAGGAGTACACCACCCAAGTCAGGAGCGCCACGAGGATCTTTGGGTCGTCGAGCGCCATGGCCTGCACGTTGGGGTCCTCAGGCGCGGTCACCCGCGCCTGCGCCGCCCAGATGACGCCGACGAGCACGCCGACGGTCAGCAGCAGCCAGCCGATGGCCACGGCCCGCGAGTTCATCACGTCGAGCGTCTGCAGCGATGGCAGCCGCGTGTAGAAGTAGCCGAGGTGCTTTTTCTTGATCTCCTTGAACTGCAGCACGTAGACCAAGCCGAGTACGCCGGCCAGCGCGAAGCTCGCGTAGGCGAACAGCAGCGACGAAACGTGGACGCCGAACCACGGGCTGTCGAGCACGGGATTGCGCGTTTCCACTCCGGGCGCCAGCACCGGGACGAGCTGCAGCACGACCACCAGCGGCAGGATGAACACGCCCATCGCGCGCTCGTCGGTAGTCACCTCCAGGTAGAGGTACGAGAGCGCGAGCAGCCAGACGAAGCTCGAGATGGCGCTCGACGCGTCGATGATCGGCACGTGGCCGACGTCCATCGTCTGCATGCCGATGACGAACGTGTGCGCCATGGCGCCCAGCATCAGGAGCATCGTGGCCAGACGGCCAGATACCGGGCCACGGCGCGCAAAGTGGATCGCGTAGGCGCTGACGGCGGCCAGGTAGAGGGCGAAGGGCAGGGTGCTCAATTTGGCGTCGGCGCGTAGTAGCCGCGTTTGGTGCGCGCGATCACGTCCGGCTGAGATACTTGCACCACCAGCTGGCGCCAGGCGCCGTCGCGGCGCGTGTTCTTAGGCAGGTAGCCGATCGTGTACTGGCTCGACAGCTCGTCGGCGATCTGGCTGTAGATGCCCGTCACGTCGTCGATGCTCGACGCAAAGAGCGGCTGCCCGCCCGTCTCTTGGGCCAGCTGCCGCATCACGAACTCGGCCTCACGGAAGCCGCGTGTCGAGTTGTCCTCGCCGCGGAGCGCAATAGTGTAGATGGCCGTCTCTGAGCGCTTGGCTAGGTCGAGCACCTCGTCGAACGAGACGAGGCTCGAAGTGTCTTCGCCGTCGGAGAACACGACCAGCGCCTGGCGGCGCACGTCCTCGGCCGCGTCGATACGGATCTTCCGCAGCTCCTGCAGCGAAATGTAGAGAGCGTTGTAGAGCGAGGTTGAGCCGCCAGCCACCGTCCGGCCGATCGCCGCCTCCAGCCGGTCGGAATCACCCGTGAAGCCCTGCCGGATCTCGACGCGGCTGTCGAAGTCGACGATCTGAGCGATGTCGGTGGGCTGCAGCCGCCGGACAAAGTCAGTGGCCGCCGACTGCAGCGTGGTCATCCGCTCCTCCATGCTGGCGCTGCTGTCGATCAGCAGCGACAGGGCGATCGGCAGCTGGCTCTGGCTGAAGAACGTAATGTCCTGCTGCACGCCGTCCTCGAAGACTGCGAAGTCCTCTTGGGTGAGGTCGCGCACATACCGGTTGTCATGGGTAGTGACCGTGATGTTCATCGAGACGAGGTTGACGCCCGCACGGAACGCGGCGCCGATCTGCTCGATGACCTCCGCCTGCTGCGCGGCCCGGAGGGCGAGTGACCCAGACGCCAGCACCGCGCTCGTCATGAGCGCAGCGGTGAGTCGAGGGGCCATGGCCGTCAGTTCCTCGTGCTGCCGCGGGCCCATGTGCCCCGCAGGGTGAGCCCGGCGCGGTTGGGCGTGATCTCCAGGTCCTCGGGCGGAATTAGCGACTCGGGGCGACCGTAGGTCACTTCGTACTGCGAGGCCAGCTCGTTGCCGAGCCGCTCGAGCACCGTGTCCAGCGCGTTCGAGACGCGGATCAGGATCCGCTGCCCGCCGGTGTCGCGCGTGCCACGTTCCCAGACCTCGGCGAGGCTGCGCTCGGGCTCCTGCGGCTCGCTGAGGAACTGCCCGATGGTCACCGCGTGCATGGCTGCACCCGAACGTTCGAGCGCAGCCAACACGTCGTTCGAATAGAAACGTGTTGTCTCGGCGCCGTCGAAGACGACGGGCACGATGACGGCACGGGTTCCCACGCGCTGCTCAAGCCCGCGCGCCACCTCGACGATGGCGTCCATGCGCGTGCCGGCGGTGTTCGGCTGCGCAAAGAGGGCCTCGGCCGCCTCCATGAGGCGAGCGCGATCCGTGGTGTAGTCGACGGTGATCGTCGGGCGTGCCGCCAGCGTCACGATAGCCACACGATGCCCGTTGCCCAGCGCCTCGAGGAAGACGCTCACGCCGGCTCGGAGGTTCTGGATGTTGCCGGTGCTGGCCGCGCTGGTGTCGACGAGGACCGCGACGTCCATCGGGTCGGTGGCGCGAGTAACCGAGAGCACTTCCCGCAGCCGGCCGTCCTCACGCACGATCACGTCATCGACCGTGAGATCGTCCACGGGGCTCCCGTTCTCGAGGACGGCGCTCACGTAGACGGTTTGCTGTCTTTCGTCCTGCGCGCGCACCGAGTCATTTACGCCGACGACGATGAGCATGGCGCACGCGGCGGCCAGCGCCGGGCGCCCGAACTGTAGTTTGGGCATCTGGTCTGTCGGGAGAAGTCCCCGCCTTTCGTATCCGGCAGTATAGGTGTGCCGTGCCGCCTGGTCAAGCGACCATCATCGCCGAAATATCTGAAAAGAATAGACTTGTGGAACATCCTCACAATCTGGACTGGAACTCTGCCGATGACACTGGTGAACTTTTTCACAAAGTCGGGGTATACTGACGGTTGGCTGGTGAGCCCGTGGCGTGATGCAGAAGAAGGAGCCTGGGTTCTCGTTGGCGGCCGCGGCGCGCGTGCTGCAGGCCAACGTCGTTGGGGCGGGCCCGGCCGCCGGGGCCGGGTATACGCTGATCGGCTCGGTCATTCTGCTCGGTGGTGCGGGTTATCTGCTCGACGGTTGGCTCGACACCGCTCCTTGGTTGCTGCTTGTGGGCCTCGGGCTGGGCATCATCGTGGGATTCTACGAACTGGTGAAGATGACCCGGCCCCGATGAAACCAGTGGTTTGGATGGGGGCCGTGGGACTGCTCTCGTGGCTGGCCGCCACGCTAGTGGTGGGCCCGAGCGTGAACCCCGAGGCGTTGTTTGGGATGCTCGGACCACTTGTGAGCACCTGCGCCACGGCGGTGCTGACCAACCGGGCGTTCCGGATCGCGCCCGAGCGGCTGACGGCCCTGATGATCGGGGCGCTGCTCGTGAAGGTCGTGTGTTTTGGCGCATACGTGGTGGTGATGCTGCGGGTTCTCGGGTTACGCCCGGTGCTGTTCATCGTGAGCTTCACCGTCTACTTCGTCGCCTTGTACGGGATGGAGGCGCTGTTTCTGCGGCGCCTGTTGCAGGAGGGCGCGCGCTAACGGGGCACGCAGCCAATCGAAGCCAGATGCTACAGCCACCGGAGGGCGAAGGCCTGATCCAGGCGGGTGCTGAGGCGGGCGGGGTTGCCGAGGCGGCGGGCGAGGGGTTCAACGCCGGCGAGATCATCATCGGCCACGTCTCGAACAGCGATCCCGAGCACCCGCTGCTGCACTGGCCACCGGTCTTCGGCGTCGATCTGTCGGTCAGCAAGCACGTGCTGATGCTGTGGATCGTCGCCACGCTCGTCTTCCTTGTCGTGACGACGCTCGTCCGCCGCTACGTCAGGCAGGACCGGCTCGAGCCGTCCGGGTTCATGAACCTGCTCGAGACCATGGTGGTCTGGGTCCGTGACAGCATCGCGAGGCCCAACGTCGGTGACCAGTGGGTCCGGACGTGGACGCCGCTGCTGCTGAGCTTCTTCACGTTCATCGTCATCGCAAATGGCATCGGGTTGATCCCGATCTTCGACGTGCTGGCGCTCGTCAACGAGACCGTCATCCACGCAGGCGAGGAGTCATTCTTCACACTGCTCACGCACGGCGGCGCGACTGCGACGGGCAACTTCAACGTGACTGCCGGTCTGGCGACAATCACCTTTCTTGCGATCATCTGGGCAGGTACCGCGGCGCACGGGTTCGTGACGCACTGGAAGAACCTGGTACCCAAGGGCTTGGCATGGCCCGTCTACTTCATACTGATTCCGATCGAGGTGCTAAGCTTGTTTGTGCGGCCCTTCGCGCTGACCATGCGACTTGCCGCCAACATGACGGGTGGGCACATCGCCATCCTGGCCATCATCTCGTTCGTGTTCATTTTTGCCGAGTTGTTCGGCCGAGCCGCGGCGGGTATTGGCGTCGGCGTTGTGCTGTCGATGCCGCTCGCCGTTGGCATCTCCGCGCTCGAGATCATCGTGGTTCTCGTGCAGGCATACGTGTTCACGTTGCTATCGGCCGTATTCATCGGCATGGCCATCCACGCTCATCACTGAGCCAACCCTGTTACGGAGGAACGACGACAATGGAAGGTCTTGCGTTTGCATTCATGGGTGTCGGAATCGGGCTCGGCCTAGCCGTCATCGGCGCCGGCATCGGCATCGGCCGGCTAGCGGCCGGTGCCGCGGAAGCCGTGGCCCGTCAGCCCAGCGCGGTGGCCGAGATCACGGCCATCGTCAACCTTCCGCTCTTCCTGCTTGAAGGCGTCGCGATCCTCGCTGAGGTCTTCGCGTTGCTTGTGTTGCTGCTGAACCAGTAGGGACCTGTGGACAACCTGCTGGTCCAGCCCGACGTCGGGCTCTACGTCTGGACCATCCTGACGTTCCTCTTGCTGGCTGCGCTGCTGGCCAGGTACGCGTGGCGGCCGCTGCTCGATGCGCTCGAGCGCAGGCAGGCGGGGATTGCGGCCTCGCTCAACGACGCGCGCAAGGCACAGGAGGAACTGGAGCGACTGCACGCCGAGTCGGCGAACATCTTGGCCGAGGCGCGCGCCGAGGCCGACGCGATCTTGTCGCGCACACGGTCCGACACCAACGCCTTCCGCGAGGAGATGAAGCAGAAGGCGCGCGAGGAGGCAGCTGGAATCGTGGAGAACGCCGAGCGGCAGATTCAGTTCGAGACGGCACGGGCACGGCAACAGATCCGTGCCGAAGCCGTGAGCCTGTCGGTCGACATCGCGTCGAAGCTGCTGCAGCGTACCGTGTCGTCGGCCGACAACGAGCGTTTCCTGGAGGAGACTCTCAAGCAGCTCGAAGCCACCGAGCACCCGAGCTGAGCCTCGGGCGCTGGCGGCCCTACCTAACGCCGAGTGCCGCCAGCCGGGACGCGGCGTCTGCGGCCGTCGGCGTGCCTGGCCGGGCCGCGATCAGCGCCTCGAACGTCTCGGCGGCGGCGGTCAGGTCGCCCGCTGCGGCCTGCGTTGCCCCCAGTTCCAGGCGCGCGCGGGCGTGGTCGCCGTCGCGCTGGAGGACCGCGCTGTAGGCGGCGTCAGCCTGGCGGAGCAGCGCCAGCCGTGCGTCGAGGTCGTCCTCGTCGGCCGCCTGCTCACGGTAGATCCCTGCCAGCACCATGTTCACCATCCCCAGCTCGGGGAAGCCATCGCGCAGTGCCTCGAAAGCCCGGGCGGCGCCCTCCAGGTCGCCGTTGTTCCGGGCGGCCGTGGCCACGTCGATGCGCAGCAGGATGTCGGTCGGCAGCGAGCCGCCCAGCACGGCGTTCGGCGCAGCGAGGACGAAGGTCACCAGTGGCGTGTTCAGCCGCACCTCGATTTCAGTGACCTCGGGGGCAAAGCCCTGGGCCTCCACGCTGAACTCCCACTCGCCGTTGGTAAGGCCTAGCATCACCCACTCGCCGTTCTGATCGGTGGTGGCTTGGAAGCGGCGGGCCGAAGTGTCGGGTTGGGTGGCCGTGACCAGTGCGCTGGGGACGGGGTCGCCAATGGCGTTTAGCACCACGCCGCGGGCGGTGGCTCCTTGGCCGGCGGCCGGCTCGGCAAGCACCCCGAGCAGCAGCAACACGGTGAGTGCGGGGAATAACCTCAGCATGGCTGGCAAGCTTACCCTACAACCGATACAACATCACGTAGATCACGACGCCCGTCACCGACACGTACATCCAGATCGGGAACGTCCATCGCGCCACCCGGGCGTGTCGCCCGAAGTCGCCGCGCAGACCCCGCGCGGCGGTGACCAGCGCCAGGGGTAGGGCGGTGGCCGCAAGCACGATGTGCGTGACCAGAATGACGAAGTAGAGCGTCCTCAGCACGCCGGTGCCCTCGTAGGGCAGCGAGCCGGCATTGAGGTGGTAGATCACGTACGACACCAGGAACAGCGCCGAGGTGGCGAGCGCGCTGAGCATCGCGCGCAGGTGCGCCGCTTGCCGCCCCTGCCGGATCAGCACGTAGCCGGTGCCGAGCAGCACGGCGGCGATGCCGTTCAGCGTCGCGTTCAGCGTGGGGAGATCGCCAATTTCCACTGGCCTACAGCCAAAAACGATCAACCACGAGCGCGCCCCAGAGCAGCGGCAGGTAGAGGATCGATCCCAGGAACAAGGCGCGGGCGGTGACGGCCGAGCAATCGTGGGCGAACCGTGCGGCAAGCGTGATGAAGCCGAAGCCGAGCAGGGTGGCGATGGCCGCGTAGGCGGTGCCAGCCAGTCCAACGAGGATCGGCAGCAGGCTGACGGGCCACAGCGTGGCGGCGTAGACCAGCGCCTGAATGCCGGTCCGGCGGCCGTCTGGCTCGAGTACCGGCAACAGTGGAATGCCGGCGGCGGCGTAGTCGTCTCGGTACATCCATGCGATGGCTAGGAAGTGCGGCATCTGCCAGAAGAACACGATGCCGAAGAGGACAATCGCGGGAAACTCGACGCGCCCGGTAGCTGCGGCCCAGCCGATGACCGGCGGCAGCGCCCCGGGGACCGCACCCACCAGCGTCGCCAGCGACGTGCGCGTCTTCATCGGCGTGTAGACCAGCACGTAGCTGACCAGCGTGACGAGCGCCACTACTGCGGCCGCGGGCATGGCCCCCAGCGCTAGCTCGACGAGACCCGCCACAGCGAGGAGGCTGCCGAAGACGGCGCCCTCGGTACTCGACACCCGGCCGGCCGGCACCGGGCGCTCGCGCGTGCGTCGCATCGAGCGGTCGGTGTCTCGTTCCAAGGCCATGTTGAGTGCCGCCGCGCCTCCCGCCACGAGCGCTGTGCCGGCCAGCGTGTGCACGAGGACAGCGATGGACACTCCGTCCGGCGACGCGAGGTACAGCCCCGCCAACGTCGTGACCAGGATCAGGAGGTTGAGTCGTGGCTTGGTGAGGGCGACGAGATCGGCAGTGCGCGCAGATGGCCTGACCTCGGCCGTGGATTCACAGGCGTGCGGCACGGTGGCGGGCGCCTTCATGCCGCGGGGCGCTCCGGCGGGGCGATCGGGAACATTCGGTGCTACTGGGCCCCGCCCGCGTCGGCGATCTTGCGCAGCACGCGATCCTGCATCCACTGCGGGTCCCACCACTCGATCGGATTCACCTGCTGGCCGCCGACAAGCATCGTGAAGTGTAGGTGATCACCGCTGGCGAGGCCCGTCTGGCCGCTGCGGCCGATGGCCTGTCCCTTATCGACGGTGTCGCCCACGGCCACATCGATCGACGACAGATGCGCGTAGAACGACTGGACGCCCATCCCGTGGTCGAGAATCACGCAGTTTCCGTAGATCCCGAGGTACGCCGCGTGCACCACGGTACCGTTGTGGGCCGCCGTGATCGGCACCTGGGCGGTGACGGCCAGGTCGAAGCCGAGGTGCACCTGCTGGTCGACTTCCTCACCGTTCACGACATACGTGCGATAGTCGGCGAAGCGGGCCTCGACCGAGGCGTTGCCCAACGCCAGAAAGGCATCGGCCCACCGCATCTCGGGCGCGGTCTGGGCCGTGAACTCTGCGATGCTGGCGTTGTTCCGGCGCCGCAGGTCACCGTTGACGTAGAGGAACGCATCCAGCGGCTCGGACGAGCCGATGTCGGTCTCGAGGCCCGGCGTGTTCGCGACGATTAACGGCACCACCTGGGTGAGGAAGCTGTCGGGAATCGTGATCCGGCTGCGCGCGAAGTCGCGTGGGAAGGCCCGGTGGACCAACGGCGAACTGGCCTCGTTGCCTGCCGGGTCGCGCGCGTAGAGCTCGATGGGTGTGTTCAGGTCCTGATCGTGCAGCAGCGCGAAGAACGCGACGCGCAGCGAGTTGTCGCCGGAGATACCGGCGCCGGCTGCCGGAAAGCCGGGATACAGGTGCTCGCCCACGCGTACGCCCGACTCGACGTCCGACGGCGTGGCGCGGTACACGACGAACTCGGACCCGCCGTGGTTCACGTAGTGCAATGTCGAGAGCACGGCCACCCGCGGCGGTTCGAGCCGCACCGTCACGTCATGCGTGGCCTCGCTCTCCGCCTCGCGCAGCCCGAGCAGCACCGGACGCGCCGCCCGGACGACGATCCGGGCCTCGCCTTCGGCCAGATCGGGGATGGCCTCGCTGCCGATCGGGCGGCTGATGAGCAGCTGGTCGACCGCATCCTGCCGTACGTCGGCGTTTTCCGGCTGGTTGAGGGCGAAGACCGGGTAGGCGTTGCCGTTCTGTTCGAGGGTAACGTCGACCCGCGAGAACTCGCCACCCTCAGCGGTCACGCTGAGCTGGAGTGTCGAGGCCTGGCCGACGAATGCCCCCGGCTGGCGGAATTCAATGCCGGGGCCCGCAACCCGACCGGCTTGGAACCAAGCGATTCCGGCGGACACGAGCACGAGGATGATGATGGCGAGAATAGCACGTCGCATTTCTTAGATCATAGCGTGACGGGGTGCCGAAGGCCCGGATCGGCTCGAAAACAGGCCCGGCTTTACTCGGGCCTTGCCGGTTGGGTAACATCTGGAGGTTCCGCCTTTCGCGTCTTGGGTGCCGGTATCGTCTAGGGGTCAGGACACGTGGTTCTCAGCCACGGAACCGGGGTTCGAATCCCCGTACCGGTACCACAATTCCATCCAGAAACCTATGAGCGGTGTCATCCGGCCATGGTGTGCTGTCCGACATCCGCCTCGGCCCATACGGGAGAGTGGAGACGACGACGCCCGTCGGGCAATGTCCGGGTATCAGGAGCTAGTTCTGGATGGCACGCGGCAGATCTTCAAGGCGACCTGAGTGACGGATCCTAATGATTGGCGCTGTCAGCATGCTCCTGTCTCCCGGCACTCCGTACGAAATCGTTGCCCAGCTCAGCGTGGGCAGGAGGCGTTGGTGTGCCGGGGATGGACGGCGCAGATTGTTGACGGTCCAGTTCCCCGAGATCGAACCGCCTTGTTCCGACCGCCTGACCCCGGCCGCTACTCGTCGTTGCCGTTTCCCTCGCCGAGTTGTGGGATGACCGAGCCGCGCCCGGCGTGCAGCAGACCCGTCGACAGGTACACGCGGAGCTTGTCGCGAGTGTCGGTGACGTCGAGGTTGCGCATGGTGAGCTGCCCGATTCGGTCCTGCGGTGTGAACTCGCCTTCGTCTTTCTCCATGGTCAACCGCTCGGGTTTGTAGGTGAGGTTCGGGCTCTCAGTGTTCGTGATCGAGTAGTCGTTGCCGCGGCGCAGCTCGAGCTCGACCTCGCCGGTGATCGGATGCGCCACCCAGCGCAGTGCGGCCTCGCGTAGCATCAGCGCCTGCGAGTCGAACCAGCGGCCCTGATAGAGCAGGCGCCCGAGGCGTCGTCCGTTCGCTCGGTACTGCTCGATGGTGTCCTCGTTGTGGATGCCGGTGACCAAGCGCTCATACGCGATGTACAGCAGCGCCATGCCGGGCGCCTCGTAGATGCCGCGGCTCTTGGCCTCGATGATGCGGTTCTCGATCTGGTCCGACATGCCCAGGCCGTGCCGGCCGCCGATCGCGTTGGCCTCACTCATCATGGCCACCGGGTCTGGGAACGTGCGGCCGTTGAGCGCCACCGGTTGACCCTCCTCGAAGCGCACGGTTACGCGTTCGGGCTTGACGGCCACCGACTCCTTCCAGAACGCCACGCCCATGATCGGTTCGACGAGCGTGATGCCGGTGGAGAGCTGCTCGAGATTCTTCGCCTCGTGCGTTGCGCCCAGCACGTTCGAGTCAGTCGAATAGGCCTTCTCAACCGGCATCTTGTAGGCGAAGCCATGCTGTTGCATGTATGCCGACATCTCTTTCCGGCCGCCGAGCTCGTCGATGAACTGCTGATCGAGCCACGGCTTGTAGATCCGCAGGGCCGGGTTGGCCAGCAGGCCGTAGCGGTAGAAGCGCTCGATGTCGTTACCCTTGTAGGTGCTGCCGTCGCCCCAGATGTGGACGTCGTCGTCCTTCATCGTCGACACCAGCAGCGTGCCGGTGACCGCGCGGCCGAGCGGCGTGGTGTTGAAGTAGGGCACGCCCGCGGTGGTGACGTGGAAGGCCCCGGACTGCAGCGCTGCGATCCCCTCCTGTACCAGTTGCCGCCGGCAATCCACCAGGCGCGCTTTCTCGGAGCCGTATTCGAGGGCCTTGCGCGGGATGGCGTCGTAGTCGGCCTCGTCCGGCTGGCCGAGGTTGGCGGTGTATGCAAACGGGATCGCCCCCTTCGCGCGCATCCAGTGCAGGGCCGCCGACGTGTCGAGGCCACCCGAGAAGGCAATGCCGACGCGCTCGCCAGCGGGCAGGGACTGCAGGATCGTGTGCTGTGGCATTGAGCAAAGGATTGTACCTTGGGCCTGCTGGCCGATCTGGCTGCCTACCCGGGGCGCCAGTGACTCCGACGCCCCTCTTCCCCGCTTGTTCGTTAAAATGGTCCCGATGCTTCGGAGTACTGCGCGCGCATGGCTGGCGGCCGCCGCCGTCGTCCTGCTGGCGGCCGCCGCTGCGCCACGCGCCCAGGAGCGCGACATGTTCAGGGTCCGGACGGCGGCCGAGCAGGGCGACCCGGACGCGCAGTACCAGCTGGCCTTGGCTCTCGACATCGGGCGTGGATTGGCTCGGGACGACGTGGCCGCAGTGCGCTGGTATCGCCGCGCCGCCCAGCAGGGGCACGCCGGCGCCCAGAACAACCTCGGGCACCTCCTGCAGAAAGGCGAGGGCGCACCCGAGGACGACGTCGAAGCGGCGCGCTGGTTCCGAGCGGCGGCCGAGCAGGGTAGTCCGGCCGGCCAGAACAACTGGGGGCTGGTGCTCATCCGTGGGGAGGGCGTCGCGCAGGACGATGCCGAGGCGATGAGGTGGTTCCGGCAGGCTGCGGCGCAGGGCGACCCGCAGGGCCAGTACAACCTCGCCACCATGTACGCCAACGGCATGGGCGTTGAGCAGGATCTGGTGCGGGCCTACATGTGGCTCGCCCTGTCGACCCGCGAGGTCACGGCCGATGCCAGCCGCATCTGGGCCGGCCACCGCCAGCTCGTCTTCGAGCGCTTGACGACCGAGGAGTGGTTCGCGGCCGAGGACATGGCAGCGGCGTGCCTCGCGTCCGGTTTCCAGGACTGCGGTGAGCCGCCGTAGACGTCGGCGGGTGCAGTGATCGCAGTAGCGGCGCTGTCGGTTCTTGCCTTCGGCGTAGCGGTGCTGACCCTGTTCTCGGGGTTCGGCCTCGGCACGCTGCTCATGCCGGCGTTTGCGTTGGTCCTGCCCGTGGAGGCCGCCGTCGCCTCGACCGCCGTTGTCCACATGGCCAACAACCTCTTCAAGGCTGGCATTCTGGCTGGCGCTGTGGAGCGGAGCGTCGTTCTGTACTTCGGCGTGCCCGCAGTGGTAGCGTCGTTTGCAGGCGCCCTGTTGCTGACCGCGCTCTCGGGCCAGATGCCGCTCGCCTCGTGGGCCTTCCTTGGCCGCCTCGCCGAGATCACCACGCTGAAGCTGGTGATGGGCGCACTGATCGTCGGGTTCGCGCTCTTCGAGCTCGTGCCGGCGCTGCGCTCGTTTCGGGCGACCGCTAGGTGGTTGCCCCTCGGCGGCCTTCTGTCGGGTTTCTTCGGCGGGCTGTCGGGTCACCAGGGTGCGCTGCGGGCAGCATTCCTGGGCCCGCTCAAACTCCAGCCGGCGGTTTTCGCGGCCACGCAGGCGGCCATCGCCCTGCTGGTCGACGCCGCCCGGATCCTGGTCTACGGCATCGCGTTCATCGGGATCGCAGCCGCGGGCGGCTCCGCCGAGCTGCCGTGGAACCTGATTGGCGCCGCGACAGTGGCAGCCTTCGCCGGCAGCTACTTGGGCAAGAAATTGCTGCCCAAGATCACTATCGACGGCCTGCAGAAGACCATCGGCGTGCTGTTGGTGGTGGTGGGGGTGGCGCTGGCCGCGGGGGTGGCGTGACGGCGGGAGGGCTGAAGCTCTCCGCTTGCCTTCAAGGGGTTATTGAATCGTGCCGCCGAAGGTGATGCCGACGAAGAACTCCCGCCCCGGCGACGGCTCGTAGTACCGGTTGCCGAACGCGTTGGGTATCGTCGACGAGTTGTAGCGCTGGTTGAACAAGTTCTCGATGCCGATGAACGGCTGTACGGTGTAGCCGTTCCACTGGCCGTCCCAGCCTGCCCGCAGGTCGACGATCGTGTACGACCAGTTCGACGCGGTGTTGGCGTTGTTCACGAAATACTCGCTCACTGACCGCAGCTGGCCGGACGCCCGGAACCCCGACACTTCGTTCGCGAAGTTGGCACCCAGGAAGAACTGGTGCGGCGGCGCCCCGGGCTCCTTGTTGCCCGAGAAGTTGTCGCCGCCCGAGTCGAAGCGATCGAACGTGAAGTTCTGGTACGTGTAGGACGCGTAGGCGTCCAGACTCGGTGCGGCCTCCCAGTTCACGAGCAGTTCGAGCCCGTTGCGTGACGAGGCTGCGGCATTAGCGAAGTAGGTCTGCTCGTCGGGCCGCTGCAGCTCGACGAACGCGTTGTCGAGCGTCGAGAAGTACACCGCCGCCTCGAATCGCACCAGGGCGTCCGGCACCTCGCCGCGAGCCCCAATCTCGAAGGAGCGCAGATCCTCGGGCTTGAGCTGATCGTTGAAGCCGCCCTCACCCGAGGGTTGGTTCGAGAGCTCCACGGTGGTCGGTGTCTGGTAGGCGGTGGCGAAGTTCGCGTAGAGGTTTACCTCGGGTGTTGCCGCGAAGGTGATGCCGGCCATGGGGCTCACGGCGTCGAGCGTTTGACCGCCAGACTGGTCGCCGTCCTCGGGGAACCGATCCGCGGCGCGAAAGTCGAAGTAGTCATAGCGAACCCCGGCCGTAACCGACCACCGATTGTCAATGGTGAGGTGAGTCTGCACGAACGGAGCGAACGAGTTCACCGACTCATCCTGCGCCAGCAGCCGCGTGCCTTCCGTCGTCCTGGTCCCGCCGGGCGGCACACCACCATTGGTGTACTCCACGCGGTCGTCGCGCTGGAACGAGAGGTCAATCCCTGCGGTCCAGGTTAATGCGCGGTCCGCCAGCTGGCTGGACGCGTTGAACTCAGTGCGGAGGCCACCAGCATTCCGGCCCAGGTCGATAAGGCGGAAGGGAATTGGGTTCCACACGCTGCGCCACCCGCCCCAGCCGGTGGCCCGAAGTACCCGGTTCTCTCCAAATGCGTGCTCCACCGTCAGGCCGTACTGCCCCTGTTGCGCCTCCTCGCTCCAGCCCTGCGTGAAGGCCAGCCCGCGGACGCTCGTGGGATCGTTGCGCGCGTCTGCCTCGTTCAGCGTGCTCGCGCTCTTGCCAAACGGTTGGTCGAACAAGTTGAGCACTCCGCGGAGCTCGGTGTTCGGCGACACCACATGGCGCAGCACGACGTTGGCGCGGCGCACCTCGGCGGCGCTGTTGTCTCGGAAGCCTTCCACGCTCATCCGGCTGACGTTGGCCAGGTAACTGAAGCGGCCCGACGTGCCGCCGAGCTTCACCTGTAGCCGGTCGTAGCCGTAGCTGCCGACTTGGACGTCGGGCTCGACTAGGAGGCGCGCGCTCGACGGGAACTCGGTCTGGATGCTGATCACGCCGCCGGCTGAGTTGCCGTAAAGTACCGAGCTTGGCCCACGCACCACGTCGATCCGGCCAGCCGACCCGAGGTCGATGTTAGTGGGCTGCGTGGTGCCGTCGGCCGTGGTCATCGGAATGCCGTCTTGCAGGATGGCCACGCCACGCATGTCAAAGCCCAGCATCGGCGCCCGGATCGCCGCATTCACTCCGCCCGACAGGCTATAGTTGCGGCGGTTCTCGATGAACAGGCCCGGGGTGCCACGCAGGGACTCCGACAGCAGGTCGCGACGCTGACCGAACTGGATGGCGTCGCCCGTGACCACCGTGATCGCCTGGGGGACCGAGCCTTGCGCCTCGTCGGCGCGGGTTACGGTGACCGACTCGAGGAACGCCGCCGGTTCCAGCGTGAAGTCGATGGCGCGCGTGTCGCCTGCGGCCAGCGTGACGGTGGTGATCACCGTGTCGAAACCAGGAAGCATGCCTTCCACGTCATAGGTGCCCGGCGCAAGCCCGGCGATCTCGTAGAGCCCGGTGAAGTCGGCCTGATCGGTGCCCGCACTGCCGCCCTGCGGCGTGCGGGCCGTGACGGTGGCACCGGGCAGGACGCCACCCGTAATGTCGCGGACGTTGCCGCGAAGCGTCGCCGTGCCCTGCGCGGTCGCATCGGGCGCACCCGCCACGCCGGCCAGCGCAACCAAGATCGAAAAGACGAACAGCGTCACCCTTCGCATCGTGTGTGATTCTCCTGGTGTGGGGGCCGGTAGGGAGCGCCCGTCCCATTTTACCGCCGTCAATCGGCAGCGAGAAACTCCCGGACCAGCCGGGCGGTCATCTCGATCAGCGTCTCGCCATCGAGCACGAAGGCGTTGGCATCGGTCGACCAGTCGAGCTTGTAGCCGCGCGTCAGCGCCGACAGCCAGATCTGGCGCACGGGAGCGTTGGGGCTCACCACGAACCGGGCGGCCGCTGGCTCCTCGAAGAGGATTTGCAGCACCCCATTCTGCTGCTCGACATCGAAGTCATGCTCGTCGGCTAGGGGCAGTAGTGCGCGCTCTAGCTCTTCGAGCGCGGCGTCGACGGCCAGGCGGAATTCGGACTCGGTCAGGCCAGTGAATCCCACTAGGGCTGTTCCGAGAGGCGATCGGGCGAGGCGATGTAGCTCTGGCGGGCGCGTGCTGTCATGCCAGGGCGGGTCAGGCGCACCTCCAACTCGTGCTCGCGGCCGTCGAGGACGGCGGGCGTGAAGCCGAGTGTGTACTGGCTGTGCAACTCCTGCATGACGCGCGTGAAGGTCGACGCCAATTCGTCCTCGTCGCTCAGCTCGAAGTAGCCGCCGCCGGTTTCGGCAGCCAGCCGCCGGAGATTGCGGTCGGGGCTCGAGCGCACCATGCGCCGGCCGTTGAAGTACTCGGCCTCGAAGCCGATGGCGTAGACCATCACCTCGCGCTCGCGTGCGCGCTCCCGCACGTCGTTGAAGCTGGTAAACTCCGACCTTGCGTCTTGGCCGTCCGAGAAGATGAGCACGACCTTGCGGCCCTCAGTGCCCTCGAGCGCCTCAAGGCTGAAGTCCATCGCATCGTACAACCGTGTCGGGTTCCCGAACTGGAGGTCGCCGAGTGCCGCAATCAACTCGTCGCGGTCGCTAATGAACGTACCACTCAGCTGAATCTTGTCGCTGAACGAACCTACCTGCGCCCGGTCTTCTGGCAGCATCCGGATCAAGAACTGCTCGGTGGCGGCCTTCAGCAGGTCGATGTGCGCGGTCATGCTGGCGCTGAAGTCGAGCATGACCACGACGGTGAACGGCGTCACCGAGTTGAGGAAGACCGTCAGCTCTTGGGGCTCACCCTCGTCGAGCACGACAAAATCCTCGCGCGTCAGGTCGGTCACGAGCCGGCCGTCGTCGTCGGTCACAGTGGTCATCACCGGGACGATGCGCACATCAGACCGGAAGGTGGCCTGCTGTGCTAGGACGCCGATGGTCGCCGTCACGAGTACCAGCCCGACCGTGGTTACGAACTGTCGCATAAGGGCAGCTTAGCAAGGGGCCGTGCAATCGGCAAACCGCAGTCCTGCGGTATGATCCGGCTATGAAGGCATTGTTCTTGATCGTGTTGTCGACAGCCCTGACAGCGTGCGTGGCTACCGCGCAGGAGACGACCCAAGCCCAGACCGACGAAGTTGCCGCTGCGGCCGCTGGCTTGGTCATGCAGCCCATGGCCGTGCTCGGGGATCGGGCCATCTTGCTCGCCGAGATCGACGAGCGCTGGCGGTCGGTCAACCCTGCCGAGCACTTCCAGGCTCTGCAGACCCTTTACGACGGGCGCCGGGCGGCGCTGGATGGCATCATCGCCGACGCGCTGCTTGAGGCCGCAGCGGCCGAGCGCGGCACGACGGTGCAGGCGCTGCTCGATGAGGAGACTGCGGCCCGGGTCCGTTCCGTGACCGACGCCGAGGTGGTGGGCTTCTACAACGCCAACCGCGACCAGATGCAGGGCCGCTCGCTCGAGGTGATGCAGAGCGCCATCCGCAACTTCCTGCAGGACCAGCAGGAGGCCGACGCGCGGCAGGCGTTCATCGACGAGTTGCGCGCGGCAGGCCCCGGGTTGACGCTGCTGATCGATGCTCCGCGGCAGGAGATCGCGCTGACCGACGCCGATCCGACGATCGGCAACCCCGACGCGCCGATCACGATCGTCGAATTCTCGGACTTCGAGTGCCCGTTTTGCGCGGCGGCCATGCCGACGCTCAAGCAGATTCGCGAGAACTATGGCGACCAGGTGCGCCTGGTGTGGAAGGATTTCCCGCTGACCCAGATTCACCCAAATGCCTACCGCGCTGCCCAGGCCGGGCACTGCGCGGCCGAACAGGGCGGGTTCTGGGAGCTGCACGACGTGCTGTTCGCCAATCAGCAGACGCTTGACGACGCGTCACTGAAGCTGCACGCGGCGGGCATCGGCCTCGACACAGCGGCCTTCGACGCATGCCTCGACTCAGCGCGCTACGAGCAGCGAGTGCGTGACGGTATGGACATGGGAACGCTGCTCGGCGTGAGCGCGACGCCCACGGTGTTCATCAACGGCCGGGCCGTCAGCGGCGCGCAGCCCTACGACGTCTTTGCGTCGATCGTCGACGAGGAACTGGCTCGGCTGGATCGGTAGGCCTCTCGCAACCGGCGTCGCTGTCGTTCCTTCTGGCGCGAGTGGGCTAAAGCCCCCCTTGCTGCCATCTACGCCCGCAACGGGAACAACCGGTCGAAGTTGCCGCCTGTAATTGCCGCCTGCGCGTCCTTGTCAAGGCCGGCGGCCTGCATCGCGTCGCGCTGTGCGTCCAGTACCGGGCGTTGCCACCCCCGCGGAAAGAACGACGAGTCGGTCCCGAACAGCAGCCGGTTCGTGCCCAGCGTCTGAACCGCCGCCCCGAACACGCCGTCGAGCGTTAGCCCGGGAGAGTACGCCATCCACCGGTTCGAGCTCGAGGTGTCGACGTGCACGTTCGGGCAGGCCTGCCCCAGCATCAGCGTTTCGCGGAAGAGGCCGCCGCCGAAGTGCGGGATTATGAACGGCACTGACGGGAACGCCTGTGCAACCTTCTGCAAGTCCAGTGGCTGGCCGAGGCGGAGATCGAACTGGCTCGGCAGCCCCAGCCGGGCTCGCACGCCCACCGACAGCATGCCGCAGTGGACGAACACGACAGTCCCGGGCTGCTCGGCGGCGGCCGCAGCGACAGCGTGAGTGCGCGGGTCGTCCAGCCGGACGCCGTGCATGGCCGGGAAGAGGCACACGCCGCGCAGGCCGAGCGCCGTCACAGCGTGCTGGACACGATCCACGGCCCCATCCGCTGAGGGATCGAGCATGAACATGCCGACGATTCGGTCGGGGTGGTAAGCGGCGGCTGCTGCCACCGACTGCTCGTCGCCCGGCACGCTGGCGATCAGCGCCGCGCGGTCTACGTCATGCGCATCCAGCTCGCGCACCCACCGGGTGGCGAGGGCCTCGGGGGTGCCCGGGTCGTCCCATGCGAGCTCGGCGCACAGGGCGGCGCCCTTCTCGCCCCCGCGCTGGCGGGCCAGTGCCTCGAAGAACGCAGTCGAGAAGAAGTGGCAGTGTGCGTCGTTGATGGGGTTGGAGGTCATTCAGGGAGGGTACTTAGCACATAGCGCCAGTTGGCAGTGAGCCAGTATGCTGAATGTCCCCACAATGATCTCCGCCCCCGTTGCCTGGGCCGTCATCTATCTCGCGGGTGTGCTGATCGGGCTGGTACGCATCGACGCCGGACTGGTGCATCGGATGGCGCTGGCGGTGTGCTGGCCGATCGGCCCAGTGGCCTTTGTGGCGACCGTGGCGGGCCTGCTGCTGGTGGCAGCAATCGCGTTCCCGGTGTTCGGGGCGTTCGTCGTCGCCGCGGCGGTGCTCTACAGACTCCTGACTTCACTGTAGTGCTGCAACAGGAATCGCTGCGCGTTGAAGCGCTCGGTTCCCTCCTTGACGTCCGGCCGCGCGTAGTGGCCCGACGAATCGAGCACTGTGGCGCGGTCGGTGTCGCGCAGGTACGCCTCCAGCATCACGTCGCGCAGGTGGCGCTGGATCTCGGGGTCGAGTACCGGCGTGAGCGCCTCGACTCGCCGATCAAGGTTGCGCTCCATCAGGTCGGCGCTCCCTAGGTAGATCTCGTCGTCGCCCCCGTTGCGGAACCAGTAGAGCCGTGAATGCTCGAGGAACCGTCCGATCACCGACCGCACGCGGATGGTATCGCTGATGCCTGGCACGCCGGGTCGCAGGCTGCAGATCCCGCGCACAATCAGGTCGATCGGCACGCCGGCCTGCGAGGCCTTGTAGAGCACGCGGATCATCCGGTCGTCAGTCACAGCGTTGACCTTGGCGATGATCCCCGAGGGACGCGCGGCACGGGCGTGCTCGGCCTCCCGCCGGATCAGCTCCGACAGCTGCGAACGCAGCTGCACGGGCGCGACCAGCAGTCGCCGGAACTTCTGTTGGCTTGAGTAGCCCGTCAGATAGTTGAAGACCTCCGAGATGTCGGCCACGATCTCTTCGTTGGCTGTGAACAAGCCGAGGTCCGTGTAGATCTTCGCCGTGACGGCGTTGTAGTTGCCGGTGCCGATGTGAGCGTAGCACCGGATGCCGCCCGGCTCCTTGCGCACCACTAGGCAGAGCTTCGAGTGCGTCTTCAGGTCGGCGAAGCCGTACACGACGTGGATGCCATGCGCCTCCAGCCGCTTGGCCCACAGGATGTTGTTGCGCTCGTCGAAGCGGGCTTTCAGCTCCACGAGCACTGCCACCTGCTTGCCGGCCTCGGCCGCCTCGATCAGACGGTCGACGAACGGCGAGTTGGCACCGATGCGATAGAGCGACATCTTGATCGCCACCACGTGCGGGTCTGTCACGGCGGCGCGTAGGAAGGCCTCGACCGACGCAAACGAGTCGAATGGGTGATGCACCAGTTGGTCCTGGTCGCGGATCTCGTCGAAGATCACTTCCGGATCCTCGTCGGTGTGCCACAGCACGGCGGCCGAGAACGGCGGGTCTTTCAGCTCGGGCCGGTGGCTCTTCGTCAACTGCATCCAGTCGCCGAAGCCCAGCCGGTCGTTGGTCCGCTCAACCACGTCGTCGTCGACCTCGAAATTCTCGATCAGGATGTCGAGCACGCGCGCCGGGATGTTCGACTCGACCCGCAGCAGCGACACGGCGCCGTGCCGGAGCTGGCGCAAGCTCCGGTCTACCGTTTCGAGCAGGTCGTCGGCCTCGTCCTCCTCGATTTCGAGGTCGGTGTCGCGCACAATGCGGAACAGGTGCGCGCCTTTGACCTGCGTGCCGGGAAACAGCTCCTGCATGTTCGCGCGGATCACGTCCTCAAGGAACGCAAACGCCATGCCGCCGTCTTGCGAGAGGGCGGCAGGCAGCGGCACGAACCGGGGCAGAATGTCGGGGATCTTTACACGGGCGAACTTCGTGCGGCCCCCGTGCCGGACGACCACTGCGAAGTTCTTGCTCAGGTTCGAGATGAACGGAAACGGGTGTCCCGGGTCGAACGCGAGCGGTGTGAGCACTGGAGCGACGTCGCGCGAGAAGTAGGCAGCCAGGTGCCGGTCGATGGCGGGCGTCCAGTTGTTGGCGTCGAGGAAGACGATACCTTTGGCGGCCAGCAGGGGACGCAACTCGCGCCAGCACGCCCCTTGGTCGAGTAGCATCTGGCCCGCCCGGGCGCGCATCGCCTCAATCTGCTGGGCGGTGCTGAGCCCGTCGGGCGAGACGTCCTCGATGCCCGCCCGCACCTTCTTCAGCATGGTGGCGATGCGGACCATAAAAAACTCGTCGAGGTTGGTGCCGACGATTGCCAGAAACTTCACTCGCTCGATCAGCGGGTGCGCAGCATCGTGCGCCTGCGCCAGCACGCGCTCGTTGAACTCAAGCCAGCTCAGCTCGCGGTTGATGTATAGCGCTGGGTCCTTGAGGTTGGCCGGGTCGACGTCTGGTGGCGCCGCCGGTGCCGTCATCTCCATGGCCGCTCCGGCACACGGGGCCGGAGTCGCCGGTGCGCCCGTCGTCTCGGGAGTTTGGCGAGGCGTGGCCATGGTCGTCAGGGGCCTTGGCACCAAGCCCCAAGCGTCCATGATACCAGAGCGATGTGACGCCTCACCCGGTGCTCCGCCCGTCGTTCTGGCTAGCGGGGGGCTTGCGACAGGCTGATCAGGTTCGCGAACTGCCGGTAGGCCCCGGGTACGCCTGCCCGCAGCTGCCGGAACCAAGCGTAGGCCGTGTAGACGAACCGGCCCTCGCCGTACTCCGCGTACACCTGGCCGCCCTGGCTGGGGTCTTCGCCCGGGTCGCCCGACTCGAGCAGCGGCGTGAATCGATCGTCGAAGCCGGTCAGCGTGTAGAGGTTGCGCTCCTGCACCCAGCCGTCGAAATCGGCCTCAGTGATGCGGTTTGGGAACGTGAACAGCGAGTGATTGGGCACGAGGACTCGCACCTGTGCGGTCTCGTCGGTTACGCGGAGGTTGCCCTGCTGCTGGACGGGGTACGGTGTCAGGTTGCTGCCGCCGATCGTTTGCTGGTACTGCATCACCAGTGTGCCGCCGCGCTGGACGTAGTCGAGCAGTCGCCCGCTGCTGGCGACGAACCCGGGCCGTGCCTCCGAGGCGCGCACGCCGACGATGATCGTGTCGAACGCATCGAGGTCGCCGGTGGCGAGCATTTCGTCGTCGACCAGTGCCACGTCAACGCCGAGCCGGCGGATCGCGTCGGGTACCTGATCGCCACTGCCCATGACATAGCCGACACTGACTGGGGCCACCTGGAGCGGCAGCACTGTGGCCGTAGCCACCGCGGGCCAGTAGAGCCTGTGCGTCTGGATGTGCGGGTAGGCCACGGTCTGGACGTCCTGCGAGAACGTCTGCCCGTCGACGAGGGCCTCGGCCACGATGTCGAGCGAGCCTTCCGCGCGTCCCGCCGGCGCGGTCACCGTGAAGACCGCCGCCGTCTGGGCGCCGTAGGCGTCGAGCTGAAAGCCGACCTCGGCCGGTTCCGACGTCCAACCCGGGGGCAGCCGCAGGCGGAGTGAACCTCTGATCGGCACCTGTGAAAAGCTGCCGGCCCGGACCACGAGTTGCTGGGCGTCCGGCGTGTCTCCGGTCGGCACGAGCAGGAACGGCGAGTCGAGCCCCACACTGACGAGCGGCACGACGTTGACATTGCGCCGCAGCTCGCCGCGGATGTCGTCAGCGAACCGGTACTGCACGGGGCGCCGGACCTCAAGCTGCTCGCCGGCGACTTCGAGTGTGACGACACCCTCGAGCAGGGGCGGTGCGAAGGGCATCCCCTTGGGGTCGTCGTTGTCCCACTGGTACACCGCCCCGGTCCGCGGGTCGTCGAGATAGTAGGGCTGGGTGAGAGGTGCGTCGCCAGGCACGTTGACGCGGTAGCGCTGCTCGGCCGTGGCGACCTCGCGCCGGCCGAACGGCCCGCGGCGTCCGCCACGGCCCGCGGCGGGCGCCGCGGCAGGGGCCGGTGTCACCTGCCAGCCGTCGGGCGCCACGAGCGCTTGGTCCACGATCGTGATGTCGGCGGCGCCCTCCACGAAGGTCCGCACGGTGGCGGTGAGTGTGCCGCCCTGCACGACGGTCTCGGTCTCAGCCAACGGGTCGACGGTGACGCCCGCAGCCTGGACGATCGCCAGGGAGAAGTCGTCTTCCTTGTGTACGAGGAGGAAATCGGCGTCGGCGCGGGCGGTTTCGGGCACGTCGAGCGTGGCCAGCGCCGCGCGTGCGTCGCGCGTGGCCCGCAGGCCGTCGACGAGCATTGGCAAGATGGCCTGTGGAGTGCGCGGGTTGTAGGCGGCGAGTGCGGCGCGGGCGGCACCGTCCATTGAGGCCAGTTCCGTGGCCAACGCGCCTCCAGGCAGCCCCGCCAGCAAGGCGATGCCGCGCACGCTGACGTCGATACCGGCGAAGAGCGAAGTGTCGGAGGCCGGGTCGTCGGTCAGGCTTTCGAGCAGGATCAGGCCCGAGGTCTGCGGGCCGAACGCCTCGATAGTACCCATCGACTGCGACTTGTGCTGGCTGCGGCCCTCAAGCGCAATCGCGGCCAGGCTCCGCCCTATCACCGGGTCGAATGTGCCGGTTTCGATCTCCAGCGTCGGCGCGGGCCCGCCGCCACGGCCCTGGCCTCGGTAGAGCTTCTTCGGCTGCCAGGGGCGCAAGCCCTCGGCAATCTGCTCGGGAAACTGCGTCGGGTCACCGGCCGCGCGGAAGGCCTGGGGCATCAAGTAGCCTGCCAATTGGTGATGCCCGTGCCCGTCGGCCTCCGTGCCGCTGAAGCGCGAGTAGACCACCAGCGGGCGGAATGTCCGGATGATGCGGATAACGTCACCGAGCGTCTCGCGCTCGTTCCAGAGCGCCGCCGCCTCCTGACGCGATTTCGAGAACCCGTAATCGAAGGTGCGCGTGAAGAACTGCTCGCCGCCGTCCAGCGCCCGCGCTTGCAGCAGTTCCTCGGTGCGGATCACGCCGAGCGCGTCGAACAGCTCCGTGCCGACGAGGTTTTGCCCGCCCTCGCCGCGAGTCAGCGACAGGTAGGCGACGCGCGCGTGGTCGCCACGGGCGAGGCGTGCGATGAACGTCGAGTCCTCATCGTCGGGATGCGCGCCGGTGTGGAGTACGCTGCCCGTGGTCTGCAAACGCTCGAGCGTCTGCGTTAGCCCAGCCGCCCCGCGGTCGTAAACGGGGCGAACCTGCGCGCCGGTCGGCAGGTGAAAGACGACGGCAACGGCAAGCCCTACAGCCGCGATGAAGAGCAGTCGGCGCATGCTTTGAGAATATCAGAGACTGGGGCGGCGCCGCTGTTAGGGCGCTGGCGGGGCGGCGTCCACCGCAGCCAGCGGCTCCGGATCCGGTTCCAGGTGGCCCGCGCCGCGGCGGCACGTCAGGCCGGCGGCGCGCGAGGCCGCAGTGCCGGGCACCCGGACGTCCGGTACCAAGTGGTATTCAGCTCTCAGGCGCTCGGCAGTGACCTCGATCAGCGCGTACCCGCACCGGTCGCCCTCCAGGTAGCGAAGGTGTGGGAGCTGGGTCCGCAGCAGCGCCACCTGCACCCGCAGGAACGGATCCTGGAGGAGCGGCGGCGAGCTGACCGAAGGCGTCAGCAACTCCACCGCGAGTGAACCTTCCCCGGTTGCCGCGTTGTAGCCCGTCCAGGGATCGGCCGGGATGTCGAACGCCCACGAGCTGTGGAAGTCGCCGGAGACGATCGCGACGTCGCCCGCCTCGCCGGTCGCCAACAGATCGAGCAGCCGCCGGCGCTCGGCCCGATAGCCGTCCCAGCTGTCGGGCGTGAGCGCGGGCGTGCCGTCTGGTGTCAAGGGCGAAAACATCACCTGCTGCCCGATCAGTCGCCAACTCGTGCCCGCGGATGCCGAGGCCCGGAGCTGCTGGTGGAGCCACGTCTCCTGCTCGGCGCCAAGCAGGGTACGTCGCGGACTCGCCAGCAGATCGACGTCGAGGCCGCCCGCCTGCTCGTCACGCAGGGCGCGCGCGTCGAGCATCAAGAGATCGGCAAGCGAGCCGAAGCGGATCCGGCGGTAGAGCCGCGGAGCCGGTCCAGCGCTCTCGCGGATCGGCATCCATTCGAGGTACGCGCGGTACGCCGCGGCGCGGCGCGCACTCCATGGGCCCTCCGTGAAGGGATCGTGCTCGGGCGAGCCGCCCCGCCACGCGTTGTTGGCGAGCTCGTGATCGTCCCATACCACGATGAACGGATGCTGGCGATGCGCCTCCTGCAGATCCGGGTCGGATCGGTATTGGGCGTAGCGCTGGCGGTACTCGTCCAGCGTCCGAACCTCGCGCGGCGGAGCGGGGAGGCGGTCGAGCTGCGTGCCGTCGCCCAGCACGCCATTCTCGAACTCGTAGATGTAGTCGCCGAGGTGGACGATCGCGTCGAGGTCGGTTCGCTCGGCCAAGCGCCGGTAGACGGTGAAGTAGCCCGCCGGGTAGTTGGCGCACGAGACGGTGGCGAGGCGGATGCGATCCACCGGCCCGTCGGGCATCGTCTTCGTCCGCCCCACGGGCGAGCGCTTGCTGTCGACCTCGAACGCATAGTAGTAGATGCGTCCGGGCTCTAGGTCCCGCACGTCAACCTTCACGGTGAAGTCGCGCGTGGCGTCGGTGCCGGCCGTACCCGAGGCCATCACGTCGCCGAGTGCCGGGTCGGTGGCGACCAGCCAGCGGACCTCTGCCGCCGAGGCGCCCGACTCCGGCATCATGCGCGTCCAGAGGATCACCCGGTCGGAGAGGGGATCACCGCTCGCCACCCCGTGCGTGAACGGTGGAGACGCACCTGTCTCTGGCTGTGCACGCGCCCGTAGCGTCCACGCCAACGTGGACGCCGAGATCCCGCCGATGAACGCGCGTCGGGAGAGCGGCATATCCCTATTGTTGCCAATGGCACGGGCCTTTCAAGGCTGCAGTCACGGATGTCGGGCCATGACGCAATCCCGGAAACTACGGGGAGGGTCGCCCGCGGCTGTGCTTGACAGCCTGATCGACCTCCCCGTACCCTGAAATCAGCGCCATGCTGTCTTGGGTCAGAGCCCGTGCATCGGCCGTCGGCTCGGCGGCGCTTGTGGCCTTCGTGGCTGCAAGCGGTGCATTCGTGTCGCACGCGGGCCACGAGGGCGGCGCGCCCGCTGCGATCGTGCACGACGCCTCGGTGCCCGGCATCAGCGCGCCGGCGGCGCCTGACACGGCCACCGACCATCACATCGACTGCCTCGCGTGCAGTTGGGTGCGTTCGTTGCGCCAGCGCTCCATCGCCGCGTTCGTTGTGGCGCCGTCGGTCGAGGTCGGTGTCCGAATCGTCACCCGCGTCTTCACGGCCCGCTCGCCCGTCAGGGCAGCGCAACCGCCGCTCCGGTCCCCGCCCGTCACTCCGGTTTCGGCGTAGTACCGCCGGCGCATCGCCGGCATGAGCCGTTTTCTGTAAGGCCGGAGATTCGTTATGTCACCTTTTGCTCTCGTACGGGCGTGCCCCGTACTCGCCGTCGCGTTTCTCGTCTGGGCTGGCGTTGCAGCTGCCCAGACCCCCGTCACCCTGTCTGGGCAGCTGTTCGATTCCTTGTCAGGCGATCCGCTGCCGAACCTCGTCGTGCTCGTCGAGGAGCTTGCCCGCGAGACTACGTCCGATGGTGACGGGCGCTTCGCCTTCAACGGTGTGGCACCCGGCACCTACCACGTGTTCATCCTTGCCGAGGGCTACTCCTCGCGCCGCACCGAGGTGGTGGCCTCGGCGAACGGCCCTCCCGTCCAGGTTTTGGTCGATCCCGAGTTGCACTTCGACGAAGTCGTGTCGGTGAGTGCCCGCGTCCGCGGGCAGTTCGAGGCGTTGCAGCCGACCTCCGTGCTGTCAGGTCGGGAACGCGACAAGCGGCTCGAGTCATCGCTCGGCGCCACCTTGGATCGCCTGCCCGGGGTGGCGATGCGCAGCTTCGGTGCCGCTCCGTCCCGCCCCGTGATCCGTGGGCTCGACGGGGACCGCGTGCTGATCCTTGAGGACGGTCAGCGAACTGGCGACCTGTCGAGCCAGTCGGGCGATCACGGTGTGGTCCTGAACCCGGCGGCCGCCGAGCGCATCGAGGTGGTGCGCGGGCCCGCCACGCTGCTCTATGGCGCCAACGCCATCGGGGGACTGGTCAATGTGATCTCGGACGAAATCCCGACGGCACCGATCACCGGCGTGACCGGCAGCATGGTCTTCGACCTGGGTTCGGCGGCTGGCGAAGGTGGCGGTGCGGCCGACGTGCGGATGGGCAACGGGCGCGTCGCGTTCACGCTGGGCGGCTCAGGCCGGCGCTCCGGTGAGTACGAGACGCCGCTCGGTGACGTGGGCAACTCGCAGTCGCGAAGCGGTCTGGGAAATCTCGGCCTCTCGTGGACCGGTGATCGGACGTACGTCGGTGGCGCCTACGCCTACGACGACATGCGTTACGGGATCCCCGTGGTCGAGGGCGGTGTGCTCGAACTCACCCCGCGGCGGCACTCGTTCACCGTGCGTGCTGGTGGCGAGAACCTCGAGGGCAGCCTCGTGGACGCCTTCCGCACCACGTTCTCGGCCCGGCGCTACCAGCACGACGAACTCGCTGGCAACGAGATCGGCACACAGTTCGCCAATGACACCAACGAGTTCGAGGCGATGTTGTCGCATCGTCCGGTGAGCCGGCTGAGCGGCAGTATGGGCGGCTGGTTTCTCGACCGGCGCTTCAACGTCGTCGGAGCCGAAGCGCTGTCGCCGGCCGTCGACGAGCGGGGCATCGCGGCCTTCGTCTATGAGGAGCTGATCTGGCCGCATGTCACACTTCAGTTCGGCGGCCGCATCAGCCATGCGCGGTTCGAGCCCGCCGGCGAGCCCGTGCGAGAGTTCACCGACGCGTCCGGATCGTTCGGTGTGCTGCTACGACCGGCGGCGGCCGACGACCGCATCGTCATCGCGGCCAGCGTGGCACGCGCTGCCCGCAACCCGGCGCTTGAGGAGCTGTTCTTCTTCGGTCTTCACCACGGCAACTTCGCCATCGAGCTCGGCAACCCCGATCTCGAGTCAGAAAAGGCGCTCGGGCTCGACGTGTCGCTGCGGTGGCGCGCCCCCCGGATCTCGGGCGAGGTGACGTACTTCACCAATGCGATCGACAACTTCATCTTCCGCAACGTGCTCGACGAGGAGACGTTCGAGATGAGGGAGGAGGAGTTCGAGGCCAGATTCCCCGGTCGCGAGCTGGTCGCGCACGAGCACGAAGGCGAGGAGCACGAAGGCGAGGAGCACGAAGACGAGGAGCACGAAGGCGAGGAGCACGAAGGCGAGGAGCACGAAGGCGAGGAGCACGAAGGCGAGGAGCAC
>CAZHTD010000013.1:0-56464 GCA_964535675.1 uncultured Bifidobacteriaceae bacterium | reverse complement strand
CACTACCCCATTTGGTATATGCGGTGCGCATCTCGTCGGCCAAAGTAACCGGAATTGAGGCGACCCGTGTACGGGCTCAGCCCAATGCAAACCACCTGAGGCGCGGTAGATGATATGTATCCACGCCGGCCCGCGACCAATGGCCCGGTCACGAAGGAGCGCCAGCTAGCCTTGACGGCTGTCCCAGGGACCCGTGATGGCCAGCGTCAGCCCGGCCTGCATGATGTTGATGAACATCGTCGATCCATCGGGCGAGAAGGAAGCACCGGCGATCTCCGAAGCGTCGGGATAGCGGTTACGGGCGAACGTATAGACTCGTCCCGTCGGCGTGACGCCACGCATGTAGTTGTAGGGACCAAAGCGCACGACGGTCTCATACGGTGCGGAGTTGTCCTCGCAGAGGATAAGGTCACCGGTCGGTGCGACCGTCAGATTGTCGATCGACTCCAGTACGAACGCGTCGTTCGGCTCGATGAATAGTTCCAGAGTGCCGGGCTCATCGTCCTCCCCCGGCATGCCCTCCTGACGGCTCGGCACGTACCGAAACACCTGGCCCCGCTGGGCGAGGCCGCCGTTTGTACAGTTGAAGAAGAACTCGCCGGTGCCGCGCCACAGGCCTTCGCCACGGGCGAACACGGCGGCACCTGCCTCGGCACCCCGCACGCGCAAGTCGTCGTCTGGCGACTCTACCTCATCGAGGTCGATCCAGCGGACCGGAAGGCGCTGATTGATCTCGACGCGCGGCGCGCCGGTCTCGGCGAAGTTGCGTGTGTCGAGCTGCTCGCTGTCACGGGCGGCCAGTGCCTGTAGCCGGCCACCGTCGGCGAGGGCGCCCGGCGTGTTCGGGATGAAGCGGTAGAAGAGCCCGTCAACGCGATCCTCGGTCTGGTACACGATGCTAGTGGCCGGATCGACAGCGACGGCCTCGTGGTAGAAGCGTCCCATGGCCGTGAGCGGCACGGGCTCCGTTAGGCCGGGCTCCTCGGTCGCTGGCACCTCGAAGTTGAAGCCGTGGTCCTTTGTGTTGAGGTCACCTGCCGTTTCCACCGTCTCCTCGCACGAGATCCACGTGTTCCAGGGCGTGGGGCCGCCAGCGCAGTTGCGGATTGTGCCAGTGAGGCTGAGGAACTGGCGCGTGACTGCCCCCGTTGCGGGGTTGTAGACCATCGTAGTGGTGCCCCCGAGATGCGGGCGCCCCTGCGTAGTGGCATCGTAGATGTGTCGAGCGTCAACGTCCAACAGCCGCTCGAACTGGTAGCCGAACGGACCTTCGTGCGGCGGCGTACCGACCGGGAGCTCGTGGTTGCGTACCAGGATGACGCGGCCATCGGCTCCTGGGAACGCTGCCATGCCGTCCGGCAGCGTCGGCAGCGTGAACCCGTCGCTCATGCGCTCCCCCGCGCGCGAGAGGATCCGGTAGCTGAAGCCCTCGGGCAGGTCCAGAATCTGGGCCGGGTCGGCGACGAGTGGGCCGTAGCCCTCCACTTGGTTCGTGTAGGGTTGCATACTGGCCTGTCCGCTCTGGGCGCCTACGTGCCGTGCCAGTCCAAGGAAGGCCGTCGTCGCAGCCGCACGCCTAACGAATTCGCGTCGTGATACTCGCATGGTGTAGTTCCCACGCGCATGATACGCCACGGGTGTGACGGGGTTGTGTACGTCAAGTTGTGCACATTTGGATCATGGCTGAGGTCGTTGCCGTGCTCGTTCATGCAGCCGCCTGTAGCAGGTCCTTCTCGGCACCCAGCGCCCGGATCAACCGCAGACAGCTGGCCGGATTCGGGAAGATGCGGACCACGCGGGTGCGTCGCTTGATCTCCTCGTTCAGGCGCTCGAGCAGGTTCGTCGACTTCAGGTGCGTGTGATGTTGCCGCGGTAGCCGGGAGAAGTTGAGTGTTTCCCCGATCTGCGCCTCGACCCAGTCGGTCAGCCGCGGGTAGCGTTGCGCCCAGTGCTCGAGCCACGCCTGCAGGTCCTGCGGCGCCTCCTTGCGGTCGCGGCGGTCGGAGCGCCAGTGGTACTCCCGGCGGTAATCGTCGTCGGCCGTGCGGGGCAGGGAGTCGAGCGCGTTGCGGAGACAATGCACAGGGCTGCCACACGCCCTCCGGCAGCCGCTCGGCCACCGCGTGCGTGAGCCCGGCGTGGTCGTCCAGCTTCCGCACCGCGAAGCGCCGCAACCGGCCGTCGAGGCTCGCGTTGATGCGGCTGATGGTGCTCGCCGAGTATGGCCGCACAACTCCTCAGTAATCGCCTTCACCGTTCGGGTCGACACCTGCACAGACAGCTCCGCGCTCACCAAGGCCTTCTCCGCATGCTGGTAGCGGGCAAGCGGGCAAACAGCTCCGTCGAAAACCGCCCCTCGCGGTCTTGCGGCACCCGCAGCGCGAGCTTGCCAATGCGGGTGACCAGTCCCGGCTGTCGGAGCCCGCGCGATACCCGAGCCGGTTGACCGTCCGCTCGCCTGACTTGGCTCCCAAGGCCTCGGGCAGCTCCGCCGCGAGACACTCCTGCAAAGCCTCTTGCACCAGTTGTTTCATCAGATCGCGGTCGCCGAGGGCTTCGATCCCGCTCGACGTCGCGTGACGTGTAGCTCGGGTGGTCATGGCTGCTACACCTTGTGAGTGGGTTGACGGCTCAATCAACCTCTTGCCATGACCGCTCGCTTTCACTCAAGTGGTTTTGCACACAGATCGGAACACTACCTGTGACGGCGCACGCAGTGGCGGGCTAGAGTAGTGGCGGTCATGCAGTCCTCCACTTCCCAGCCCCAGACTCCTCTCACGCGCGCTGCCGTGCTGACAGCCGTCCTCATCGGACTGTGTGGCTCGGCGTTCTTCAGCGGCACGTTCATCGTCAACCGTGCGATCGGGTTGGCCGGTGGTCATTGGATCTGGACCGCCTCGCTCCGGTACGCTTGGGTGCTGGTCTTCTTCCTGCCTTGGTTCTTGGCCCGCGGCACCCTTGGCGAGGTGCTGACCGAGTTTCGGCGCCACTGGCGGTTCTGGGTGGTGGCAGGCACCATCGGCTACGGCATCTTCTACTCCGGGCTCGCGTACGCCTCCACGCAGGCGCCAGGGTGGATCGTCGCCTGCACGATGCAGTCGACCATCCTTGCAACACCGCTCGTGCTCAGAGCCTTTGGGGCGCGCGTGCGGGCAGGAGGGATTGCGCTTCTGGCGATCACGTTCATCGGCATCGTGCTCGTGAACCTCGATCGGCGGGGCGACGCCACACTGACGGAGGCGCTGGGCGTCCTGCCGGTGCTGGTGGCGGCCTGCGCCTATCCCACGGGCAATCAGCTGATGCAGGAAGGCCGGAACGGCGGACGCGGGCCGATCCCCGCGCTCACGGCGCCGATCACCGCCGATGCGGCTGCGCGCGTGCTGCTGATGACGATGGGTTCGGTGCCGTACTGGCTGCTCTTGCTCCTGCTGCCGCACCCGCCGCTGCCGAGCACCCAGCAGGTGTACGGCACGGCGATCGTGGCCCTGTGTGCGACGGTCATCGGCACCAGTCTCTTCCTCAAGGCGCGCCAGGGTGTCGGACGCGATCCCAACGGCATCGCAAAGGTCGATGCCACGCAAGCCGGCTACACGGTGTTCAGCTTGACGGGAGAGGTTGCGTTACTTGGGGCGCTGTTGCCGGGTTGGCTGGGCTGGGCTGGGCTGGTTCTGGTGCTGGCAGGCCTCGCCTGCTACACCACGTCGCGCCACTGATGTCCACCGAATGCCGACCACGAGAGGCGAGCCATCGGCGCTGGAGACACTGTCGATCGAGCGGGCCGACTACGTCGTCGACATCCTTGCCGAGGCATTCGCTGCTACCCGGTGATCCGGTTCGTCATCGGCGACGCCGGCTTGGCGTACGACGCGTAGCTTCACCACCTCGTGCGGTTCTTCGTAGAGGCCAGCCTCCTAGCCGGTGGGGTGCTGCTTGGGGTCTCGCTCCCGATACGGGCCTTCTGGCGGCGGCGACGCTGGTGGCACCCAATCGCTCTGCCCGCGCTCGCGGAGAGCGGTGAAATGTTTCTAAGATGCGGTGCTGTCAAGGGGTAACGTTGCTCTCGTCTTCCCCTCGAGACCGAGACACGCGGTCTATCGCCGACTATCGGGGCCCCTCGGGCGTCGAGTTATTGCCTCCCTCACGGTCAAGCGAGGTTGCTCAGCCTTCGATATGCGCTCTGTGTTCCAGGCGGTCGCCGGCGCATGAGAATGTTCCGAACGGGGGGAACATCACTGTCTGTGGGCGGCGGCACTCGGCCCGGACACCGAGACCCGTTACGAGCGATACGGGGTGGTCGCAGGCGAGTACGGCCCGTCTGTGTCCCAATTACTATCTCTTGAGGCTTGGGGTCCGGTGGGTGGGCGGGACGGGGTCTGGCGCGCCGATTACTCGATGCTCTCACGCCTGCTCCACAGTCGGGATCCCGCCGCTCGTGGGGTGACGTTGGACACCGAGCCTCCCCGCTATGTCGAGCTGTACAAGCACTGCGGCTGCTAGGCGCTCGGGGATGCACCGTTCGGTTCTGGCTTGCACACTTGGGCCCTGTTCCGCCCGGATCGACGAAGCCCGCGTATAATCAGCCGGGCGGCTCACGGGCGGGGGGCCGAGCTACCTGCTTCAAGGCCAAAGCCGCGTGAGGGGACTGGTGTTCGGTGCGATAGTGGCTGGGTGGACGCGCACTTGTGGTGCGGCCTGCCTCCCGGTTGGTGAACCACATGCGCGGCGATCTGGCCTGCGGCGGCACGCTGGCCGATAAGGGCCCGCGCCCAGTGGGGCGGTTATCGACCTGTAGGGAGGCCGGATGCTACGGGTGGTTGAGGAGACGATCTTCCACCCCGGGCACTACTGCATCGCGCTGGCGCGGAGCCGCGACGCGCTGCCGACCGATCACGAGGTGACGATGTACGAGACTGAGAACGGGCCGCGGTCACTCTCGACCGAGATCGAGACCGACCCGCAGCCACCCGTAATCGTCGACCGCCTCTGGCTCCACGCCAAGCGGCCGGCACCGACTCGGTGGGCCACCGACAGCTGCGTGCCCAGCATCGAATGCGAGGGCTGCGTGTTTCAGATCATCCAGTTCATGGCCGAGTACTCCGAGGTGCACGAGGGCGGGTTTCCGTATCATCACTACCCCGACGTCAACATCACCGCCGACGCCAGCCTTCCGATGGATCAGGAGTGGTAGGCAGTTGACGTCAGCCTAAGGAGGAAGAAATGAAGGTTCGTACGACGATCGTGACCTGCGGAATGACGATCGGCCTGCTCGCGACGGCCGGCGCGGCGCTGGCGCAGGGCCGCGGGGGGCCGCCGATACCAGAGCCGGTGCCGCCGCCTCAGAACTTCGAGACGTCCACCGAGCACTACGAGTACCTTAGGCGCCTGTACAACGGCGGCACGGTGCACACGATCGACACGGTGCCGCTGTGGCCGGGCCTGTGGTCGAGTGCCGGCAACAACGGTCAGGGCACCCTGTTCCTGGAGCAAGGTGAGATCATCGAAGGCGTGCTGACGCCCGCGTACGAAGCGGCCTTTCGCATGCGGCGGGAGCTCGCAGCTGCAGCGGGTCAGCAGCCCTATGATCGGCTGACGACGTGCGAGCCCGCCGGCATGCCCCGTTGGCTTGTGGAGCCCTACGTTCGTGAGTTCGTCAACACGCCCACGCAGTCGTGGTGGCTCAACGACTTGGCCAACGACACCCGGCGGATCTACATCAACCAGGAGCACCAGAATATCGACGGGTCGCACTCGTCTCAGGGCGACAGCGTGGGCTTTTGGGTCGACGACATGCTGATCGTCCACACTGTGGACGTCTACCCGAACGACTACTTCCGCGCGTTACCACCATCGAGCAACCAGTTCGAGGCGGTGGAGATCTACCGGATGGAACAATTGGCCAACGGTGACCAACGCCTAGTGGCTAACGTCACGTTTTACGACTCGATTGGGTTGACACGGCCCCTGACCGCCACCTACACGTGGCGGCCGCGCAAGGACCTCGAGGATGCCGGGTTCCGCATCCGACACTGGGAGTGCGAGAGCAACGAGAACACGTTCCTGGTGTTTGACGAGTCGGGCCAGCCGGCGACGCAATTCCGGTTGCCTGGCGAAGAGGGTTTCCAGGACGTGCGGGGGGCGGACCCCAACCGCGCGCCTGATCTGCCGCCCGATCTACCAGGACAGAGCAAGAATCCCATCTTTGACGACGCGGTGCAGTGACGCGCCAGGGTCAGGTGACCAAGGAGACACGACGATGAAGAAGACAACCTGGGTGCTCGGGACAGTGCTGGCGGCCATGCTGGTGACGTCCGTACAGGCGCATCACAGCTTCAGCATGTTCGACCGTGAGCGTGAGGAGGTGGTGATGGGCCAGGTCGTGCGCTGGGCGTTCAACAGCCCGCACGTCCTCCTCTACCTGCGCGATGCCGAAGGCACTGTGTGGGGCTTCGAGGGAGCCGCACCCCCGGCTGTGCTCGGTCGCACGCCGAGCGCGAACGGCTTCACCTTTCAACCGGGCGACAACGTGACGATGATTCACTGCCCACTGCACGATGGGCGTCCCGGCGGGGCGATCGGGTTCGTTGTGACCGATGACAGCACCTGGTACAACCCATCGGACGGCGGCTGCGGGCCTGACGAGGACGAGTGGCGGGCGTGGTTGCCGGCCGGCTATCTGTCGAAGGCTGAGGCCGAGGCCGCGGGCAACTAGACGCTCGCGAACAGGGTGTGGACGACCGCCGGTGGCGGTCGTCGTGTATGTGGCGCTACTCGATCGGGGTGGCGATTGGCTCCTGCCCGGCACGGAACTCCAGTTTCTCGCGATAGAAGCCGGCGCTGGTCAGGGTCACCGTGATGATGTCGATCGTCCGGTTCTCCCAGAACCACCCGTGGATGCCGGGGTAGGGTGCCGTGAAGCTGCCTTGGGCCGCCTCTAGCTCGTCCTCCAGCCGCAGGCTGTTGGCGTAAAGGAAGGGCGCGCCGTCCGGCTGGCTGTGCATCTCCACGTGCAGGGGCAGCGACGCCTCCCATGCGTAGAGTACAGTGTCGCCGGTTTCCAGGCGGTACTTGAGCTCCATGCCCTCGCCGGGCTCGATCTCCAGGCGTGTCACGTCTTGGCGGAACGGTTCGGACCGGTCGTGGAACGCTGGCACCTGCAGCATCGTGCCGCGCTCCATCGGTGTGAGGTCAAGGCGCCACGGGTCCGCCACGACCGGCGGTGCCGGCTGCTCCACGGGAATCGGTCCGCACGCTGTAAGGACCGCCACAATCGGCCATACCACCACGAGTCGCATCACGTCTCCTTATTCTGATAGGTCGAGCCGGTAAGGTAGCACTGTCGCCGCACATACTCCGGCCAGCTTCATGTCCTTGGGTCTGGTCGGTCGGCATCGTTCTTCTACGTGAGGGAGAGACACGACCACTGTCCTCACGCTCAGCTATACCTTACCTTGCGATGACCGCGGGCAACAGCCTGCGGCCTATCACATGCTCGCGGTTCATCAGCGAGCTGAGTGCCGACAACCTGCCGTACGTCTAGCTGGCTGAGGGCCTGCTGCTTGGCACCCTGATGTGGGCCTACAGATACACCATCGCGTTGCCGAGCTGTTCGGCCACGTGCGGGGGGCGTTCACGGGGGTGTGTCCCGGCGGGTTGTGAGCCCTGCCATGCAGGCGTACCTCGCGGCATGCCTCGTCCTAATGTGCCGGGACAGTCTGCCGATAACATTGCCGACCTTCTATGTCTTTGGCCACGTCATCGGGATCCTGCTCATCAGTCAGTTCTGGACGCCGACCAACGACGTCTTCATCGGCGGCGGGGCCGGCGTCGGCGCGGCGACCGGCGTGATCTGACCCGCCTGACCGCGTAGGAGGTCGGCACGGCCAACCTGCTGCTGGCCCGTGCGGTCATCGTTGCCGTCGAGCGCCCGGCACGGGTCGGGCCCCCGGTCCAGCCTGTCGCCTGCACAGCTAGCACCGCTGGCCATCACTCGCGCTTGTTTGAGGTTACTGGCGGCCGAAGGATGCTGACCAGTGCGTCGTGCGCGTCGAACATTCCGTGTACGTCACCGATGGCAACGACGCGCTCCGGGCTGCACAGACGTTCTGAGCAGCGTGGGACGCTCGGGGACGATGGCCCATGGAGCGAGGTGTGCCGTGGCGCTACCGGTTCACCTCTGGCACCTCATCCTCGTCGTAGTAGTCGACCTTGTCGAGGGGCATAACCACGCTCGACAGGATGTTGAGGACATGGCCGCCGATCCGCTTATAGTAGCGAGCGCCGAGTGCGAGGGCGGTGGCCGTGGCGGCATCGTGTTCGCTGGCCGCTACCCGGGCAATCAGTGCGTCACATTGCCGGGCCGCCTCGCGACGTTTCTCGATGAGTGGCACTGCCTTGTCGCGATCCGCCGTCTCGAAGACGGCCGACAACGCGTGGCACGCGTCCTCCACGTCGGTGCGGATCTCCTCCAGCTCGCGGCGCAGGCTGTCGTCGGGCAGGGGGCCGGGGCGCATGTCGTGCACTTCAGCGAGGTTCTTTGCATAGTCGCCGAGCCGCTCCACGTCCTTCACGAGGCTTATCAGCAACAGTGCGTGGGGGAGGTCAGCCCGGCTCTCGTCAAGGGAGAGATGCATCACCACTTGCCGTCGAATTTGGCGCTGTAGCTCGTTTACGTTGGCGTCACGAGCATAGAGCACCTTACGCGCTTCGCCGCTCGCAGCACCGCCGAAGTAGATCTCGCCAGCCGACAGCGTCATTTCGCGGGCAAGTCCCAGCATTTTCGCAAAGTTGTTCCCCATGGCACGCAGCGGATCGCTGCTGCGGAAGACGCTCAATAGTTCCTTGAGCACCACATGCCTCCCAATTTTGTCCCTACTGCAAAACGTCGCTGAGGAGCAGCACAAGCATCGGGATGCCATAGAACAAGAGGGCGATTCCAAGGATCGCCCACTTCCTCGACCGCATGGCGAAGGTTGTCAGCAGGTTCGCTAGGCGCAGCGGAATCGCGCGAATCGTTGGCACCGGGTAGATTAGCAGGATGCCGCTCAGGTTGAAGAGTAGGTGCACCAGTGCGATCTCGAGACCGATCAGCGCGTTGGGGCCAGAGACCGCGAGCGCAGCCATGAAGGCCGTCATCGTGGTGCCAATGTTGGCGCCGAGTGTCACCGGGAACGCATGCTCAAGCCGCAGTAGGCCTGCGGCGCCTAGGGGCACGAGCAGCGAGGTCGTGATCGAGCTCGACTGCACCATGACGGTGACGACCACGCCGATGATCATCGACAGGACGCCGTGTGAGCCCAGCACGTTGGTGACCAGTGACTCGACCTTGCTGTGCGCCGCCCCACGGATCACCTTGACCAGGAAGTAGAGGGCTGTGTAGATGAGGGCGGCGCTGGTCATGATCAGGAAGGCTGACTGGCCGGCCTGGGCGCCGAACAGACCGCAGGCGATGGCGTCGAGCGGCGCATAACCGATGTCGATTGCCGTCTGGATCGGACTCACATAGGTGACGCCGCCGACGTCACTGGTCAGGGAACCTAGGGCTGTCGCGGCGCGCTGAAGATATCTAGTGGAGACCTCCAGCGGCAGCAGGATGATGACGGCTAGGTAGTTGAACAGGTCGTGGCAGATAGCCACCGGAAACGCCCGCCGGAATTCGTCAGGCCGCCCGGCGTGCGCCAGAGACACCATCGTTGAGGTCACCGACGTCCCGATGTTCGCGCCCATGATCATCGGGATCGCGTTGGCCAGCGGCAGGGGGTTCTCGGGCGCGGCGACCAGCGCCACGACCATCGACGTGGTGACCGAGGAGCTCTGCATGACCGTGGTTGCTAGCAGGCCAACGATGAGGCCGACCAGCGGATTGGCGGTCGCGGTGAAGAATCGGTCGAGGAGATCGGCCCCGAGCAGCTCGAAACCCTCGCCGAGTCCCCTGATACCGAGCAAGAAGACGAAGAGGAGCCCGAGGGCTCCCGCGGCCCGCGTCAGCGGGAACATCGTGGGGCCTTTGGCCTCGGAGGAGTCAGCGGACACGCCCTCAGAGCCTGTCACAGATAGGCCGGCAGGGCGACGACGAAACGGTTACAAATGGGACGTGAGGGCTAGTCGAACAGGTAGGCCCGGACCTGCGGATCGCGGAACCGCCAGAGCACGTTGTCGATGAAGTAGTGGTGGATGTTGATGAACAGCATCGCCGCGGTGAAGAAGAAGAAGACCTGCCAGGTGCCGAAGGTGTCGAGGTGTGTGTCGATAGCGTCAGGCACGAATTCGAAGGCCAACCAGCCGGCCAGGATAAGGCCGAGGATGAGCGCGGTACCACGGACTTCGGGGTTGGGGGTGCCACGCAGGCGTGTGCGCTCCATGCGGTAGGCGAAGGCGAGGTACTGCAAGCCGTGGAACAGCGGCACGAGCAGCAGGAAGTACTCGTCCTGCCGCGTCCATGGATGCCACCAGAGATAGATCGCCACGAAGGGCGCGAGCAGCGTGAGGCTCGGTCGTTGACCCACCGCCCGATAGTTGGCGAGGAAGACGTAGTACACAACCGCGGCCAGCCCGGCCAGCACGAGCAGTTGGGACAGCGGGCCTGCGACATCCGGCAGATCAAGCGTCGAGTAATTGAACCCCCGCCACACCCGAAAGTCGCCTGCTAAGTTGTAGTCGACAAAGACCATCACCCACACGCTGAGCAGCGCCAAACGGAGCAGCGTGCGCTGGCGAGGCACCATCGGGTAGCCATCGAAGCGGGCGTAGACCATCATACAACCGTAGACCTGCTTGGTGTAGTGCCATCCAATCGTCAGGATCATCAAGTTGAAGCCCAGCGTAAGCAGGAGATCGCCCACGCGTGGCCCGCTGATGACTTGGATGTTGGCGCCCCAGCCCTCCACCACCTGCATCGCCCACACTAGGCCGTCGACTTGCTCGACCCGAACGTCGTAGTAGACGTAGGCGACGGCGAACAGCGCGAGTAGGCCCGATGGTACCGCGATGAGCTGCCACCAGTAGCCCAGCACGAACGCCCGGCCGCGCGTGTACGCGAGCTTGTAGGAGACGGCGAAGTGCGGGTAGTTCACAAGGAGTGCGAGGGAGAGGGTCGTGACGACCAAATGGCGATAGTGCTCGTTGATGGCCCAGGCCTCGCGGAAGGGCTCGAGCGCAAACATCACCCCCCAAATCAGGATGCTCGCGCCGCCGAGCAGCCAGAAGTCCAGGAACCGTGTGGTCAGCGCCCTGGGCACCGCGCTGCCATCCGCGACGGGGGGCATCGTTGCCGTGGTGTCGGTCACCCTGTCGACAGTGTACCGAGTTACTGCCCGCGTTGTGTGCAACTTTCGAACAGGTGCCGTGCGGGGGAGTATTCTGGTAGATAGCCTCGAACTCCGGCGTGAACGGCATCTGCCACCGTAGCGAGTCCTGTGGTGGCGCCGGCTTGAGCGCCTCCTTGGGCGTGGTGGAACCACGCACCGCACGTCACCGACCCCACTTGACCGGCTATCACGCGGTGCACGCCGGGCGTCCACATCTGTCCAGTTGCCCGCGGCTGATACGGGCACGGTGCGCCGAGACGCACGAGGCTTGGCTCGCAGACCACCGCTACCGGAACATGGACTGCCGCACGATGCAGCAAAGAGCCCTGTTGCAGGCGGTTGCCTGAACGAGGCACGACCACGACCTCAGCCATGGCACAACTTGGCGTACACAACCATGAGAAGAAGTCGCTCGTCGAGTGCACCTAGGCGCCACTATAGGCAGGCAGGTCTCTGGACGCCGGTATCTCTTGACCGTTCGCGGGGGACCACGCCCGGCGGCCGCGCTGGCTGGCGGCGGCGTAACATCCTCTTGCTCATCGGTTCGCCGCCTTGGCGTCACGGTCATCGCCGCCACGGCACTGGCCGACTTGGGGAAGTCGCTGCTCAGCGGAGCAGCGCCAGCGCAGCGGCTGTGGCGAGGCCGAGCGTCAGCAGGTCGAACAGGCGCTGGGGAATCAGGCGCAGCAAGTTGAAGCCCCCGACGGCCCCTAGGGCAACCAGCGGCGCCATGACCGAGTCGAAGACAAGCGAGCCGGTACTGAACAGACCGTTGGCCGCGTAGATGGGCAGTTTCCCGATGTTCACGGCCAGATAGAACCAGGCACCCGTGGCCACGAGCTGCTCCTTCGGCATCCGTCTGAGCAGCAGGTAGGCCGACATCACCGGTCCGGCCGCGTTGGCCAGCGTGGTGGCGAACCCTGCCGCGACACCGTAGGAGGCCGCGGCGCCCTGGGAGCCGGACGTGGGAGTCGTGGAGACGTGGCGGCGCTCGATAGTCAGTACAACCATGACTAGGATGATGCTCGCGAGCACGCGGCGCACGATTGCGTCGTCGAGCCGCAGAGCCACCCCGCCAAGCAGCATGCCCCCGAGGACCCACGGGGCTAGTCCCAGCAGGACCGGGATCTCGGCCTGCCGGCGCCAGCGCACCACGGCGAACACGTCGCCGACAATCAGCATCGGGACGGTCCAGGCTGCGGCAAACCGCGCGTCACCTACTGTGAACACCATGAGGGGTACCGTGAGCATGGCAAGCCCCGGGGCGCCGGTCTTGGCCACGCCGATCATCAGTGCGCACGAGGCACCGAGTATCCATTGCCAAGCGTCGAGGTCGGGGAGGTCCACGAGCGTGACGGACAGGCTACCAGAGCATTACTATTTCGTCGATGACTGCCGACGTGCCGTCTCGTGATGCGGCTTGGCGTTTGCTGACCGAGTGGACCCTGTCCGACAGCCTTCGCAAGCATGCGCTGGCCGTGGAAGCTGCGGTGAGCGGCTACGCCCGGCTCCACGGCGAGAACGAGGGGGCGTGGGGACTCGCGGGCCTGCTGCACGACTACGACTACGAGCGGTTTCCCTCGCCCGAGGATCATCCGTTTCGTGGCTGCGAGGAACTCGCCCGCCGTGGCTACCCCGAATGGCTGCGGCGTGCCATCCTGTCGCACGCCGACTACACGGGCGTGGCTCGCGAGAGCCTGCTCGAGCACGTGCTCTTTGCGTGCGACGAGATGGCTGGGTTCGTGACGGCGGCGGCGCTCGTGCGTCCGTCGAAGAGCCTGCTCGACCTCGAGGCGAGGTCGGTCGTACGGCGGATGAAGGACAAGGCGTTTGCCCGGAGCGTGCCCCGGGATGACCTCCGTCGTGGTGCAGAGGAGCTGAGGCTGCCGCTCGACGAGCACATCACGAATGTGATCCGCTTCATGCGCGAACAGGTCGACGTACTGGGGCTGCGAGGAACTCTGTGAGGAGGATCCGCATACACAGCGGGTGACCGTCGAAGCCTCTGGGGGGTGTCGCATTTGCCGGCTTGGCCCTTCTGGCTTCCGCCGTGCGTGGTCAGGCCGTCGACCCGGTACTTAGCCGTGCGCAGGCCGAGCACGAGTCCCTGCTCGCTACACTCGCAGAGCTGGTTTCGATCGAGTCAGCCACCGCGGCCTCGAAGGCTCTGAACCGGATCGCCGAGGTTCGTGGCCGGTCGGCTGCGTGCCTTGGACGGGGAGGTCCAGTGCCTGCGGCTTGGTGCCGATGTGGAGACATTCTGCTGCTGCACATGGACCGCACATGAACACGGCGTACGCCTAGGGCGAGGGCGCGCACTCGGACGAAGCGGAGTTGCCTGATCAGCTCGATCGAGCCGAGGTTGTAGCTGTTGGTGCGCCTGCGCATGAACATCGGCTCCGGGGCCGTGGTGCTTGATGGCAACTGACGCCAAGTCAGCATCACTGTGCCAGCACGGTGACCCGCAGGGCAGCGTCTAGGTCGAGAGTCCCCGCGCGACGATGGGCCAGATGGCCTCGACCATCCCGTTTCGCACGGCGTACATCTGGTCGTAGAGATTCACGACCGGATCGCAGTGCGACACGATGAGCTCCAGCTTGTCGCCCACCGCGTACACGCGGCTCGGGTTGTCGTAGGTGAGGATACCAAACTCATCGGAGGTCGAGCGGTACGACATCCCTGACTCGCCCTTGACGATGGGCCAGGGCTGGTTGATGGTGCAGGTCTTGGCGCCGGCATCGGTCGTCGCCTGCCCCTCGTACTGCACGTTGAGCACGGTGGTGAGAATCGTCAGTGCCGGTTGGAAGTCGGAGTAGCGCTCCTCGTCGTCAGCGCCGCCGATTGCCAGGTATTGCGCGTCCATGAACGCGTAGCTGCCCACCTGCACGTCGGTGAAGCCGGGCGTGGCATGGTCGATGTTGTAGGTTCCGGTTCCACCGCCGCTGAAGATCTCGGTGCTCAGGCCCGAGCGCTGGAACAACTCGAAGGTCTCAGCCGCCGGCGCCAAGCGCTCCAGGGCCTGCGCCCGCCGTGTCTCGAATCCCTGCACGTGCTGCGAGCCGCCGTCGTAGCAGAGCATGCCCCTGAGCTGGAGGCCCGGCAGCGAATCCACGAGCTGCGCCAACTCCAGTGCCGGCTGACCGGGAGGCGCCCCGGTCCGGTGGAGCCCCGGATCGACGTCGACCACCACGTCGGCGACGATTCCCGCAGCCTGTGCCGCCTCGGACAGGTCCCTCGCGTTGCCCGCCGTGTCGGTGGCCTGTATGAAACCGTCGCACCGCCGCCGAAGATTCATCGCACGGCGGATCTTGAACGGCGTCACGTTGCTCGTCGTCATCAGCAGTTGCTCGATCCCGTGCTCGTAGAGGGCAGCTGCCTCGCTGATCTTGGCCACGCTGATGCCTGCTGAGCCTCGTGCGAGCTGCATGCGGGCGATGGTCGGTGTCTTGTGCGTCTTGGCGTGTGGGCGGCTGGCAATGCCGTTAGCCTCCACCGTCCGCTGCATCGTATCGAGGTTTGCCTCAAGGGCGTCGAGGTCGACGACGAGTGCCGGGGTGTCGAGGTCCCATATTGAGACGCCCACTTCGAGCGCGCCGTCTGGGGATTGGGCCGCCAGTGCCGCCATTTCCGCGCTCGTGTAGCCGGTGCCGGCAGCCGGCACCCAGACGACCGCGCCGCCCGCGTGCCGCAGGAATCCCCGTCGAGTCAGCGGCGTTGTCATGTCTTCTCCCCGTATGCCGTTCGTACGCGCCGCGCTCACGCGTTTGTCAGCGAAGGCGCTGAGCCAACTCGGTCAGCGCGGAAGCCAGCGCCTGTAGGCGACTCTGATCCCGCTCGGGTGCTGAGTCGGAACTCCCGGTGACCTGTGCTGCCAGCGTCTCGAGCTGATCTGCCGTTACGGTATCGGCCTGTGTATCGCCCGTGAGGGCTTGGCGCGCAAGATCGAGTGCCCCGGTGACCGCGTCGATCTGCCCAGCGTCGAGGCTGTTGCTACGACGCAATTGATCGAGATACGCCAACGCCACGACCGGTTGCGACGGCCAGTCGTAGCGCTGCTGGTGCTGCGGGTTGACAGTGGCCGGGGCCACCAGCGATGCGGCCGCGATCTCGTTCTCGCTCAGGTACTCGCTGGGCAGCAGTCGCAGCACATCGAGGCCCCGGGCGATCTCGGTGCCGTAGATGTGCCCCTTGTACCAGTAGGTCGACCAGTAGCCGCCCATGACGAGCTCGTTCGCGTCCATCGGGCCTCGATCGAAGAAGGCAATCTCCACGGGGCTGGACGAATCAGTGAAGTCGATGACCGAGACCCCGCCCTGGTACCACGCTTGCACGAAAATGTCTCGCCCCGGCACGGGCACCAGCGAGCCGTTGTGAGCCACGCAGTTCTCCTCCTCGGTCTGGGGAGCCGGCAGCTTGAAGTAGCTCCGGAACTCGAGGCGTCCATCGACGATGTCGAAAATGGCGTCGGCGCCCCAGTTCCTCGGATCGAACGACCGGCACCGGGGACGGCCGCCGCCGCCCCACTCGTCGGTGAAGATCACCTTCGTACCGTCGTTGTTGAACGTGGCAGAGTGCCAGTAGGCGAACCCCGGATCGATGACTTGGTCGATGCGGACCGGGTTAGTCGGGTCGGAAATGTCGAGCAGGATGCCGTTACCCGAGCAGGCGCCGGCCGCCAGGCCGATCTCGGGAAAGGCCGTGATGTCGTGACACTGGGCAGTCTCGCGCGTAGTCTGCGTGCCCTCCCCATGGTCGCCGCCGCGCCACAGGCCCGCGATTGAGCCCGTATCGGGGTCCGCGAAGACACGGGGCCGGGCCACGATGCGCGCCTCCTCCGGGCGCGCGACCGGAATCCGAACCACGTCGATGCTGAACAGCGCCGTGTTCGGGTTCTCGCCCGGCCGCTCGTCCGAGCAACCCTCGAGCTCATCACCCGAGCGTACCGAACTGGTGCCTGATACGTACACATAGAGGTTGCTCACATCGTCAGGGTCTTCGATGACGGTGTGGGTGTGCGAGCCGCGGCAGGTCTGCACGGCCGCCACTTGACGTGGCATCCGCACGTCGCTGATATCGAAGACGCGAATGCCCCGGAAGCGGTCCGGGCTCACCGGGTCGGCCACGCCTTGCAGGCCGCAATCGAGGCGGCCGCGTGTCTGCTCGACCGACATGATCAGCAGGTTGCCGACCACCGACACGTCGCCCTGTCCGCCAGGGCAGACGACCGAGCTCAGCAGTTCTGGGTTGCCCGGAGCCTCCACCCGGTAGACGTTGAACCCGTGGTAATTGCCCTCGAAGAGGATGTCACCGGCGAACGCAAGGTCAGTGTTCGCAAAGTCAAGCAGGCTCGGACGGCGAGACGCGCGCTCTTCTTCTTCCTGCTCGTCCTGCAGGTCGTCGTCGCCATTCCCTGTGGTACTTCCGGCCGGCAGCCCCCCGGGATTGCCCGGATCGAAGAACCCGTCAGGCTTCTGTAGCTCAGCGACGAGTTCCATATTGAGCGCGGCCCGGCCCGCATCGAGGAACCCGGCCTGGAGCAGCGCGCGAGGATCGTCAGAGAGCCCGACCAGCATGGCGTCCATGCGCTCGATCTCAATGCCTTGGTCGCCTGTGATGTCGGACGTGAAGCCGAAGAGCACCGAATCCTGCGCCGAGCCCCGCTGTCGCAGCAGGTTTTCGACCATGGTTAGCGCGCCCTGGTGGTGCTCGATCATGAATTCGAGAAACAGCCGATCGAACTCAACGGCGGTCACCTGTTCAAGCTGGGTCATCTGCTCGTTGGTCAGCATGCCCGGCATTCGCATCGCCCCGGGCTCGTGGTGGGCGTCGATGGCGGTGACCTCCTGGCCGCGGTCGCGCAGCCAATCCTGCATCATCTCGATCTCGTCTTCCTGGGAGAGCTCGATGCGCTGGGCGAGCTGCCGCATCTCGTCGCGTTGCGTCCTAGTCTCAAGCAGGGCAGTCATCTCGAGCGCTTGGGCGTGGTGTGAGATCATCCCCTGCATGAACCGCACATCGGCTTCGGTGAAGGCGATGCTGGCCAAGTCGGAGGCTTCCTCGGCGGTGATCTGCCGGCTCGGTTCGCCAGGGGCGCCAGGCTGCACGATCGGCACCTGCGCCGCGCCATTGGCGGCGCCCGCCAGGATCGCCAGTGTCGTAAGAACCATGGGGAACGACGTCTGGAGGCTCATGGAATCATCTCCTTGTGCTCGTGAGGCTGGGGTACTCTACCCCCGCATCGAGTCGGGATCCAGTTGGGGAGCATACCCACTGACACGCTGGTGAGCCATGCAGCAGGAATGGACGCCTCCCACGACTCTTGATGTCGGTAAGCCAACGGGTGAAGGTGGCCCCCCCGGGGCCGATGGCATCTAGAGTGCCCAGGGGGAAGACACCAAGGTCTCCCCAGGCAAGCCGGGAGGTCCAAGATGCAGGCTAACAGAACGGTCGTCGGCGTGGATACGGCGAAGCGGGTGTTTCAGGTGCACTGGGTTGACTTCGAGACGGGCGTGATGGTGGACCTGTGGCGCGAGGGCCCCACGGTCGCGGCGCGCGTTTTGCTGATTGCCGTGTGCCTGATGCTGGTGTCTGCTCACGTCTTGGCCCAGGCGCCGGACGCCGAAGTGCCCGATGTGGTGCCGGGGAGCATCACCTGCGAGGAGTGCCCGTACCCGTATCCCAGTGCGTACTTGCCGATGACGATCTACGGCCAGGACGTGCGGATGGCTTACATGGACGTCGCCCCCACGGGGCCGCCGAACGACCACGCGGTCGTCATCCTTCACGGCAACAACTTCGCCGGGTTCTACTTCGGCGACATCGCAGAAGCCCTGAGCGCGGTTGGTTTCCGCGTCATCATCCCCGACCGGATCGGCTACGGGCGCTCGTCGAAGCCGATTGTGCCCTACGGCTTCAACGATTGGGCCCGGCACACGCGTGAGCTGTTGGACAGCCTGGCCATCGATACGGCGATGATCGTCGGGCATTCGATGGGGAGCATGCTGGCCGCGCGGTTTGCGACGCAGTATCCGGAGAGGACCGAGCGGCTAGTGCTATATAACCCGATCGGGCTTGCCGACATGCGGTTCAACCGGCCAGCGGGCAGCGTCGACGACGCATATGCACGTACCCTGGGGACGACCTACGAGTCGGTACGCGCAAGCCTCATGCGCTACGTTGCCCACGATTCGTCGGCGTGGAACGACCGGTTTGAGAGCTACGCGCGCATCCGCTACGCGTGGACGCTCGGTGCCGACTGGCCGCGGCTGGCGATGGTGCAAGCGCTAGTCGCCAGCGCCATCTACGCTGATCCGGTGGTGTACGACTGGGCACACATCCAGGCGCCGACGCTCGTGTTCGGAGGCGCCGAGGACGTGCTTCCGGGGTCAGCGGCCGAGTTCCAGGAGCGAATGGCCTACGCGGCCGAGACGATCTCCGATGCCCGCCTGCTCCTGCTCCAGGGGCTCGGGCACGTCCCGCACGTCGAGGCGCCGGACGAGGCTATCCCGCCGCTGGTAATGTTCCTGCACGAAGGCGTGTAAGTTGCGCTGGGTCGGGGTTACCGCCCGACACGATGGCACAGACCTGCAGCGGGTTGTCCGCGTGGCGCCTGCTGGTGAGGCCCGCTGGCAGCCGCCTTGAGAACACCACCGCCGCCGCGGCGGCCCCGGCCGGTTCGACGATCCACTCGGACCCGCCGACAAGCCGTGCCTGGGCTTGGAAGATTTGCTCGTCCTCCAACGTCAGCATGTGATCGAGCAGGCGCGCACAGATCCGGGTGTTCAGTACACCAGCCCCAGACGGGTTGAGGCCCTGCACGTCGGTCGTGAGAGGCTCGCCCACGACCGGGTGGTCCCGCTTCAGCGCACGCGACATCGTCGGCGCACCTGCCGGTTCCACGCCGATGAGCGCCACGTCTGGGCCCAACAGGTCGCGGACGGTCAGTGCAATGCCGCTAACGAGACCGCCGCCGCCTACCGGCACAACCACGGCCTCGACCTCCGGCCAGTCCTCGCACACTTCCAGCCCGACGGTGCCGGTTCCCGAGACAGTCCGCGGAGCGTCGTACGGGTGCACGAGCGTCGCCCCGGCGGCCACGCGCGCCTTGCACGCACGCTCTGCGTCCTCGCGATCGCGCGACAGCACGATCTCGGCGCCCAGATCGCGACAGGCCTGGATCTTGTTCGGGTACGCGTCCTCGGGCATCACGATCGTGGCGTGCACATCGGCGCGCGCCGCGGCCCAGGCCAACGCCCAGCCATGATTGCCGGAGCTGGAGGCCACGACACCCGCTGCCCGCTCGGCCGGCGAGAGCTGGACGATCTGGTTCCACGCGCCCCGGGCCTTGAAGGAGCCTGTTTCCTGCAGGCACTCGAGCTTAAGGCGCAACTCGACGCACGGGTCCTCGCTGTCGAACGGGACGAGCGGCGTACGCCGGACGACGCCTGACAGCCGTTCGGCGGCCGCTTGGATATCGATACCCTTGGCATCAGCCACGGCTGGTCATTGGGCGACCGGGAAGTATCCGCAGATCGACTTGGCCTCCAGGTACTCCTCGATGCCGAACAGGCCGAACTCTCGCCCGTTGCCCGAACAACGGTAGCCGCCGAAGGGAGCGGCGAAGTCGTGGGGCGCGCCGTTGAGGCGCACCTGCCCGGTACGCATCCGCCGGGCCACGCTACCGGCCCGGTCCTGATCGGCCGAGACGACAAAGCCCGACAGCCCGTACTGCGTGTCGTTGGCGATTCGGATCGCGTCCGCCTCGTCTTCGTAGGGAAGAATGACGAGCACAGGCCCGAAGATCTCCTCCTGCGCGACCACCATGTCGCTGCGGACGTCAGCGAAGATCGTCGGCTTTACGTAGTAGCCACGCTCAAGGCCTTCAGGGCGTCCGGTACCGCCCGCCACCAGTGGGGCACTCTCGTCAAGGCCCTTCTGGATGTAGCCCTGCACTCGGTCGAACTGGGTCCGGCTGACGAGTGGTCCGACAGCCGTCCCCTCGGCCAGGGGGTCGCCAACGGCGATGGTGGCCGCCGTGTCACGCGCCAAGCGCACGACCTCGTCCTGCAGGTGGCGCGGCACAAGCATACGCGACGGGCAGGCGCACGCTTGGCCAGAGTTCAGGAAGCAGGCCTGGACACCCTTTGGTACGAACGTTGCGAGGTCCGCGTCGTCGAGCAGGATGTTGGCTGATTTGCCGCCCAATTCCTGCGCCACCCGCTTGACGGTGAGTGCTGCGTTGCGCGCGACCTCGATGCCGGCGCGCGTGGAGCCCGTGAACGACACCATGTCCACCAGCGGGTGCGTGCTCATGGCCACGCCCACGGTGGGTCCGTCGCCGTTGACGAGGTTGAACACCCCCGACGGCACGCTCGCTGCGTCCATAACCTCGGCCACGATGTGCGCGTTGAGCGGGGCGGCTTCGCTGGGCTTGAGCACCATCGTGCAGCCGGCGGCGAGCGCCGCGGCCACCTTGCAGCCGATCTGGTGCAGCGGCCAGTTCCACGGCGTGATGAGGGCGCACACCCCCACCGGCTCCCGGCGCACCAGCGAGTTGCCGAGCCGTTGCTCGAACGGATACTCCTTCAGCACATCGATGGCTGTCGTGAAGTGAACCAGCCCGAACGGTACCTGGGCGTTCTTTGCGAGGCCCGTCGGTGCGCCCATCTCGCTGGTGACGGCGGTGGCGAGATCGTCCGCCCGCTTCCCGTACTCCTCAACGATGCGCTCCAATAGCGCGACGCGCTCGTCGGTAGTCGTGTCCGAGAAGGCAGGGAAGGCCGCCGCGGCAGCCTCGACCGCTCGGTCGACGTCGGTGGCGCTGCCGAGCGAGATCTGTGCGACCACCTCCTCGGTGGCGGGGTTCTCGACGTCGAAGGGGTGTGGCTCTGCGGGGGCTGCCCACTGGCCGTTTACATAGAAGTCTCGTGTGTCGGGCATCCCCCGATCTTATATGACGTGCGGATTGGGAATGGCCTGCTCCCATCGACAAGACGCGACAGGCGTTGTAATCTAAGCTGTTTTCGTATTATCAGCATGTTCACGCGGCTGTGCGGGCTTGGGGTCACGGAGCCCGTTTGAGTATAAGGAGCAGGGAATATGGTTCGTAATCTGGGGTTTCTCGCGGTGAGCGGGATGCTCGTTCTCGCGGGCTGCGGCGGCACCGACGATGTGGGCACGGAGGCTGGGCCGGGGGATGCTGGTGCCCTGCTGGCCGACGTCAACGCGGCGATGGGCACCGAGGGCCTGGAATCCATCAGCTACGCCGGGACTGCGCAGACCCTCAACAGGAACTTCCTGCAGACGGCAGTGGCTAGCCCCCCTTGGCCGTTCTACGACATCAGCGACTACTCGCGGACGATCGACCTGACGCTCCCCGCGTCGCGGGCGACCGGCACGATGTTCCACGGCGGCGTCTTTCTTCGGGAGCCGACCGAGCAACCGTTCATGCAGGACATTCCCGGTGATCAAACGAACTGGAACAATCAGCTGGAAATCTGGCTCACCCCGTGGGGCTTCCTGCGCGGAGCCGAGATGTACGGTGCCGAGGCCGGCACCGCCACGATGGACGGCGCTAGCTACACCACACTGACGTGGATGTCGCCCGAAACGCAGACCTCATCGTCGGGCATGCGCTACACGGTGACCGGTTACATCAACGACCAGGACTTGGTGGAGCGCGTCGAGACCCGTGTCGAGCACGTGATAATGGGTGACCTGCTGGTGGCTGCGCACTACAGCGACTATCAGGAGATGGATGGCGTGATGGTGCCGGCCAGCATGGAGCAGGAGCGCGCGGGCGGCATCTCGTTCACCGCGAGTGTCGAGCGTGCGGACGCCAACCCCGAGGACCTGATGGCCAGCCTGGCGCCGCTCGAGGACGGCGGTGGCCGGGGTGGCGGCGGCGGTCGCGGCGGTGGCCCGGCGCCCGAGCCGGTCGACTTGGTCGAGGAGATCTACGACGGTGTCTACCTCATCGGCGGCGGCTACGTGGCGATGCTCGTCGAGTTCACCGACTACGTCATCGTCTTCGAGGGCGGTGCGCAGAACGAGAACCGTGGCCAGCAGACGCTGGCGGCGGTGCGTGCCACGGTGCCCGACAAGGAGATCCGCTACGTGGTGAACTCACACTTCCACTCAGATCACTCGAGTGGTCTTGCGGCGTACGCGCGCGAGGGGATCCCGATCCTCACGCACGCCGAGAATGTCGAGTTCGCGCGAGCGGGGCTCAGCACCCCCCGGACGCTCCTCGGCGAGCCGACGATGGATCCGGTGATCGACGGTGTCGACGACGTAATGGTGTTCGAGGACGAGATGAACCGGATGGAGATCGTCCACATCCCGAACCCGCACGCGGAGCATCTGCTGGGCGTGTATCTGCCCGAGCACAGCCACTTCCATCAGGCGGACCTGACGCTGTTCCCCGATGACCCGTCGCCGGCGCACATTGCCTTTGCCGAACGCGTGCAGGAGCTGGGGATGGAGTTCGATACGCTGACCGGCGTGCACCCGGCACCCGAACCGCAGTCGGACGACGACGTGCTCGTCGCGCTACCGTAGGTACTAGCCACCCTCAAGGCTGGCCGGGACCGTCGCTCGCGATGGTCCCGGCCGGCGTCTCCAGACAACACACGCGTGCATCCCGGTGATCGACGTGCAGCTGGCGGGCACGTTCCAGCGTGCCCCGGGCACCTTTCACACGCTGAACACCGACGCGATCTTGGGCGGCAACCAGACGTTCGGTTCGGGGATGTCGCTGGCGTTGTTAAGAGGTTCACGAGGTAGTCGTGGGTCCAGGCGGCGGGGCTGCTGATCCACGCGCCTTTCAAGTCGCTGGTGGTCGTGTCCGCGCCGCTGCCGGTCCCGACAGTGTTCCGGCGGCCGAGGCCCTGCGCCTCGATGCTGGCGCCCTCGGGTTCCGCAAGGACCTGAGGTGCTCAGCCTGATGGGGCAGTTCAAGTAGCGCCCTGACGCCTATAATCAGCGCCACAAGGGGGGGGATACGACCATGAGAACCCACTCGGGACTGATCGTCGTCGGCTTGGCCGGCTTGGCTGTGGCTGTGGCCGCGCAACAGCAGCCGGTCGACCCGGTGCGCACGCCCGGCGTGCAGGCTGGGCGCGACCCGAATCGCAACGCCTTCGTCACGGAGAACTGCATCGACCCGGTTCTGTCTGAGCCCGCGGTGCCTGGCGGGGGGCGGGGGCGCGGCGGCTTCGGCGGTGGCCAGCCTGTGGCGTTTGAGAACGCCCCGGTGGCAGGGATTCCGGGCGTCATCGCCCCCGGTGAGCAGTGGCGCCTCATCTGGGAGGGCAGCGGCAACAACACCGACAGTCCGATTGCCACCGCCAAGGGGATCCTGCTGGCGATGAACGACCTGAGCCAGATCATGGAGATCGGTCTTGACGGCAGTACCGAGGTGCTCTACACCGACACGTACACCGGCGGCGCGATGGCGCTAACGCCGGACGGCACGCTGTATGTAGGCCAGCGGGCGCTAAACCGCGGCATCTGGCAGGTGGAGCCGCGCCAGCTGTTCACCAACACCATGAACGGCGAGCCGCTTGAGTGCCTCGGCCCGGGCGTGCTGAACGACATGGTCGCCGACGCGAAGGGCGGCATCTACATGACGATGGGTGGCGTGTACTACACCAACGCGGGCGGGGTGGTGAGCGGTCGCTACGGGCAGATCCGGGGTAATGGCATCGTCGTGAGCCCAGATGACCGGACGCTGTACGTGACCGGCCGGTTGCCAGACGCCGTACCGCCGGATTTGGCGCTGCCTGACGGCGTGCCCATACCCACGGGCGGCTTAGTGGCCTTCGACATCCAGCCCGATGGCTCGCTGACCAACGAGCGGCAGTTCGCCTGGGCGGGCAACGATGGTAGCGCGGTCGACACCGAAGGCCGCATCTACACGCCGGGCAACGGCGGCGCCTGGGTCATCGATCCGGACAGCGGTGACTTCATCGGCTACTTCCCAACGCCGCCAGGTAGCCACGGCCTTCACTTCGGCGGACCCGACAAGCGCACGTTGTTTTCCATCACTCTGGGCGTCCAGACGGCGGTATATGCCATCGACATGGTGGCGCAGGGATTCCAGGTCGGGGAGTGGACCAGATAGATCGGGCTCCGACGGATTCCGGGCAGGCTCGGGACTCGGCCCCGGTCGGCCGCGGGGCGGTGCGCCTCACCAGCCTGTCGCCCGGTGGGGGATGCGGGTGCAAGCTTGCTCCCGCAATGCTCGAGCAGCTCGTGGCCCGGGCGGGAGGTGCGAGCCTGCCGTCGGAGCTGCTGGTCGGCATCGAAAGTGGCGACGACGCTGCGGTGTATCAGATGGGCGAGGCGCAGGCGATCGTCACGACGACGGACTTTAGTATGCCGATCGTCGACGATCCGTTTGACTTCGGCGTCATCGCGGCGACCAATGCCATCTCGGACGTGTACGCTGTACGCTATGGGTGGGCGGCCGCTGTTCGCCCTGGCGCTCGTGGCGATGCCGGTTGCCGCACTTCCGGTCGAGACCATCCGGCGCGTGCTCGAGGGCGGCGAGTCAGCGTGTCGGCGTGCCGGCATTCCCGTGGCGGGCGGCCACAGTGTGGACGCCGTCGAGCCCATCTACGGGCTGGTCGTCGTGGGCGTCGTCGATCCGCGTTGTCTCAAGCGCAACTCGGGCGCGCAGCCTGGTGACGTGGTCGTACTTGGCAAGCCGCTTGGCGTCGGGGTCTACGGCGCGGCGGTCAGGCAGCAGATTACCGGCACGCAGTACCGGGAGCTCATCGATACCACCACGCAACTCAACACGCCCGGGATACGCTTAGCTACGCTTGCCGGCGTGCACGCACTGACGGACGTGACCGGGTTCGGCAAGGCAGTCGCAGTGAGGTTCAGTACCCGTCGCATGCCGTACCTTTCTGCTAGGTTCTCCAGATCAGCGCCAGTCTACACCAGGCATGGTGGCACGAAGCGTGGCGCGACCCTATGATAGAAAGATGATTCCTACGACCTCGTACACGGTAGTGTTTATCGCCCTCCTGGTGCTGGCGTTCCAGTCGGGCAGTGCGGCCCAGGATTGGCCGCAGTGGCGCGGGCCGAATCGAGATGGCACGGTCGTCTCGTTCCAGGCCCCTGGGGCGTGGCCCGAGACTCTGACGCAGCGGTGGAGCGTCGAGATTGGGGAAGGCTACGCGACGCCTCTCCTCGTCGACGACCGCATGTACGTCTTTACCCGGCAGGGTGAGGAAGAGGTGCTCACTGCCCTCGACGCGGCCTCCGGGACGACCCTCTGGCGGACGAGCTACGCAGCGCCGTTTTCGATGAACCCTGCGACGGCACGGCACGGACCCGGACCGAAGTCTACGCCGGCGTTCGCCGACGGGCGGCTGTTCACGCTCGGGATGAGCGGCATCATCACCGCCTTCGACGCCGAGACGGGCCGGCGGCTGTGGCAGAAGCCGGCGCCGCCGGTCGAGCCCATGTACCACACCGGGATGTCTCCGGTGGTCGAAGGGGATGTGGTGATCTTTCATGTGGGCGGACACGACGATGGTGCGCTGACGGCCTTCGATACGGCAACGGGTGATGTTCGCTGGAGTTGGGATGGCGACGGCCCGGCCTACGGATCTCCGCGGGTGTTCGACCTGTCCGGCACACGCCAAGTGGTCACGTTCACGCAGGAGAATTTCGTCGGTGTCGCGCTGGCCGACGGTCAACTCCTCTGGAGCCGCCCGTTCAGGACCCCGGCCGACACGACCAGTCAGACGCCGCTCCTCTATGAGGACACCGTGATCGAGATGGGACGCAACAACGGCGTGACTGCGTTTCGCGCTGTGCCTGGGAGCGGCGCCTGGACGACGGAGGACGCATGGCACACCGACGAGGTGTCGATGCACCTGAGCGATGCGGTCGCGAGCGAGGGCGTGCTGTTTGGCCTGTCGCACCTCAACAGTGGGCAGTATTTCGCGCTTGACCTTGAGACAGGTCGTGTCCTCTGGACGAGCGATCCGCGCCAGGCGGCACACGCGGCGATCAGCCGGGCGGGCGACACGATCTTCTCGCTTGAGGAAGACGGCGAACTGGTCATCGTCGACCTCGAGAGAACGGGTTTCACGCCGGTTGCCCGATACAGGGTGGCGACGAGCGAAACTTGGACCCAGCCCGTCGTGTCTGGCACCCGTGTGTTCGTCAAGGACGTTTCGATGCTGACACTCTGGACCATCGACTAGACGACGGTCCCTCCGGCGTCCCCAGGCTCTCTGGGACTCCGGAGCACGCCCGTCCAGTCACTGTTCATTCGCCGATCAGTGCCGAGGCCTTTTCGCCGATCATCACGCACGCCGCGTGCGTCGTGGCGTTGACGACCCGGGGCATGATCGATGCATCCGCCACGCGCAGGCCGTCGACACCTCGGACGCGCAGTGTGGCGTCGACCACTGCGTCGCGGTCCGCGCCCATCCGGCAGGTGCCAGCCCCGTGGTAGATGGTGTCTGTGGCCGTGCGCGCGAAGGCTGTCAGGTCACGGTCGGCCTCGGGTCCTGGCATGATCTCCTCGCCCCGGAGTGCATCGAACGCGGCACTGTTACCGAGTGCACGCGCCAATCGTACCCCGCCCACGACCGCCGCCAGATCCTCTGGCGCCTCCAGGTAATTGGTCCACAGCACGGGTGCGTCCGTCGGGTCATTCGAACGAAGCCTGACTTCACCCCGACTGGCCGGGCGCACGAGCGAGGCGGTGATGGTAACGAACGAGTCGGGAGCGTCCGTGCCCCGGCCCACGTAGAACTGCAGATCCGGCGGCATAGGTCGCCCTGATGCTGTCCGGCGCTCGGGTGACGACCAAGTAAAGAGCCCCGCCGTGACGGTGGACGGCGGGAGCGTGGTATGGCCGGCCCAGCGAATCGAAATCTTCAGGTGGTCTTGCAGGTTGCTCCCGACGCCAGGCAGATCGAGCGTCACCGGCACGCCCACGGCCCGCAAGTGATCGGCCGGGCCGATACCCGAGAGCATGAGGAGCTTGGGCGAGTTCACCACGCCGCCGCACAGGATGACCTCGCGAGCGGCACGCGCCTGCTCGCGCTGACCGTCGCGCACCAATTCCAGGCCGATCACCCGGCCAGACTCGAGGGTCAGCGCCGCGGCCAGGGTGCCGGAGGCCACCGTCAGGTTGGGGCGATCCAGGACCGGGCGCAGGTAGGCGTCGGCGGCGCTGTGGCGACGGCCGTTAAGGATGTTCTTCTGTACGTACCCAGCGCCGTCCTCCTGCACCGGGCCGTTGAACTCCCAGTCGGGCGTCGCCTCGAACCCCTGCTCCCGGGCCGCCTCGAGGAACGCCTCGTGGCCAGCATGCGGGTCGACACCGTCCGAAACAGCCAGCGGTCCGTCGGCACCGCGGAAGGGAGATGCCCCTCGCGAGTTGCGCTCCGAGCGCAGGAAGTAGGGCAGGATGTCGTCGTAACTCCAGCCCGGGTTGCCTAAGTCCCGCCAGCCGTCGTAGTCAAGCCGGTGCCCCCGGACGTAGGTCATTGCATTGATCGCGCTCGACCCACCGAGCGTCTTTCCCCGCGGGAACGGGAGGCGGCGGCCGTCGAGGGCGGCGTTCGGCTCGGTCTGATAGCCCCAGTCGTACGGGCTGCCCATCAGCGACACCCAACGCCCGGGGGTCCGGATCGCTGGCTCCGCGCTACCCGGCGCGCCGGCTTCGACCACGAGCACCCGCGTGAGCAGGTCCGCCGAGAGGCGGTTGGCCAGAACGCAGCCGGCCGAGCCGGCTCCGACGACGATGTAGTCGTACTCAGGGGGTGTCTGTGCGCGACTCAGCGGCGCGGTGGCAGCAGCGATCCCGATGGTTGTGAGGAAGTCACGTCGCCGCATCAGCCTAACACGTACAGAATGCCGTCGTAGGCGCCCACGGCGACGCGCCCGTCAGCGATAGCCGGCGAGGTAACGATGTCCGCGCCGACGTCAAACGCCCACAGTTCGGTGCCCGTGTCGGCGTCGAGCACGTAGAAGCGGCCGTCGCTCGACCCGACGTACACGTGCCCGCCGGCGACGACGGGCGACGAGTCGACACGCGCCCGCGTGGCGAAGGTCCAGACGGCCTCGCCGGTCTCGGCGTCGATGGCGTGGATCCGACGGTCACGGCCACCCACGATGACTCGGCCATCCGCGAGCGCGGCCGACGAGTAGAAGGGGAACTGTCGGTCGGGGTCCGCGTAGCGCCAGTACACCTCGCGGCGCGCGAGGTCGAGCGCCAGAACCTCGTTGTTAAACGTGCCGAAGTATGCACGGTCGCCGTCGAGGACGGGAGACGCGGCGGTGTACGCGCCAGCGTCCACTAGGTAGGCCTCGGTGCCGTCCTCTACCCGGACCGCTCTGAAGAAGCCGTCGCAGCCCGCGACAAACGTGAGTCCGGCCTGCACGGCGGGCGTGGCGTGCACCATGCCCTGTGTCAGCATCTTCCAGCGTAGCGCGCCGGTGTCGGCGTCCACTGCGTACAGGTGGGCGTCGTACGACCCGACGAGCACTAAGCCGTCGACGATCACGGGCGACGACCGGATCTCGGCCTCGGTCTCGAATGTCCATCGCGGCGTGCCGTCGGCGGCGTTCACAGCGTGGAGGACGCCATCAAGGTCGCCCACGTATACGATCCCGTTCGCGACCGCGGGCGACGATTCGCCGATCAGCCCGCCCGCCTCGTACGACCAACGTAGAGCGCCGGTGTCGAAGTCGAGAGCCAGCAGCATGCCGTCCCCGGCACCGACGTACACCACGCCGCCGACGATCGCCGGTGAGGACTCAATCACGTCACCGGTGTCGTAGCTCCACAGCACTGTGAGTTCGGCGGGCGGAGTGTCGGCCGAGACACCGGTCAAGGCTTGAGTGCCGCGGAACTGGACCCAGGCGCTGGCTGGCGCCTGCCCGCAGAGTGGCCCGGTCAGGCCGGTGGCCAGCGCCAGCGCGAGTCCCGTGATCACCCGTGGCTGCAGGGTTCGCCTCGTCACTGGATCGCCAGCTTGAACAGCTCGCTGCGATTGTTGAGGAAGATCGCGCTGTTGGCCGGCACGATGGTGCCGTAGACGGCTGAGCCCATGTTCATCTCGGCCAGCACGTTCATGGTCCGCCCGTGCTCGAGCACCACAACGTCACCGTCTTCGTCGCCCAAGTACACCTTGCCGTCGACCACGAAGGGAGACGCCCATACAGCGGCGAACGTGTCGTAGGTCCACTGCAACTCGCCGGTGCCAGCGTCCAGGCAATGGAGATAGCCGCTGAAGTCGGCGATGTAGGCGAGCCCATCGGCGACCGCCGCCGTCGAGATCGAACGGCGGATTTCCTCGAAGTGCCAGATGCGGCCCGACTGTGTAATGTCGCCCCGCTGGGTGGCGTCTATGGCATAGAAGTGGCCTAGACCCTCGCCGTGTTCTGGATCCTGACCGTTGGCGAGATACACCACGTCGTCGACGACGACCGGGGTGGCGATGACCTCGTTGCGTGTGCGTGGCCACACCGAGTCGGGCGGATTCGTGTCGAACTCCCAGAGCTTCTCCCCTGTGAGCGCTACGTACCCGCGTACCCAGCCGTCGCCCTGCGCGGAAACGACCTGCGTCACCCCGTCGATCTCAGCGACGGTCGGTGTCGACCACTGCCCGTGGAGGATCCGATCGAAGACTGAGTTGTCCTCCCAGGCGAGCTCACCCGTCCGCCAATCGAGCGCGATGATCGACGGTGCCAACGGCGACGGTACGTTCACATGGCTCTCGTCGTGGCCGTTTGACGTGCTCACGTACACCAGGTTTTCCCAGATCACCGGTGAGGAGTTCGACAGGTTGTGGGGGTAGGCGCCGACCTCCTCCATCATGTCGAATGCCCAAATCACGTCGGCGTCCTCGAGCCCCGTCAGCTCCTCGTCGGTGGTCGGGCCGTCGTTCTCGCCGTCGCGGAAGCCCTCGAGATCGAGGCTCATCACGACGCCGCGATTGGTCGTGTAGAACACCCGCCCCGCCTGCACCAGCGGAGAGCTTGCCACGCCCTGGAACGGCCAGTCGTTAGCCCGGCCTGACTCGAGCTTGCGATGCGTCTGCTGCCACAGGAACTCGCCCGTCGCTTCATCGAAGGCCATCAGAACGCCCCGGTCGCCGTCCTGCACGGGGTCGCGGAGCCGCTCGTTGTTGGTGCCGACCAGCACCACGCCCTCGGCCACCACGGGGTTGCCATAGCTCTGCGAGCCCAGCTCGGCCACCCAGACGACGTTCTCGCCAGTGTCGACATCCCACGAGGTTGGCAGCCCGGTCATGTCCGCCACCATGTTGCGGTCGCCCATCCCACCCCACATGGGCCAGTCGCCGGTGCCGGGGTCGCTCGCCGCGAGCGGGCCGCCGAGGGCACCCAGCAGGCCCACAAATGCCAGCAGAACCAGCAGGCGGTGTGCAAAGGGACGTGAGGAATGACTACGCATGAGGAGCCTTACTCGTTGTGACTGAGCGAGAAATTGTCGAGGTAGACGCCGAACTGCGCGTCGATGAACATCCCGGGCGCGCCCTGACGGTTCCCGAACGGGTCGATCCGCTCGATCAACCACTCGGCCGGCTCGGCCTCGTCCCGCAGCCACGCCTTGCCGCGCACCTGGACGCTGCCGTCCTCGAGGTTATCAACGCGGATCTTCATCCGGTACCAGGTGTCGGCCTGCCATGTGAACGGCATGGCCATGCTGCGCTCGGTCTCGGGCTCCCAGGGGACGATCTGCAGCTGCTGGAGCGTGCCCCGGAGAATCAGCGAGTAGCGCTGGACGGTGAGGCCCACGTCAGCCATCTGCCGTCGGCGCGTCGGCGCCCGCACGTCGGCCTCGAACGTGTAGTCGGACCAGTCGGTGGGCCCGATGAAGGTGCGCGCACGCTTGAACAGGGTGTCGAGTGGTGCCTTTTGCAGGACCTTTTCGCCCTCCAGTGTCGTGACGGCCATCTGTCCGCCGGTGGTGTTGACCCAGCCGGCTGGCACCTCGCCGTCCGCGTACCCCTCGAACCCTTCGGTCCACGGCAGCGGCCGAACCACGCGGACACGCGCCTGGCCGGTCAGCCCCGCCGCCGAGGCCTGGATGACCCCCGCCGACTCGATCGTCCCGCCGGCCGTGAACATGGATCCGTCAAGTGTGCCCTCGGGACCGTTGAGCGACCACGTGCCGGCCTCGTCGCGGATGAACGTGCCGTCGGCATCGAACAGGCGAGCGCGCATCGCCACCGACTCGCCGGGCTCGAGCACCAGTTCGGTGGGCACTACTTGCAGGTGTGCCGGTGCCCCTGGCGTGGGGGCCGGGTCGTCGACGGCGAACCCAGTGGGCGCCGTAGGTGTGGTCCTGCCAATCGCGTAGACCGCGTCGCTCGACACGAAGAACACCCGGCCACGCGAGACCGCCGCCCCCGCGACGATTTGCTCGGGCGTACCCTCCGACCCGCAGCAGCTGTTGACGCTGTCGGGCAGCACCACCGTGCTGAGGATCTCGGCGCGGTCGGCCAGCGGCCGGATGATGTGGAACGCCCCGCCCGGCGTACCCACGTAGAGCTTGCCGTCGCCGAGCACTAGCGGCGCGCGCTGGGAGTTGCCGAGCGGCTCGGTCCACAGCAGCACACCGGAGTCGATGTCGAACGCGTGGAGGGTGCCGCTTGTGTCGACTTGGTACAGCCGATTCCCGTCGACGACCGGTGAGGAGAAGCCGAACTCCAGTCCGCGCGTCTCCCAGAGCGTGGTGTTGAGGATGCCGGCCTGCGAGCCGTCGAGGGCGGCGACCATCCCCATCTCGGTGCCCTCAAGGTTCTCGTCGCCGTGGCTGACGAACACGCGGGTGCCGGCCACCGCGACGCCGGTGTTGATAGCACGGCGGGCGGCCGGGAAGCTCCAGATCCACTCACCGGTTTGCGGCTGGATCGCGTGGACGCCGCCGTTGCCGAGCCCCGTGATCAGCATGCGCGTGCCGCCGATCGTCGTGATCAGGGGCGAAGAGAACGCCGTGTCGAACGGACGTTCCCCGGGGGTCGAGACCCATATCACGTCGCCGGTGCGCTTGTCGTGGGCGATCAAACGGTGGCGGCGGAGGCCGTTCTCGCCCCAGTTGGAGACCGCCGCGCTAACAATCACCAGGTTGCCGTCGACCACCGGCGACATCGTGCGCCCGCCGTGCGTGGTGAAGGCCGCGAATTCCTCGTTCCACGACCGGTTCCACAACAGCTCGCCGTCGGGGCTGAGGGCGAAGACCTCGGCGCCGCCGCTTAGCGCGTAGACGTTGCCGGTCTCGAGGTCCACCGCCGGGGAGGCCCAGCCTACCCGGTGGGTAGGCACGTCGCTCTGAAAGAGATTGAAGGTGTACTCCCACACGACCTCGCCCGTGTCGGCATCGAGCGCCATCACGCGCTCCTTAAGCTCGGCCCCACGGCCCGAGGGGTTCTGGACGTACACGTGGTCGCCGTGCACGACCGGGGTGGAGCGGCCGCCGTAGGGGGCCCGCCAGAGCAGATTGTCGCCGTCCACCGACCAGGAGTCGGACAACCCGGTCTCGAGCGAGACGCCGTCACGAGTCGGGCCCCGCAGCTCGGGCCAGTCGCCGACGGGCACCTGGACGGGGCCCTGCGCGAGCAGCGTGACGAACAGGCCAAGCGCCAGCGCGGCAGCGAGCGATGCCTTTTTCAGCATGCGAACGGTGCTCCTCAAGAGTCCAGCAGCCGCACGGTGCGTCGATGCCTCGACGGAACCGCCCCTGACCGGGACTACGTGCCACAAGGACAATCGTTTACGCCCGGGTGGCAGCAGTTCCCCATGGTAGCAGATCCCCTCACACGAGCCCCGGAGCGACGCAGGCGTCTGTTCGATTGTCTTGCTGCGTGTGCATAATGGCTGATGCATCGATTCCGATTGCCGCTTGCATTCATATCCCGAATCCTGTTCGTTGCGGTCGCGTGTGCCGCGCTGCTGGCCCCGCATCGGGCGCTTGCTCAGTCCGCCCCTGCCGCCGCGGCAGAGCAGCAGACCGTCGGCCCCATCGTGGTGCCCACCGTCATCGTCACCGCGCAGAAGGAGCCCGTCGAGGCGCAGCGGTTGCCGCTCAGCCTGACCGCGTTGACCCAGCAGGCCTTGGCCGAGGCCGGGGTGAGCGTCATCAGCGACGCCGCGCGGTACGCACCAAACACCTACTTCACGGAATTCACCGCCCGCAAGCTGACCAACGCCCGGTTCCGCGGCATCGGGTCGAGCCCGGCGAACCCGGCCATCACGACGTACCTCGACGGCGTGCCACAGCTGCACGAGAATTCCTCGAGCGTCGAGCTGCTGAACGTCGGGCAGATCGAGCTCGTGCGCGGACCGCAGAGCGCGCTGTTCGGGCGCAACACGCTAGGCGGTGTCATCAACGTGACCAGCGTTGTGCCGTCGCTGACGGTCTGGACCGGGGGGGTGACGGTGCCGCTCGGGTCCAGCGGCGCCCGCGATGTCGAGGGCACCGTGTCGGGCCCGCTGGCCGAGGGCCGGCTCGGGATAGCCTTGTCGCTGGACTACGGGCGGCGCGACGGGTTCACGGAGAACCTGGTCACCGGTAACAGGCTCGACGACCGCTCGGCCTTCGCCGGTAAGGCCCAGCTGCTCTGGGCGCCGACCGCCAACTGGCTCACGCAAGTCATCGTGTCTGGCGAACGCGCCCGCGATGGCGACTACGCGCTCAGCGACCTGGCCGGCCTGCGCGCCGCGCCGTTCACGACCAGCCGTGACTTCGAGGGGCACACCGATCGCGACGTCGTGAACACCACCATCACCTCGCGCCGCGAGGGGGCTCGCCTGACACTGTCGACCGTAACCGGAATCGTGCGCTGGATCACCGAGGACCTGACCGATCTCGACGCCACGCCATTGCCCCTGGTCACCCGCACCAATGCCGAAGAAAGCCTGCAGTTCACGCAGGAAGTGCGCGTGGCCTCGGCCGCCGGCGCGCCCCTGCGCCTCGGGCCCGGCGCGACGCTGCGCTGGCAGGCTGGCGCGCTGGTCTTCACCCAGAACTACGAGCAGGATGCGGTCAATGCTTTCTCGCCGTTCGTCCTGTCTCCGTTCGTGGCCTTCCCCGTCACGCAGCACACGCCGCAGTCGACGCTCGACGATGTCGGCATTGGCCTGTTCGGGCAGGGCACGATCGGCTTCGGCGAGCGGACCGAAGTGATGCTGGGTGCTCGTGTGGCTCACGAGCGCCGGGAAGCGACGCTCAATACCTTCTTCGAGCCGGCCATCGCGCCTCTCCAGCAGGTGACCGCTGAGCGGAGCTTCACCAACGTCTCGCCGCAGGCGGCGGCAGCCTACTGGCTCCAGCCCGACAAGCAGGTCTACGTCTCGGTGGCGCAGGGGTTCAAGGCCGGTGGCTTCAACGCGGCGTCGCCTGCCGGCAGCGAGGCGTACGACGAAGAACGGACCGTGAACGTCGAGGCCGGAGTCAAGACGCGGTGGATCAGCGACCGCGTGGAGGCGAACGCCGCCGTGTTCCGGATCGACTGGGATGACCTGCAGCTCAACCTGCCCGACCCGCTCGTGCCCGCGCAGTTCTACATCGCCAACGTGGGTAGCGCCACGAGTTCGGGCATCGAGTTTGAGGTGTTGGCGCGTGTGCACCAGGGGGTGGCCCTGTTCAGTACGCTGGGATACAACCGCGCCACGTTCGATGAGGGGAGCGTGTCGAGCGGTGTGCCTGTGGGTGGCAACCGGATCCCGAACGCCCCCTCCTACGTGGCGACCATTGGCACGCAGCTCTCGCACGAGGTGCGGCCAGGGGTAACGGTCTACGGCCGGGCGGAGGCAACGTTCTACGGGGATTTCGAGTACGACGACCTTAACTTGGCCCGCCAGGACGCGTATTCGCTGGCTGGCTTCCGGGTCGGCGTGCGGGGAGAGCGCCTGTTCACCGAGGCATGGATCCGCAACGCGTTCGACACGCACTACGTGCCGGTGGCCTTTGCCTTCCGGGTGCCCTCCGGCTTTGTCGGCGAGAGCGGCCCGCCGCGGACGTTCGGCCTGCGGACCGGCGTGACCTTCTAGCGCCCACCTGCTTCAGGTGAGAGAGACGGTGGTGCTGATTCGTTTGATCGGGTATCGTGCCTTTGGCCATGGTGGCAGTGGCCTGACCTCTGCCGCCCAGCAGTCGGCGGCAGACTGCCACAGTGGCGAGGACCGAACCGCGATCGACTGACACCATGCGCACTCTCTTCGTGACCGGGTTGGTACTTCTGGCGGCCTCCACGGGCCTGTCCGCGCAGGACTGGCCGCAGTTCCGAGGGCCAACCGGGCAGGGGCTCTCCAACGAGACCGGCCTGCCCGTCGTCTGGAGCGACACCGAGAACGTGCACTGGCGGACCGAACTGCCGGGGCCGGGCCACTCCTCGCCAGTCGTCGCTGGCGATCGCATCTATCTGACCGCCTTCCGCTCTGACCGCCGGATGCCGCTAGCCCGGTTTTTCACCGCGCCGCGGGGGCAGCTCGTCGCGCTTGCGCTCGACAAGGCCAGTGGCGACATCCTGTGGGAACGGGTGATCGTCGAGGGCGAGTTGCAAGACGTCCACGCGACCAACAGTCCCGCCTCGCCGACTCCGGTGACCGACGGCGACCGCGTGTACGTATTCTTCGGCTCGGTGGGGCTTGTGTGCCTCGACGCGGACGGCAACGAGCTGTGGCGCCGCGAGTTCGGCGAAATCCCCAACGAGTGGGGGAGCGCCAGTTCGCCCGTGCTCCACGACGGCCTGCTACTCCTGAACAGCGACAGCGATGGCGACGATTTCCTGATCGCGCTCGACGCTCTGACGGGCGAGACACGTTGGTGGACTGATCGTGGGCGCGTCTCGCGCTCGTGGTCGACGCCGCTTATCTGGGAGGTCGACGGGCGTAACCAGGTGGTGGTGAGCGGCAGCCGGCAAGTGAAGGCGTACGACGCCAGCACCGGCGAGGAGATCTGGTCGGTCGACGGACTGACCGAGTGGGTGGCACCGACGCCCATCACCGCGCACGGGCTGCTCTACGTGGTATCGAACGGCCCGGGCGGAAACGTCGCGCTCGCGATCCGGCCGGGCGGCCGCGGAGACATTACCGACACCCACGTGGCCTGGCGTTACGAGCGCGGCGCGTCCTACGTGTCGTCTCCCGTGGTGGTGGGGGACTACCTCTACATGGCGAAGGATGGTGGCATCATGACCGCCCTCGACGCGCGGACGGGCGAGCTCGCACGGCAGGGCCGGCTGCCGGCCCGGGGGAACTACTACGCCAGCCTGCTGGCGGCTGACGGCCAGATCTACGCGCTGAACGACGACGGTGAGGCCACCGTGTTGGTGGCCTCGCCGGACTTCGAGGTACTGTCGGTCAACGCTGTGGGGGAGCGGACGCTGGCCAGCATCGCCGTTTCGGGCGGGCAACTCCTCATCCGCAGCGACGAGTCGCTGTTCGCCATCGGCGATCCGCGGTAATCGAATCGAGTGGCGCTGGTGTGGGGAGGGGCTCCAGCTCGCACGTCACTCCTCCGCGATCGCGTAGAGGTACCGGGATCCACGCAGGAAGATCTCGCCGTCGACCAGCGCCGGTGAGGCGTTGAAGCCGTCGTCCAGCGTGTTGGTCGCCAAGACCTCGAACTCGGGCCCCGCGTTGATCACGACCGTGCTGCCTTCGCGGCCGGTGATGTAGATGCGTCCGTTGGCTGCCACCGGCGACGAGAAGACGTTGGGCACGTCCACCAGCCGCTGGTTCTCGTAGTAGGGCTCGCCCGTCTCGGCGTCGTACGCGAACAGGAGGCCTGAGTTCGTCTTCAGGAAGTAGACGATGCCACCAACCAGCACAGGCGATGGGACGTACGGCGTATCGCGGTTCAACTCCCACAGGATTGCATCGGTGCCGTCGATGTTGCCCATGGCGTCTGCCAGCCGGATCGCTTTAAGGTCGTTCCCGCGGAACCCGCTCATCAGCACCGCGACCCCCGTCTCGGCGTCGTAGACCGGCGACGGGATGGCGTTCATCGTGAGCCCGTCGCTTTCCCAGACGAGGCTGCCGTCGGCCAGATCGTAGCTGAGCACGCGTTCCATTGCTGGTACCACAACCTGCGGCCGGCCGTTGACCTCCACTGCGAGTGGCGTCGCCCAGGTATCGATCTCGTCGCGCGGCACTCGCCAGCGCTCATCACTACTAGCGGCGTCGATGGCCACGATGAACGAGTCGCCGTTCAAGTGATCCCACACGATCACCAGCGTGTCATCGAAAAGCGCCGGCGTCGAACCCTCGCCGAACTCGTTGCGCATCCGCTTGTCACCCAGGTCGAGGCTCCACAGCAGGGTGCCGTCGAGATCGTAGGTGTAGAGCCCGAACGACTCGAAGTAGGCGTAGAGCCGCTCGCCGTCGGTGAGCGCCGAGGGCGAGGCCCACGTGCTGTTCTCGAAATGCCCGGCCTCGTGTGGCGCCCGCTCGGCCGCCACGTGTTCCCACACTGTTTCACCAGTGGCGCGGTCGAGCGCCATCACCACGAATTGGTGGACGCCGGGGTCGCCGAGGCCGCCGCGAGGCTCGTGCTGGGCCTCGCCGTCAACGCCGACGGGTACGGCGGTCATCAGGTAGACGCGGTCCTCCCAGACGATGGGCGACGAGTGGCCGCGGCCCGGGATCTCGACCTTCCAGCGTATGTTCTCGGTTTCGCTCCACGTCAGGGGCGGCGTGGCCGTGGTCGACGCGCCGGTGTGGTGCGGACCGCGCCACTGTGGCCAATAGCGGTCACGTGCGTCTTGAGCAGCCGGGGCGGTGGCCAGCATGACGAGGGCGATGGATGCGGTGAGTCCGAGTCCGGCTTTCAGCACAGGTCCTCCTCTGTGATTCTTCTCGGTCGGCAGTATAGTGGCCGGCGATTGGCCGTGTCACCGAAACCGGCGGTGGCTGGATGCTCTAAGATGAAGTCGGACGCTTGCAGACACACGGAGGACACCCGGTGATCACACGCCCGGTTTACCTGTTGGTTCTGTGCCTTGCACTCGGGGCTGCGGCTTGTGGCGGTGGCGCGCCCGCCGAGGATGGTGGCCGGCGCTTTCTCAGCCTGGGGACGGCCCCGCCCGGGGGCGCGTTCTTCGTCGTGGGTGGCGCGCTCGCCGAGGTCCTCAACGTCGACGCAACCGGGGGCTGGACCACCACGGCCGAGGCGACCAGCGGCTCACAGGAGAACATCCGGCGGCTTGCGAGTGGCGAACTCGATTTCGCGCTGTCGAACAGCGCGATCACCTACTTCGGTGTGCGGGGCACCGAGGGCTGGGACCAAGCGTACCCAGTGCGGACGGTGATGACACTGGCGCCGAACATCGCGCTGTTCCTGGCCCGCGCCGACTCGGGCCTCGCCTCGATCGCTGACCTGCGCGGTGAGCGGGTGATGATCGGCCCGGCAGGGGCCGGCTTCGAGTACTTCGTCGCACCGCTCCTGGGGGCGCATGGACTGACCTACGACGACCTGACTGCGGTCAACGCCACGCAGAGCGCAGCGGTCGACATGCTAGCCGACGGCTCGGTGGCCGCGGCTTTCATCGGCGGGGCCGTGCCGACGGCGTCGATCACCCAAGCCACGGCGTCGATGGACGTGCGGTTCGTGCCGTTTGACCCCCAGGCGATGGACGAGCTCACGGCCGCGTACGTGTTTTTTAACCCCGCAACGATTCCGGCCGATACCTACCGCGGGCAGGACGCCGACATCGCCACGCTGGACGTCGGATCGATGCACCTGATTACGGCGGCTGGGCAGGACGAGCAGCTGGTGTACGAAGTGACCCGGGCGCTGTACGAGAACCGCGCGGCGGTGCTTGCCCGGCACGCGGCCGGGGCGGCCATCAACCCTGCCAACGTTGTGCGCGACACCGGCACCGCGTTCCACCCCGGCGCGATCCGCTACTACCGGGAGATCGGCATCTGGCCGGAACCGTAGGCTCTGGTCCGGCACGCTCGGCATTGCGGCTGGTCGTGTTCGGACTCAGTCTGGCGCTTTGCGCGTTCACGCTGCTTGAGGTCAACTACCCGCGGCTGACCCCGCACGGCCAGCTCGCGATCTTTGCCACGATCGGTCTCGTCATCGGCTTTCTCACTGTGCCCGCGCGCCGAGGCTGGCGCGAGCACAACCCGGCGCGCTGGGCCGACTGGGCGCTGGCCGCACTCACGCTGGCCGTGGGTGGCTACGTGGTGGTGCAGACCGAACCCGCCTTTGAGTCGTGGTGGCTAACCGGACAGTCGCTCGGCAGCCGCGCCGGGTTCGAGACCGGCAGCGACGCCGTCGCCGGCGCCATCGGGATCTTGCTCGTGCTCGAGGCCACCCGCCGCACCATCGGCGCCGCGCTGCCGATCCTGGCGGCGGTCTTCCTCGCCTACGCGTACTGGGGCGCGCTGTTGCCCGACTGGTTGTTTCCGCACCGGGGGTACTCGGTGGAACGGATCGTCGCGCAGGCCTTCCTCCAGGGTCAGGGCGTGTTCGGGGTTGCCCTGAGCGTGATGTTCACTTACGTGTTCCTGTTCGTCGTGCTCGGCACGCTGCTTGAACTGACGGGCGCCACCGGATTCATCATCGACCTAGCGACCCGAACCTTCCGCCGGACTCCAGGCGGGCCGGCGAAGGTGGGCGTCTTGAGCGCAGGAATGATGGGCACGCTGTCTGGTAGTGCCGTGGCCAACACGGCCGCCTGCGGGGCGTTCACCATCCCGCTGATGCGTAGCGCCGGCTTTCGCCCCGCCACGGCTGCCGGGGTCCAGGCCGCCGCCAGCTCAGGGGGCGCGCTGATGCCGCCGATCATGGGTGCTGCTGCGTACATGATGCTCGAGATCGTCGACCCGCCCGTCACTTACCTCGAGATCATCCGGGCGGCACTGCTGCCCGCGGTGCTCTACTATCTGTCGCTGTTCCTCTACGTGCATTTCCACGCCCGGCGTGCCGCGATCGGTGCGGTGGAGATGCCTATGCCCGGCGGCGGTGAATTTCGCGGGTCGCGCATGGCCGAGGGCGTGATCTTCTTCGGAGCGCTCGCGGTGCTGCTGGGCCTGCTCGCGTTCGGCTACACGCCGTTCCGTGCGGTGACCGTGTCGTTGGCCACTATCCTCGGCCTAGGCGCGCTGCACGTCCGCACGCGTCCGACGTGGGCCGGCCTGCAGGGCGCCCTGCTCAAGGCAGCCCGCGACGGCGTGCCGCTCATCGCGGCCTCGGCCTGCGTCGGGATCATTATCGGCATCGTGACGCTGACCGGCGTCGGCACGCGGTTCCCGGCGGCGCTATTGCCCTTGGCGCAGGAGAGCCTGCTCCTCGCGCTGGTGATCATCATGCTGTCGTCGATCATCCTCGGGATGGGGCTGCCGTCGACGGTGTGCTACTTGCTGCTCGCTACGCTGATCGGTCCGATCCTCGGTCAACTCGGCGTGGTGCCGCTGGCGGCGCATCTCTTCATCTTCTACTTCGGGATGATGTCGATGGTGACTCCACCGGTGGCGCTGGCTGGCTACGCTGCGGCCTCGATCGCCGGCACGCCCGTCATGCGCACGGGCTGGGAGGCGTTCAAGGTGGCGCTGGTCGGCTTCACACTGCCGTTCATCTTCGTGTACCGCCCGCAGCTGCTCTTCCTTGAGCCGGGGACAGGGGACTTGGCGCCGCTGTCGGCCGTCATTGGGCCGTTCGTGGTAGGCGTCCTGGGCGTGACAGCTTTCGCCGCGGGTCTGGCGGGGTATCTGTTTGGCGCGCTGTCGCTGCCGCTACGTGTGCTGGCCTTTGCCGCCGCTGCACTGCTGCTGGCACCTGGCCCCGTGGTGACGTTTGCCGGGCTCGCCGTGCCGCTGCTCGACGTCTCGGGGCTGGCGCTGCTGGCCGTGCTGGCCAGCGCCAGCCGGGTGTTGGCAGCCCCAGGAACAGCCTCGGCCTAGCCGCGCGATCGTCCGACCAGGAGCGCACCGAAGCCGGGCAGAAACGCGACCGTCCACGCGCCGAAGTGGACGGCGTAGTCCCACCCGGCTGGGTCGAACGGCATCCAGATACCGGAGACCAAGTAGAACGCGATGCCCGACAGGACGGCCGCGGCGACGCCGCGTGCCGCTTGTGCGCGCACCAGTCGTCCCGCCAGGCGCGCGTGCAGGACACTGAGCAGTATCCAGACCCCGCACCATGCGACGAACATCGCGGCGGCGCCCGCCAGCGGTGCGACGAGATAAAACGTGCCCGCAGCGGCGAAGCCGAGCGCAGCCCCCCACAGCGCACCGTGCCCGGCGCGGCCCGCGACCAGGCCAAGCGCAAGGCCAATGCCGGCAAACAGCACGGTGCCGTGTGCCAGACCGTACGCGGGTCGGTGCACGGGGATCCACGTTGCCCAGACGGCGTCGCCCACCGTGCTGAGCGCGGCGACCGCGATCGACGAGACGATGGCGGCGGTGAGACCGGTCATGAGCGTGGGGCGTGCCCGCCCGGACGCGCCGGAGAGAAGTATATGATACGCACCGATATGGAGGGTTCGCTGGCGGCCGAGTCCGCCTTTCTTGAACGCGTGGCCGGGGCACGCGAGGCACTCGACGCTTGGGTGCGGGAGGTAGTGGCTTGGCACTTCGACCCAGCCACGGGGTGTCCATTCTGGCTCGACTTCGCCAGCACGCTCGACTGGGATCCGAGGACCGAGGTCCAGGGGTTTGCCGATCTGCGTCGCTTCGGCTCGTTCGAGGATGAGTGGCTGCGCGGCGGTCCCGTGGAGCGCTGGGTGCCAAAGGGCCTGGCCGGTCAGCCGATCTACGTCTTCGAGACGGGCGGCACCACCGGCGTGCCAAAGACCCGGATCGCGCACGCGGACTTCCGGACCGACTACGAGCTGTTCAGCGAGACGCTGCCCGACGAGCACTTCCCGAAGGGCGCGAACTGGCTCATGCTCGGCCCGTCGGGACCGCGGCGGTTGCGGCTGGCCGTCGAGCACTTGGCGCAGTTCCGCGGCGGCATCTGCTTCTGCGTGGATCTGGATCCGCGCTGGGTGATCAAACTGATCAGAAAAGGTTGGAACGAGCACCTCCAGGCCTACAAAGAGCACGTCATCGACCAGGCGGTCACCACCCTTCAAGCCAACCACGACATCCGGTGTCTGTTCACCACCCCGAAGCTCCTTGAGGCACTGGCCCTGCGCCTTGAGGACATGGGCACGACGATCCACGAGGCGGGCATCACTGGCATCTTTTCGGGCGGCACCGAGTTCACCCCCCAGTGGAACCGGTTCGCCCACGAGGAGCTGCTCGACGGTGCATACATGACGCCGACCTACGGCAACACGCTGATGGGGCTGGCGGCCAGTGCTCCGTCCGGCCCGCGCAACAACTACAAGATCGCCTACTATCCTCCGCAGCCGCGCGCGGCGATCGAGGTCGTGAACTTCGACGGCGCCGACGGTGTGGTGGAGTACGGGCAGACGGGGCGCGTGCGGCTGACGACACTGACCAAGGAGTTCTTCATGCCCGGGTTCCTCGAGCGCGACGAGGGCGAGCGCGAGGCGCCCGACCCCCGTTTCCCGTGGGACGGGGTCAGCGGCGTCCGGCCGTTCCACGGCTTCGCGACCACCACCACCGTGGGGGTGTACTGATGCTTGAGCTGCCGGTGTTGCGCTGGGGGAAGCCCTACACGAGCCTTGAGATCGACGAAGTCACGCATTTCCTCACGGGCGAGCCGATCGCGAAGGTCAGCCGCACGAACGGCGGGATGGTGCAGCGCGACATGCGCAAGGCGAAGCGTGCCCGCGACGCGCTACGCGAGTTGTCGATCGACGAGCTGATCGGCCGGGTGACCCGCGCCGGCGACCTGTACACATCGGGCACGCTGCCGATGGGCGGGGGCAGCCAGACGCCTGACGAATTCGTGCACGCACAGTCGGCCAGCACTGGGCTACCCGAAGTGCTCTGCCGGAAGAACATGGCGAAGAACGCCTTCGTGCTTGGCGAGATGCGCAGCGTGCTGATGTCCCTCACGCGCGAGCTGCCCTTCGCCATCCTGAGCGCCGGTCACGGCGAGGAGCGCGGCGTCGAAGTGAGTTATCAGGCGCAGAGCCCGGTGCTCGGTGCGGTGCTGCCCTCGAACTCGCCGGGGGTCCACACGCTCTGGCTGCCCATCATCCCGCTGCAGATCGGCTTGCTGCTCAAGCCCGGCCCGCAGGAGCCCTGGACGCCCTACCGGATGGTGGCCGCGTTCACTGAGGCGGGCATTCCGCCCGAGGCCGTTGGCCTCTACCCGGGCGGTGCCGACGTGGGCGCCGCCGTGCTCGAGTGCTGTTCGCGCAGCTTGGTCTTCGGCAGTGCCCAGACGGTGGACCGCTATCGCGGCAATCCGCGCGTGCAGCCGCACGGCCCTGGCTTTTCCAAGATTCTCTTCGGCGACGACGAGGTGGACCGCTGGGAGGACCACCTCGACATGCTGGTCGAGAGCGTCGCGATCAACAGCGGCCGGGGCTGCATCAACGCGTCCGGCATCTGGGCCAGCCGTCACACGCGCGAGATTGCCGGGGCGCTGGCCGAGCAACTCGCGACGCTGGCACCCCGTCCGCCCGAGGACCCCGAAGCCGTGCTGGCGGCCTTCACCGCGTCCGGCACCGCTGACGCCATCTCCGGCGCGATCGACGCCGACCTGCAGGCCCCCGGCGTGACCGACGTGACGGCACGGCACCGGCAGGACCGGGTGGTCAAGCGTGGCCGGGCCGAGTACCTCCTGCCGACCGTGGTGCACGCCGACTCGCCCGAGGCGGCGATCACGCGCAAGGAGTTCATGTTCCCGTTCGTCACGGTGGTCGAGTGCCCCGAGGTGAACATGATCGACGCTATAGGTCCGACGCTCGTCTGCACGGCAATCACCCGCAACGACGTCTTCCGACGGCGGCTGCTCGATACCGTGCACATCGACCGCCTAAATCTCGGGCCGGTGCCCACGACGAAGCTCAACTGGCTGCAGCCGCACGAGGGCAACATCGTGGAGTTCCTGTTCCGCGCGAGAGCCTTTCAGTCGGCTCCGCTGGCTAGCTGAGCCCTAGCCCGCCGAGCGCGCCACCGCATGCGCATTCTCTCCATCACGGCCGGCGCCGCGGGAATGTACTGCGGCAGCTGTTTCCGCGACAATGCGCTCGCTGCCGCGCTGATTGCCGCGGGGCACGACGTCACGCTGGTGCCGGTCTACACGCCGACGCGCACCGACGAGCCCAACGTCAGCGATCCACACGTCCTGTTCGGCGGCATCAGCGTCTACCTCAAACAACACCTCGCCGTGTTCCGCCAGACACCGCGGTGGCTCGACCGCCTGTGGGATGCGCCCGGTGTCATCCGCCTCGTCGCGAACCGCGCGTCGTCGACCGACGCCACCCTGCTCGGCGACCTCACCGTGTCGATGCTTGAGGGCCCCGCCGGCGTCCTTCGCGAGGAGTTCGAGAAGCTGACCGACTGGGTTCGCCATGAGCCGGTGCCCGATGTGATCAACCTGCCGAACTCGCTGCTGGTGTCGATGACGGCCCCGCTCAAGGAAGTGCTTCGCCGGCCGGTCTGCTGCACGCTGCAGGGCGAGGAGCTGTTCCTAGCCGGCCTGCTGCCGCACTACCGCGAGCGCGCGCTAACGCTCATCCGCGAGCACGTTTCGCACGTGGACCGCTTCATCGCGGTGAGTGCGTTCGAGAAGGCATTTATGGCCCGCCATCTGGAGATCCCCGACGAACGCATCGACGTAGTGCCGCTGGGGATCAACATCGAGGGCTACGAAGCGCACGGGCCACGCGGCGACACTTTCCGCGTGGGCTACTTCGCGCGCGTGGTGCCCGAGAAAGGGCTCCGTGAGCTGGCCGAGGCGTACGTGGCGTTGCGGCGGCGCGTCACTGGCGCCTCAATGCGCCTGGAGGCTGCGGGTTATCTCGCGTCGACCCACGAGCCGTACCTGCGCGCCGTGCGCGGCGTGCTCGAGGCTGCGGGACTGGAAGACGAGTTCACTTATCACGGTGAACTCGATCGGGCGGAGAAGCTCGCGTTCTTGGCTACGCTCGATGTGCTGTCGGTGCCGGCTACCTATGATGAGCCGAAGGGGATGTTCCTGCTCGAGGCGATGGCGAGCGGCGTACCGGTGGTGCAGCCGCGCCGTGGTGGCTTTGTGGAAGTGCTCGAGCGCACGGGCGGCGGCTTGCTCGTCGAGCCGGACGCGTCCGATGCGCTGGTCGACGGGCTGCACGCTGTATGGCGCGACCCGGACTTGGGGGCACGGCTCGCGCGGCAGGGCGCTGAAGGGGTGCGCGCGCATTACACTGCAGAGCATGAGGCGAGGCGGCTGATCAAGATCTACGACGATGTCGTGCAGAAGGCCCGGCCCACCGGGGTGATGACCGGCTGATGGTCGAGGGTCTAAAGGTGTCGGCCGTCGCGAAGCGGTACTCGACGCCGCGCGGCCTACTGACCGTACTTGAGGCGGTCACGTTCTCGCTCGCGCCCGGCGACGCGGCGACGATCACCGGCCCCTCCGGCAGCGGCAAGAGTTCGCTGCTCTACATGCTGGGTGCCCTCGAGCCGCCGACTTCCGGCACGGTGACGTTGGGGGGGCGCGACCCGTTCACCCTGACTCCCGACGCACTGGCGGACTTCCGGAACCGGGAGGTGGGCTTCGTCTTCCAGGAGCACTGCCTGTTACCGCAGTGCTCAGTGCTCGAGAACGTGCTGGTGCCGACGCTGGTGGCGGGCGAGGACGTTGCGGGCGATGGCCCGAACGACGCAATGCGCGCACGCGAGCTGGTCGGGCAGGTCGGCCTCGGCGACCGCGTCGACCACCGGCCGGCCGAGTTGTCTGGTGGGGAGAAGCAGCGCGTCGCGATCGCCCGTGCACTGATCCGGCAGCCGCAACTGCTGCTGTGCGACGAGCCGACGGGCAACCTCGACCAAGCGTCGGCGGCCACGGTAGCCGAACTGTTGCTCGACCTGCACCGTCGGCAGCGGAACATCCTGGTCGTGGTCACGCACAGCCCGCGGCTGGCCGACGCGTTTCCCATCCGGTTCGAGATCGAGGGCGGCTGCGTGCACCGCGCCGCCTGAGGACGGCCCCTATAATCGGGCTAGGCAATCAGATGGGCATCCGCGGAGCGGAGTTGGCAGAGCGGATCGAGCGCAGCATGGCGCCGGGGATTCTCGACGTTCGTTCCCGGTGGGAGTTCGGCCGTGGCCACGTGCCGGGCGCGCGCCACGTGCCATTCTGGTGCCTGCAGGTACTGTGGCGGCTGGCGCTGCCGCGCGACGAGCCGCTCGTCGTTTACTGCGCCTACGGGCCGCGTGCGTGGATGGCGGGGACCGTGCTGGGCTGGGCTGGCTTTCGCCGGATCCACTACCTGAGCGGCCACATGGCCGGGTGGCGGCGAGCCCGCCGACAAGAGGAGCGTTGAGCATGCTCCGGCCACGCGACCTAGTGTGGCGCGGCCTCGTGCACTACTGGCGTACACATGTCGCGGTCGTTCTCGGCGTGGCCACCGCCGTGGCGGTGCTTGCCGGGGCCCTCCTGGTGGGCGACTCGGTGCGTGGCAGCCTGCGCGACCTCGTCCTGCAGCGGCTCGGGCGCGCCGATCTGGTGCTGTTGTCCGATACGTTCTTCCGAGAGCAGCTCGCCACCGACCTCAGCCGACAGGCCGGCTTCGACGCCCAGTTCGCGGCCGCTAGCCCTTTCATTGTCCTCCAGGGCGTCGTTGCCGGGCAGACGAGCGGACGCCGCGCCGGCCAAGTGCTCGTCTACGGTGTGGACGATCGCTTCTGGCGCTTTCACGGCGTCGAGGGGCTGGCCGGGCCCCAAGGCCGCGAGGCGCTGCTGAGCCCGGCCTTGGCGGTGCAGGTGGGCGCCGGGGTGGGTGATGCCGTCCTGATGCGCGTGGAGCGCCCGTTCGAGGTTCCGCTGGAGTCACTGCACGGGCGTCGCGACGACATGCCCGGCGCCGTGCGACTGACCGTGGGTGGTATCGTGCCTCCATCCTCGCTCGGGGAGTTCTCGCTCGCGCCACAGCAGGGCGAGGTCCGTGCGGTGTTCGTGCCGTTGGCTGTGCTCCAGGACGAGCTCGACGCCACTGGACAGGTCAATGCCGTGCTCGTCGCCGACACGGGCGACGCAACGGCTCCCGGAGATCGCGTGGCCCAGCTCGAGCAGCTCGTGGTGGACGCGGTCGCGCTCGCGGACGTCGGCCTCTTTGTGCGGTCCCTCGAGGCGCAGGGCTTGGTGCTGGTTGGGTCCGATTCGGGGCTGCTCGACGATGCTGCCGCGGCGGCCATCGTCGAGATCGCTGCGGCGATGGGGTTTATCAGCCAGCCCGTGCTCACCTATCTTGCCAACACCATCCGCGTCGGCGACCGAGAGGTGCCGTACTCGCTGGTGACGGCCACCGACCTGACCCAGGTCGGCCCCGGTCTCGCCGTGGATCCGGGCGTGGATCCTCCGATCCTGCTCAACCAGTGGGCAGCCGACGCCCTGAGTGCCGCATCCGGTGACGTCGTTACGCTGGAGTACTACGTGTGGGAGGAGCCGGGTCGTCTGGTCACCCGGACAGCTGAGCTCGCCGTATCCGGCGTTGTGCCCGTCGAGGCGGGCGACGCCGACTTGGCGCCCGTATACGCAGGCATCAGCGACGCGGACTCGCTAGTCGACTGGGACCCGCCGTTCACGATCGACCTGTCACGCATCCGGCCCGTCGACGAGGCGTACTGGGAGCAGTACCGAACGACCCCGAAGGCGTTCGTGCCGCTCGCGGTGGGTCAGGCCCTCTGGCAATCGCGCTATGGCGAGCTGACCTCTGTCCGGCTGGCGCCGCCGGCGGGCGAGCCACTGGGCACGGTTGCCGAGGCGTACGCCACGCGGCTCGGTGCTGCCCTCGATCCATTCGCGCTCGGGATGGCCGTCCGCGACGTCCGCGCCGAGGGGCTCGCTGCGGCGACCGGCACGACGGACTTCGGCGCCTACTTCCTCTACTTCAGCTTCTTTCTCGTGGTGTCGGCGCTCCTGCTCGCGGCGCTCTTCTTCAAACTGGGCGTCGAGCAGCGGGTCCGTGAGGTCGGCCTGCTGCGCGCCGTCGGGTTCGGGCCCGGCGCCGTGCGCCGCCTGTTCGTTGGTGAGGGGCTGCTGCTGTCGGTCGCCGGAGGCGTGCTGGGCGTCCTTGGCGCGCTCGGCTACGGTTGGCTGATGATCGCGGGCCTGCGGTCGTGGTGGATGGGGGCGGTCGGCACGATGGCGATCACCCTTCACGTCTCGCCCCTGTCGCTCGCGGCTGGGTGGGCGGGGGGCGTCGTCGCGGCGGTTGCCTGTATCTGGTGGACGCTTCGATCGCTCGACCGGCTGTCGGCGCGGATCCTGCTGGCGGGACAGGCGCGCGCGGATGCGGGGGGAAGCGAAGCCGCGCGCGGCGGTCGCCGGATCGTGGGGCTGACCGCGGCGGCGGTCGCGGTCGGTACAGGTCTGATTGGCGCGGGTGCAGCGGGCTGGGTGGCCCCTGCCGGCGCGTTCTTCGGGGCGGGTTCCGCGCTGCTGGTTGGTTGTCTGGCCGCGGTTCTGCTCGTGCTCCAGCGCCGCCCACGAGCGGCCGTGGCGGGCCACGGGTGGGAGTCGATCTCGCGCTTGGGCTTGCGCTACGCGGCATACCGGCCGGGCCGTAGCGTGCTTTCGATCGCCGTGATCGCGAGCGCCACCTTCATCCTGATCGCAGTCGACGCCTTTCGCCGCGGCGAGGTGGCGGACCTCGGACCCGGCACGGGGCTGGGCGGCTATGCACTGCGGGTCGACACGCTGGCGCCCGTTGTCCATGACCCGAACGCGCCCGAAGGCCGCGAGGCGCTCAATCTGTTCGACCTACCGGCCGACGTTGTCCTCGAACCGTTTCGTGTTCGCCCGGGCGACGATGCCAGCTGCCTGAATCTCTACCAACCGCAGAACCCACGCATCGTCGCGCCGCGCGACACGTTCCTCGCCGAAGGCCGCTTCGCCTTTCAGGCGTCTTTGGCCGAAACCGACGCGGAGCGTGCGAATCCGTGGTTGCTGCTGCATCGCGCCGGGCCTGACGGGGCGATCCCGGTGATCGCCGACGCCAACTCGATGACCTACGTGTTGCACAGGCGCCTCGGCGAGGAGGTCGTGATTCCGTACGGCGCCGGCGTGCTTAGACTGCGCCTCGTGGCGGCGCTGCGTGACAGCATTCTCCAAGGCGAGTTGATAATGTCGGAGGCAAATTTCCGGCAACTCTTCCCCGAACAGGAGGGGGCACGCATGCTGCTCGTCGAGACCCCGGATGGGACGGCGGCAGACGTCACGGGTGCCCTTGAGCGGGCGCTGGCCGACTACGGGGCCGACGCGGTGGGCACCGCCGAGCGTCTGGCCTCGTTCCACCAGGTGGAAAACACCTTCCTTTCGACGTTCCAGACGCTGGGCGGGTTTGGTCTGCTGCTCGGGACGATCGGGCTGGCCACGGTGCTGCTGCGCAACGTGCTCGAGCGCCGGCACGAACTGGCGCTGCTCGGCGCGATCGGCTACCGTCGCCGCCACTTCCTGCTGATAGTTGTTGCCGAGAATGCGCTGCTGTTGACCGGCGGCGTCGTGATTGGGGCCGTGTGCGCCGGCCTGGCGATTGCCCCGGCCGTGGCCGAGCGTGGCGGGCGGTTGCCGCTGACCGGCGGCGGAGCGGCGCTGCTGTTCGCGGTCGTGGTGACCGGTCTGCTATCCTCGGCCGTAGCCACGCGGGTCGCCACGGGAGGCCCACTGTTGGCATCGCTCCGGTCCGAGTAACTCCAGGAGGCTAACCGACCATGGGAGCCCTTCGCACACTGGTGGCGGTCGTCGCGCTGGTAGTCTGCCTCGCGTCGCCGGCCGAACTCGGCGGCCAGGGGCCTCTCGTGCGGATGGTCGCCGATCAGGGCGAGGGTACCCGCTACTGGCCACGCTGGCGGGGGCCGTCGGGGCAGGGGTTGGTGACTGGCGTCGGATATCCCGACACGTGGTCCGCGACCGAGAACGTGCTCTGGCGAACGCCCGTGCCCGGTAGCGGCAACTCGTCGCCGATCGTCTGGGGAGACTACATCTTCCTGACCACGGCGTACGGCGCGGCCCAGCGGCTCTCGCTACTGGCGTTCCGACGCGCGGACGGCGAGCTATTGTGGGAGGCGTCCGCGCCCGAGGGGCGCCGGGTGGTCGGCAACCACCAAAAGAACGGCTACGCGTCGGCGACGCCAGCCACCGACGGTGAGCGGATCTACGTGTCGTTCGGTCCGCGAGGACTGGCGGCCTACGACTTCGACGGCGCGCTGGTGTGGCACACCGACGTCGGCACGACCGAGGCGTACCACGGAACGGCCGGATCTCCGCTACTTTACGGCGACCGCCTCATCTTGCACCAGGACCAGTACCGGGGGTCGTTCATCACGGCGCTCGACGTGGCGACCGGTGGGGAGCTGTGGCGCACGCCGCGGGCCGCCAACGTGGGCTGGAGCTCACCAATCGCGGTGCGTGTGGACGACCACGACGAAATCATCGTGAACAGTTCACGCAGCGTTTATGCTTACAACCCGGACACGGGGGCCGAGCTGTGGAGCTGCCGGGGGTCGACCTACGAGGTCATTCCGACACCGGTCGTGGGCTACGGGATGGTGTTCTGCTCGTCGGGCCGCGCGGGTCCGACACTGGCGATCCGGCCCGGCGGGACTGGTAACGTTACCGACACGCACCTGGCATGGGAGAGCCCGCGGGGCTCGCCCTTCGTCCCGTCGCCGATCCTCTACCGTGAGCGGCTCTACATGGTCAACGACATGCAGAGCATCGCCACGAGTCTCGATGTGGTAACCGGCGAGCGCGTGTGGCAGGGTCGGCTGGGCGTAGCTCGGCGCGAGGGGTTCTCCGCCTCTCCGGTCGCGCTGGGGGGTAAGGTGTTTTTCACCAACGACGAGGGCGAGACGTTCGTGATTCGTGCGGCCGACGAGTTCGAGCTGCTCCACGTGAACACGCTCGACGAGCGGACGCTCGCCTCACCCGCGCTGGTCGACGGCCGCTGGTACTTCCGAACGGCGCAGAACCTGATCGCGATCGGCACGCCGTAGCCCTCGCGTCACGCGGCGGGACGGTAGTACAGCACCATCCCGGCGCCAACCGAGGCCAGCACGATGCCCACCCACATCATCGGGTTGATGGGCATGCGCGGTGGGTGGATGGCCATCGACACGAAGACGTTGACGATCGGCGCGCCCCCGAACACGAGCGGCATCACGTAGACCGGCAGCCCGCCGGTGCGGAACGCCCAGATGATGCAGGCCGCACCGGTGGCGCCAAGCGCCCCAGCGACGGTGGCCACGATCAGCCCGTTGCGCGTGAAGCCCGCCAGCTCGCCCTGCGCGCCCAGCGAGGCGGTCGGCAGCAGGATCGCGATCAGGAAGTAGGCCACCCCCACGCAGAGCAGCGCCTTGAGCGGGTTCCCAAGCAGGAGCTGGCCTTGGTGCAGCATCGACCCGTAGATGCCCCAGGCGAGCACGGCGCCCGCGACGAAGATGATCCACCCCATGCGTTGCAGCCTCACTGTTATCGTCTGTGGAATCGTGATGAGAAGCCGATGGGCCGCGTAGTGTATGCGACGCCGACCGCGAGAGTGTTGCAGCCGCCGCACGTCCTGTCAACGCCGGGACCGGCTGGTATAGTGGGAGAGTCGTGGCCGACCGACTGCCGATGGCCGTAGAGGAGCCGACCGAGGTCGGGTCCTACTTCGTTGCCAACTATCCGCCGTTCTCGGCCTGGACTCACGAGGCCGTCGCGGCCGACGCCCGCCCCGCGCTCTCGGCACTGCCCACTCCCGGCACACCCCTGGGCCTCTACCTGCACATCCCGTTTTGCCGTAAGCGCTGCCACTTCTGTTACTTTCGTGTCTACACCGGTAGGAACGCCCAAGAAGTGGGCCACTACCTCGACGTGCTCGCGCGCGAGTGGGAGTTGTACGTTCAGCAGTTGGCGATCGCGGGCCGGCCCCTCGACTTCGTGTACTTCGGTGGTGGCACGCCGTCGTTCCTCTCCATGCGCCAGCTCACCGACCTCGTCGGGCGCCTCAAGGCCATTACGTCGTGGGACCAGGCTGAGGAGGTGACGTTCGAGTGCGAGCCCGGTACGCTCACGCCGGCCAAGCTCGCGACGATCCGGGAGATCGGCGTGACACGCCTCAGCCTCGGCGTCGAGAACTTCAACGACGACATCCTCGAGTTAAACGGCCGGGCGCACCGCTCGGACGAGATCTTCTCGGCGTACGAGCGGGCGCGCGAGCTGGGCTTCCCGCAGATCAACATCGACCTGATCGCCGGCATGCTCGGCGAGACGGACGAGAACTGGGAGGCCTGTGTCCGCCGGATGCTGGACCTGCAGGCCGACAGCATCACCATCTACCAAATGGAACTGCCGTTCAACACGACGATCAGCGGCGACATCCTGAAGGGTCGCGGACAGTTCGACCAGGCTGTGGCCGACTGGGCCACCAAGCGTCGCTGGGTGCGCGAGGCCTTCGCGGCGCTGCAGGCAGCGGGCTACACGATCGGTAGCGCGTACACGGCAGTACGTGACCCGAAGACCACACGGTTCGTCTACCGCGATCGCCTCTGGCAAGGGGGCGACCTAGTCGGACTCGGTGTCGCGTCGTTCGGTCACGTCAACGGCGTGCACGTGCAGAACCTGGACACGTGGGAGGCGTATACCGAAGCGGTTGACCGTGGGGTGCTACCGCTGTCGCGTGCGTACCGGCCCACCGCCGACGAGCGGCTCATCCGTGAGTTGGTGTTGCAACTCAAGCGGGGCCGGGTGCGGCCGGCGTACTTTCAGGAGAAGTACGGCGTCGCGATCTACGACCGCTTCTGCGAGCAGTTCGACTCGCTCAACGCCGAGGGGCACCTCGGCCGCGCCGATGCAGAGGTCATCGCGCTGACCGGCGCGGCGCTTCTCCGCGTCGACACCCTGCTGCCGCGGTTCTTCCTGCCCGAACACGCGGGGATTCGCTACACCTGATGGCCGCCGCCCCCGTGTCCGAGCACGTCCTCCGGCGACGCGTGCTCTTCTACGAGCTCGACTCGGCCGGCATCGTGCACTTCAGCAACTTCTTCCGCTACATGGAAGAGGCCGAGCACGCACTCTGGCGCGCCGCGGGCCTGCGGATCGCGCCGCCCGGCGACGTGGGCTTCCCTCGGGTGGCGGCCTCCTTCGATTACCGGCGCCCGTTGCGCTTCGAGGACGAGATCGATGTGCGCATCCGCGTGGCGGCCATCGGTCGCAGCTCGATGCGCTACGCCTGCGAGATCGCGAAGGACGACGAGACAGTCGCGACCGGCAGCCTGACCATCGCGTGCGTTGCGACCCAGGCCGACGGCACCATCGCTGCAGTGCGGATCCCGCAAGCGATCGCGGAGTGCTTCTCGGTGGCGGACGAGGTTGGGTAGTGGAGACGGCGGAGCGGCTCGACCGACGGGCGCTGCTCGATGAGCAGGGCGAGCGGCTCGGTCGCCTGCTGGCGGCCGTGCACGGCGCCAATCCCTTTTACACGCGTAAGCTCGATGCGGCGGGTGTTGACGTCTCCGCGTTACGGCTCCTGCAGGATATGGTGCATTTGCCGCTGACCGCTAAGGCCGAGCTGATCGCCGACCAGGAAGCGCACCCACCGTGGGGCACAGCCCTTACCGAGCCGCTGGAGCGCTACACCCGCTACTGCCAGACGTCATCGACCACCGGCCGGCCGCTGCGGTGGATCGACACCAACGGGAGCTGGCAGTGGATGCTCGAGTGCTGGAAGGCGGTGTTTCGGGCCGCGCGGGTCGCGCCCGGTGACCGGGTGTTCTTCCCGTTCTCCTTCGGCCCCTTCCTCGGGTTCTGGACGGCGTTCGACGCCGGCCACCAGATGGGGCTCCAGTGCATCCCGGGCGGGGGCATGTCGAGCCATGCGCGTCTGGCCGCAATGCGGGCAGTCGGTGCACAGGTGGTGTGCTGCACCCCCACCTACGCGCTGCGGCTGGCGGAGGTCGCCGCCGAGGAATGGCCCGACCAGCGGCTGGCCGACGGTCCGGTCCGCGTGCTGATCGTGGCAGGCGAGCCGGGCGGCAGCATCCCTGCCACCCGCGACCGCATCGCGCAGGCTTGGGGAGCCCGCGTGATCGACCATCACGGCCTCACGGAAGTCGGGCCGATCAGTTTCGAGTGCTGGGAGGCGCCGGGGTTCCTCCACGTGAACGAGGGCGAGTTCATCTGCGAGGTGCTCGACCCGGACACGGGCCGTGCGGTTGCTGACGGTGAGCCTGGCGAGCTGGTGGTGACCAACCTCGGGCGCACCGCGTGCCCGGCCATCCGCTATCGGACTGGGGACATCGTGCGGCGCACAGTCGCCCCCTGCGCGTGCGGCCGGACGTGGGCGCGGCTTGAGGGCGGCGTCCGGTCGCGTGTCGACGACATGGTCAACATCCGGGGTGTCAACGTTTACCCGTCGAGCCTCGAGGCGGTCGTCCGTCACTTTCCTGAAGTGGTGGAGTTTCGGACCACGGTGTCGCGGACGGGCGCCATGCGCAGGCTGCGCGTCGAGCTGGAGGTTGCCTCCCACCAGGACGATGGCGCGGCGACGGCCGGCCATGTGGCGCACCGGCTGCGTGAGGCACTTGGCTTGCACGTGGACGTCGAGGTCGTCGGCCGCGGCACGTTGCCGCGCTTCGAGATGAAGGCCCGGCGGTTTATCGTGGAGGCATGAACAGAATGGGCGAGGCACATGGCAGCGCACCCGATGTCGTCGTGATTGGCGGCGGCCCGGCGGGCTCGGCCGGGGCGACCCTGGTGGCGCAGGCCGGCTACCATGTGCGACTGTTCGAGCGTGAGCGCTTCCCGCGCTTTCACATCGGCGAGTCGCTCGTTCCCGAGACCTACTGGCCCCTCAAGCGGCTCGGGATGCTCGACAAGATGAAGGGGAGCCGCTTTGTCACCAAGCGTAGCGTGCAGTTCGTTAACGCGGAGGGCTTGGGGGCGGCACCGTTCTACTTCTGGGACAACAAGCCGCACGAGTGTTCGAGCACGTGGCAGGTGGTTCGCAGTGAGTTCGACCAGATGCTCCTTGAGAACGCGCGCGAGCACGGCGTCGAGGTCACCGAGGGCGTGCGCGTTCACGACGTGCTCTTCACCGGCGACCGCGCCGTAGGCGTGCGGATTCGGGAGGGCGGTGAGTTTCGTGACGTGCCTGCCCGCGTGGTGGTCGACGCGAGCGGCCAGAACGGGTTGCTGATGAATCGGCTCCGGCTGCGGGTCTGGGATCCGGTGCTCAACAAGGGCGCCATCTGGACCTACTGGAAGGGTGCGCACCGCGACACGGGGCGCGACGAGGGCGCCACGCTGGTGATCCAGACGGGCAACAAGAAGGGCTGGTTCTGGTACATCCCGTTGCAGGAGGACCTCACCAGTGTCGGCGTCGTCGGACCCTTCGACTACCTGTTCAAACGCGACACCGAATACGCCCGCACGTATGACGACGAGGTAGCCGCCTGCCCCGGCGTGCGGGAACGCGTCCAAAGTGCCGCCCGGGCGACCGGCGTGTTCGCGACCAAGGACTGCTCGTACCGCTCCACGCAGGTGGCCGGAAACGGCTGGGTCCTCGTCGGCGACGCGTTTGGTTTCCTCGATCCGCTTTATTCATCAGGGGTGCTCCTGGCGCTGCGCTCGGCCGAGGAGGCCGCCGATGCCATTGTTGAGGGGCTGGCACGCGACGACGTCTCGGCCGCCCAGCTCGGCAAGTGGGGCCCCGAGTTCAACCGCGGCATCGACCGGATGCGGCGGCTCGTCTGCGAGTACTACGACGGCTTCAGCTTCGGCAGGATGATCCGGCAGTATCCGGACCTGCGGGGTTCGCTGACCGACCTGCTGATCGGCGACTTGTTCAAGGACGAGGTCGACTGCATCTGGCCGCCGCTCGAATCGCTGTACCCACCCGACAAGCAGCCAATCCCGGCATGGGACGCTGGCGCGAAGGCCCGGGAGCGCCCGGGCGAGGCCAACGAGCTGTACCTGCCCGATGGCCCCCGGCCCTAAACAGGTCAGGGTAGTCGGGAGTGGGGCAACGACGACGCGTGCAGCTGGCGGGAACGGCTATACTCGGGCCAATGCGCACGGCCCTATTGATCGTCGTCGTGCT
>CAZHTD010000012.1:0-57860 GCA_964535675.1 uncultured Bifidobacteriaceae bacterium | reverse complement strand
TGGCCGGCGGTGGCACCGCGTCGGGGCCCGTGTCCTTCATGAAGGGCTATGACGCGTTCGCCGGCGTCATCAAGTCGGGCGGCAAGACCCGCCGCGCGGCCAAGATGGTCATCCTCAACGCCGACCATCCCGACATCGTCGAGTTCATCAACTGCAAGGTCGAGGAGGAGAAAAAAGCCTGGGCACTTATCGACGCCGGCTACGACGGGTCCTTCACCGGCACGGCCTACGGGTCGATCTTCTTCCAGAACTCGAATAACAGCGTCCGAGTGACCGACGACTTCATGCGCGCCGTGCTCGACGACGGCGAGTGGCAGACCCACGCAGTCACTGATCCAGAGCAGATGGTCGACACCTACCGCGCGCGCGACCTGATGCGGGGCATCGCTGAGGGCACTTGGGTATGCGGCGATCCCGGCATGCAGTTTGACACGACCGTGAACGAGTGGCACACCTGCCCGAACACTAATCGGATCAACGCCAGTAATCCCTGTTCCGAGTACATGTTCTTGGATGATTCAGCCTGCAACCTAGCGTCGATCAACCTGATGAAGTTCGTAGACGAGGACGGCGAGTTCGACGTTCAGGCATTCAAGGCCGCGTGCCGCACGCTGATCACTGCTCAGGAGATCATCGTGCCCAACGCGAGCTACCCGACTAAGGCCATCGGGCGCAACAGCAAGGACTACCGGCCACTGGGTCTCGGCTACGCCAACCTCGGCGCGCTGCTGATGTCGCGCGGGTTGCCCTACGACAGCGACGAGGGCCGGGCATATGCTGGCGCCATTACCGCGGTGATGACCGGCGAGGCCTACGCCCAGTCGGCGCGTATTGCCCGCGACCACGGTGGGCCGTTCGCCGGCTACGAGAAGAACCGCGAGCCATTCCTGCGGGTGATGAACAAGCACCGCGAGGCAGTGGGCGAGATCAACACGAACCATCTGCCGGCGCGGCTGCTGGCGGCCGCCAAGCAGGCATGGGACGAGGCCGTCGAGCTCGGCGAGGACTTCGGCTACCGCAATGCGCAGGCGACCGTGCTGGCGCCCACCGGGACCATCGGGTTCATGATGGACTGTGACACCACGGGTGTCGAGCCGGACATCGCGCTGGTCAAGTACAAGAAGCTGGTCGGCGGCGGCCTGATGAAGATCGTCAACACCACGGTGCCGATGGCACTCCAGCGGCTTGGCTACGTGGAGGACGCGATCAAGTCGATCGTCCGTTACATCGACGAGCACGAGACGATTGAGGGCGCACCGCACCTGAAGGACGAGCACCTGACGGTGTTCGACTGCGCATTCAAGCCGTCGCAAGGCCAGCGGTCGATCCAGTATATGGGTCACATCAAGATGATGGGCGCCACCCAGCCCTTCATCTCGGGCGCGATCAGCAAGACCGTGAACGTGCCGCGTGAGGCCACGGCCGAGGACATCGAGCGGGCCTACATAGAAGCGTGGCGCCTGGGCGCAAAGGCCATCTCGATCTATCGTGACGGCAGCAAGCGCACGCAGCCGCTCAACACGTCGCAGGCGAGCGTGGCCGACACCAAGCTGGCAGCTGGCGCGCAGCCGATGGAGGTTGTCAAGGTGGTGTCGCAGCCGACCCGGCGGCGGTTGCCCGACGAGCGCGCGGCCATCACTCACAAGTTCGACGTGGCGGGCCACGAGGGATACATCACGGTGGGGCTATTCGACGACGGGACGCCGGGCGAGATTTTCCTAGTGATGGCCAAGGAGGGCTCGACGATCTCGGGCTTCGCCGACGCTTTCGCGCAGGCTGTTTCCTACGCGCTGCAGTACGGCGTGCCACTGCAGGCGCTGGTCGACAAGTTCAGCCACGCACGATTCGAGCCGTCGGGGATGTCCAAGAACCCCGAGATCCGCTTCGCCAAGTCGATCATCGACTACATCTTTCGGTGGATGGCGACCAAGTTCCTTTCGCCGGAGGCGCAGTTCCAGGCGGGCGTGAACGTGCTGGACCCGGCGGTGGCGGCTGCCGAGGTAGCGCCGAAACTCGACGAAGCTTCACGGGTGAGCCCGGCCGAGCCGAGCGCATCGGCGTTTGCGGCCATCCAGAATCAGGAGGACGCACCGCCGTGCACCACGTGCGGCGCGATCATGATCCGCAGCGGCGCCTGTTACAAGTGCACCAACTGCGGCACGACCTCCGGATGCGCATAGTGCAACTGGCGATCATCCTGTGGCCAGCGTCTTTGGATCGCCTTGATGGCGTCCCCTGGATCTCCGGCGGGGTGTAGCGAGGGGGCTTAGGCCTTCGCGTCGGGTTCGGGTGCCTGAGCGCTCGGTAAGATGGCCCGTGAGGATCCGGCATTATCGGGAGCCCGCACGCAGCGAATCATCACGAGGTGACGCCTCTAACAGTTGAGTGTCGACTGCTACATGGTGGAGGCGATGCCGGAGCATCTTGGTGACAGCAGGTGATGTGCAAGGGACCGCCGATGATCCAATCGGTCGCTGCTTGCTCGGCGTTCGTCGTGGCGCTGGAGGTTGGGCTGCTGCTTGTACCCGTGTTGGGGTCTGCCCAAGAGGCCGCATCGCGCGACAATGGGCGGCGCGTCATGGTGAACACCCATCTTCGTGCACGCGGTATCCAGGATCCCGCCGTCCTAGCGGCAATGGCCCGCGTGGCCCGCGAGGCTTTCGTCCCGCCCGCGCTGCACGACCGGGCCTACGAGGACGGCGCGCTGCCGATCGGCAATGGCCAGACCATCTCGCAGCCGTACGTCGTGGCCTACATGACTGAGGCACTGCAGGTGACACCGGACCAGGCCGTGCTTGAGATCGGAACTGGCTCCGGATACCAAGCGGCGGTGCTCGCCGAGCTGGCGCGGCAGGTGTACTCGATCGAGATCATTCCTGAGCTAGCCGACCGGGCTCGTCAGACGCTACGGGAGCAGGGCTACGACAACGTGGAGGTGCGGCTGGGCAACGGCTATCTCGGCTGGCCGGAGCAAGCACCCTTCGAGCGGATCATTGTGACCGCTGCACCCCCCGAGATCCCCCAAGCGCTAGCCGCCCAGCTGACCGTCGGCGGACGGATGGTGGTACCCGTGGGGGTCGGATCGCAGGAGATCGTGATCCTTACCCACACCGAGGATGGCGTGCGCAGGGAGCGGACGCTGCCCGTCATGTTCGTGCCCATGGTGGACCGGCCGCCCGACGGATTCTAGCCGTGCAGCCGTCGCTCTGGCCTGCCCGGGAGCCGGCGGTGCTGGTGCCCGGCGCGACATGGTTGCGGGTTTCCGGTACGGGGTCAAAGCAAGTCATTGATAGCTAGTGAGTTATGGCATTTCAGTGGGGGTCGTTCCCATCGGCTTGCCCCTCGTTTGTGAGACGGATTATGGCGGACCCAGAGCGCAACCCACGGACCGATCCGGCTTCGGGAGTCCCGCCGATCTGCGTTGCTCGCGACTGCGGCTCTCAGCCCATAGAGGCGCTGGTGATCTGGGGCTCCGCCGCCCAGTTCTCGTACACCCAATACTGCAAAACGGCTCCTCCCACGGCACTCATGATCGTCCTCTCCCACCCACGAGTTTGAGCAACTCTTCCCGTGTCAAGCCAGTGTCGCGGATTAGCGATCTCAGGAGACCGCGCCCCAGTTCCCGGTGTTTCGGTACTGTGAGTCGCTGGCCAGTCGGCCCAATCAGGATCATGTGGCTGTCTTCATCTACAGGCAGAGGACTTACCATGACTGGACGGCTTGCTCTGGTGCTCGCTCTCAGCTTGGTCGTGGGACAGCTGCCGCGCAGCAGCCCGACCTAACGATCGGCACCAGCGCAGCACTAGGCTACCGCCAGTACCTCGATGTTCCGGTCCAATGCTGCCCGCTGTGGACGTGGGTGGAGTTCGGCTCGGGGCGCTTCGGGCTTCATCTCGACTACCTCTACAGCTACCGCGAGACGGAGCGCCGTGGAGGCTATCCTCTCGACGGCAACGACAACTGAGAAGATCTTCGGCAAGGCGGGGTTCGGAGCGCGCCAGCCTCGAGTGGCACGACATCCGCGTAGTGCGGCGCCACGAGGCCGGTGCGGCACTGGCTTGGCGAGCGAGGGAGTGCCGAGGCTACATCCGGAGCGTGGTCGGCATCGCTTTCATGAATTCCGACGTCAACGACTGCCAAGCGGAGGAGGGTCCGATCGAGCAGGTTGTGCCGACGCCAGCAGAGTATACCCGTAGCGACCCGGACTACACCGTCTACGAATGGCGGCTGACCGAGGGCGACAGGGCGCGGTGCCGGGCGAAGAGCACAGGTTGACCCTCGGGCTCCACGCGCGTCGGCCTGAACACGGGGGTCACCCTCGACGTGCCGATTGGCGAACGGGTGTATTTTCGTGCGGGGTATCGGCCGCTCTTTACGACGGTGGTTGGGTTCGGGGTCAAGTTCTGACGAGAGGGTGGACGGAGGCGAAGTGGCTGAGAGGGAGTCGCCACGTCATCGCGAGGAACCTACACTGCGCGCTGCTCGAACGCCGCGTCGCTCGGCGAGCGACGGCCACGACGAAGTTCGGCGCATCGCCATGCGACGGCCTTCCGGCCTTCCGCAGGAAGAATCCATGGATCTATTTTCACCTGTCGAGCGCCGTGTCCCCTCCCCCGATCACGTCTGCGCTGGCCACGATCAGCGGATCCGGTTGTCCCACGTCACGGGCGTCCTTGTTCGTATAGGGCAACGCGGCAAGAAAATGCCGCATGCAGTTCAGACGGGCGCGCTTCTTGTCGTCGGACTTGACGATAGTCCACGGCGAGTCAGCAGTGTCCGTGTGGAAGAACATCGCCTCCTTGGCCGCCGTGTATTCGTCCCACCTGTCGAGCGACTGGCGATCAACCGACGACAGCTTCCACTGCTTCAGAACATCTTTTTCACGAGCCTCGAAGCGACGCTTCTGCTCCTCCCGGGTGACGGAGAACCAGTACTTGAACAGCAAAATCCCGCTACGGACGAACATGCGCTCCAGCTCGGGTGCCTGACGCATGAACTCCAAGTACTCCTTGGCGTTGCAGAACCCCATGACCCGCTCGACGCCGCTACGGTTGTACCATGATCGGTCGAACAGTACGATCTCACCTCCCCGCGGCAGATGGCGAATGTAGCGCTGAAAGAACCACTCGGTCCGCTCGTCCTCGGTCGGCTTGTCGAGCGCCACGACCCGCGCGCCGCGCGGATTGAGATGCTCCGTAAACCGCTTGATGGTCCCGCCCTTGCCGGCGGCATCCCTGCCCTCGAACAGGATGACGATCTTCCGGTTCGTCGCCTTCACCCAGTCCTGTACCTTCAGCAGTTCCACCTGAAGTGTGGCCTTCTCTTGTTCGTAGAACTTGCGCGCGATCTTGCGTTTGTAGGGGTACTCGCCCGTCTCGAACAGTCGCCGGATAGCATCGCGGTCCCGGTGTGGTACACCGGAGTCCGATGGGCCACCGCCGTCCTCGACAGCGTTGGCGCTACCTCGCGCATCGCCCACAATCGCCTTCACACCGTGCACCTTCGTCGTGTCACGCTCCACGGTCGACAGGCTATCACGGCTCGTCGTTAGCCATCGCACCGCCAAAGGCGCCATCGTTGCTGTGTCCGCTCTCGCTGTTTGCCAGATCGCCTCCGCCATCGACAGCCACAGATTGCCGACGATCTCCTCCAGTTTGTGTCAGAGGGGCGGAACTTGTGGGTGCTCTGGCCACACTACTCGACACAGCGCAGGACACCGCGGGACCGCGATGACGAGGAGCAGCTGACCGAGGTGATTCCCCTTCGCCGCAAGATTGCCCAGTTGCTGCGGCCCTGGCTAGGCCAATAAACGGCAAGCACGTGGAGCGGCCCTGATGCTGCGTGGGGATGAAGGTCTGGCGAAACCGCTCAAGCGACGACGGCTGTGACTCCCAGACGGGTCTTGTATCCGCCGAGCACCGCAGGGCGCTGATGGACCGGAAGGCATCGACAATCTCTGGCGAAGCAGTTCCCTGCGCTCGACCTCGCCCTACACCTGTCCCTGAGGCACCGCCCCCTGCCCGGTAGTATTCCGCGTCGTCACGATACTGGCGATAGAGTCATGCTAGCGATCACCCCCGCTTCGTTCACCGGGCGCCGCTCGACGAACGTCGAGCGCCGAAACACGTCGACGAACTCGTCGCCCGATTCCGGGGTCGACATCATAAGTGATCCGTCGGGGCTTATGGCTCAAGCACGATCACCTCGGCACGGGTGCGCAGGGTCGCGATCCAGTCGTCGATCAGCTCCTGCCGCCGCGCGGCCGCCGCGCCGACACGCGCCTCGGCCTCGACCTCGGCCAGCGGCAGCAGCGCGCCGTCTTGGGTGAACTCGCCGGGATGCTCGGCATAGTAGCGCGCGACATCCTCGTCGCTGACCGGGAGACTGGTGCCGAACCGCTGGTCCAAGTACTCCTCGATCCGCACGCTGTCGCGCGCGGCCTGCGTGATCCGCAGCCCGTCGAAGCCGGTCGACTCCATTAGGGCGTCGAGGTCGTCTGCGGCCGCCGCGCGCATGGCGGCTACCGCCGCGGTCACGCGCTCTGGCGCGGGCTGGGGCTGCGGGAACCGGGCTACCTCCGACAGCACGATCTGCCGGTCGATTAGCTGCGCCACGGCCTCCGCGGTCGGGTCGGCACCGGCCGGCACCTCGACCAGACCCAAGCCGACGGCGGCCCGCGCATCAGTGAGCGTGATGGCGGTGCCCCCGACACGTGCCACCACACGGTCTAGTAGTTCCTGCGCAAAGGCGTCCGCCGGCAGCGCCACGAGCACCAGAACGGCGATCGCTCGCATACCCCCTAGAACGCCTGTCCCAGGCTGATGTGGAGGACCGACCGGCGCTCGCGCATGTCGGGCAGCAGCTCGCGCGGGTCTAGGTTGAAGCCCAGATCGATCCGGATGGGGCCGACCGGCGACTGGTATCGGAGCCCGAACCCGGCCGCCGCGCGCAGGTTGGTCAGGTCAAGGTCGCCTGTCCTGGGGAACACGTTGCCGGCGTCGAGAAACGCCGTCATGCCAAAGGGCCCAAACAGCGCCAGCCGCAACTCGGCGTTCAGCACCACTTCGGCGTTGCCGCCGATCGGGAAGCCCGACGGGCTGATCGTGGCCGCGTTGCCCAGCCGGTCGAGCGAGAACCCGCGCACCGTGTTGTCACCGCCGGCGAAGAAGCGCTCACTCGCCGGCAGGTCCTCCACCATCTCGACGGCTGGCCGGCCATCGGCACCGAGGATGGGCCGCCCGTCGCCGTCCACGATTGGGACCTCGCGCGAGAAGCCCTGCGCCACGCCAACGCGCCCGGCCAGCGCCAGCACGGCCCGCCTCTCGGTGGGCAGCCGGAAATAGGTGAACGCCTGGACGAACGCCTTTGCAAAACCGACCTCCGATCCGGCCGCCCGCGTCGCCACGTCGGCGTCAAGGCCAAGGAACGTGCCGCCGTCCGGGTCGAGCGCCTCGTCGCGCGTGTCGCGGAACAGCGAGCCCGAGAACTTCGAGATGCGCACCTGAGGAAAGAGGCGATCGATCAAGAGCTTCTCCTCCTCGGTGAAGCGCTCATCAAACAGCCGCGTATACCTGTAGGAATAGCGCCCCGCGACGGTGACGGCAGGCGTGGCCTGCGCCCCGATCTCGGCCCGGACCTCCCGGGTAACGAAGTTGAAGCTCGACCGGATCGCTTGGTCGAGAATGCCCGTCACCAGGATCTCGGCCGAGGTGTTGAACGCCCGCGGTTCGCGGAAGGTGCCAAATACACGGTATTCGTTAAACCCAAACCCACCGGAGTCGGGTGCGGCCGCCAGGCCGGAGTCGCGCGACCGCAGGCTGGCGCGGGCAAACAGGTTGACCGACCGGTTCTTCCCCCCCAGGGTGCGGCGGCCTATCTCGAAGAACCCGCGCGGGGCCACCTCGAACCGCTCCTCCGCCTGCCCCGACGGACCGGTGGGCCGCAGCCGGGTGCCACCCTCCAGCCCTACGCCGTAGCCGAGCGTGGTCGGCGGCGCCTCTTCCACCTGCACTAGCACGTCACGCTGCGGGTCCGAGAGGCGGCCGAGCGCCGTGATCGTCACGCGCCGGAACAGCCCCAACGCGTTCAGTCGCCGCTGACTCTCCAGACGCGCCGAAAAGCCAAATGGCTCACCGGTCCGGAGCAGCAGCGCGGCCTCGATCGTGTCGGTGGCTGTCCGCTCGTTGCCAACGACGATCACACGATCGACCAGCGTTTGTGGACCCTCGTCGATGGCGATCTCAATGTCGGCCGCTGTGCCATCCTCGACGAGCACAGCCCGCGACGCCACCACGACGCTTTCGTATCCAGCGTCGAGGTACGCCAGCTCGATGCGGTCGCGATCGGCCGCTACTACCGGTGCTGAGAACGGCGCCCCGGGCGCGGAGGTCATCAGGCCACGGACCGTCTCGACCGGCATCACTTGATTACCCGCCAGACGGATCGCGCGCACCAGCGCCTGCGGGCCCTCGGTCACGCGCAGCGCGATCGCCACCCGCCGAGCGCCCGCCTCCTCGTCCGCCTCCGACACGATCGGCTCCACTCTGACACCGCTGAACCCTTCAGACCGGTACATGTCGCCCGCGGCGGCCACTGCCCGCTGGAGGCTCAGGGCGACAAACGGCGCGCCGGGTTGAAACGGCACTAGGCCCAGCAGCGTCTCGGTGTCGATGGCGGTGTTCCCGCTCACCGACACACCCGTCACGACGTAGCGCGGTCCGCGGGAGACGTCGAAGGTGATGGTCAGCGCGTCCTCGCTTTCCTCGCGGGTGAAGGTCGCCAACCCGTCACGGTAGCCGTCCGCGTGCAGGTACTCCTCGATAGCGAAGGCCGCGTCCTCGAGCAGGTCCTCGTCGGCCGAAGCCTCGGCGCGCACCGGCACCAGCACCTCGCGGTCGGCCTCGGGCAGCGGATCGCCTGCAAAGGCCACCTCCACCAACGGACCCCGGTCGACGAAGACCGCCACCGCGGCCATGGACCCGTCGGCACTGAAGGTCACCGTGTGCACAACCCGGGCCTCGTAGTACCCTTCGGTGCGTAGCGCGTCCTCGAAGCCGAGGAGCGTGGCCTCGATCGCCGCGGCATCATAAGCGCGCCCGCGCGAGACGGGCGTGCCGGCCAGCTGCAAGCTGCTACCGGCGGGTGCGTCCACCACGATGTCGGTAATCGTCGCGCGCGGCCCCGCGATCACCTCGATCACCATCGTGGCGCGGTCCGGGTCGTGTGTCTCTTCGATTCGAGACGCCAGGCTGGCGCGAACATAGCCGCGATCGCGGTAGAAGATCCGCAGCGCCTCGGTGACCTCCATGGCTCTTCCAGCCGGCGGCGCCTCGCCGAAACGATCGACGACCGCGGCGCGGAGGTCTCCCTCCGACACACCGAGCGTGCCGAGAAACGCCACGCGGTCCACCGGGTGCAGCGGCTGCAAATCGTAGCTCAGCCGCACGCCACCGACGCCCTCCTCACGGAACACGCGGACGTCTTCGAACCGGCCGAGGCTCATCAGGTGGGTGATGCTCTCGCGCACGGCACGCATCGATAGTGGAGCGCCCGGCAACGTCTCGATCAGCCCGTGCACCACCGGGTCGTCAACCGGGCGCCCCTCCTGCAACAGGCGCACCTCGACCACGGGAGGGGCCTGGGCGAGGGCTGGCGGCACCACCCCGTGCCAGAGGACCGCGGCGACGAGCAATCCGCGGGCCGCCGGCAACCGGCGCATCAGAAGGCGTGCCTCCGACGCACATCGAGTGCGTACGTCCGATCCTCGTTGCGGGAGAGCACCCAGGAGAACTCGTCGGTCTGGTCGTACTCGAGCAGCACCAGCTGGTCGGTCCGCGACGACGACATGCTACGCGAGTAGGTGAGGAACACGCGGTCCGAGAGGCGCTTGCCGATAATCAGCTGCGCTGTCGGGTCTAGGCGCGACGACTGCTCGTTGGGGTCCACCAGCGAGGGCGTCAGCTGGAAGGTGTCGAACCCGAGCCTCTCCTCCACCACGCGGCCCACCTCCGAGGAGAGCGTCCCGGTCAGGACACGGGTTGCGCGCTCCTGCAGCAGCTGTTGTTCGGGCGTCACCCCGGTGGTAAAACGGCGGAACTCCACGTCCTGCCCCGGCACGATGTCACTGAGCAGCAGCGCCAGCGCGTCGACCTCTGGCAGCGGTGGGTCGGAGGACACCTCAAGCGTGAGCCGATCGAACGTGCCCGTGGCACGCACCGTGATGCGGTATGTCTCGCCCGGCACGCGCACGCGCGTCTCGGTCTCGATGTCGAAGAAGGGCTCGATACGCGTCGGGTTCGTGAAGTCGACAGTGCCCCGCGTGACGGTGTGGCGCCGCCCCTCAAACGCCAACTCGCCGCCGTGAACCTCAGCGCGGCCCACGAGTAGCGGCCGGTCGTAGGTTCCCCGCAGCGCGAGGTCGGCGCTTGCGTCGATGCGGACGGCGTTGTTCTCGACCCGCAGCGTCGACGGCGCGGAGACCTGGATGTCGTAGCGTAGCGGGATAGTGGTCTCGACCGGCGCCGGGCCGCCAAGCGCATCGGTGTCGGCCAAGGTCAGTAGGCCACCATCGAACCGCCGTGCGTAGACGGCGCTCAGCACGTTGACGTTGCCGGACAGCGTCGGCGCAGCTGGTGTGCCCTGCAGCGTGAGGGTGGCATCGACCAGTGACCGCATCCCTTCGGGAAAACGCAGCCGCATCTGCTCGCCCGTCATCTGGATATCGAGCCGGCTCGGCAGGTAGCCGTCAATCTCGATCCGGCCGCCGAAGGCCACCGGCCCGCCGCCGAGGCGCCCGGTCACGCCGTCGAGGTTCAGCCCGCGCGCGTCGAAGCGCGCCGCGCCGTTTAGCTCCTCCACGGCGTGTGGCAGGCCGAAGTAGCGGACGCGGCCATTGTCGAACGCCATCGTGCCGCTCACGAGGGGATTGTCGAGCGCGCCCTCGAGCGTGGCCGCCACGCGCGTCTGCCCCGAGCCCCGGACGTCCGGCACGAAACCCTGCAGGATGTTCAGGTTCGCCAGCCCCGCCGTCTGCAGCGTGATTCGAGAGTTGTGCAGGTCCACCTCGCCCGACACGTCGAGCTCGGTGCCGTCGCCTACTAAGCGCATCTCGTCGATCCGCACTGCGTGCTGGGCCAGTCCCAGTCGTACCGGCGCGTCGTTCCGTATCTCGTAGTCAAAAAACGTTATGTCGACGCGCTCGACGGTGGCGTCGACCACCACGGCATCGATGTCGGCCAGCGACCCGGTCACCCGCAGGTTTCCGCTGGCCACCGCGGTGGCGAACGGCGAAAGCCGCGGCTCGAACACACGGACATAGGGGTCGAGCGAGGTGTCCGCCACACTGAAGGCCAAGTCAACCTCGCGCCCCGGTGTCAGCGAGATGCGGCCGGCGCCCGACACCGCGAGGCGTGGCGAGGCGGCCTCGACGTTGAGTGTGAGCATCTGGTTCGCCACCGTGATCGACCCGAGGACCTCGCCGATCTCCTCATCGCCCACGAAGAAGTCGCGGACGCTCCCACGCACAACGTAGCGCGGCGCGTCGAACGCCCCAGTGCCAGTGGCAGTGAAATCAACGACACCCGACAGCGGCAGTCCGGAGGCGACCGCCAGCGCGAGACCCTCAAGCTGCATCCGTTCGGCGTCGAAGTTGAACGAATACGTGCCATCCCACCCGACGAACGCGGCGCCGGTGCCGCGGCCCCCGGCCTTGAGGACCTCAATCGTGTCGAAACGCGCGCCCTCGCCCTCAAGCCGCAGCGTACCCGTGGCTGAGTCGAAGGCCTCACCGTAGGCCACGCCATCGAGAATCGACATCGTGCCGAATCCGAACGGGCGCACATAGTCGCCGAACACGTTGTACTCGCCGGAGGCGACGCCCGTGACATCGTACCCGTCGAGGCGGAACGCGTGGCGCAGTTCGTCGACAGGCCAGCGGGTCATCCGGATCCGGGCGTTGATCTGCTCGCCCCCGTCCACACGTGGGTAGCCGATCGAGAACCGGCCCTCCACGGCGAGGGTTGCGTCGTCGCCGCGTACGTCGACTCCCTCAACGTCTGCGTAGTTGTTCTCGATGATCGCCTTGCCGTCGGCGCTGCCCCACAGCACGTCAAAAGCGCGCAGCCGCTCGATGTCGAAGGTCCCCTCGACCCGTGGCTGCCGCAGGCTATCGAGCATAATGCCGTCGAAGGTGCCGTACCCGCCAATAGGGATCGCGCGCGACGGGTTGCCGAAGGCCGTCATGGCCGCGGCCAGCAACCGATCGCTCTCCTGCCAGTCGGCGCTGGTCACGTGGAACGGCAGGCGTGACGCCTCGCCGTACGCGGTGACGCCCTCCACCTCGATGTAGGTCTCCGGCGTGGCCACCCAACTCGGGGCGACCTCCACCAGCTCGGGGCCAAAGCGGTAGCTCAGCGTGCCACCGATCGGAACCGGGCCCCGCGGCAGGTGATCACTGAAGGGCAATGGGCCCTCCTCGGGCGGAGCGTCGGTGACTGACGCAGGAATCCGGCGCGTGAGCACCTGCACGCCCGGCGGCGGTGACACGCGGATCTCGCCCTCACCGGCGTGGGCGCTCCAGTCGCCGAGAGGCCACTCGAACAGGTTGTGTCCCTCGGCGCGCCCGGCCAGCCGCAGCCCCGACAGCGCGATCGCGTCGGTGAACTCCGTGAGGTCCACCGCCTCGTACGCGACGTCGAAGCTGGCCAGGGCCGGCCGGTCCGGCAGGCCAAAGTCCGTCATGTGGTACTCGAACGCGCTCCGCCCACCGTAGACCGTGGCCGTGGCACCGGTGACGTCGAACCGGTCCGGCAGCCAGCGCAGCGAGCCGCGAAGGTCGCCGACACGGAACTGGTTGATTCCCAGATCGTCGCTCGCGAACGTGCCCTGCAGGTCGCGTCCGTCGTCGAACATGTGGAACGTGCCGGTGAAGTCGCCCTCCCCGCTCAGTGTGAAAGGATCGTCGGCGAAGAAGATCTCGCGCATCCGCGGGAAGTCCACCCGCGATCGCACCTCGTAGGTCTGCTCTGGCCACGCGTCAATGTCAACGACCCCAGTCAGCACCGACACTGCGCCGTCAGTCACGAGATCGATGCGATCGAGCACGATCTCGCCGTCCACGATGCGGAACGATGTCTCGAAGTCGGCGCGCATGGGGACGAACTCACGAATGGTGAGCGTGCCGTCGCTGAAGCTAGCCTGTCCGCGGTACTCGGACGTGGGGCGCGTCACGACGACATCGAGGTTGCGCGCCACCATCTTCCACGGGGCTGCGTGGTCCTCGTAGATGAACTGTCCAGCCGCGGCCCTGACGTACTGGAGCGTCGTAGTCCAGGTGCTGTCACCGCCGTCTCCGCCGCCGCGCGTGAAGTCGGGGAAGGTATGCACGCCGCCCGGGAAGCTCTCGACGTGCATCGTCCAGCCGATCATCTCGATTGTGTCGAAGACGATGCGCTGGCTAAACAGCGCCCCCCATGGCATCGAGATCTCGATCCGGTCGGCGGTCAGGAAGGGCTGCGACGAATCCTCGGGGCCCCCGATGACGAGATCCTCGAGCACAAACCGCCCGCGCCACAGCTGCACCGAGAGTGCCCCGATCCGCAGCGGCCGGTCCAGGACCCCGCTGCCCGCCTCCTCGGCGCGCGCGCGCAGCGCGGGCCCCACGTCCACCGAGACCGTGGTCACGAAAGTCACCGCCAGCAGCACTGCGCAGGTGATCAGCACGCCGCGCACGGCGGTCGCCGAATGGCGCGTCACGGGATGGAGGAGGAGCTTCACGGGGCCTCGGGTGGTGGTCAGACCTTCGCCGCCTGCGCCTTTTCCCAGTCGGCGAGGAATCGCTCAAGCCCGATGTCGGTGAGCGGATGCGTGCAGCACTGCTCGATCACCTTGGGCGGGCACGTCACGACATCGGCGCCCATGCGCGCTACCTCGACCACGTGCAGAGGCCCGCGGATGCTTGCCACCAACACCTCGGTGGGGAACTCGTAGTTGTCGAAAATATCGACGATTTCGCGGATGAGCTGCATGCCGGGTGTCGCGACGTCGTCGAGCCGCCCCACGAAGGGGCTCACGTAGGTCGCGCCGGCCTTGGCCGCTAGCCACGCCTGCGCTGCCGAGAAGATCAGCGTAACGTTGACGCGCAGGCCCTCGCCGGCCATGATTCCGCAGGCGCGCACACCGGCCTTGGTAAAGGGCACCTTCACGACGATGTGCTCGGAGATCGTCGCCAGTTCGCGTCCTTCACGCACCATGCCGTCGACATCGGTGGCCACCACTTCGGCGCTCACCGGGCCGCGCACGATGTCGCAGATGCGCGAGAGGATCGCACGCGTGTTGCCGTCCTCCTTGGCCATCAGGCTCGGGTTGGTGGTGACACCATCGAGAATGCCGAGCGCGGCGAGCGACTCGATGTCCTCCACGTGGCCGGTGTCGACGAACAACTTCATGACATTTCTCTCCCTGGAACGCGCACGCCCCCTTACCGCGCCGTCACCGCCACGCGCGCCGATGGCACGCTTCGGTTGGGCGACGGCGCACGTGCGTCGAGGGCCACCACAGCGTACTCGTACCGGGTGCCCCCACTGACACTGTCATCAAGAAACCGGGCCTCGCGAACGGGCTCGACATTGAGCGGTCGCAGTGTGGCATCGCCCGCTTCGCCGCGCAAGACCACGTAGCCCCCGAGATCGGGCTCGCCACTGGGCACCCAAATCAAGTCGATGCGGCCCGTCCCCGGGAACGCAGCCAGGCCCGTCGGAGCTGCGGGCGGAAACTTGTCCTCCGGCGTGACACACAGCCGCGGCGACGGCGGGCCCTCGATCGCTTGGGCACCAGTGCCACGGGCGGCACGGACCACGAAGCAGTGCTCCACGCCGAACTGTACCGGCTGGCTGAAGGACGGCTCGGCCAGCGGCACGCCATTGAGCGGCGGCACCGGGGCAACACGCCACGACTCGCCCGCCTCCCCCACCGCGGGCCCGCCGTCGGCCGGCGCAGCATAGACGTTGTATGCCGTAGGCCCGGGCGCGGGTGCGCGCGGCGGCGGCCGGACACCGTGGGGGTGTGCCTCGGCCCGAAGCGGACGCTCGAACAACCAGCCAAGCAGCCCGCCGGCGGGGGTCCACGTCAGATCGAGCTCGGCCTCCGTGTAACGCGCACGCACCATCGGCGGCGCCGGCGGCACGCTACCGAGCGTCAGCTCGGTCACCCCGCCCGGCGGGCTGGGCCGGTCACGGGCATCGAACGCAAAGGCGGTATAGTAGCGCAGCAGCGGTCGCTCTACGACCGGCGCGGCCAAGCTCACCGCGCCGGGCATGGGGGGCCGAAGCCCCTGCAGGAACTCGTCGGCGGTGAGGACATCGCGCACCACGACCACCGACGCCGGCTCGATCGGCCCTGTGAGCGTCGGCAGCGGCGGGTCGGCGGACACCGGCGGGGTCTCGGGCCCGTCCTCGGTCGGCTGGTCCACGTCGGGCGTCTCGACGGGCACCGTGGCCACAATCGTCGCGAATTCGCCCCAACGCCCGCCGACGGGCGGGGCCTCGCCCGTGTAGCCGTACACGAGGATCCGGTCAATCGCCACAGGGACCGAGCCGTCGACGTTCTGCGCCGGCACACTGAGCGTCACATAGATCTCGTCGCCGGTGCGGCGGGCGCTGATCTGCTCCACGGCCGCCGGGATCTCGATGAACGGCTGCAGCGGCGGCCCCCGCCGCCCGCAACCGGCGGCCAGCACCACCGCCAGTACCGCCACCGACCTGCCCCACCGCCCGAAGATCACGCCCTACTCCAAGACCACCGGCACCAGCGCGCCACCGGCCTCCGCGCGGCGGGCACCCTCGCCGCTCTTGAAGCGCGACACGTCGATCCCGTAGTTGTTTACCTTGTAGTTGAGGATGCGCTGGGTGGTGTCGAGCAGGCGCGCGGCCTTCGCCCGGTTGCCCCGGGTGGTCTTCAGCGCGTCGAGGATCAGATCGCGCTCGTAGGCGGCCACGGCCTCCTTCATCGAGACGCGCGTCACCGTGCCCGAGGCATCGGCCGTCTGGAGTGAGGGGGGCAGGTGGTGCCCGTGGATCACCTGGCCGTCGCACACCAGTACCGCCCGTTCGAGTGCGTTCTCGAGCTCGCGGACGTTGCCGGGCCAGTGGTAACTCATCAGCATGTCGATGGCCGGCGTGGAGATGCGCTTGATCACCTTCCCGTGCTCGCGCGAGAACTTCTCGAGGAAGTGATCAGCCAGCAGCGGCAGGTCGGTCTTGCGGTCGCGTAGGGGCGGCACGAAGATCGTGAACACATTCAACCGGTAGTAGAGATCCTCGCGAAACGTGCCCTCGGTGATTGCCTCCTCCATGACCTTGTTGGTCGCCGCGATCACCCGGACGTTAACCCGTATGGTCTCGGTACCGCCGAGCCGCTCGAACTCGCGCTCTTGCAGCACCCGCAGGATCTTGACCTGCGTGCTGAGCGGAATGTCGCCGATCTCGTCGAGGAACAGCGTACCGCCCTCGGCCAGCTCAAACCGGCCCTTCTTGCGCACGGCCGCCCCGGTGAACGCCCCCTTCTCGTAGCCGAAGAGTTCGGACTCGATCAGGCTGTCGGGCAGCGCCGCGCAGCTCACCTTCACGAACGGTTTCTTGGCCCGCAGCGAGTTGTAGTGGATGGCGTGCGCAATCAATTCCTTGCCCGTGCCCGACTCGCCGCGGATAAGCACGGTGGTGTTGGCCTGGGCCACCTGGGCCACTTGCTCGTACATCCCGCGCGTAAGCCGGCTCGTGCCGATGATGTTCGAGAAGTCGTACCGCTCGCGCAGCTCCTGTCGCAGGTGCGTATTCTCCTCAAGCAGGCGCCGTCGCTCCTCCTCGATCACGCACTGAACGTCGAGCGCCTGTGCGATCATCGAGCACACCACGCCGAAGAACTTCGCGCTGCTCTCGTAGTCGCGGTCGCTTTTGTACCTCAGGTCCACGCCGAGCGCGCCCACGGAGCGGCGCTGTTGCATTATCGGCACGCAGATGAAGCTCAGCTCCTGCTTGCGCGACTCGGCGCGCCGGGCAGCGCGGTTGAGCAGCGACGGCTCCTGGCTGACGCGCGGGACGATTACCGGCTTCCCGCGCTCGACGACCTGCCCGGTAATGCCCTCGCCGAGCCGGTAACGCACCACCCACGCGCGATCATCGAAGCCCTCGGAGGCCTCCACACGCAGCTCACCGGCGTGAAGCAGTGTCACCATCCCGCGCACGACGCCGTGGTGGCGGCCGAGGATCGTCAGCACACGGTGCAGCGCGCTCTTGAGGTTGAGCCTGTTCGACAGGGCCTGGCTCACCTCGAGCAGCGACGACAGCCGCCGGGTGTCACGGGTCGCGAGGTCGGTTTTCGATGCGGGCACGACGACTCCAAGTCGGACGCTGTCGCGTCCGGGACTCGATGGTGACGCTTGTGTGCAAACGGACATGCCACGCCACACATTTGTAGCCTTTCCGGTCCCCATCATTGTACCGGATCCGGGGAGCCGGGCTTGGCAGCCTCGGCTGACTCAGAGGATGAAGCGCGACAGATCCTCGTCGCCTACGATGTCGGCTAGCATGCGCTCGGTATAGGCCTCGTCGATAACCGCGGTGCGCTCGGCGCGGTCCGGGGCCTCGAACGACAACTCGTCGAGCAGCCGTTCCATGACGGTGTGGAGTCTCCGCGCACCGATGTTTTCGGTGGCCTCGTTCACCCGGGCAGCAAAGTCGGCAATCCGCTCGACTGCCCCGGGCGTGAACGACAGCGCCAAGTCGTCGGCACCGAGTAGCGCGACGTATTGCGTGACCAAGGCGCTGCGCGGCTCGGTGAGGATCCGGACGAAGTCGTCGCGCGTGAGGGGCTCAAGCTCTACACGGATCGGGAAACGCCCCTGCAGCTCGGGAATCAGGTCCGACGGCTTGGCCAGATGGAACGCACCGGCCGCGATGAACAGGATGTGGTCGGTGCGGACCATACCGTGCTTGGTGGTGACGGTCGTCCCCTCGACGATCGGCAGGATGTCACGCTGCACGCCCTCGCGGCTAACATCGGGCCCACGGCCCCCGCCCGACTCACGGCCCGCGATCTCGTCGATAAAGATGATCCCGCCCTGCTCCACACGCTCCACGGCCGCGCGGCCGACCGACTCCATGTCGACGAGCCGCGCCTGCTCCTCGTCGACCAGCTGCGCCAGCGCTTCAGGCACCGCCATCCGCCGTCGCTTTCCGCCGCGGCCTTGGAAGAGGTTGCCCATCATCTCGCGGAGGTTCATGCCGATCTCCTCGACCGATCCTCCGGCGACCACCTCGAACGGCGGCACGGCCGCCTGGCGCGCCTCAATCTCCACCACCCGCGCGTCGAGCCGACCGGCGCGCAGCGCCTCGCGCATGCGCTCGCGCGTGCTCGAGGCCTGCTCGCGCTCGGCGGCCGCGTCCTGCGGGGCCGCCGGCCGCGGGGGCAGCAGCAGGTCGAGCAACCGCTCCTCGGCGGCAGCCTGCGCTTTCTCGCGCACCTCCTCGTCCCATTCGGCACGGACCATCTCGACGGCCAGCTCCACCAGGTCACGTACCATCGACTCCACGTCGCGGCCGACATAGCCGACTTCGGTGAATTTCGAGGCCTCGACTTTGAGGAACGGCGACTGCGCGAGCCGGGCCAGCCGCCGAGCGATCTCGGTTTTACCGACGCCAGTCGGCCCGATCATCAGGATATTCTTCGGCGTGACCTCCCGCGCCATCTCCTCGGAGAGCCGCTGGCGGCGCATGCGGTTGCGCAGCGCGATGGCCACCGCGCGCTTGGCGCTGGCCTGTCCGATCACGTGGCGGTCGAGCTCGGCCACGATCTCGCGAGGGGTGAGTGAAGCGGTCGACGTGCACGTGCGCTCGGGGAGAGCAATCGTCATGGGGACACCTATAGCTCCTCGATAGTGAGCTCGCCGTTGGTGTAGATGCAGATGTCGGCGGCGATGCCCATGGCGGCTTCGGCGATCTGGCGCGCGTCGAGCGCGCTGTGACCCAGCAACGCGCGGGCGGCCGCCAGCGCGTACGGCCCGCCTGACCCGACGGCTACCACGCCTTCGTCCGGCTGGATCAAGTCGCCGGTGCCCGAGAGCAGGAACGTCGACTGACGATCCGCAACAACCAGCATCGCCTCGAGCCGCCGGAGCGCCCGATCGGTGCGCCAGTCGCGCGCCAGCTCCACGGTTGCGCGCTCGAGGTTGCCACGGTACTGCTCGAGCTTGGCCTCGAACCGGGCAAACAGCGCGAACGAGTCGGCGGCTGACCCGGCGAACCCGGCGAGGATCGTGTCGTTGTGGAGCCGGCGGATCTTGCGGGCCCCTTGCTTGAGTACCGTGCTGCCGAACGTCACCTGGCCGTCGCCGGCCAGCACGGTCCGCTCGCCCTGCCTGACGGCGAGGATGGTCGTCGCGTGTGTCGTGGTGGCCCTCATCAGGCCAGTATGCCTCATGTGGACGGCCCCCTCCGAGTGCACCACCGACCTGTCTAGGGGACACCGCCGTACGGCGGACCTATGCGGATGTAGGGGGGGTGGCCCGTCGACGCTGGCAGCCCGCTTGCTTTGTCCCTAAGAAGGAGTTCATGGAAGGAGGTCGCTCATGCATGCGCTGGTAACGGTATTCCTCGTGCTCACGATGCTTGGCGCCGGAGTCCCGGCGAGAGCGCAGGGGCCGGTCAACCCCCGCACGCCGTCGAGTGGCGGCGGCGAGGGACAGGCCACCCAGCGCGGCTCGGGAGACTCGGGCGCACCCGCGACGCGGTCCACGCCTGCGCCTAGGATTGCGGAGGCGCCAGCGCCGCGAGCCGAGGCCGGCGACCAGCGCCAAGCGGTGCCGCGCACCGGGCCGCCGCCGTCGAGCCGCCGGAACCAGGACCGTAGTGTCGTGGTGGTGCCCGGCGCCCGTGGCGGGCGTTCGTACTACTATCGCGGCCGCTACTACCCCTATTACCCGTACGGCACCACCGTCGGCATCTACGTCGGCCAGCCGTACTGGTACCCGCCGCACTACCGGGCGGTGGTGCAGCCCTACGTGCGACCGACCGGACGGCGGTACAGCGAACTGCGGCTGCGCGTCCGCCCGCGCGAGGCCGAGGTCTACGTGGACGGCTACTACGCGGGGCGCGTGGACAACTTCGACGGCGTCTTCCAGTCGCTGCGCCTGCTGCCTGGACCGCACCATATCGAGATCGTCGCGCCGGGGTACGAAGTGCTCGAGTTCGACGTGGGCCCGGCCATCGGGGGCAAGATCACTTACGAGGGTGAGCTGATCCCGGCACCGCTCTTCTGATCCACCGCTACAACGGCAGGCCGCCGGCGATTACAATCACGCCGGCACCTGTCGTAGCCAGCGCCACGGCCAGCGCGTTAACCAAGATTACGGCGCTCGCTAGGACGGCGAGTCCTAGTCCGACCGGGTACGCCTACGCGCGCCGTACGAACAGTGCCACGACGGCAACGCCCCCAGCCGAACACGTTCGCAAAGCCCCTGCAAATCACCAGCGGCCCTGCACCGGCCGTCAGCACCAGCGGCCCCGCTCCAAGTTGCCTGCGTGCCGATGGCTAGCATCGGCGTGTGGTACCGCGAGTGGACGGACGCGCTCGGGCAGCCGCGGAAACAGTCCACCTCTTGCCATCGCGACGTACACGCGCGACCCTGCAAGCATCGTCGCCGACAGCAGGCTGACACTGGAGATGACCACCAGCGGGCCGCCTTCACCGTCGCGCGCAACGCTAAGTTCGACACCTCGCAGCCGCCGAGCGGGAAGCCGACGCCACGAAGCGTACGAGCGCCGACCTTGAGCGCCGCCAAGCCGTTGAGGCTATTCGGTGAGCAGCGTGCGCTCGATCGGGAACTCGCCGATAAGCGTCCAGGGCCGCGACCCGCTCTTGCCGTAGATCTCCACCCTGGCGTCGACGAAGTAGCGGTTCTGCAGCATCTCGAGACGCGTCTCGGTGCCCGTATAACCGATACCCGAGCGCATGACCAGTGGCACCCCGACCTCGCCGGGCGCCAAGCCGTCGCGATCGATCGCCTGGATGAAGTGGTCGCCGAGCGGCGGCTCCTCGACGCCGATGATGCGGTGGAAGATGGCGTTGAGCTGGACGCTGCGCACATCGGCCTCCGACACGTTCCGCAGCCGGAGCGAGATCGAGGGCACCAGCTTGTTGAGGCCATTCACGACGCCCTCGTCGTACCACCCGGTGCGAACGTCGGTGACCTGGAGGGCCTCCTGCACGTCGATGGTGCTGCAACCGGCCAGCAGCAAAAGGGCCGCGAAGGGAGGAAGCAGGCGTCTCATGGGGTTCATTCTACCTCCGTGACTCGTCAGGTTGGACACCTGCCGCCACCGGGGAGTTCCCCTCGCGGAGAGCGGATCTCAGTACGCTCTCACCTCGACGCGTCTCCGCGCCTCGTCGAGGCTCAGCCGTCCCGCCCGGAACGCAGCGAGGTCGCTACCGCGTACACGCAGCACCAGGGTCGGCAGGTCGCCTGAGTCGGGCACGAAGGGCTGCCCCGAGTAGTTGTCGCGCGCGGCCACGGTCAGCCACTCGTCGTCTGCGACCTCGATCGCACCGCTCGTCTGGAGCATCGCGTCGACGAGAGCTACCCGCACCTCGGCAGCGTAGGCGGCCGACGGGTCCTCGCGCAGCAGCGGGTCGATGCCGTCGGGCATGGCGGCCGGGTCGGGCACGGAGCCGACCTGCCGCTCGATCCGCTGGATCGCCTGCTCGGCATCGGCCCGCACCTGCGGGTCGGCAATTAGGTCGAGCGTCGCCCGGAGCTGCGCCAGCGCGTTCAGCGCGAACCCGTTCTCATCGACCAGCGTCCGCAGCGTCCAGCTCATGCTCCGCCGCATCTCGGGCACGTCCACATCGAAGAACACGCCGTACCCCTCGAGGCGGAAGCCGCGCGCCCGTGGCGCACCGGTCAGGAGCAGCAGGTCCGGCATCAGGGCGCTCACCTGCCGCATGATGTTCTCAGCGCCGTTCGACACGGCGCGCTCGAGTACGCTCTCCATGATGGCAATCTGCTGCCGTGCGCGGATCTGGGCCTGCTCGACCGACTGGGCGGCGGCCATTCCTGCCGCCCCGACCCACAGCACCACCGCAACTACTGCCTTCTTCTGCACGTTCAGTCTTCCCTGTTCTGACTTCCCAGGCCCCTCGCCGGCTAGGGCTGCTGCTGCGCCACGCGGATCAAATAGTCGATCAGCCGGCGCTGCTCGGCCACCTCGGCACCGGTCACTCCCTCGAGCTGTCCCACCGCACGCTCCATCTGCGCGCGGTCTACACGGCGCTGAGCGTCAAAGTCGCGCAGCATCTCGGCCGTCACCAGTGCGAGCTCGCGACGCTGTCGACCCTCGCTGGCGCGAATCAGATTCTGCACCGCAGCCAGCATCGCGCTCTCGTCGGTGCCGGCTGGGATCGCGCCGCGCACCGCTGCGATCTCGGCTTGGAGCCGGCGCTCGAGATCGGCCAGATCAGCTGCCGACACCGGCACCACCGCCGACCGGGCGGCCTCGGCCGGCGGCGCCGCCGGCTGCATCCACGTTGATGCCGCGCCGCCGAGCGCGAGTCCACCGGCGAACAGCGCGACGGCCCCAGTGGCCTGGACCCACGTAGGCAGCGAGCCGCGCCACCACGGCACCGGACGCAGTATCACCGCCCCGTCCGTCGGGCTCCGAATGCCCGGCTCCGTCGAGGGTGGCACCCAGGCCGCCAGCTGCCGGCGCGTAGTGTCGAGCGCCTCGACCTCTGTCGCGCACGCCACGCACTCGACCAGATGGGCAGCGACTGCCGCCTGCTCGTCGCGTTCGCATTCGCCGTACTGGTAGGTGACCAGCGCGGCCGTGTCTCCGCACTCGAATGTCCTGCTCATCTCTTGTTCATCAGCAGCGACGCTCCCGAGCCTAAAGGCGCAAGATGTCTCCGCAGGACCGACAGCCCCTGGTAGAGTCGGGTCTTCACCGTGCTCAGGGGGCAGCCCTGAAGATCCGCGATCTCCCGGAACGTCATGCCGTGGTACTCCTTCAAGATGATCGCCGTCCGCTGTTCTTCCGGCAACAATGCCATCGCCTTCTCCACCGCGGTGCTCAGCTCGCGCCGTGCCACCAGTGCCTCGATCGACTCACGCGGCTCGCGGTCGGCGGCCAACTCGGCTGGGTCCCTGCCGTCGGGAATCGCTGCCTCAGGCGTTCGGCGGTAGCGGCGGATCAAGTCGTGGCACAGGTTGAGTGCGATTCGGTACAGCCACGACGAGAACTTCGCCTGCCCCTTGAAGCGCGGCAGCGCCCGGTAAGCGCGCAGGAAGGCTTCCTGGCAAACGTCCCGTGCATCCTCCTGCTGGCCGAGCACGCGGTAAGCGAGCGCGTACACCGGCCGCTCCCACCGCAGCACCAGCTCGTTGAAGCTGTCGGCGTCGCCGCCCTGCGCACGAGCCACGAGCTCTTCGTCGGTCCAACTCACACGTGAAACGTCCCGGCCCCTTCAGGGCCGACATGTGTATGACGGCCGGCCGCGCCCTTCGGCTTGCCCGCACGGGGGCGCCGCCGCAGCCCGGCCGGACCAGGGGCGTTCCCATACAGGACTCGAAGGTTCAAGATGACAGTAATGTACAGATTGTGAAAGGACAACTTGGTCTGTTAACGAACATATTAGGTTTTCATTGCAACCTGGCTCAGGCTAGCATAGGCATCGTGGCAGTGAACTTTCCGAATGATGAGATCTTCCTGACCACCGGAGAGGTCCTTGAGTACCTCCAAGTAAACCTCAGGACGGTGTATCGGCTGATCAAAGCGGGCAAAATCCCTGCGGTCCGCGTGGGGCGGCAGTGGCGGTTCCGCAAGCGCGATATCGACACGTGGCTCGACCGCCAGCGCGCGGGTGCAGCGGTCAACAGTAGTGCCCCCACGATGGTTGCCGAGGCACCGCGCAACGAGCGCCAGCGCGTGCTGGTGGTCGACAACGAGGCCAGCATCCGCGACCTGCTCTCGAAGACGCTTGCGCTGGCCGAGTACGACGTCGACACCGCGTCGGACGGCAATGCCGCGCTGGACCGGATGCGCAGCGGTGACGCTTACGACCTGCTGATCGCGGATCTCAAGATGCCCGGCATGGACGGGTTGACGCTCATCCGTCAGGCTAAGCGCATAAACTCGGAACTATCGGTGATCATCATCACCGGGTTCTCCACCGAGTCGAGCGCGATCGACGCCGTCAACCTCGGTGTCACCGGCTACCTGACCAAGCCGTTCCGCGTGCCGCAGGTGCTGGCCGCAGCATCCAAGGCGCTCGGCACCGTCGCGTAGGCAGCGAAGGTCCGCCCTGCGCTCTTCGTCAGTACGGGCATCGGGGCCAGCGACCTTACCGTATCCTAACCAAGCCGTGATTCAGCTTTCAGATCTCACCAAGGGTTTCGGCGGTCGCACGCTGTTCGATCACGTCACGTGGCAACTGGGCAACGGCGACCGCATCGGCCTGTGCGGTCCAAACGGCGCGGGCAAGACCACGCTACTCCGGATGCTGGCCGGTCTCGACGAACCGGACAACGGCCGGATCGTGACTCCCTCGGGAACCACGATCGGCTACCTGCCACAAGACGGGCTGACACACGCGGGCCGGACGGTCTTCGCCGAAGCCGCCACCGCGTTCCAGGACATGCTCGACGTCCGCGACGAAATGCACGCGATCGAGCACCGTCTCGCTGATCCGGCGGTGCCCGAGGTCGACCACGACTCGATGCTCACCCGCTACAGCAAGTTACAGGACCGGTTCTGCGTAGCCGACGGCTACAGCATCGACCTGCGGGTATCGACAGTGCTGCGCGGCCTCGGCTTCACCCCGGAGGACTTCGAGCACCCCGCCTACACCTTCTCGGGCGGCTGGCAGATGCGCCTGGCCCTGGCCAAGCTGCTGCTCGGCCGACCCAACCTGCTGCTGCTCGACGAGCCCACCAACCACCTCGACCTCGAGGCGCGCAACTGGCTCGAGGGGTACTTGTCGGCCTACCCTTACGCGGTCATCCTCGTCAGCCACGACCGCTACTTCCTCGACGCCGTGGTCACGCGCATCACCGATCTGCACCTCCGCCGGCTTGACGACTATGTCGGCACCTACAGCCACTACGTCGAGCAGCGCGACGCGATGCTCGAGCGGCTGCGGCAGGCCAAACGCAACCAGGAGGAGGAGATCGCGCGGATGCGCTTGTTCATCGATCGCTTCCGCTACAAGGCGACCAAGGCGGCGCAGGTACAGAGCCGGCTCAAGCAGCTCAACAAGCTCGTCCCAATCGAGGTGCCGCCCGAGCGGAAGCGGATCCACTTCCACTTCCCGAGTTGCGCGAGAAGCGGCCGCACCGTCCTCCGACTTGAGCACACACGCAAAGCCTACGGCGACAAGACGGTGTTCGCAGACCTCACGCTGCAAGTCGAGCGCGGCGACCGCCTGGCGTTGGTGGGCCCCAACGGCTCGGGCAAGTCCACGCTGATGCGGATGCTGTCCGGCGTGGAGGCACCAGATCGGGGCACGCGCACTGAGGGGCATCAGGTCGTAACCGAGTACTTCGCGCAGGACGAGGCGACGCGGCTCGACCCGTCCCGCACCGTCTACGAGACGCTGGAGGCAGGCTCGCCTACACAGATGGTGCCTGCCATCCGGACCCTCCTCGGTGGGTTCCTGTTCACTGGCGACGACATCTACAAGAAGGTGTCGGTACTCTCCGGCGGCGAGCGTACACGGCTGGCCGTGGCCCGGATGCTGCTGCGCCCATCAAACACACTGCTGCTCGACGAGCCGACCAACCACCTCGACCTCGACTCGAAGGACGTACTGCTCGACGCGCTCGAGGACTACGGCGGCACGCTGATCCTGGTCAGCCACGACCGCTACTTCGTCGAGCGGCTGGCCACGCGCATCGTCGAAGTGGGCCACGGCGACGCGATGGTCTACCCGGGGACCTACCCCGAATTCCTCTGGCACAAGGAACATGGCACCGGTAGCCAAGCCTCAGCCCAGCCAGCTGCCACCGCCCCGCCGCGCGAGGCGGCCAGACGCAAGCGGGTGGCCCACACCGGAGAGCCCCCCGCCACCCCGGCGCCCTCCCGCGAGGCGCGCAAGCGCGCCGAAGTAGACGAGCGGCGGCGGAAGCGCGGGGCCGACAAGCTGCGCCAGCGGGTCGCCGACCTCGAGGGGCGGATCGCCGAACGGGAGGCGCAGATTAAGACCCTAGAGGCTCAGATGGCGGCCCCCGGCTTCTACAACAACCGCGAGACTAGCCAGCCGATCGTCGAGCGCCACCAGACCCTGATGTGGGAGGTTGGCGACCTGATGGGCCAGTGGGAGGCCCTCCAGGAGCACGCGGCCGAGCCATCCTCCGGGGTCTGAGGTCCGCCAATCGGGTATCTGATTCCCCTCTCACTTACAAGATCGTGACCGCGCGTGATGACCTACAAGCTCAAGACGCCCGGCATCGACTTCCCGCGCAGCCGGCGCGCAACCCGCAACGCCGAGACCCCGGCCTCACCGGCCCCGGAGGGAAGGCTACTTGCCTGACGGCCGGGCGTGCGCACGGGGGTGCGCCCGGCGGTAGACGTCGAGCAGCTGCGCCGCGTTGACGTGCGTGTAGCGCTGCGTGGTGGAGAGCTGTACGTGGCCGAGTAGCTCCTGAATCGCCCGCAAGTCGGCCCCGCGCTCGAGCAAATGCGTCGCGAAGGAGTGCCGCAACGCGTGCGGGCTGATCCCGAAGCGCGTGCTGCATCCGGCGACGTAGCGCGCCACCAGCCGCTGCACGCTGCGACCGGTCAGCCGCCCCCCGCGGTGGTTGAGGAACAGCGCGTCTGCATCCTGCGCGCGGCTTCTGGGCCTTTTTTCCCTGACCGACACGCGATCCGACAGCCAGACGCGAATGGCCTGCTGTGCCGAGACGTTGAACGGCACCAGCCGCTCCTTGCCACCCTTGCCGAGCACCCGCACCATCCGCCCCGACAGGTTCACGTCCTCAAGGTCAAGGTCCACCAGCTCGCTCAGCCGCAGGCCCGACGCGTAGAACAGCTCCAGGATCGCTCGGTCGCGGCGGCCGAGCGGCGTGGCCGCATCGGGCATCTCGAGCAGCCGCATCATCTCGTTGATCGTGAGGTGCGCGGGAATCTTCTGCTTGCGGCTGGGCGCGACCGCCAACGCGAGCGGGTCGTGATCGAGCCACCCCTCGCGCCGCATGAAGCGCACGAACGAGCGCAACGCCGAGAGCTTGCGCGCCACCGACGAGCGCGACTGCCCCTGTCGGTGCAGATCGGCCATGAAGGCACGCACCGCGTCGACCCCGATGTGCGCGGGTGCGAAGGTCCCGGGCACAGCACCGGCGAAGGCTGCGGCGTGCGCGACGAACTGCGTGAGGTCTCGGGCGTACGCGTCGACGGTGTGGGCGGACGCGTTGCGGTTGAGTCGCAGGTAATCAAGAAACGCCTGGAGCTGGGGAGGCCTCACCTGTGCACCAGTGCCGCCTGCCAGTCGTCCAGCACGGCGTTGCAGCCGGCGATGAGGCCCCAGGTCGCCGACTCCACGTGGCCCTCGACGCCCGAGATCCACCCGGCAAAGAACAGGTCCGAACGGAGCCACGTTTGCCATGTCTCACGCAGCACGGTGGGGGCGTTGATGTAGGTGTTGCAGTGCATCATGCCGAATCGGACGAACTCGGCCCGCTCAAACGGAATCAGCCGCAGGACCCGCATCTGCTCGCCCCACTTGAGTTGCGTCTGGAAGCCAACCAGGCTGAAGTGATCGCCCGCCAACGTGTCTTGCCGGAGTTGCACCACCGGGTGTCCGGCCTGGCGTGGATCGATGAGGCCCACAGGCTTCATGGCGCCGAAGCGGAGCGTGTCACCCGGCGGTGCGCCATTACCTTGATCGGCTGGCAGGCCTCGAAGAAGGTCTCGCGATAGCGGTCGTGCACGATGGCCGACTCGGCCGTGGCAATGGAGTCGACCAGCCACTCGTACTCCTCCTGCGTGAGCGGGCAGTGCAGATAATCGTCCTCGCCGTCGTCCCGAACTCCCCTCCGCTCCGCTCCGTCGCACCACCGGGAATATGGGGGCGAAGGCTGCCTCCCCAGCGGGACGCGCGGAAGATCATCGAACGGTTGAGCGCCCCGGGCGGCATGATCGGGCTGATCGCGTTGCTCCGCGCCCACCAGCCGCACGATGTCGGCCAAGAACCTGCCCGAGGTCGGCGTGCCGGTAGTGACGATGAGCGGGTACATCGCCGGGTCGGCAGGCATGGCCGGCAGCTCCTCGCGCCGGCTCGCAATCACGGGCGGGGGCTGTGTGGCCGCCGTCACGTCGGCCTCGCGCATCACCAGCGAGCCCAGCCGCCGCATCTCCTCCTTCAGGAGGCCGACCGCGTTGTTGTCGTCGCGCAAAAGGTTCGAACAGATCAACTCGGCGAGCCGGTCGGTCTTGTGGATCGCCGTCGCCCGCACGGGGCGCATCTCGTGCAACGTCACCGGTACACCACACCCGACGGCCTGCCAAGCAGCCTCACACCCGGCCAGCCCGCGGCCGATGATGTGCACCATCAGAAGGATAGTACCAGCAGAGCGGGCAGTGAGCGAGAGAACAGAATGGACGGAGGCTACGCCGTGCGGCGCGATTTGGCCGCGGTCTTCCTAGCTGTCTTCTGCGTGGCCTTGCCCACGCCCTTCCGAGCGCCCCGGCCCACCGGCTTGCGCCCGCGCGTCGGCCCAGCCGCCCGTCGCGTCTCGAGCAATTCCATCGCCTGCGCGAAGGTGACCGACTTGGGCGTGGTGCCGCGCGGGATCGACGCGGTGGTCTCACCGTCGGTGACATACGGACCATAGCGCCCCGCTAACACCTTCAGACTTGTGCCGTCGTGCGTCAGCTCAGCGAGCACTTTCTTTGGCGCCGCCTGCCGCCGGCGTGATCGCTTCGGCTCGCGCAGCAGCGCCAGCGCCGCGTCGAGCGAGATCGTGAACACGTCCTCTTCGGTCTCGAGCGACCGGAACTCGCTGCCGTGCTTCACGTAGGGACCGAACCGCCCGAAGTTGGTAACCACGGTCTCCCCGTCATCCGGGTGCAGCCCCACCTCACGCGGCAGCGCCAGCAGCTTGAGCGCCTCCTTCAGCGTAACGGTCGACTCGGTCATCTCACCCTGCAGCGACGCGCGCTTGGGTTTGTTGGCCTTGGGGTCCTCCGACGTCTCACCGAGCTGGACGTAGGGGCCGTATCGGCCGGTCAGAACGCACACCGGCAGCCCGGTCTCCGGGTCTTCACCGAGCGACCGTGGCCCCTTGGCCTTGGCGCGCACTAGCTCAAGCGCGCGCTCGACCGTCAGATCCGCCGGTGCTAGGTCCTCGGGCAGCGAGGCCGTGCGGCCTGGACCACCCGGACCGCCATGTCCCACCTGGACGAACGGCCCGAACCGGCCGACGCGTACGCGGACCGGCTCACCGGTTTCTGGCTCGTTGCCGAGATCGAGCAACGGGTACTCCGCCTGCTCCGTACCCGCCTCGACCGCCGGCCTCAGCCCGCGGTGCTTCTGCTTCGGGTCACCGAAGTAGAACTGCCGAAGGAATCCGACCCACTCGCGCTCGCCACGCGAGATCTCGTCGAGGTCGTCTTCCATCTCGGCGGTGAAGCCGGTCTCCACGAAGTCGCCGAAATGGTCGCGCAACAGCTTGGTCACGGCGAAGGCCGTGAAACTCGGCACCAGCGCCCGGCCGTTGCGGAACACGTAGCCTCGCCGGACGATCGTCGAGATCGTCGGCGCGTAGGTGGAGGGCCGGCCGATGCCGAGCCGCTCGAGCTCCTTGATGAGCGAGGCCTCGGTAAAACGCACTGGCGGCATCGTCTCATGGCGCTTCGGCGTGGTCTGGACCATCACCATCGGCGTGCTGCCGTCGCTGTGCACGCGATCACCCACCGCGCACTGCGGCAACAGCGCCTCCTGCTCCTCGAGCCCGGCGGCCGGGTCGTCGCTGCCTTCAAGGTAGGCGCGCCGGAATCCGGGGAACTGGATGGCCTTGCCGCTGGCGGCGAACACCGCGGGGCCGTGGGGCGTGCCGGCCGAGAGCTCGAGCGAGGTCCGCAGCACACGGGCATCGACCATCTGCGAGGCCATCGTCCGCTTCCAGACCAGCTCATAGACCTTCAGCCCGTCGGCGTCGAGCACGTCTTCGAGCTGGCTCGGCACCAGGCCGAAGTCGGTCGGCCGGATGGCCTCGTGGGCCTCCTGGGCGTTCTTGACCTTCGTCTGGTAGCGCCGCGGCCCGGCGTGATAATCGGCACCAAACATCTCCCGAATCACCCGCGCCGACTCCTTGAGGGCCTTGGCCGACAGGGTGGTCGAGTCAGTCCGGTGATAGGAGATGAGGCCTTCCATCCGCCCGCCGCCGACGTCGACACCCTGGAACAACCGCTGGGCCACCTGCATCGTGCGCTCGGTCGAGAAGCCGAGCTTGCGCGAAGCCTCCTGCGTCAGCGTCGAGGTGGTGAAGGGCGCTGCCGGGCGCTCGCTGCCGGGCTTCTGATCGACGGCCGTCACGGTCCACGGCACGCTGGCGCTCACCGCATCGGCCAGCGCATTAGTGTGCGCCTCGTCAAGCAGCTCGACGTTCTTCGCCTTCAGATGGCCGGTGTCGGCATCGAAATCGCGTCCCGACGCGACGCGCGTCTCGCCCAATCGGACCAGCGTGGCAGCGAACTCCCGGCCCTCGCCGCGTAGGGTCGCCTCCAGATCCCAGTAAACCGCCGAGCAGAATGCGCGGCGCTCCTCCTCGCGCTCGACGATCAGCCGCACAGCCACGCTCTGGACGCGACCGGCGCTGAGGCCCGTCTGCACCTTCTTCCACAGTAGCGGCGACAGGGTATAGCCGTAGAGGCGGTCCAGTATGCGGCGACTCTCCTGGGCGCGGACGAGGTTTTCGTCGAGGTTTCCCGGGTGCGCGAGGGCCTCCTTCACGGCCGTCTCGGTGATCTCGTGGAAGACGATGCGGCGCACCGGGATCCTGGGCTTGAGCACCTGGGTCAGATGCCAGCTAATCGCCTCGCCCTCACGGTCGGGGTCGGTGGCCAGCAGTAGCTCGTCGGCATCCTTGATGACCGACCGCAGGTGGGACACCTGCTGCTTCTTCTGGCTCGGGATCACGTAGTAGGCGGTGAAGTCCTCGTCGACGTCCACACCCAACCTGCCCCAGTCGCACTCTTTGATCTGCTTGGGGACCTCGGCGGCCGAATCGGGCAGATCGCGGATGTGGCCGAAGCTCGCCTCGACCCGGTATTTCGGGCCAAGGAAGCGCCGCAGCGTCTTCGCCTTGGCGGGCGACTCCACGATTACCAGTAATTTCGCCATTTTTTGCAGTCACATTAGCATGGTCGTCGCAGACGCAGGAAACGCCCCCGTCCAGCCGCCTCACCTAACCCGACACCACGAGCGTACGCCGCTCCAAAGGTCATGGCCTCCAAAATTGGATCGTCGCAAGTCATGGATCCAAAATGACTTGATACATCGAACGACCCGACTGGCCCGTCCAGCTTGAGGTCCTCAACGATATCGTCCGCACCTTGGGATCTTGCCTCGTCGCGAATTAGGCGTAGCGCCAACGGTTACGCCCCCAAGGGGCTGCCCAGCACGGCCAAGTCCTCGCGGTCCTACTCCAGCGCGGCAGCCGCCGTGATCAGTGAGCCCGGCTTCCACCACCACGACGGCGCGGGACGCCCCGCTGATGATGCCGCTGCCCGGGGAACAGTGGAGCTACAGCGGAGGTATCCAGGCGGCGCTCGGTCATGACCAGTGTTCCTGGCCGCGAGCGCATCGGCCAGCCGTGCGTGCTCCACTGGGTACATCCGCTCGATGTGCCGAGTTGTGATATTTTCTAGAGCTGTTGCACTCCCGCGCAGGCACTCGTTATAGTCAACCTAGGGAAGAATTTGATGCTTGCGCGTGCGGTCACAGCCGTGATGCTGCTGACAGCGACGGTCGTACCGGCGGCGGCCCAAGACAGGGGAGAGGCTCGCGATCAGGTCGCCTTCGGCATCAGCGTCGCCCAGCGCGGGCTGTGGCGCGAGGCCATCTACCGCTGGGAGCGCGCGGTCGAACTCGACCCCTCCTACGCGGCGGCGCATAACAATCTGGCTATTGCCTACGAGCACGAGGGCGACCTCGACCTAGCCAAGGCCGCCTACGAGCGAGCACTCGAGTTGGAGCCGAACAATCAGTTCATCCAGCGCAACTACGAGCTGTTCATGGAGATTAATGACCGCACGGCACGCGCTGAAGATCGGTAGCTTGGCCGCCGCAGTCGGGGTGAGCGCCTGCACTAACTTCTACGAGGTGCCCATCGAGACGCCGATCCGGGCGACCCTCGACGTGTCGGCCTTCGATCGCGTGCTGGTGGCCGGCTTCATCTCGGGCGGCAGCGACGACGTCGACGCCAACGTCGAGACGACCAGGCTACTCCGCAGTCAGCTGCGCTCGCAGTCGAACCTAGAGGTAATCGACGCTGACGTGCTGGCGCTGACCGACTTGGCCGCGCGCAGCTTGGTGGAGTCTGGCGCCGAGACCCTGCCCGAGAGCGTGGTGACCGGCGGAGCACCGCAGATCGACGACGAGGACGACGTCGAGCCCTTTGAGGTCTTTTTCGCCAATGTCGAGTACTGGCGCGAGTTGGGCGAGGAATACCAGAACCCGCTCATCGTGACCGGGTCGGTGGTTTTCACCACGTATTCGCGTAGCGGTATCGTGCAGACCGACCGCGAGGTGTTCGACACCTTCGGTCGGCGGACGGTGGTGCCGCAGCGCGAATTCATGGAGCGGCGCGGGTTCATGCTCCGGCCACGGTTCGTCTTCATCGATGGTCGGACGGGCGCGACGATGCACTCGGAGACCTTCCGCGAGGAGGTCCTCTACAACGCCAATCAGACGACCCCCCCGCTCTCGTCCTATTTCGAGCTAATGGACCGCCTTCTTCCTACGTTTCTGAACACCCTGAGCAGCCAGTCGGTCCGGGGCACGCGCATCCTGCTGCAGTAAGCTCAGGCTTGCGGCTTCGAGTCCCCCCTGCTAGGCTAGGTTTCTTGTGCCCGGCCCAAATGGGGCCGCCAGACGGGAGGATGTCACTACGTGTACGCCATCGTTCAGAGCCGCGGCCGCCAATTCAGGGGCTCGCCAGGCGACCTCGTTGACGTCGACGGACGCCCCGGCGAGTCGGGGGCCGAGTTCACGTTCGACCAGGTGCTCCTGGTCGAAAAGGATGCCGGCGAGGTCGTGACCGGCGCGCCTTTCGTGGCCAACGCCCGCGTGGTGGGCAAGGTCGACGGCGAGGCCCGCGGGCCTAAGTTACGGGTGTTCAAGAAGAAGCGGCGCAAGGGCTTCAAGAAGACGCGCGGGCACCGGAGCATCTTCACCCGTGTGCGCATCACGGAGATCCAGGCGTAGCGGTCGCCCGCGCGCCGGCAACAAGGTCAAGGCATGGCTCATAAGAAGGGACAGGGCAGCTCACGGAACGGCCGCGACAGCAACGCGCAGCGGCTGGGCGTGAAGCGGTTCGACGGCAACACCGTCCCGGGCGGGGCGATCCTCGTCCGCCAGCGGGGCCGGCGGTTCGCGCCCGGGCTGAACGTCGGCCTCGGCAAGGACGACACACTGTTTGCCAAGATTGGCGGCCGGGTCCGCTTCGAGGATCACGGCCGACGCGGGCGTCGCATCAGCGTCGTACCCGCTGAATAACAGTGCGAAGGGAGAAGGGGGTAAGCACTGCCACTCGAACCCTCCTTCGCTGCTTCTCGCGCACCGCACTCCCCCCTTCCGGCGCACCCCGCGTCAGCACCTCGCACTAGTACCATTCCACGAATGTTTGTCGACGAGGTCGACATCCACGTCACCGCCGGCGACGGCGGCCGAGGATGCCTCAGCATGCGCCGCGAGAAGTTCGTACCGCGCGGGGGCCCCGACGGCGGTGACGGCGGCAACGGCGGATCCGTGTACCTGACGGCCTCGCGACGGAAGAACACCTTGGTGGACTTCCGTTTCCATCCCGAGTTCAAGGCGGCCCGCGGCCGGCACGGTCAAGGCGCGAACAAGACCGGCAAGACCGGCGCCGACCTGACGATCGATGTGCCCATTGGCACGCTGGTCTACGAGCGGGCGACGAGGGACGAGGACAGCGTCACGCCACGGCTGCTCGCCGACCTAGCGGTCGAGGGCGAGCGGGTGCTGGTGGCGAAGGGCGGCCGCGGCGGGCGTGGCAACGCCCGGTTCGTCTCCTCCACCAACCGCGCGCCGCACCGTGTCGAGCCGGGCAAACCGGGTGAAGAGCGCTTCCTCACGTTGCAGCTGAAGCTGTTGGCTGACGTGGGCCTAGTCGGCTTCCCCAACGCGGGCAAGTCCACGCTGATCACGCGGCTCTCGGCTGCCCGGCCGCGAATCGCCGACTACCCTTTCACCACGCTCACCCCCAACCTGGGGGTGGTGCGACTGCACAACGACGACAGCTTCGTCGTGGCTGACGTACCGGGGCTGATCGCCGGGGCGCACGAGGGGCACGGCCTCGGCCACCGGTTCCTCCGCCACATCGAGCGCACCAAGGTCCTGATCCACCTAGTGGACGTGTCGTCGCTCTCGGACCGCGATCCGGTGGACGACTTCGAGACGATCATGGCCGAGCTGCGCCTCTTCGATGCGCGCGTGGCCGGCAAGCCGATGATGGTGGCGGCAACCAAGATCGACGCGCTCGACGACCCGTCGCCCCTAGAGCGACTCGAGCATTATGTGCTCGCGAAGGGCCTGCGTCTGTTCCCAATCTCGGCGGTCACTGGCGAGGGCGTGACGGCGCTGCTCGAAGGAGTCTGGAGCCTGATGGCGGCCGACGCGACCCCGCTCGACGCGAGATCACCAGACCCATGACGCGCGGGACCACTTTAGGCGTGCTCGGGGGAACCTTCGATCCGATCCACGTGGGACATCTCGACGCGGCTGGAGCGGCACGCGCTACCCTTGGACTTGATCGCGTGCGGCTGGTCCCATCCGGCGCGCCGCCCCATCGCCCGTCACCGCCCGTGGCAGGGCCCGACGCCCGGCTGGCGATGGGGCGGCTGGCAATCGCGGGACACGACGGTTATGAGGTGTCAGACGCGGAGCTGACACGAGCCGGGCGGTCGTACACGGCCGACACGCTGCGCGTACTCGCGGCCGACGGCTGGACACCCACACAGCTTTTTTTCATCCTGGGCCTCGACGCGTTTTCAGAAATCTCCACTTGGCACGAGTTTCCTGCGGTGCTCGAGGGTGCGCACTTCGTGGTAATCGCCCGGCCGGGGGCCACCTCAAACGTGGCCATGGAGCACCTACCGGTGCTCCGCGCCCGGCTGCGCACGTCGATCACATTCCACGACGCGCCGGGTACGGCCATCATCCCGATCGAGGCGCGGACGCGCGATGTCTCCTCGTCTGGGATCCGCGCCCGCCTGGCGGCCGGTGAGTCCATCGACGGCCTAGTGCCGCCACCCGTCGCCCGCTACATCCACAAGCACCACCTCTACACCCCGACAGGCCGGTTGAATGACGGACACGAGCAGGCCTGATCGCGCGCACGGCGACGAGCTGCCGGCAGCGATCGACACGGCGGTCGCGGCGGCGCAGGGGAAGAAGGCGTCCGACGTGGTGGTGCTTGATCTGCGCGCCGCCAACGGCTTCACCGATTACTTCGTCCTGTGCACTGGCGCCAACCCGCGGCAGATCAAGACCATCGCCGAGGGGGTGGAGGCCACGCTCCGCGCGACGTTCGACGAGCGGCCTGCGCTCGTCGAGGGGCGCAAGGACTCAGAATGGGTGCTGCTGGACTACTTCAGCTTCATCGTGCACGTCTTCAGTCGTGACGCCCGCGCCTACTACGCGCTCGACCGGCTGTGGGGCAACGCCGTCCGCCATCAGTTTCCCGACCTGGACGTACCGGCTCCCTGACCACGTTCGGCCCTGGCTCGCCGCTATGCTGGCGCTGGGCTACGCGCGGTCTGCGCTCGCGGGAGCGCGCGCCTGCTCGACGGTCCCGTTTGCCTCGCCTGCTGGGATACAATCCGCCCGGTCCCACCTCGGGCTGCAAGCGCTGCTGCAGACCGTCGCCATCGTGGTGAATGCTCGACGAGCCCCCTCTGCCCCGCGTGGGTGGCGGGCCGCCCGCGTAACCGCCGCGCAGGCGGGCAGGATCTACGAGGGTCTCCGCTGCGCGCGGTCGTGGATGAAGCGTATTGCTGAACGGCCTGTCGCGCTAGACGAGGCGTGTAGCCACGGCGGCGAAGATGTCCGCTGTCACCGCCTCGCGGTTGCGGTCGCCGTCAATCACCACCCAGCCCGCCTGCGCCTGGCACAGGTAGCTCTGGCGTACACGGGCGAGCAGGGCGAGGTCGCGCTCGTAGCGGTCGCGGCCGAGGGCCTTGCGCCGTAGCGACACCTCGGGCGTGATGTCGAGCAGGATCGTCAGGTCGGGCTGCGGCAGGTGACGCTGCACGTCGGTCAGCCAGGCGGGATCGAGCCCCTGCGCCTCGCCGTAGGCCACGCTCGACGCGAGGTAGCGGTCGCAGATCAGTACCGTCCCAGCCTCGCGCACCCGCGTGATCGCGTCCTTGTGTTCGTAGCGGTTGGCGACGTAGAGGAGCTGCACCAGCTCAGGACCGTACTCACGCTCGCCGGCGAGCATGCGCCCGAGTTCGGCGCCTAACGCGGTATCGTAGTCGGGGAACGACAGGACCTCAGCGGTCCGGCCGCTGGCCGCCAAGCGTGCGGCCAGCCGCGCAGCCTGCGTCTGCTTGCCGCTCTGGTCGAGCCCTTCGAACACGACCACCAAGCCGCTCATCTGCACTCAAGGGCCAGCACATCGTCGAGGGTCTGCCGGCGCCGGATCACGCTCCACGCCGCGCCCTCGACCAGCACCTCGGGCGGCAGCAAGCGGCGGTTGTAGTTCGAGCCCATCACCGCACCGTAGGCGCCGGTGTCGAGCACCGCCACGAGATCGTCGACCTCAAGTGGCGGCAGCGCCACGTCGCTCGCGAAGGCATCGCTGCTCTCGCAGATCGGCCCGACGATGTCCCACACCGCCTCGGCCCCGCGTCGTGGCGTCACGGGTAGGATGCGGTGGATGGCGCCGTAGAGGGCCGGCCGCATCAACTCGGTCATGCCGGCGTCGAGCACCGCGAAGCGGCGACCGTCCTGGTACTGCTTCACATCGACCACGCGTGATACCAGCGCGCCGGCCGCGCCGACGAGCGCGCGGCCCGGTTCGAGCACCACTGGCAGCCCTGACCGCCGCAGGTCGGGGAGCACCGCGGCCGCGTACTCGGCCGGATCGATCACCGGGTGGTCGCCGTACGCGATGCCCAGACCGCCGCCGAGGTCAAGATGCTCGAGGGTGAACCCATCGGCAGCCAGCTCAAGCGCCAGGGTGGCTAGCATGTCGGCGGCCCGGCGCAACGGGTCCAGCGTCGTGATTTGCGAACCGATGTGCACATGTACGCCGACGAAGCGCAGCCCCGGTGCGTCGTACCGGTCACGGTAGATCCCGCGGGCCTCCGACAGCGGCACACCGAACTTGTTAATGCGCAGCCCCGTCGAAATGTGGGGATGACTGCCCGCGTCGATGTCCGGGTTTACGCGCAACGCGACCCGCGCCACGCGACCCTGCGCCGCGGCGCTCGCGCCGATTCGGTCAAGCTCGCCCGGCGACTCGGCGTTGATCGTGCCGACACCGAGAGCCACGGCCGAGTCGATCTCGTCGCGGCGCTTACCGACGCCAGTGAAAGTGATCGCCCCCGGCGCGAAGGCGGCGCGGCGCGCCACCTCGACCTCCCCGATCGAATTGGCGTCGGCACGGCTGCCGAGATCGCGGAGTAGCCGCAGGATCGCCAGCGTGGAGTTGGCCTTCAACGCGTAGTGGATGGCGTGCGGATAGTCCCCGAACGCCGTGTCGATGCGGCGGTACGCGTCGCGGATGGCACCCGCCGAGTACACGTAGACTGGTGTACCGGTGCGTTCGGCAATTGCCCGCACCGACGTGCCCTCGCACGCCAAGCCATCGCCAGCAGGCTGGAATGATTGGGACACAAGAGCTTACATCTTAGTCCGCGTCGGCCATCCCCGCACACCCCGCCGGCCCCTGACCGCTGACACCTCGGCCGCCTTCATCCGAGCTCGACGAGCCGATCCGCCGCGGTCTCGAGGGAGACCAGCTGCGGGAGGGAGGTGGTGGGTCAGCACCGGCGGCGTGTGTTCGACATCGTGTACACGTTCGCCGGCCGTTACGACGAGGCCGAGGAGCTAACGCAAAAAAGTCTTCCTCAAGCTGTTCAAGCCGCTTGACTCGTTCGACCACCACGCGAACTTCCAGACGTGGCTGACCAGCGTCAGCCGCAACCGCTGCATCGACCACTACTGTAGCGTCCGGCGCTAGCGCGAGACGGTCGACCCCGACACGCTGACACTGGGGGGGTGACCACGCGCAGCCCGTACGCCGAGTTCGAGCTTCAGGACTGCCTGGCGCTGCTCCGCACCGCGCTCGACCGTCTGTTCGCTCACGCTGGGCTCGGCGATCGTCCTGCGGGATATCCAAGGAGCTGTCGTAGCAGGTCAAAGACCGGCTGGCCTGCCCGAGGGCACGGTCAAATCGCGGATCAACCGGGGTCGGACCGAGCTGGCCCGGCAGCTCCAGCGCACGGACACATCGGAGGACTCGGAAATGGGAGCCCGTTCATGAAGCTGCCTCCCGACCAGACCGACGGCGTCACCGGTGTGCACATGTACGAGGCGCACCTGATGTAATCCCCTGCCCTGGGACTTCTCCGAGACGATGGCACCGATCCTGTCGGCGCCCGATTCCAGAGTGCTGCTCGACCCTAACGTTGGTCACCTGCGTCGACAGCGCCGCCATCGGTTGCCTGATGGACTTCTACAAGCAGGCCACTACCGCCGGTGGCCGCGTGAAACTGGCCGGCCGCCACGATCGCGTCGCCACGATGACACTCTACGCGAGGTGACCTCTCCCGGGGCGAGCTAGAGCTTTCGTTCGAGGATGATGGCGCGAAAGATCGATCAGATGAACGACGAGGAGGGGCGCGACTACCTACGCGAGAGCCTCAACACGGTGCGTTACGAGTACGAGACGCTCGAGGCGTACAGGCAGGCACTGACTACGACGCTTCGTTGACCGGCAGCGCCGCCGAGGCAACCTCGGCGGCGGCGGTCGTCCCCTCGACCAGCGTCCAGGCGTCGGCCTCCTTGAGCACGCGGGCGGCGAACTCGGTGTGGAGAGCGTGCCCGCCACGGTGTGCCACCAAGTGGCCGGAGATCGGGTAGCCTACCAGCGCCATGTCGCCCAGCAAGTCGAGAATCTTGTGGCGCACGAACTCGTCCTCGAAGCGCAGCGCGTTGTTGAGGACGCCGGTGTCGCCCACCACCACCGCGTTCTCGAGCGACCCGCCGAGAGCGAGCCCCCGGCGGCGAAGCATCTCCACTTCCTTGAGGAAGCCGAAGGTCCGCGCCGGCGCGATGTCGTCGACGAAGGTGTCCTCGGTGATCCGCAGCGTGCGCGCCTGGTACCGCAGTAGCGGATGGTCGAACGCAATGCTGTAGGTGACCTTGCAGTGGTCCGACGGGTAGAGCGCGATCCGCTTCTCGCCGCTAGTCAACGACACCGGCCGCAGCACCTTCAGGTAGCGCCGTGCCGCTGGCAGCGTCTTCACGCCTGCCTCCTGGATTAGGTAGACGAACGGGGCCGCACTGCCGTCCATGATCGGCACCTCGGGCGAGTTGAGTTCAACCACCACGTTGTCGATGCCGAGGCCCACGAACGCGGCCAGCAGGTGCTCAACCGTGTCGATGCGCACCGCGTCGCGCGTCAGCGCCGTCGCATAGTGGATGCCCCCGACGTGCTCGACGCGGGCCGGCACCTCCTGCGTGCCGATGTCCGACCGGCAGAAGCGAATGCCCGTGCCGACAGGCGCTGGCCTGAGGGAAAGTGTGACCTTGTGACCGGAATGAAGTCCGATTCCCGCGCAGGAAATAGCTCGTCGAAGTGTCCGCTGGGCGCCCATCAACCTCATGACCGTGAGAGCAGTAACTCAACTCTCACACTAGCAATCGACGCGCCGCCATGGTGTGACCTGCCGTGGCTCCATTGACGTTGAGCCGGTTGAACACGGCCCGGCAGGAACTCCGCGACCGTCAAACTGTGGTTCCAGCAGCCACACAGCGTTCAAAACGAAGTATGGCAAGTTTACCACAGGCGAGCGGCCCAAACCGTTGTTTCGCACAAATTTGGCACGATCACACGCGGCCGGCGCCGTTCGTCCACTCGCTAGGTTTATCGACCGATTCCTTGAGGAACTGTCCCGTCACCGACCGCTGGTTCGCGGCCAGCTCCTCTGGCGTGCCGGTGGCCACCACCTGCCCGCCGGCAGCCCCACCCTCCGGCCCGAGGTCGATGAGGTGATCGGCGCTGCGGATCACGTCGAGGTTGTGCTCAATGACCACCACGGTGTTACCCTGCTCGACGAGTTGGTTCAGCACGTCGAGCAGCTTGCGCGTGTCCTCGAAGTGGAGACCCATCGTGGGCTCGTCTAGGATGTAGAGCGTGCGGCCTGTGCTGCGCCGCGACAGCTCGCGCGACAGCTTCACGCGCTGTGCCTCCCCGCCACTGAGCGTCGTGGCCGACTGCCCCAGCTCGATGTAGCCGAGGCCGACGTCCTGCAGGGTCCGCAGCTTGGTGGCAATGGGAGGAAAGTTCTCGAGCAGCGGCAGCGCCTGATCGACGGTCAGGTCGAGCACGTCGGCGATCGACTTGCCCCGGTAGTGCACGTCGAGGGTCTCGCGATTGTAGCGCCGTCCCTTGCACTGCTCGCACGTCACGTAGACGTTGGGCAGGAAGTGCATCTCGATCGCAATCACGCCGTCGCCTTGGCACGCCTCACACCGTCCGCCCTTGACGTTGAACGAGAAGCGCCCCGGCTTGAAGCCTCGCGTCCGCGCTTCGGGCATCATCGCGAACAGATCACGGATGAACGTGAACATGCCCGTGTAGGTGGCGGGGTTCGAGCGCGGCGTGCGTCCGAGCGGCGACTGGTCGATCTCGATGACCTTGTCGATGAGTTCGATTCCCTCGATAGTGTCGTGCGGCCCGGGGTCGGCCGCTGCCTTGTACAGCGTGCGGGCCAGCGACCGGTACAGGATGTCGTTGACCAGGGTCGACTTGCCCGACCCGCTGACCCCAGTGACCGCGATCAACGTCCCGAGCGGGATAGCCACGTCGATGCTCTTCAAATTGTTGGCGCGCGCGCCACGAATCACCAGCTCGCCTCGCAGCGAAGGCCGCCGGACAGTCGGCATAGGGATGACCCGCTCGCCGGTCAGGTAGACACCGGTCAGCGAGCCGTGCCCGTTCTGCAGCAGCTCCCCCGGAGGGCCCTGAAAGATTACGCGGCCACCATGCTCGCCGGCACCCGGGCCGAGGTCCACCACGTAGTCGGCCGTGCGAATGGTCTCCTCATCGTGCTCGACCACGACCACCGTGTTGCCAAGGTCGCGCAGGCGTCCCAGCGTCGAAAGCAGCTTCCGGTTGTCACGCTGGTGCAAGCCGATCGAGGGCTCGTCCAGGACGTAGAGTACGCCCGACAGGCTGGCGCCGATCTGGGTGGCCAGCCGGATCCGCTGCCCCTCGCCACCCGACAGTGTGGTCGCGCTGCGGTCCAGCGTCAGATAGCCCACACCCACGTCGCACAGGAAGCGCAGCCGCTCGCGGATCTCGCGGAGCACACGACTGGCGATCAGGGCCTCGCGCTCGGTCAGGTCGAGAGCCTCGAACACGCCGACGGCCGTGCTGATCGGCAGCGTCACGTACTCGGCGATCGTCCGCCCCTTGACGCGTACGGCTAGGCTGTGGGGCTTGAGGCGTTGACCGCCGCAGGCCGGGCACTCGCGGAGCAGGCGATACTTCTCCAAGTCCTCCTGGACGTTCCACGCGCCTTCTGCGTACCGCCGCCGCAGGTTGGGCATAATGCCTTCGAAGCCTGTGCCGAACGGGTCGCGCCCCGCGCGGCCTCGCCTCTTCCCCTTCGCCGCCTTCGCCAACTTGCCTGCGCCGACCTTGCGCGGCGGGCCGTAGAGCAGCAGCTCACGGTGCTTCTTCGGCAGCCGGCCGAATGGCGCCTCCGGGTCGATTCCGAACGTCTCGGCCAGGGTGGCAATGGCCTCCCGCACCAGTTTCTGGTCGCCGCGCGCCCACGGCGCAATGGCCCCGGCGGCTAGCGACCGCGTACGATCGGGCACGACCAGCCGAGGGTCGAAGTCGTAGGTAGCACCGAGGCCCTGGCAGTCAGGGCACGCGCCGTGCGGCGAGTTGAACGAGAAGGCCCGGGGGGTCATCTCTGGCATCGAGATGCCGCAGTCGACACACGCCAGACGCCGCGAGAAGAGCTGATCGCCACCCTCGTAGGTGTTGACGACCACGATGTCGTCGCCCAAGCTCAGCGCGGTCTCGAGCGAGTCGGCCAGCCGCCGCTCCACCCCTGCCTTGACGATCAGGCGGTCGACCACCACATCGATGGTGTGGTTGCGCCGGCGGTCGAGTTTGATCTCGTGGTCGAGCGAGCGGAACATCCCGTCGATGCGCGCCCGGACGAACCCGCGCTCGCGCAGCGCCCGCAACTCCTTCTTGAACTCGCCCTTCCGGCCCCGCACCGCCGGCGCCAGCACGTTGATCCGCGTGTCGAGCGGGTGCAACAGCACCAAGTCCATGATCCGCGCCAGCGACTGCGACGCGATCTCGCACCCGCAGTTGTGGCAGTGCGGCACACCGATATTGGCGAACAGAAGCCTAAGGTAGTCGTAGATCTCGGTGACCGTGCCGACTGTCGAGCGCGGGTTGGCACCGGTCGTCTTCTGCTCAATCGAGATGGCGGGCGACAAACCCTCGATCAGGTCGACATCGGGCTTCTCCATCTGCTCAAGGAACTGCCGCGCGTAGGCGGACAGCGACTCGACGTAGCGTCGCTGTCCCTCGGCATAAATGGTGTCGAAGGCCAGCGACGATTTGCCCGAGCCCGACAGGCCCGTAATCACGACCAGCCGGTCGCGGGGGATGTCGACGTCGACGTTCTTGAGATTGTGGACCCGGGCGCCGCGCACCACGAGCCAATCCTTAGCCATACCCCCCAAACAGTTGCGGATCCTTGCCGAAACCCGAAACCGTCATCTTATCCCACCCGGGAGCGGCCAGCGGAGGGGCGAACGGCGTGGTCGAGGGTCACGCCGGTGGCCGCATAGGCCAGGGCCACCAGGGGGTTGAGCAGATTGAAGAAGGCGAAGGGGGCGTAGGCAAAGGTGGCCACGCCGAGGGTCTGCGCCATGAAGGCACCGCAGGTGTTCCAGGGCACCAGCGGTGAGGTGATCGTGCCAGCGTCCTCGAGCGACCGCGAGAGCACCTTCGGCTCGAGCCGGCGCCGCTCGTACTCGGCTCGGAACATCCGGCCGGGCAGCACGACCGAGATGTACTGGTCCGAGGCGACCACGTTGGTGCCGAACGCCGTGCCGAGCGTGGCGGCCACGAGGCTCCCAGTGCCCCGCACCGTGCCGAGCAGTGCCTCGCCGAGCCGCTGCAGCATCCCGGTAGTCTCCATGACGCCGCCGAAGGTCATCGCCGACACGATCAGCCAGATCGTTGTCAGCATGCTGCTAATGCCGCCGCGGGTCAGCAGGTCGTCGAGGACAGCGTTCCCGGACGCGCTGACGAACCCATCAGACAGCGCACTCCACACGCCCTTGACCAGTGCCGCCGGCCGCGACAGGTCTGGCGTGTCGGCGTAAACCAGTACAACATCCTGCTGGAAAAGCGCCGCGAAGAGGCCGCCGACCAGGGTGCCGAGCACCAGCGCTGGCAGTGCGGGCATACGGCGCACCACCAACCCCAGTACGAGCGCCACCGGCAGCAGCAGGTGCCAGCCCAGCGTGAACTGGCCGGCCAGTCCCTCCCGTAGTGCCGTCACGCTGGCTGTCTCCTGGGGCACCGCCATTACCACGCCGGCGCCCGCGAACAGGACCAGCGCGAGCCCGATGCTCGGCGCCGTGGTCCACGCCATATAGCGGATGTGGGTGAACAGCTCGGTGCCTGCCATTGCAGGCGCGAGGTTGGTGGTGTCGGAGAGCGGCGACATCTTGTCGCCGAAGTATGCGCCCGAGATGATCGCACCGGTAGCCATCCCCGGGTGCAAGCCCTGCGCGGTGGCCACGCCCACCAGCGCTACCCCGACCGTGCCCGCCGTCGTCCACGAGCTGCCCGTCGCTAGTGCCACTAGGCAACAGATGACGCACGCGGCCGCGTAGAACACACGTGGGCGTAACAGCAGCAGCCCGTAATCGATCATCGCGGGCACGATGCCGGCGAGGATCCAGACACCGATCAGGGCACCGACGACCAGCAGGATGAGCATGGCGCTCATCGCGCTGCTGATACTTTGGACGATTCCCCGCTCGATTGCGCTCCACCTGTGTCCGTTGGCTATGCCGATTACCGCGGCCACGCCTGCGCTCAGCATGAGGGCGATCTGGTTCGGCCCGGCCGACGAGGCGTCTCCGTACAGGTAGACCGACGCCGCGAGCATGACGATCAAGGCCGCAACCGGCGCAAGGGCATTCCCAAACGAGGGCCCTCTGGGCTCTGCAGTCAACCGCACACTTCCGCTCGAAGATCGCCGAGTAATGTGCTCGACACACGCGCCCAAGGTCCGTGTTTTAGGGCGTGGCCATCGGGAATGTCGAGTTCGACCGTACCGCCGCCCGGCAAGTGCATGCACACCGTGCCCCCCGGATGAAGTCGACCATCTTCATCAGGATGCGAGTGTTCGGTGTCGCTGGTCCCAGTAGTTGCCGTCCTCAAGGAGCAGCTGGTAGTTGTCGGGCGACACCTCGACGGGGGCCTTGTAGGCTCCATCGCTTCGGCCTCCTTGACGCAGAGTGGAGGCCGCAGTCTATCCCAAGGCCGGCGGTATCGCCGGCCTAGGGCCGTAGCACGTCGAAGCGGTATGCCGTGTCGTTGGACGTTACGACGAACTGCCCACGCGGACCGAAGGCGACGCCGACGAGGCTGCTGGCGGCCACAACCGGCTCGGCGGCGGCGCCGTCGAGCGGGACGCGGTAGAGACCGCTGGCGCCAGCCAGCGCATCGGCCACGTAGAGCTCCCCGTCGGGCCCGAATGCGAGTCCCTGTGGCCGGCCGAGCTGGGTTTTCATTGGCTCGACCTCCCCGCGGGGGTCGATGCGGTAGACCGGGTCGTGCGTTCCCAGCGTGGGTGCCGTGGCGAACAGGATATCATCGGGCCCCATGGCCAAGTGAAAGGCGGCCACGCTGGCCGGCAGCGTGGCAAACGCCTCGGGCTCGCCGTCGCGCACGCGGAAGATCGTGCCGGAGCGGTCGCCGACGTACATCGCGCCGTCGGTGCCGAACGCGATGCCACAGGCCACGCCAAGCTCGCTGGCGGCACGCTCGTGGGTGCCGTCCGGGTTGACGCGACGAACCTCACCTTCGAACCGGCTCGACACGTAGAAGAGGCCGTCTGGGCCGATCGCCATCGAGGTGGCATTGGTGATGCCCGACGCGAACGGCTCGCGCGTGCCGTCGTGGCCCACGCGGAAGATCGATACCGGGGCCTCCTGGCCACGCGACCCGCTGTAGGTCACGAAGAGGTTGCCGTCCGGATCCAACACCGGACTGTCGACTTGGTGCAGGCCCGTCGCCCAAGACACGCCGATCGCCACCTCGGCCGTCCCTTCGGCGCCCTCCACGACGACCGTCACGGTGCCGCCGTCGAGACCCTCGGGCACTTCCACGGCCAGTCGAGACCCGGACACGAAGACGACGTGCACCGGCTCGCCCCCGAGCGTGACTTGGGGTGGATCGGTGACTGGGAAGCCACTGCCGCGAAGGACGAGGCGTCCGCCATCGACTGCGTGACGAGGGGCGATCGAGTGGAGTACGGGTGCAGACATCCCTAGGAGTCAGTCTATCCGGCCTGCTCGCAGAACTTCGGCAACAACGGTGGCCACGGGGCCGCAGGCGCCAAAGAGGCCGGTGCGCCGGACCACGCAGCGCGCCTCACCGAGAAGCGCAATCGCGCCGGGCGCGGCGAACAGGTGCGTAATACCGCGCTCCCGGGCAACCACCAGCAGGCATGCCGGAGCGTCGAAGGCCCGTGCGAGGCTCTCGTACTGGTAGACGGGATCAAGATGCGGCCACAGCATGTCCAATAGGACAGCCCTGTGAACTGCGGTGCGACGTGGTGGCGCGCCGGGTCGAGGTTCGTGTTCATCCACTCAAGGTCGTCCGTCGTGGTGCGGCAGCCGGCTGGTCAAGTACGCGTCGGGCCGAGATGTAGGCTAACACTCGCCACGCGTCGACGCCCGCCGAGACCGCCAGGGCCACGAGCACCTCCACAGCCCCCGCCGACCGCCAGGCTCGCATCGTCAGGATGTCGGCCGCGGCCAGCAGCATGGGCACCGGCAGCAGCAGTCAGGCGTTCCAGGCCGAGGAACCACTGTACGTACAGCAGCGCGGCAATCATCAGGGTACAAGCCCAGGACCGGCGCAGGGACGCCACGGCGACGGCCAGCTCGCCCTCGCCCTGCTCCAGCCATGCGAGCAGCACCGCCTAGCCATGCGGCGAGATGGCCTCCACCCGGTGCGGCCACGCGTCGAAGGTGGCCGTTTCGATAATCCGCTGCACAAGGGGAATCACGCAGCCGAGTGCGTCGGGCTCGGTGCCCGGCGCAACGACAGAAAGCGCGATAGTCGCCAACGTCACGAGGATTGCCACAGGAAGCGTCCCCGGCCACGCCGGACGTGTCCATGTCGCACGCCCGATCGACACGGTGCCCGAGCGTAGCCAGCGCCGGCAGGACGACGGTCGCCGCACGGAAGGTGCTGGCAAACCCAAGAAGTCAGGAAGTAGGCAGTGAAACCGAGGCAAGAGATGCACGTGAGTGCCGCGCTCCCGCCCAGCAGATCGTCAGCCGTCCAGCGGACGGCCGCGCACCGCGGCGACGCCGACGGACCACGCCCCCGACAGCAGCACGGGTCGTCACGCGGCGTGGCCGCAGGAAACCACTAGGTGTCGTCGAGCTCCAAGTTCCAGTACAGGTAGTCGCGCCAGCTCTCGGGCGCGTCGCGTAGGCCGATGGTGACGCGTACGGCTGGCGTCGAGCTGGGGCGGCGCGGCGAACGCCGCAGCCGCATGCCAGCCTCTTCCGGCGTACGTCCGCCCTTCCGGCGGTTGCACGTCACGCAGCAAGTCACGATGTTCTCCCAGTCCTTCCGGCCGCCCTGCGCGACCGGCACCACATGATCGAAGGTGAGGTCCGCCGTGGAATGGGGCTCGTTGCAGTACTGGCAGGTGTGGTTGTCGCGTGCGTAGATGTTCGCCCGGGAGAACGGCACATAGTCGAACCGGCGCCTGATCTTGACGAAGCGGAGAAGCCTAATGACCGACGGCAGCTTCAGGCTAAACGAGACCGCTCTGATCTCGCGATCGTGGACCGCGATCACCTCGACCTTGCCCTGGCACCAGAGCGTGATAGCCTTCTGCCAGTTCAGAACCCGCAGGGGCTCATAGGACGCGTTCAGGAGGAGCGTCTGCTCCATGGCGGGTCGATCATGCATGGAGGGTTACGCGACTGTCAAGATGAGGCAGCCTCTAAGGCCTATAGATCACAGGAAGTTACGACGATACAACGTGCTGTGATGCACCTACTGCCCCGGCTGGCAATTGTCCTGCTCGTGCTGACGCTCGGCGCGTGCGCCGCGCGCGACACGGGAACCGTATCGATTCCAGACCCGACACCGCCGGCCGAGGCGCCCGCCGCCACGACGCTGAACCCTATTGTCGCCACCGCGCTGGCGCAGCAAGGCGTCCCCTACCAATGGGGCGGAAGCGACCCGTCGGGCTTCGATTGCAGCGGTCTGGTACAGTACGTCTTCGCCCAGCACGGCGTGACTCTGCCTCGCGAGACCGCCGACCAGTACGGCGTCGGGCAGGAGGCGTCGGTCCAGGAACTGCAGCCCGGCGACCTCGTATTCTTCCAGACGGTGAGCCGCGGGCCATCGCACGTGGGGATCGCGCTCGGCGACAACCGCTTTGTGCACGCGCCGAGCGAGGGCGGCACGGTACGAGTGGAACAGCTGTCGATGATCTACTGGTCCCGACGGGTCATCGGCGCGCGGCGGATTCCGACCGCAGTGATGACGTCTGCTGAACCGGCCACCCCCAGCCTGGTCATGGCCGAGACTCCTGCGACCTCGCCTGCGCCCGTACCCGTCCCGGTATCGCGGCCCGTGCCACGCGCCCGGCCTTTCCCGGGCGCGTTGCTCCCGACCGACTAGGGTTGTGTACGTTAAGTTGTGCAAATTCGGATCATGGCTGAGGTCGTTACCGTGCTCGTTCATGCAGCTGCCTGCAACAGGTCCTCCTTCTGCTCCTTGAGGAAGTCCATGTTGAGGGAGCGGTGGTCTTCGAGCCAGGCCTCGTGGGCCTCGGCACACAGCGCCCGGATCAATCGCTGCCAGCGGGCGCGCAGGCGCGAGAGCGCCGTCCAGAGGGGGCGGCCTCGCTGCGGCCGAGCCGCCCGGATAGGTAGCCGTATGGCACGGCGGCCGCGTCGCGGCCCAGGTAGACCTTGAGCGCGTCGAACAGTTCTGCTTGTCCGTGGTCCGCGTAGCCGCGACGGACGTCGGCGCTCCCCCGCGCTTCTCGGCCACCTGCCAGCGCCACTCGCTCGTGAAGAAGTTCTTCAAAGCCGTAAGCAGAAAGCTGCGGAAGCGGCCGCGCGCCGGGTCGGCCTGCTCGGGGACGGCCCGCCTCCCGCTGCGACTAGCACCATGCTCCAGCGCGTCGTGGCAAACTGCATCACCTGCATTCTCACCCGGAGCCGACTCGCAGACCAACGCGTGACAGAAGTACGATCCGGGTGTGTACGACGCGATCGTGATCGGCATCGGAGGGATGGGGAGCGCTACGCTCTATCACCTCGCGCAGAGCGGCTGCAAGGTGCTGGGCCTGGAGCAGTTCGGCGTCCCGCACGCCTTCGGTTCGTCACACGGGTCGACGCGCATCATCCGCTTCGCCTACTCGGAGGGTTCGGAGTACGTCCCCCTGCTCCGTGCCGCCTATCGCTACTGGCGGGAGCTCGAGGCAGTCTCGGGCCAGTCGATCCTGCAGGTGACGGGCGGGCTCGACATCGGAGCGGACGGGAGCTGGACCACCGAGGGCTCGCGGCGGTCGTGCGTGGAGCACGGGCTCGCGTTCGAGGAGCTCGATGCCGTGGAGATCAATCGCCGCTTCCCTGGCTACCGGCTGCCCGCGACCCTGCGGGCCGTCTACCAGCCCGACGGCGGCTACGTCCGCTCCGAAACGGCCATCGAGGCGTACGGCGCGGCCGCGCGCGCCCTCGGCGCCGAGCTCCTGACCGACACGCCCGTGCGCGGATGGGAACACGACCCACGGGGCTGGCGCGTGTTCGCCGGCGGGGAGCGGTACGAAGCGCGCAGGCTGGTGATCACGGCTGGCCCGTGGGTGGGCGCCCTGCTGCCCGATCTGCAGGCGGTCTGCCGGCCCGAACGGCAGGTCATGCTGTGGACCGCGCCACGGCGGGCGGACGTGTTCGATCCGCAACGCTTCCCGGTCTTCAACATGGAGTCGCCGTCCGGTCGCTACTACGGCTTCCCCGACGACCGCGGCGAGGGGTTCAAGATCGGCAAGTACAACCACCTGCGGCAGCAGGTGAACGACCCGCAGCACCTGGACCGGGAGTGCCATCCGGAGGACGAAGCCGTACTGCGCGAAGGAATCGCAGCCTGCTTCCCGGAAGCGAACGGTCCGACCCGCAGGATGGCGGCGTGCATGTTCACGAACACCCCGGATACGGACTTCATCCTAGACCGCGCGCCCGGGATGCACGACGTCTTCGTCGCGGCCGGCTTCTCCGGCCACGGCTTCAAGTTCTGCAGCGTCGTCGGTCGGATCATGGCCGACTTCTGCCTCGACCGCCCGCCGCGGTGGGACCTCGGGCGCTTCCGGATCACGCCCGAGCGGTTCGGCTGACGTCAGTCGAGGCCGGCCGTCAACTCCTGATACGTTCGGTCATCTCCACCTCAAGAATTCCTGCAGAGCCCCCTGCACCACCTGCTTCAACACGTCGCGGTCACCGCCGCCGTGGACTTCGATTCCGCTCGACGCGTGGCTCGGGTAGTCATGGCTGCTACTCCTTGATGAGTGGGTTGATGGGTCAATCAACCTCTGGCCATGACCGCTCGCTTCACTCAAGCGGTTCTGCACACAAATCGGAACACTACCCCGACTAGTCGCAGAGCCAGCCTTCAGCCTAGCGAGATCATGCCAATGCCGCCGAGGCTCGGCTCCAGCGCCACGGCACGATCTGCGTGAGACCGCTCGCACGAGTTCATTCGATTAGGTCGCTGAGCCGCTGAATCGTGGCTTGCTCTACCGTAGGCGATGGCAATGCCAGACTTGACCTCAACGCGGCGACCATCGCCGCCGGGGCCATGCTCTTCGGCCCGAATCAACGGGTACGGGAGGAGCGGCGCCAGTAGTGCTGCAGTGTCCACCAGCCCGCGTGCGCGATGGCGCCAACCAGGATGACGAGGACTAGGAACACGGCAGGACGGACGGCCAGCTGCACGAACGACGGCCACGGCATGCCGGCGATCAGGAAGCGCTCCAACAGGAACGTGTCGATCAGCAACACGGCGAATGCGAAGATCACCGACCGCACCCACCAAGCGGGCGCCCTCACCCGCCGCCCCGGAGCCGCCGCATCCGCCTGATGGCCGCGTGTCCGTGCACGCGCAGCCGCCGATAGGCTGGCCGCATCGTCGTCACGCTCAGCACGGTGCCGCCGAAACTGAACACAATTATGACCGCGTCCCACAGCGGCCGCTCGAAATACAGGAACGGGAAGTCCAGACTGTGGAGACCTTGGTACAGCCAGCGCCGCGTCCGGCTGACACGCTCGGACCACTGTACGATGCCCCCGCGCGACGGGTCGAGATACAGCCACGTCCCCACCTCGTCGGCGTAGCGGATGCGCAGCACCGGCAGTGGCCGCTGGCCGCGCAGGTCGTAGTAGTACCCGTCGTACTCCTCGAGCCACGTCTCGTCTTTAATGGGCACGCCGGCCATGACCGCGTCCGCGATGAGTCGCATCGCCGCAGGCTCGAAGCCCTTCCGAGGGCCCGCCTCCGGATATACCGCCGATACGTAGAGCCGTTCGAGCGCCGGCCGCGCCTTGCGCGGCAGCAGGCCGGCCGCGAGCCACGGCTCGGGCGACGCCGGCGTGCGCTGAGCCACCCAGAAGGGCTCGCCCCGGAACTGCATCGCGTCGAGTCGGCGCGGCGTGAACGACGGCTCGTAGGCGACCAGGGCCGCCCGCATGCTCTCAAGCGTCAGCAGGTCGGTGCGCAGTGGCCCGCCAGTCGTCGCCGCGCGCTGTGCGGACGTGACGCCGCGGCTGGCGAACCAATTGAACGGGCCCACCGACAGCAGTCCGCTGTAGACCCACGTTAGCGTGAGCACGCCGAAGAGCAACCCCGCGTAGTGGTGCCACTGCATCATCCCGGGGTAGGGCGACATCACGGGCTTGCCCCGCCGCCGGAAGCGGCGGAACGGCGATAGCCGCATCACACCCCACAGCAGCCCCGTCAGGCACAGGAAGCAGCCGAGGAGCGACGACCAGATGATGAACGCGTTCCACGCGCGGCCGTTGCTGCGCAGCGGCGTGAAGTAGACCCAGTGCGTCACGGGGCCGAGGTAGGCCCAGAAGCGCTCGCGCGCCGTGGTGCGCTGCACCACCTCGCCGGTGAGCTCGGACACATACACGTACGTGTCGGCCTCGTCGTCGAACGCAAACCGGTGGACCGGCAGCCCTGTCTGCAGCGTCCACTGGTCGGGCTCGACCAGGTAGGCGTCGTAGCGCGGCGTGACACCACGCGGCGCCCACCGGCGCGCCACCTCCAGGGCTCCGTCCGCGTCGAGCCCGTCGAACCACTCACCCGTGTCGGCAAAGACGATGCGCTGATCCCGCCCGCCGAAGGAGTACGCGGGGCGGTCCTGCAGCATGCCGATCTGCACTTGGCCAAGGCGCAGGCCGTTGAGGTTGGCGGCGTCGACTGGCGAGTACTCCGCCGTCGACAGGTCGAGCGGCGCGGCCCGCGCCAAGCGCTCTTCGGCCACCACCACGGGCATGCGGACGTACATCATCACGACGCCCGAGACGAACCAAGCCGCAAACAGGATACACCCGACGATGCCGAGCCAGCGGTGCGTCAGGACGAGGACCTTGCGCCAGTGGGACACCAGCGGATGCTAACCCACGTATCGGTCGGTACCGGCGTATCTGACGAAGAATTCAGGGGATAGGCGTGTCCTGGGCCAGCGCTTCGCGCAGTTCGGCAAGCGTGCCAGCCACGCTGCCCCGCCCGTGACGCCGGGCGATGGGCTCGATGATTCAGGCGAGACCCCTCGGGTAGCCGCGGCTGAGCCCACGGTCCAGCGCCACGTAGAGCCCGCTGCCGCGCTCGACGTACTTGGTGAGGGTCTCGGGCCGTTACGAGTAACCGCTCTTGTTGCCGCTAGGCGCAGCCGCTCGGACGGCCGGCCGGTGTCGTCGACTTGGCGGATCTCGGTCGCGGCAGACTGGGTGTAGGCCTGCACGCGGCTTGCGCGCACGCTGCGGGCCCTAGACCACACGTCCAGCACGCCGGTTACCACCAAGCCGGCATCCTCCCGGAGGTGCATGCGAACGCACCCCCGCCGCCGGCCACGACCTCGTCCATGCGGAGCGCCTCAGGCCGCTGCCAGTGTTCAGGCAGCTAGGCACCTCGCCCGTCGGCATGCACTACAGGAACGATGCCCGCGCCGCCTCGATGTAGGCATTTCAGGCTACAAGCGTTCGGTCCTGCACGGTGACCGCAGCCACAGGCGTGCCCGTAACTACTCCCTGCCCATACGTTCGAGGATGATCTCCTGCCGCGCCTGCAACCGGCGAGGCGGATCCGACGGGCTCAGTACACGCGGATTGATGATGGCCCCGGCCAGTAGCGCCGCCTGTTCGTGGGTGAGCGCCGAGGCCGGCACGCCGAAGTGCACGCGCGCGGCCGCGCCCACGCCCCACACGCCGCCGCCCCACTCGATCACGTTGAGGTAGATCTCAAAGATGCGCTCCTTGGTTAGCGCGGCCTCCAGGCGGCGCGCGATGATCAGCTCCCGGAACTTCCGCAGGGACGAACGCGCAGAAGACAGGTACAGGTTCTTGGCCAGCTGCTGGGTGATCGTGCTGGCGCCACGCAGCGGCACGCCCTCGCTCCAGCTCTCCTCGATGGCCCGCCTGAGCTGCACCAAGTCCACGCCCTTGTGCTGGAAGAACGCATCGTCCTCGGCGATCAGCACGGCACGCCGCAGGTGAGCGGGAATCTGCGCGTAGGGCACCCACTCCTGCACGTGCCGCAGCTCGCGCCCGGCTGCCGCGGCCTCACCCGCACGGATTTGCATGAAGGCTGTCGTGGTGGGGTTCTCGATGGCCAGGGGCCGGACGTCGGGCAGCGTGGCCCAGACGTAGACGACGAGGGTGAAGCCGGCGGTCGCCAGCACCAGCACCGCGCGGCCCGGCCAGTACAGGATGCTGCGCGGGCGCTCGGGCGGGCCGGCGGGACCGTCGTCATCGGCCAACGGGAAGATTGGCTTCATGGGTGGCTACCCCGCGACCACGATGCGGATGCGCCGGCCCACCTGCGGGGTCGAGCCAGGGTTCTCACCATTCATGATCGCCAGTGACGGCGCCTCAATAAGCCCGCCCGATAGCTCGGCGATCGACGACCACGTGTCGCCGGTCCGTACCACGTACATGTCGATGCGGTTGGGCTGGATGGCCTCGGCCTCGGCCTCGGTCAGCGGTGTGAACGAGCGGAACGAGTCGGCAATGGCCGCCTGCGACTGGTTGAATAGCACCTGCGGCGCGAAGCCGCCCACCAAGTAAACTGTGTCGCGGTGGCGGATATGCGCGGCGCGCATGGTCACGTCGCCCAGGCCGCCCATGTTCCCCTGGTAGATGCCCACGAAGGCGTCGAGCCCATTGATCGACTCGCCCGTACCGCGCAACAAGCGAAAGCCCGCGTTAGTCATCGAGCGGGCGGCCACGTCACGCAGCGACACTCCCGCGGGCGCATCCACATCCTGCAGCAGCATGTAGACATTGGCACCGGGCGCCTTGGATACCACCTCGGTGGGGTTGTTCTGGATTTGCCAGCCTGTCGGGAAGTCGATCCGAAACCGTAGCGGCTTGTGCAGGAAGCGGCTGCCGCGCGTGATGCCCTCGTCGGGATTATCGCCGTAGACCATCCCGTCGATGTAGCTGAGGAACTCCTCCTCGTCGGTGATGAAGTTGAGCCTGTCGGCGCGCAGCTGCTGCACGAGCGGCGCCACCTCCGACACGCGTGACAGCGGATCGGGGTGGGTGGAGAGCCAGTTGGGCACGCGCTCGGTGTCGCCCCGCGCCTCGTCGATACGGCCCAGGGTGCTCAGCATCCCCTGCACACCCGCCGGGTCCCAGTTGTTAGCCGCCGCGTAGCGCGCACCCAGATCGTCGGCCTGCAGTTCATCGTCGCGGCCGTAGCGCAGTGACAGCAGTTGCAGCCCGGCGCCACCCAGCTCGAAGAGCGCGGGTGCGGCCTGCGGCGCGAAGATGGCACCGGCCAGCAGCCCCACCGTGCCGGCGATCTGCTGGGTGTACTGCTGTGCCGAGTGGCGCGCTGTGACGTGACCGATCTCGTGGCCCAGCACGCCGGCCAACTCGGCCTCGTCACCGAGGAAGGCTAGGATGCCGCGCGTGAGGTAAATGAAGCCCCCCGGCACCGCGAACGCGTTAACCGCGGTCTCGTCGAGCACCGTGAAGGTCCATGGCAGGTCGGGCCGCTCGGACCGCCGTGCCATCTCCAGCCCGATGCCCGACACATAGGCCTGCAGCACCGGGTCGTCGTAGAAGCCCATCCCGACCTGGATCTGGGAATACGAGTCCCGCCCAATCCCGATCTCTTGGGACTCACTCATCAGGGTGAACTCGCGCTCGCCGGTGACCGGATTGGTGGCGCAGGCAGCCACCAGCGCCAAGCCGAGCACGGGAACCAGCAGTAGCCGCATCACGCGCCTTCCTCCTGCACCAAGAACACGGGGGGGGTGCCTCGAAGAATTGTACACGTGCGAATCGGCCGCATGACCAGTGTGACCCTGAGGCTGCCGGAAAACGGCGAAGACGCCCCGGAAACTGACGCGCTGGGCAGTCCCAACTCCTGCGTGAGCTGCCAACCGACGACGCCAGATTAGGTCGAGGAGGGTGCGGCTCCGGCGATAGCGCTGGACACACGACACCGCACGCTTGGCATGGAGGAGCTGTGAGCATGCGCCGGCTGCTGGTGGCCCTGTTCCGGATATGGACGCACGGGTCAAGCCCGCATCGTCGGGCGATTGCAGCTCGCTGGTTGGTCTCTCTCGTTCTGGCGACTCCTGATTGTGTTGGGCCTAGGGACGGCAGTCGAAGTCGCTGAACGCGACGAGTGATCATTCTGATATGCGCGGGGTGAGTACCGCATGGTCATGACCCGTCGGAACAGTGTCTAGCAGCTTGTGGCGAAAGTTGGGGACCGGCCTGGCCCCAGCGCGATCGAACCTCGTACACTGAAACACCATGGCGATGGGCGAGAGACTGGCAGTGCGACAGGGGGCGCCGCTGTGGGTAACGACGGCAGGGCATTGATGCTTCGAGCATCTGCACCAAGTCCTGGAAGAGGCAGGGTTCGGCCCCTTCGTCGAGGGACTGCGCGCGATGCCCTCTACGCGTCGCGGACGGGGCGGCCGAGTCTGCCCCCTGGACGGTAGAGTGTCAGATCACATCGCAACTACTGCAGCTTCATCGCCACGCTGCCTGAGCAGGCCGGTTCAGCGAACAGCCTTCTTCCACGGGCTGCTAGGTTGTCTGACGCAGTTCCCGCTCGACGTGCGTGCGGTGTCCCATTAATCGGCCGAACCCAAAATACCAACACGTCTGCTATCCCCCGACTTGGTCAACGCACTCGCCCTCCGCTGGTTCTCCGTCGCCCGGTGCGGCTAGCTCCGGGAGCGCGAAGCCGAGGCCCTACGCCTACGCTCCAAGAGAATCGCACGCTGTGGGCTCTGCGTGGCCCAGGCCTCTGCCAAGGCATGGGAACAGTGGTGCCAAACGTCTCATGAACTGTCTATTCCGTGCTATTTTGCACTGGCGGGGGGCGTCATACCCGAATCCAGTCCTTCAGTTGCACGTGCTGAAAGATCATGTTGTCCTGGACGGACAGGCGCGTTCCGTACCCTGCTTCGTCGGCGCGCCGAAACATGGCGTATGCAATGGCAACGTCCACAAAGGCCAGACCGACCGCATTGAAGTAGACGCGCTCTTCGTCGGATTCTCTGCCACCCTTTGTTCCGGCGACGACATCAACCAGATTGGCGTAGATGTCACCGTCGGACAGTTCGCCATCCTTGTACATCCGACTCAGAGTCTGAGTACGGTGCTTCACGGTCTCCCAATCGTCACAAACGATCTTCTGACACTGTCGGGCGACCGCGTATTCGTCCTCCCATCCGCCGATATGGCTATAAAACGCCCCTGGCTTCATCCAGGCCGCCTTGAGAAGGGGAGCTTGTGCACTCGTGGCAGTGACAAGGATGTCGGCACCGTCCATCGCCCGTTGCAGATCAGTCCCCGCGCGGGAAAACTGGAGATCCGGGAACAAAGGTTCCATCTCGTCCACGAACTGTCTCTCCTCGTGCTCAAACTTCGAGGCGACTCGGCATTCCTCAATCGAGGGCACTGCCTTTCTCATCGCCACCAGATGCATCTTGGCCTGCTCGCCAGCCCCGATGAGCGCAATGGTCCTCGAATCCCGACGGGCGAAGTGCTTGGCAGCGATGCCTCCCATGGCCCCCACCCGCATGTTCGAGCACAGCGTTCCTTCCAGCAAGGCGATGGGGAACCCCCTTTCGATCTCGGACAGGATGATGACCGCCGAGAGATTCTGAACGCCATGTTTCTCGGGGTTCTCTGGGAAGACAGAAACCCATTTGACGCCGCATATTTTCTCCGCCAACAGCGTCGCCGGCAGACAGTTGATGCGCTCTTGCGTATCCTGGTTGAAGATTTGCACAATCTTTTCCGGGAATAGGATCTCGTCGTTCCTGAAGGCAAGCATGGCTTGCTCCGCTACCTTCATCGCCATGCCCATGTCCAGACAACCGGCACGCAGAAGATCTTCCTGCGAAAGGTAAAGCGTTTGGATCCGCGATTGGCTCATCATGAAATTTCCCTGTTGTCGACAGTCCAGCCCAGCAGTGCTTCGATGGTGCTTCGGGCAACTTTCCCAATTTCCAAGGCCGGCAGATTCAGACCACGTCGTTCCGCTCGCCAACAGCCTCCAGCCAATGCGGCGGCACTGTCAAGTTGCGGTTATGGAGGCTGCTCGCTTTCGGGAAAATCAAGCATCGGACTGAACCCGTATCGGGTTTCTCAGAGAGCGCACGACACGGCCTCGAGAGGTCGTCACGGCTCCGTCCGTCGAAGCACCTCAGTCGCGCAGAACATGTTCACCGCTTCGGTGAGGGTTTGTCAGCGGACTCGTGCAGGGTAGCGGGAGTGGTTTCACGGCCTCCTACGACATCGCCGGCGACAATCGCAACCTGAAGCTGTCGTCCATCGCACGCGACTGGATG
>CAZHTD010000011.1:51949-61933 GCA_964535675.1 uncultured Bifidobacteriaceae bacterium | reverse complement strand
GTTTACGGCCAGGACTACCGGGGTATCTAATCCCGTTTGCTCCCCTGGCTTTCGCGCCTCAGCGTCAATGCCGGTCCAGGATGTCGCCTTCGCCACCGGTGTTCCTCCAGATATCTACGCATTTCACCGCTACACCTGGAATTCCACATCCCTCTCCCGGATTCAAGCCTGCCAGTTTCGAGTGCAGTTCCCGGGTTGAGCCCGGGGATTTCACGTTCGACTTAACAGGCCACCTACGCGCCCTTTACGCCCAGTAATTCCGAACAACGCTCGCCCCCTCTGTATTACCGCGGCTGCTGGCACAGAGTTAGCCGGGGCTTCCTCACCTGGTACCGTCAAACCCTGACGTATTGGGTCAGAGCCATTCTTTCCAGGCAACAGAAGTTTACAATCCGAAGACCTTCATCCTTCACGCGGCGTTGCGTCGTCAGGCTTGCGCCCATTGCGAACAATTCCCCACTGCTGCCTCCCGTAGGAGTCTGGGCCGTGTCTCAGTCCCAGTGTGGCCGTCCGCCCTCTCAGGCCGGCTACCGATCGTCGCCTTGGTGAGCCGTTACCTCACCAACAAGCTAATCGGGCGCGAGCCCCTCCTCAAGCGCCAGGTCTTGCGATCCCCGGCTTTGATCACCGCCTGTTCAAAGGCAATGATGTCATGCGGTATTAGCGTCCCTTTCGGGACGTTATCCCCCACTCGAGGGCAGGTCACCCACGTGTTACTCACCCGTTCGCCACTTTACTCAGGGCCGAAGCCCCTTTCGCGTTCGACTTGCATGTGTTAAGCACGCCGCCAGCGTTGATTCTGAGCCAGGATCAAACTCTCAAGTTAAAGGCGTCGTCCCGCCTTGCGACGGGAGCAACTCAAGTAACGCGAGCGCTTGTTGATAATGGCTCCTGCGTTGCTCTTACTGTCTTTTGTCGAGCGACCCTCGGCTTATTCCCCATGCAGGGGGTTCACCGTGGACCGCCGCCCCGCCGTTGCCCGAAAGTTTCGGCGAGGCTAGCTGACACTCGACGGGTCGTCTGCCCGCGCCTCGCGGCATGGACAGACATCTTCGTTGTGCTTGCACGCACTATCTAGTTTTCAAAGAACCGGAGCCGTCGCCGGACCAGCCCGCAGGCTGCCCAGCCGTACACTGCCCCCACCGAGCCGGATGTTTCCACCCGTCTTTAGGGGAACCTTACAAGGCTACTACCGCGACTTGATGCTGTCAAGCGTGTAAGCGGCCAGCCCATAGGACGTTTGTCCAAACAGCCACAGCTTCCTCGCAGCCCCTGTTGTCTTCAGCCCGGACAACGGGGCCGAACCAGCCCACCCCTTTTCGGCAGGGGCTCGGACAGACCAAGACCCAACGCATTAATGATCGCCACAGTGGGGGTGTCAACCGGAGGACGGGGTCAGCCGGCCGTGATGTGAACGAGGTAGTTGTCCTTCTTGCCCTTCCGGACGACGAAGAACTTCCCGAGCAACGCAGCGCCGCGGGTCAGAGCTTGCTTCTCGTCGCCGACCCGCGCGTCGTTGACGTAGATGCCCCCGCCCTTGATGAGGCGTGTCGCCTCGCCTTTCGACGCGGTGATCCCAGTCGCCGCCAAGAAGTCTCTGACAAGCCATTTCTCCTGCGCCCACGTCGTCTCAACAGAGGGCACGCTGCCGAACACCTCCAGTAGCTCCCGCTCGGACATCGCACGCAGATCGCCCCCGAAGAGCTTGCCAGCTGCCGCCTCCGCCTCACGGACGACCCCGATCCCGTGCACACGGGTGGTGATCTCGCGCGCGAGCTCGCGCTGCGCGCTCCGGTTCTCGGGCGGCTCTGCCGCCAGCTCCTCGATCTGCACGCGGTCAAGGAACGTAAAGTACTTCAGGTAGCGCACGGCGTCGCGGTCATCGACGTTCAGCCAGAACTGATAGAACGCGTACGGGCTGGTCCGTTCGGGGTCCAGCCACACCGTGCCGGTCTCGGTCTTGCCAAACTTGGCGCCTGACGCCGTGATCACCAGCGGTAGCACCAGTCCATGGGCCTTCGCGCCACGGACACGCCGAATCAGGTCCATGCCAGCAGTGATATTGCCCCACTGGTCGCTGCCGCCGATCTGCACGGTGCACTGGTGGCGATCGTGGAGCACGAGGTAATCGTACGCCTGCAGCAGCAGGTAGCTAAACTCCGTGTAGGAGATGCCCCCGTCGCCGCCGAGCCGGCGCTTTACCGACTCCTTGGCCTGCATGTAGTTCACGGTGAAGTGCTTGCCCGCGTCGCGCATGAACTCGATCGCGCCGAGTGTCGTCAGCCACTCGGCGTTATCGACCAAGCGTGCTTGGTGCGGGCCGGCGTCGAAGTCAAGGAACCGCGAGAGCTGCGTGCGGATGCCGGCCACATTGGCAGCCACATGATCAGGCGTCAGCAGCTCGCGCTCGGTGCTCTTGCCGCTCGGGTCGCCGATGAGCCCCGTGCCGCCGCCCACGAGCGCGATCGGGGAATGGCCCGCACGCTGGAAGTGCGCCAGCCCCATGATCGGCACCAAGTTGCCGACATGCAGACTTGAGGCCGTGGGATCAAAGCCGCAATAAAGGGTGACCGGGGTCGCGGCCACGGCAGTGGCGAGTCCTTCGGTGGCATCGTAAACGAGGCCGCGCCACGTCAGCTCGCCGTGGACGTCCATAGGGTCGGTACTATACGCCAGCCGCCGTGACGAACCGGCGCCCGTCGACACGCCAGCCGCCGTTCAGCACGCGCTGCACGGCCTCCGGGTACAGGCAGTGCTCCTGCTCGAGAATCCGCGCGGCGAGTGACTCGGCGGTGTCGTCGTCGCGCACCGGCACCGTGCACTGCGCAACGATCGGCCCGGCGTCGAGCTCGCCGGTCACCAGGTGCACGGTCACGCCGCTCACCTTCACGCCGTGCTCGACTGCCTGGCGCTGCGCGTCGAGGCCGGGAAACGACGGCAGCAGCGAAGGATGGATGTTGAGGATGGCGTTCGGGAACGCGTCAAGCAACGGCGCACCAACCAGCTGCATGAATCCCGCCAAGCAGACCAGCCCAACTCCCCGCTCGCGCAGGGTGGCAGCCAGGGCCGTGTCATAGGCATCGCGCGACGCGTAGTCGCGTTGGCTCAGCACGACGGTCTCAATCGACGCAGCACGGGCCAGCTCCAAGCCCGGCGCACTGGCGCGGTTGGAGATGACGACGGCAATCGTCGTGTCCAGGCGACCGTCGCGTGTGGCCTCGACAAGCGCCTGCAGGTTGCTGCCGCGGCCCGAGATCAGCACCCCGAGGCACCTACGGGCTAGGGCGGCCATCAAGTGTAGACCACGGCCGGCTCACCCGACCCGGTCACGACCTCGCCGATGATCCGCGAGTCGCGCCCCCCCCACGCCGCTAGCTCCTCGCAGACCTGCTCGGCATGGTCGCGGTCGGCTACCACCACCAGCCCGATGCCCATGTTGAAGGCGCGGAACATCTCCCCGTTCGACACGCCCCCGGACTCCTGCAGCCAGCGGAACACTGGCAGCGGCTCCCATGTGGAGGTATCGATCCGGGCCGCCGTACCGCGCGGCAGCGCGCGCGGCAGGTTGTCGGTCAGCCCGCCCCCGGTGATGTGCGCCATGGCCTTGAGTCGGCCGCCATCGAGCAGCGGGCGCACCAATGGCAGGTACGACCGGTGCGGCTCTAGCAGCACATCACCAACTCTCGCGCCAAGAGCCGGCACTAGGCTATCGACGCCGAGCCCGAGCCGCTCGAAGACGATGCGCCGCGCCAGCGAGTACCCGTTTGTGTGCAGGCCAGTCGAGGGCACACCTACCAGCACGTCGCCTTCCGTGACGCCGCGTCCGTCGAGCAGGCGGTCGCTCTCCACCACGCCGACGATGAAGCCCGCCACGTCGTACTCACCCTCGGTGTAGAAACCGGGCATCTCGGCCGTCTCGCCGCCGAGCAACGCGCAGCCGGCTTCGCGGCACGCGCACGCTAGCCCCGAAACAATCGACTCGACGACATCAGGCGACAGGCGACCTGTGGCCAGGTAGTCGAGGAAGAATAATGGTTCGGCACCTTGCACCAGGATGTCGTTAACGCAGTGGTTCACGAGGTCGATGCCGACCGTGTCGTGACGGTTGGCCAGAAAGGCCACGTGGAGCTTGGTGCCCACACCGTCGGCGCTCGACACCAGCACCGGGCTCCTGAACCGGCCGGGCTCGATGTGGAACAGGCCCCCGAAAGACCCGATGTCCGAGAGCACGCCGTCAGTGAAGGTCGAGCGGGCCAAGCTGCGGATGCGCCGTACTGCCTCGTTGCCAGCGTCGATGTCGACGCCTGCGTCCGAGTAGCGCGCTTGATCGCTCATGGCACGGGATCTTCTTCCAAGTGCTTCACCGCCGGGCGACGCGCCCCGGCGGTATCGGTCCACTTGAGCGCGAGCTGCAGATAGGCAGCCTCGTCCTTCGGGAACAAGATCGGGTACTCGCCCGTGTAGCACGACGTGCAGTACTGCTGCTTGCCCCCTCGCACCGCGCCGGTCAGGCCGTCGAGGCTCAGGTACGCGACGCTGTCGGCGCCCATATAGCGCCGGATCTCCTCCAGCGTGTGCGTGGCAGCGATCAACTCGGAGCGCTGGGGCGTGTCGACGCCGTAGAAGCACGGTGAGATCGTGGGTGGGCAGCTGATCCGCATGTGTACTTCGCGCGCGCCTGCGCTGCGCACCATCCGGACGATCTTCCGGCTCGTCGTGCCCCGCACGATAGAGTCGTCGATCAGCACGACGCGGCGGTCCTTGAGGATGCTCCGTACCGGGTTCAGCTTCACCCGCACGCCGAAGTGGCGGATCGACTGCTGCGGCTCGATGAAGGTCCGACCCACGTAGTGGTTGCGGATGAGCCCCATCCGCATTGGCAGGCCCGCCGCCTCCGCGTACCCCACGGCGGCACACACGCCCGAGTCGGGAATCGGCACCACGACGTCGGCCTCCACGCTCGACTCGCGCGCCAGCTGGCGGCCGAGCTCGGTGCGGACCTCGTTCACGCTCTCGCCGAAGACATGACTGTCGGGGCGGGCGAAGTAAACATGCTCGAACACGCAGTGCGACAGCGGCGCCGGTGCGTACGGCCGGATAGAGCGCAGCCCGCGATCATCGATGACCACCACCTCGCCAGGCTCGACATCGCGCTCGTACACCACGCCGATCAGGTCGAGCGCGCAGGTTTCCGAGCACATGACCCACGCGTCGTCCAAGCGACCCAGCACCAGCGGTCGAAAGCCGTGCGGGTCACGCGCGCCGATGACGCAATCCTTCGTCATCATCACGAACGAGAAGGCGCCGCGCACCTGCGACAGCGCGTCAACGACCGCTGTCTCCACCGTCTCGGCCTTCGACCGCGCGAACAGGTGGACCATGACCTCGGTGTCACCGTCAGTCTGGAAGATGGCACCGCTCCGGACCAGCTCGTCCCGCAGTTCGCCAGCATTGACGAGGTTGCCATTGTGGCAGATCGCGAACTGGCCGTGAGCCGAGTCGATCAGGATGGGCTGCGCGTTGGCTACACGGCTCTCGCCGGCCGTGGAGTAGCGCACGTGGCCCGAGGCCAAGTGCCCCGGCAGTGTCGCCAGCGTCTCGTTGTCGAACGCCTCGTGGACGTAGCCCATGGCACGCCGCTGGCGGATACGCGCGCCGTCCGAGGCGACGATACCCGCGCTTTCCTGTCCGCGGTGCTGCAGGGCATAGAGTCCGAGATACGTCAGGTTGGCAGCCTCCGGATGGCCGAAGATCCCGAAGACGCCGCACGCCTCTCTCAGCTTGTCGAACATGTGACGACTCTCGCAGTGTATCGGCTAATCCACGATGGTTACGCAACTTCCTGGCGGCGCGCGAGCCGGCGGGCCAGCGCGCCTTCCCACAAGGCCTCCAGTTCGGCGAGCGACTCGTTCAGTACCCCGCGTCCGTTGATAAACACGCGCAGGCGATCGCCCCCGACTTCCCCGATCGCGGCGGCGGGAACGCCCTCGGCCGCAGCCATCGCCAGCAGGCCATCCACGCTGTCGGGCGCGACCGATACCAGGGCGCGAGACGCCGACTCGCCAAACAACGCTGCCACGCCCCCTAGCCCGGCCAGCTCGCCCGCAACCTCAGTCATGTCCACCGACGCGCCCAGCCCGGCGTCGAAGCAGCATTCGGCCAGCGTCACGGCCAAGCCCCCTTCCGCGCAATCGTGCGCCGAGCGCGCCAGTCCCTCGGCGGCCGCGCCCACCAGCACGCGCTGCAGGGCACCCTCGCGCTCAAGGTCCAGGGCCGGTGGCACGCCGCGCACCAACCCGTGCTCGACCTTGAGGTACTCGCTGCCACCGAGCTCGTCGCAGGTCTCCCCCAGCAGGACGATGGTGTCACCCGCGTCACGGAACGCCCGGCGCACCGCGCGGTCGGCCTGCGCGATCACGCCCACTACACCCAGCACGGGCGTAGGGAGCACGGACTGGCCATCGGTCTCGTTGTAGAAGCTGACGTTGCCGCCCGTGATCGGAATCCCCAGCACCCGGCACGCGGCGCCGATGCCCTCGACGGCCCTGGCGAACTGCCACATAACGGCGGGCCGCTCGGGGTTGCCAAAATTGAGGCAGTTGGTGGCCCCCACGGGCGCACCGCCCGCGCACGCCACGTTGCGCGCCGCCTCGGCCACGGCGAGCTTCGCGCCCACGAAGGGATCGAGGTGCACGAACCGGCCGTTGCCGTCCACCGAAATTGCTAGCGCGCGGCTAGTGCCCTTGACGCGCACCACGCCGGCGCCCATCCCCGGCAGCACCAACGTGTTTGTCCGCACCATGTGGTCGTACTGCCGGTACACCCACTGCTTGCTCGCTACCGTCGGCGACGCGAGCAGCCGTCGCAGCACCTCGGGTGCCGGGGCGGGCGCGGCCAGCGGGGGCAGCACTTGCGCCTCGTCGAGCCAGCCCGGCCGTTCCATCGGGCGGTGGTAGACGGGCGCGTCGTCGGTGAGCGCGCCGTTGGGCATGTCGGCCACCACCTCGCCGCGCTCGGCCACCTGCAGCCGGCCGCTGTCGGTGACCGTGCCGATCGGCACCGCGTGCAGATCCGATTTCTCGAAGATGGCCTCGACCTCGGCCGTACGGCCACACTTAACCACGAGCAGCATGCGTTCCTGCGACTCCGAAAGCATGATCTCGTAGGGCGTCATGCCGGTCTCGCGCTGCGGCACCTTCGACACGTCGATCGCGATGCCCGCACCACCCCGCGACCCCATCTCGCTGGCGGAGCACGTTAGCCCTGCCGCCCCCATATCCTGGATGCCTACGAGCGCGTCGGTGGCCATGACCTCAAGGCAGGCCTCGAGCAGGAGCTTCTCCATGAACGGGTCGCCCACCTGCACGGCTGGGCGCTTCTCGGCCGACGCGTGATCGAGCTCGGTCGAGGCCATCGTGGCTCCGTGGATGCCGTCGCGCCCGGTCTTCGCGCCCACGTAGACGACCGGGTTGCCCACGCCCGAGGCCACGCCCTTGATGATGTCGTCGGCCCGCGCGATGCCGAGGCAGAAGACGTTGACCAGTGGATTGCCCGCGTATGCCTCATCGAAGGCGATTTCCCCGCCGACGGTGGGGATGCCGATGCTGTTGCCGTAGCCGGCGATGCCGGCCACCACGCCCGTCAGTGTGCGCCGCACCCGCGCATCGTCCAGCGAGCCGAAGCGCAGCGAGTTGAGCAGGGCGATGGGCCGCGCGCCCATGGTGAAGATGTCGCGGATGATGCCGCCGACGCCGGTGGCCGCCCCCTGATACGGCTCGATGAACGATGGATGGTTGTGCGACTCGATCTTGAACACCGCAGCCAGGCCGTCACCGATGTCGACCGCGCCTGCGTTTTCGCCAGGCCCCTGCAGCACGCGCGGCCCCTCGGTGGGCAGCGTCTTCAGGTGGATCCGCGAGCTCTTGTAGCTGCAGTGTTCGGACCACATCACCGAGAAGATGCCGAGCTCGATGCGGTTCGGCTCGCGGCCAAGGACCGCCACGACACGGTCGTACTCCTCGCGAGTGAACCCGTGCTCGGCCAGCAAGGCGTCACTGACGTTCACGCCACCCCCGCGGACCGCGTCACCGCGGCCACGACCGACTCAAACACCACTAGGCCGTCGGCGCTGCCGAGCGCCACTTCGCACGCCCGCTCGGGGTGCGGCATCATCCCCACCACATTGCGGGCCTCATTGCAAATGCCGGCGATGTTGGCCACGGACCCGTTGGGGTTGGCCGCCGAAGTCGCCTCGCCGGCGGCGTCGACGTAACGGAAGACGACTTGCCGCCCGGCCTCGAGCTGCGTCACCACGTCAGGCTCCGCGTAGTAATTTCCCTCCCCGTGCGCGATCGGGACCCGTAGCACCTGCCCGGGACTGCACGCGGCGGTGAAGGGCGTGTCGGCGTGCTCCACACGCACTCGCACGAACTCGCATTGATACTGCAGGCTGCGGTTATGCAGCATGGCCCCGGGCAGCAACCCGGCCTCGAGCAACACTTGGAAACCGTTGCAGATGCCGATCACCGGCCCGCCGGCCGCGGCGAACCGCACTACCTCTGCCATCACCGGAGAGAAGCGGGCGATGGCACCGGTCCGCAGGTAGTCGCCATGGGCGAAGCCACCCGGCAACACGACGACGTCGGCGCCCTGCAGGCTGTCGTCCTTGTGCCAGACCAGCACCGCGTCCTGCCCCAGCACCTCGCGCACCACGTAGTCAGCATCGTGGTCACAGTTGCTGCCCGGAAAGACAACGGCCGCGAACTTCACCGCTTGTCTCCTGGCACGACCTCGATGCGGTAGTTCTCGATCACTGGGTTGGCCAGCAGCTTGTCGGCGACCTCGGCCGTCACCCGCCTGGTCTCGTCGGGTGTCGAGACCGCCACGTCGAGCTCGAAGTACTTGCCCTGGCGGACGTCGCGCACCGCGTCATAGCCCATCGTGTGGAGTGCGTCGATGATGGTGGTACCCTGCGGGTCGAACACCGACGGCTTCAAGGTGACGAACACGCGCGCGCGCATCAGTGTGGCTTCTCCTCCCGCCGGGTCAAGTGCCGAGCACGCGTTCGAAGATGTCGTCCACGTGCCGGAATTGTTCGTCCAGATCGAAGACCTGCTCGATCTCGGCTGCCGACAGTACGTCGAGGACGTCCGGGTCCTCGAGCAGTAGCGCCTTGAAGTCGAGGCCCTCGTGGAACGACCGCATGGCGTTGCGCTGCACCCACTCGTAGGCCTGCTCACGCGACACGCCACGGCGCACCAGCTCAAGCAGCACGGTGCCCGAGAATACGACGCCACGCGAGCGCTCGAGGTTCTGGCGCATCCGATCGGGATACACGTTCATACCCTCGACGATCTGCGTGAACCGGCGCAGCATGTGGTCGAGCACGATGAAGCTGTCGGGCAGGATGACGCGCTCGACCGAGCTGTGCGAGATGTCGCGCTCGTGCCAGAGCGCGTTGTTCTCGAGCGCCGCCGACGCATTGGCGCGCAGCAGCCGCGCGAGGCCCACTAGCCGCTCGCAGCCGATGGGGTTGCGCTTGTGAGGCATGGCCGAGCTGCCCTTCTGCCCCTTGGCGAACGGTTCCTCGAGCTCGCCGATCTCGGTCTCTTGCAGCCCCCGGATCTCAAGCGCGAACTTCTCGATCGACGAGCCGGTCAGCGCCAGCGCCCACAGCAGCTCGGCGTGCCGGTCGCGCTGGAGCACCTGCGAGGACACCGGCGCGGGCTGCAGCCCCAAGCGCCGGCATACGGCGGCCTCCACCTCGGGCGGCAGGTGCGCGAACATGCCGACCGCGCCCGACAGCTGGCCCACTGACACCGACACGCGGGCGTGCTCAAGGCGTGCGGCGTCGCGCGACAGCTCCGCGTGCCACCGCGCCAGCTTCACACCGAACGTCATCGGCTCGGCGTGCACGCCGTGGGTGCGGCCGATCATCGGGGTGCGACGGTGCTCCTCGGCGCGCTTGTTGTCCGCCGTACGCAG
>CAZHTD010000011.1:0-51939 GCA_964535675.1 uncultured Bifidobacteriaceae bacterium | reverse complement strand
ACGTGTAGGTTCTTCAGGATCAGCGCGAGCGCTTCGCGCATCTGCAGCGCCTGCGCGGTGTCGATGACGTCGGACGAGGTCATGCCGAAGTGCAGCCAGCGGGCCGAGGGGCCGATGTGCTCGGCCACGGCCGTCGTGAACGCGATGACGTCGTGCTGCGTCACTCGCTCGATCTCCTCGATACGAGCGATGTCGAAGGCGCCACGCGCGCGGATGTCGCGCGCAGCGTCCGCTGGCACGATGCCCGCCTTGGCCATCGCCTCGGCTGCGACCACCTCCACCTGCAGCCAAGCCTCGTACTTCCGCTGGTCGCTCCAGATGCGACCCATGCCCGGGTGCGTGTAACGGGGAATCATCCGAGCGCCAGCCGCTCCCGCGGGAGATCCAGGTTGCCGACCGCGCCGACGACGGTCGCCGACAGCCCACTATCAGCGAATAGGTCGTCCGCCACGCGCCTGACGTCCTCGCTGCTCACGGCGTCGATGTCGTCCAGCAACTTGTCGAGGTCGAAATGGCGATCGAAGTAGATCTCCTGCCGGGCCAGGTGCGACATCCGGCTCGACGTGCTCTCGAGGCCCAGCATAAGGCTGCCCTTCAGATGGTCCTTCGCCCGCCTCAGCTCGTCGGCCAGCAGCGGCGCCTGCTTGATCGTCTTGAGCTCGGCCACCACCAGATCTACCAGCTCATGCACCGCCTCGTTGGCGCACCCGGCGTAGACGACCATGGAGCCGGTGTCGCGATACGCGCTCATGCCGCTGTAGACGGTATACGCTAGCCCGCGCTTCTCGCGGACGTTCTGGAAGAGCCGCGAGCTCATCGAGCCTCCGAGCACGGTGTTGAGCACGTAGCCGGCGAAGCGGTCGGTGTGGCCCTGTCGGTGGGCCACGGTGCCAAGGCATACGTGGCTCTGCTCAAGGTCCTTGCTGCGGACGACGACGTTGGGCACCACGGCAGGGGCCGTGTCCTCGAGCGGCGCATGCCCGCCGGGCACGTCGCCGAACGCTTCGACGATCTGCGCGCGTACCCGCGCGTGCTCGACGTTACCCACCACTACGACGATCAGGTTCGACGCGCGGTAGGTCCGGTCGAAGTACTCGCGCAGCACGGGCGGCGTAATGGCTTGCACGCTGTCGCCAGTGCCGAGGATCGGCCGGGCGATCGGATGGCCCGGCCAGAAGTGCTCGGAGAACAGCTCGTGCACGAGATCGTCGGGAGTGTCCTCCACCATCTTGATCTCTTCGAGAACCACCTTCTTCTCGCGTTCGAGCTCATCGCCGGCAAAGGCCGGGTGGCGCACGATGTCGGATAGAATGTCAACGGCTACGGGCAGGTGCTCGTCGAGCACCTTGATGAAGTAGCCGGCGTACTCCTTGGCAGTGAAGGCGTCCATGTGGCCGCCCACCGAGTCGATGGCTTGGGCGATCTGCTCCTGCGTGCGGGCGGCGGTGCCCTTGAAGAGCATGTGTTCCACGAGGTGGGCGATGCCGCCGGTTTCGGCGGGCTCGTGCCGGGAGCCTCTGGTCAGCCAGACGCCAACGCTGACCGAGCGCACATGCAGCATCCGTTCGGTCACGAGACGGAGACCGTTCGGCAACACTTCGCGCACGATGGGCGATTGCGACACGAAATTACGGTTACGATGGGTTCGGTGCCGACCCTGGCTGTCCTGACGCAAGTCACTGACAGACAGTGATTTAGCAGCAGCTATCGATCATAGCATGGGGGGTGTACACGCCGCAATCGGAAAAGGCGCGGCTATGCTTGCCGGGACCATGCCCGACACCCGTGCCAACCTGAACGAACTCGGCCTAGGCGAGCTCGAAGCGGCCCTTAAGGCGATGAGCCACGAGCGGTTCCGCGCGCGGCAGCTCTTCCGGTGGATCCATCGTCGCGGCGTGACCGACTTCGCACTGATGAGCGACCTGCCGCAAGGACTGCGCGACCGCCTGGCCGACGAATTCGCGCTGTCGGCGCCGGCCATAGCCGGCGACGAGACCTCCGTCGACGGCACGCGCAAGTTCGAACTCACGCTGGCAGATGGCTGCCGGATCGAGGCCGTCTACATCCCCGACACCCCCGCCCAGACGTTCTGTATATCGACCCAGGTGGGCTGCGCGATGGGCTGCGGCTTCTGCCTGACGGGAAGGATGGGGCTGGTGCGCCACCTGACCGCCGGTGAGATCTGCGGCCAGGTGCGCGTGCTCGCCGCCGCCACCGGACTGCTGGGCAGCACGTTCAACATCGTCTTCATGGGAATGGGAGAACCCCTCCACAATTACGAGGCCACGATGAAAGCCTTCCGCATGCTCACCGACGAGCACGGACTGGCGTTATCCCCGCGCCGCGTCACGCTGTCGACAGTCGGCCTCGTGCCGGAATTCGACCGTCTCGCACAGGAAGACCGCATCCCGAACCTCGCGGTCTCGCTCCACGCGCCCACCGACGAGCAACGGACCATCCTAGTGCCGTTGAACCGAAAGTACCCGATCGCGGACGTCTTGGCAGCGTGCCGCCGCTTCCCCCGAAAGAAGCGCGCGCGGATCACCTTTGAGTACGTGCTGCTGGCTGGCGTCAACGACGCACCGGCCGACGCGCGGCGCCTAGCGGCGCTGCTGGCGGGCATGCGGGCCAAGGTCAACATCATTCCGCTGAACCCGGCACCTAGCATTCCCTACGACCGCCCGTCCGCGCCTGCGATCGACGCGTTCGCCAGGGCGCTGGCCGAGCGGGGCCTCACCGTGTCGGTGCGGAAGAGCCGCGGCCACGACATCCGCGCTGCCTGCGGCCAGCTCATTGTCGAGGGTGGTCCCAGAAAGTCGGCGGCGCAACAGGTCGCCAACTTGCTGAACTAGAGACGGCGTTCGGGGGCCGAATGCGGCTGCCTGTGGGGTTGTGTGCGTCAAGTTGTGCAAATCCGGGTCGCAGCTGAGGTCGTTATCGTGCTCATTCAGGCAGCCGCCTATCCGAGGGCTTTTTGCCCGATGTCCGTGCGCATCTGCATGTTGGCGAAGTGGACGCGCGAGGCGGCGTCGTAGGCCGTCTCGATCGCCTTCCCGTAGCTCGCCCCCCGCCCCACGACTGTGAGTACGCGTCCGCCTGCAGTGCAGAGACGCCCGTCCTGCATCGCCGTGCCGGCGTGGAAGACCAGCGCGCCTGGCACAGCGGCCGCCGTGTCGAGGCCGTCGATCGGTACGCCCTGCTCGGCCGACGCGGGATAGCCGCCCGAGGCCAGCACTACGCCGACGTGGCGCTCGTCACGAAAGCGCGCGGATCGTGTGGGCAGCGTGCCGCCAGTTGCCGCTGCCAGCAGCACCGACAGGTCCTCGTCGAGCAACGGCAGCAGCACCTGCGCCTCCGGGTCGCCGAACCGGACGTTGAACTCCACTACGCGCGGTCCGGTCGCCGTCAGCATCAGACCCGCGTACAGGAAGCCGCGAAACGGGCGACCCTCGGCCTGCATCCCCTTGAGCACGGGTCGCACGATCTCGTCGAGAATCCGCTGCTCTACTTCTGGCGTCACCAGCGGGCTCGGGGCGAAGGCACCCATGCCCCCCGTGTTCGGCCCCCGGTCGCCGTCGAAGATCCGTTTGTGGTCCTGGGCGGAGCCAAGCGAGACGAACGAGGTGCCGTCGGCCAGCACGAAGTAGGAGGCTTCCTGGCCAACGAGGAACTCCTCAAGCACCACGCGCGCCCCGGCCTCGCCGAACCGGCGGTTGACCATGACTTCGTGGACCGCCTGCCCAGTGGCCTCGGCGTCTTCGGCCACCACCACGCCCTTGCCCGCTGCGAGGCCGTCGGCCTTGACCACTAGCGGGAAACCCAGCTCGCCGGACCTGACCACTGCGAGCGCCTCGTCCACGGAGTCCAGGACCCGGAACGCCGCGGTGGGCACGCCATGGCGCATCATGAAGGCCTTGGCAAACGCCTTGCTCCACTCCAACTCCGCTGCGGCCTTGGAGGGCCCGGCTACCGCCCGGCCGGCGGCTGCGAACACGTCGGCCACGCCGTGGCTCAGAGGCATCTCCGAGCCGACTACCGTCAGGTCGACCCCCTCGGCCTCGGCCAGCGCGAGGACCGCTTCGGGCCGGCCGACGTCGACCGATGCCAAGCGGCCGACGGCCGCCATCCCTGGGTTGCCGGGGGCACACACCACGGCCTTGACCCCCGGCTCGCGGGACAATGTCCACGCCAGCGCGTGCTCGCGGCCGCCGCCGCCGAGAACGAGGATCTTCATTGAGCCAAGAGTCAGTGCAAGTGATTTGGAATCAAGCGTTTAGTGACCGTCACACCTGGATCGTCCGGGACGTGATAGCCTAGCATACTCGGCACTTCACGAATGGCCCTTCCGGGGGCACACAGCTGGTTGGGGGGTGTATTCACGCGTGGCTGAAGTCAAGATTCAGGAGGGCGAGTCAATCGAGAGCGCGCTCCGACGCTTCAAGCGCAAGGTGCAGCAGGAAGACATCATCAAGGACATCAAGAAGCACTCGTTCTACCTAAAGCCCGGCGACAAGCGGCGGGCAAAGCGGGCGCTGGCGCGCAAGCGCAACCGCAAGAAGATGCGCCGTGAAATGGAGTAGCACAGGTCTGCTCCGCGACCACCCGGACAGAAAGGGCCAGGGCGCAACGCTCTCGCTCTTTCGCGCCCGGGCGTGTGCTAAGATCCAGCGTTTCTAGGACCGCTCACTTTCGAGGACTGCAAGGATGGAGATCGCAGAACGCCAGGTCGGCGATGTCACGATTCTGGATCTGAACGGCAAGATGACCCTCGGCGAGGGCGACGAGCTGCTTAAGGATAAGGTCAACAGCGTGGTGTCCCAAGGGCACAAGAAGCTGGTGCTCAACTTGGCGGCCGTGCCGTACATCGATAGCGCGGGGCTCGGCGAGATCGTCCGTACCTATACGACGGTCAGCCGGCAGGGCGGTAGCCTGAAAATGCTTGGCCTGACCAAGCGCATCGCGGATCTCCTGTCGATCACCAAACTGCTGACGGTGTTTGAAACCTACGACTCGGAAGACGACGCGGTCAGGAGTTTCACCTCGTAACAGACCCCGCGTGGGTTGGCCAGATACTTCCGCCAAGGACCCTGCCGCCGCCCGGGCCGCGCGGTCGAGCGGCACCCTTCTGCTTGCTTCGCTGCGCCCGCAGCAGTGGAGCAAGAATCTCTTTGTCTTCGCGGGTCTGGTCTTCGGACAGCGCCTCGGCAGCCTCGCGGCGGTGGCCGACGCCTCCGCGGCGTTCGTCATCTTCTGCGCCCTTTCCGGCGCGGTTTACCTCTTCAACGACGTCCGGGATCGCGAGGCCGACCGCCTGCACCCGACGAAGCGACACCGCCCCGTGCCCTCGGGTGCGCTGGCCTCGTCGACGGCACTGACCGCTGCGTCGGTGCTGGCCGCGCTCGGGCTGGTGTCGGCGTGGCTGCTGGCCCCAGCCGTGGCCGCCACCGCCGCCGCCTACGTGGTACTGCTCGCGCTCTACTCCGTGGTGCTCAAGCACGCCGTGATCGTCGACGTGCTGGTGATCGCTGCCGGCTTCGTGCTGCGCACGCTGGCTGGTGCGCTGGCCGTCGGCGTCCCGATGAGTGCGTGGCTGTTCATCTGCACCACGCTGCTGGCGCTGTTCATCGCGCTCAACAAGCGGCGGCACGAGCTGACGCTTCTCACCGGCGCGGCGGGAAACCACCGGCGCAGCCTCGACGAGTACAGTCCGTACTTGCTCGACCAGATGATCACGGTCGTCGGCGCCTCCACGCTCATCGCCTACAGCGTCTACGCGGCGAGCGCCGAGACGGCTGACCGTTTCGGCACACCCTGGCTGGCGACGACGATTCCGTTCGTGCTCTACGGCCTTCTGCGTTACCTGTACCTAGTCCACCGCCGGGACGGGGGCGGTAGCCCAGACACCATGATCCTGACCGACCGGCCGCTGCTGGCCTGCATGGTGGGGTGGGCCGCCAGCGTAGTTGCTGTGCTCTACTTCGGACGATGAACAGTCCAATTCGCAGCCAAGCCCCGCGCGCCGCCCGCGTGGCCGTGGTACGCACGCGGCCTGAGTCGGTGCTTGAGGACTACGCCCGCCTAATGGAGATCGGGGGCATCTCGACGCTCTCGACCGACTGCGACACGCTCATCAAGCTCAACTTGTCGTGGACGAAGTACTTCCCGGCCTGTTCGACGCAGCCGTGGCAACTCGACGGCGTGCTCGGCGGCCTTGAGACCCAAGGGTTCGTCCGGACCCAGCTCCTGCCAATCGAGAACAAGACGGTGGTCACCGAGCCGCGGATGGGCTGCCGCAACAACCGCTGGGAGCCAGTGCTGGCGCGGCACGGGCTCACGTTCATCCCGCTGCCCGAGGTCGAGTGGATCACGTACGGGTTCGAGAGTCCGCTGCTCCGGCTGAACGAGCTGTTCCCCGAGGGCATCCAGATCCCCGCGATGTACCCCGGCAAGCAGATCGTGCATCTGCCGACGGTCAAGACCCACGGGCACTCGGTGATGACCGGCGCGGTGAAGAACGCCTTCGGCGGCTTGCTGAAGCAAGTCCGGCACTACGCGCACAAGTACATCCACGAGGTGCTGGTCGACCTGCTCTACATGGAACGCGAACTGCACCCGGCGGTGTTCACCGTGATGGACGGCACGGTCGCTGGCGACGGCGCGGGGCCGCGCACGATGATCCCTCGCATCAAGAACCTCCTGCTCGCCTCAACCGACTCGGTAGCCATCGACGCCATTTCGGCGAAGCTGATGGGGTTCGACCCGCACGCGATTCCCTTCCTGCGAATGGCTGACGAACGTGGGCTCGGTGTGGGCGACCCCGCCCGCATCGAGCTGGTCGGCGACGACATCTCGGGAGAGAACTTCGGGTTCAGAACCCAGCGGTCGCTCGTCATCTGGGGCGACCAGATGATCCGTCGGGGCTTCCTGCGCCCACTTGAGCGGGTGCTGCTGCACTCGCCGCTCAAGGTCTGGGCGCCATTCGCGTCGAACGTCTATCACGACTGGCTGTGGTACCCGACTATCGGCCAGGCGCGGATTCGCCAGTTCATGAGAACGCCGTGGGGCAAGCTGCTCCGGCAGTACCAGGCCTGACCAGCACTTCCCTCGGATAGGATCGGAGGACACATGCCTAGCGAGTCACAGCACGGACGCCGGGGACACTACCGCGGACGGCGGAGGTCAGGCCGAGGCCAGCGGCCGGCCCAGCGGGAGGCCTCCAGCGCTAAGCCGAACAGGGCCAACGTTGATCAGATCATGCGCGACCTCAGGGCGCGCATCGCCGCCCGGCACGGCGTGGATCTGTCCACCGTGCAGATCGAGGAACTCGCGGCTAGGCGCCTGGACGCCATCCTGGCCCCAGACGGTGCCGACGCGGCGCTGCTCGAAACACTCCGCACGGGCGCGAGGCCGGCAGCCAGCGTCCCCGGACCGCAGGCGCTGCCGGGTTACACCTTCGGGAAAACGACGCTCTACGAAACCGGCGGGGGGCTCGTCCGCTTCCTACGCCGCCTCTTCCGGCCGCTTCTACGGATGCTGTTCGACCCCGATCCGCTGGTCGAGGCGCTCCGGACACAGGCCACCCTCAACGCCGAGCTCGGCCGGCGGTCCGCCGCGCAGGCGTCGCAGCAGGCTGAGTGGAACGCCTTGCACTACGAGCTGATCAAGCGCGTCGTCACTGAGGGCGCCCGTCTCGGCATCGACGTCCAGGAGCTAGCCGCGCGCGTCGAGGCACTGTCGGCCAAGACCGACTTCAACGAGCGGCGGGTGCGGGCGGTCGAGGGCGCCGCGCAGCAGGCCCGTCCGTCGCGCCAGACGCCACCACAAGGGGCGCCCGCCGAGGGTGCGGCTGAGCCTGCCGAGGGCGGACGACGGCGGCTGCGCCGACGGCGTGGACGCCGCAACGATGCCGATGCCGGCGAAAGCCCGGCGGCCGCGAGACCGCAGCCGGAGCCTGTCGTCACTGAGGCGATGCCGGACCAGCCGGTGCCAGCCAGCACGCCACTTCCCGCGCCGGTCGAGCCCGAGCCGAAGGCGACCGCCGCACCTGTGACGCCACCCGTGCCGGTCGAGGCATCTCCTGACGATCCGGCGCCCGCCGGTGCCATGCCCGAATCGGCTCCGCCGGCCGCGCCGGCGGAGCCCGAGGACAAGCCACAGACGCGGTGGCGTCAGGTGTTCAGCCCGCCACCGGTCGACAAGGACTCGTCGGGCTCGTGAAGCTGGCCTTGATCACGCCGCGCTACGGCGCCGAGATCGGTTCCGGCCCGGAGCATGCGTGCCGCCTGTTCGCCGAGCGGATGGCCCGCCGTCACGACGTGGACGTACTGACTACCTGCGCCCGCAACCCGCGCGCTTGGCGAAACGACCTCTCAGAGGGCGCCGACCGAGTGCGGGGCGTCATGGTACGCCGCTTCGCCGTGCGACAGACACGGGACGCCACTGCCGACGCCACCTCGCAGCCCCTCGATTTTGCCAGTGTCCGTGGCCGGGCTGAGCAGTTGGCCTGGACCGGGCGCCGCGGCCCCCGCTCGCCGAGCCTGATCGATCATCTCGCGTCGCAGTGCCGCACGTACGACGCGCTCGTGTTCTTCGGGCTGCAGCACCCGCTGACGACCGAGGGGTTTGCGCTAGCCCCCGCGCGCACCGTGGTCTTCCCGTACCTGCGTCCGGATCGGTCGCTGCGCTTCGGCCTGTGGCGCGAGGTGCTCGGCGCGGTGCGGGCCGTGGGCTACTTCTCTGAGTCCGAGCGCCGTCTGGCGCGGCGGTACATCGGCGCCGAGCCGGCACACGAGGACGTGATCGGCATCGGCATCCCATCGCCCGCCCCCTTCTCGTACCCGCGGCACCAGCAGGACCCGGCCGACGACGCGCCCGAGGACGACGAGTTCCCGGCACCATCCGAGGAGGAGGATGCCGAGGCCGAGTACCTGTCGGGGCGGGGAATTGCCTTCCGTCGTCAGCATCGGCTGTATGGCCCGCTAGCCACCTACGCGGGCCGGGCCGACCAGGACAACGGGTTCGAGGAGCTGTTCGAATACTTCGAAACCTACGCGGCGGCAAGCGGCGATGCCGCGCTCGGCCTGTTCGGCGCCAAGATGATGAAGGTGCCGGGCGCGCCGTTCGTGCGCTTGGCCGGAGTGCTGCCGGACCGTCAGCGCATGGCTGCCTTCGAGGCCTCGGAGGTGGCGCTCGTGCCATCGTCCGACGACCTGTTGGCCCAGTCGCTGGTGGAGAGCCTCGCGGTCGGCACGCCGGTGCTAGCAAGCGCCCGCAACGCGGCGGCTGTCGAGCACTGCCGGGCGAGCAACGGGGGGCTCTTCTACGCCAACCGTGAGGAGTTCGTCGACGCTCTGCGGCTGCTAATGGGCGACACTGAACTCAGGGCGGCGCTCGGCGAGAACGGCCGCGAGTACACGCGGAAGACGTGCCGATGGGATGTGGTGCTCCCGAGGTTCGAGCGCCTGCTAGACGCCGGCGGCCGGAGCCGCCCGCATCGCTAGCGGAGCGGTAACGCGACAGCCGTTGCCGGGCGGCCAAGGCCTCTCCCCGGCATTAGCGCCCCTGCGGCGTCCCCGGAGCGCCTCGACGGCGTCTCTTGGCTACTTGTTGGCGGTTCGAGCCTCCTCGATGGCGGTTGCGGCCTGGCTGTCGGTCATGGGCGAGTTGATCTCGCCCGACTTCTTCTTCCGGACCCTGATGTTGTGACGCTTCATCATCTCGTTGAGGGTGGTCGGCTTCACCCGCAGCATCTCTGCCGCCCGCTTTTGCACGCCGCCAGCCGCCTCCAGTGTCGACTCGATGAGCCGCCGCTCCACGTTCGTGATGACAGCCTTGAACGAGATGCCCTCGGGCGGCACCACAAAGCGCGGGATGCGGAATGCCGGGGCGGTGCGCACGTCCTCGGGGATCAGGTCCGCACCGATCGACTGCCCGGTGGCGAGCACCACCGCCCGCTGGATCACGTTCTCGAGCTCGCGCACGTTGCCGGGCCAGTTGTAGTTGGTCAGCAAGTCCAGCGACTCGGACGCCAGATCCATCCCTGGCTTCTCGTTCTCGGCTGCGTACTTCTCGACGAAGTGGTGCGCCAGCAGTGGGATGTCATCCTTCCGGTCCCGCAACGCCGGGAGGTCGATGGTGATCACATGCAACCGGTAGTAGAGGTCCTCCCGGAACGTGCCGGCATCAACCATCTGCTTCAAGTCGCCGTTGGTCGCGGCGATGACCCGCGCATCGACCTTGATGTTCTCGACGCCGCCGAGGCGCATGAATTCGCGATCTTGCATCACGCGCAGTAACTTGGCCTGGGTCTCGAGCCCGATGTTGCCGATCTCGTCGAAGAAGATGCTGCCCTTGTCCGCGAGGTCGAACAGGCCCTTCTTGGGAGCCACGGCGCCGGTGAAGGCGCCCTTCACGTGGCCGAACAGCGTCGACTCGAGCAGGTCGGGCGGCAGGTTGCCCGAGTTGACCGTAACGAATGCCCGGTCGGCCCGCGCCGAGTGCGAATGGATGGCCCGCGCCACCAGTTCCTTGCCGGTGCCGCTCTCGCCCGTGATCAGGATCGTCGAGCGACTCGGGGCAGCTTGGATCACTAAATCGAACACCTGCTGCATGCGCGAGCTGCTACCGATGATGCCCGCAAAGTGGTGCAGCTGCGACTGGAGGTTCTGCTTGAGTGCGGTGTTCTCCTCCTGCAGCCGCCGCCGCTCCACCGCGTTTTGCAGGACGACTAGCACCTCGTCGTTCTTGAACGGTTTGGTGATGTAATCGAACGCACCCCGCTTCATGGCGCCGATCGCGTTCTCGACCGACGCGAACGCCGTGATCATCAGCACCGGCAGATCGTCGTCGAGCTTCTTCAGCTCGTCCAGCACCGCGATGCCGTCCATACCGGGCATCATGACGTCGACGATCACCACATCGAACGGCAACGACCGCGCCAGCTCGAGCCCCTCCTCGCCGCTCGCCGCGAGACGCACCTCGTAGCCCTCCCGCGCCAAGAGGGCGTCGAGGATCTCCCGCATGATCGCCTCGTCGTCGATGACCAGAACTGAGCCCCGACGCTGCATGCTCGTTGCCACTTGAATTACGTCCGTTCCGAATCCAACTGTCTACCGGCGCGCCACGCGTGGCGCCTGCGCCGCCCCTAGCACCGCCGGCAGACCGATGACGAAACGCGTGCCCTGCGCGACCGAGCTCTCGCAGTCGATGGTCCCCTCATGCTCCCGTACAATGCCGTAGGTGATCGACAGGCCAAGGCCCGTGCCCCCGCCCATCTGCTTCGTGGTGAAGAACGGGTCGTAGATCCGCGCCAGGTACTCTGCCGGGATGCCCGCTCCGGTGTCGGAAACCTCAATTATCATTCGGCTGCCCTCAGCCCGCGTCTTGATGGACAGCCAGCCACCCTTGGGCATCGCGTCCTTTGCGTTCAGGCAGAGGTTGAGCAACACCTGCTGCAGCTTGTGCTCGATGCCCGACACGAGGACGGGTCCGGAGCTCAACTCCCGGCGCACCTTGATCTTGTGGGTCGCCAGTTGGTGCTCGAGCAGCGACAGCACGTCGGTGATGACAGTGTTGACGTCGACCGGCGTCCGCTCGGACGAGCCGGAGGCCGCCGGGCGCGACAGGTTGAGCAGCCCGTTGACGATCCTCGCTGCGCGGAAGGTCTGCTTCTCGATCTTCTCGAGCAACCGGGTGTGAGCGTCCGCCGGATCGGCGCTCTCCAGCAGCATTTGCGTGTAGCTGGAGATGCCCGTGAGCGGCGTGTTCACCTCGTGGGCAACGCCGGCCGCGAGCAGGCCGATCGACGCCATCTTCTCGGAGATCTGAAGCTGCTCCTCGAGTTGGACGCGGCCCGTGATGTTCTCCAGGATGACAATGGTGCCGGTGCCGCGCTCGCCGCCCTCCGACGCCCGCAGGGGCACGACGGTGGCGTTGACGATCAGCGTCGTCCCGCGCTGCCCGCCCCTGGCCGGCAGCGGGAGCCGCGATAGGGTGGCGCCTTCCGGGCTGTCGCGCCGCTCCGCGTGCAGCGTCTCGACGAACGGCGCATCGAACACCTCGCCGAGCGCCCGGCCGACCGCCTCGTCGCGCGTCACGCCGTAGAACTGCTCGAGAGCCGAGTTCCACCGTAGAACCCGATCCTTGGAATCGACCACCAGCAGGCCGCTCGACAGCGACTCGAGGATGTTCTCGGAGAAGGCCCGCGTGCGCTCGAGGTCGAGCGCCTTGAGGTGGAGCTGGCGGTACAGCCGCGCGTTCTCAAGCGCCGTCGCCATCTGGCCGGTCACCGTCTCGAGCAGGCCCATGTCCTCGCTGCTCAGCGGCTCGCCGGAGCTGCGGCGACCAAGCGCGAGCACGGCGATCGTGCCCTCGTTGGTCACGCACGGGATGAAGTAGTAGAGCCCCGCGTCACGCCAGAACTCGATCTCCTCGACCGAGAACCGGCTCACCGCCATCGGGTCGTCGAGCATCACCAAGTGCCCGCTGGCGATCCGCAGCCCGACGCCCGAGCGGTGGGGCAGAGCCGGCGGGTGGCTGTCGCCAAAGCCCGAGGCCCGCACCGAGGCGTAGTGGAGCGAGTCATCGTCGCCGAGCATCAGCGCCATCCGGTCGACGAGCAGCGTCTCGACGACGCGCGAGACCAAGCGGTCGGACAACCGGTTGAGGTCGAGGTCGCTGTTCAGGTCCCTTGCGAAGCCCTCGAGCGCCCGCCGGTAATTGTATCGGTCGCGGTAGAAGGCGCGATCCAGTGTGCGCTGGATCCCTGCCTTGACCGGCGGCGCCAGCAGCACGGCCACGAGTGCGGCCAGGAGGGGAATCAGCCAGCTCTCGGCGCCCCCGCCCCCGCGGACGAGAATGCGATCCAGTACCTGGAGCACCAGCGCCGACAGCGCGACGATCGCCCCGAGCGCCACCGTGTAGACGAGGGCGCGCTTGACGATTACCTCGATGTCCATCAGCCGGTAACGGACGATGGCCGAAGCAAACGCGAGCGGGATCAGGCTCAGCGGCACCGCCGACAGTTGCATGGGCAGCGACGGGTCGACGCCAGCGGCGTACGGCACGGCGTACCCGAGCGCGAAGGGCGCGGCGCCGAGCGCCGTGCCCCAGGCGATCCAGCGGAGCTGCCGGCGCGCGGTGATCGAGCGAACATCGGTGAGCGCGCGCGCCAGCGAGACGGCACCGGCCAGGAAGCACACCGCCAGGTAGAGCAGCTCAATGCGGTCCAGCACGGTGACGACGCGGACCACGGCCTGCAGATTCGCCATGTCCCACGTCAGCACCAGTACGCGGGCCACGCCGAGCAGCGCCGCCGGTGCGTAGAGCAGCGGGATGAGGAGGCGGGCCGCCGGATCCGCCGTCCACCCGCGCCGCCGCTCCGGGAAGACCAACGCGAAGTGCAGGAACAACGGGGGCAGCAGCAGGATCGACACCTGGTCGCCCCAGTAGAAGACCCAGTCCAGCCGGTCGAGCCGTCCACCGAACGAAAACGTGAACATGCCAAAGAAGGCGACCGTCAGCCAGAAGAAGTGGAGCGTTGCCTGATCGAACGGCCGTCGCAGCCGTACCGCCCCGCCCACCAGCAGGGTGAAGATGCCGACCGCCGCGAGCAAGAAGTAGAGCGTGCCTGACTCGTTAACGATGGGCGCCACGCGGACATCGATCACTTGGCGCGAGCCGAGGCGGAGGACCGTATAGCGCGCGCTGGCGCCATACGGTACCTGCAGGAGCGCGTCGGTGACGTCGCTCAGCACCTCCACGGGGCGATCGTCGATCGCCACCAAGATGTCGCCAGCCTGCAGGTCCACGTCCGCGGCCGGCGTATCTGGTGCGATCGCCTCGGCCACCACCCCGTCTGGGCCGGATGTCCAGAGCACGCCGTCCTCGACGTCCTGCCAAGTGGCCAGACTCGCAACGTTGGCCAGCCCAAGGCAGAGCAGCGCAGACACAACTACCACCGGGAGCGCAGGGCGTCCCCAGCGCAGCCATGGTGTCACCGAGTGCATGAAGACGTTCATCGTGTGGTCACCAGCCAGAGGCAGTATCCATTATTCTGCATCCGCTCTCCAAAAAAACGGATCGGCAGAGTGCCCTGCAAGAGGTGAGGTCGGTGCGCCTGTCTTTAGAAGGCTCCGCGCGAACCGCCCGCCCTAGAAACGGACGGTCAGCCCGCCTACGAACTGCTTGGGCGGGCTGACAACCATCAGCTCGTCGAAGGCCGACGTGTCGGTCACGCTGTCGTGGAATAGGTTACGCACGGCCACGAGCATCTCCCACCGGGCGTTGGCGAAACCGAAGGGCAGCGCCTGGTTCACGCGGAGATCGAAGCGAGTGACCGTGCCCTGGTGATCGTCGCCACCCGGGGCGGCTAGGCCCGTGTTGAGCTTGTAGACGAGGAAGACCCGCGTCGCCGTGGACGGGACCTCACCGGCTACCGACGTTGTGATGTCGTGGATGCGCTCTTCGCCGGTTGCCGCGGACACGCCGTCGAGGGCCGCCACCGCCTCACCACGGCGCGTCCAAGTGGCATCGGTGATCATGTAGTTCACCGTGCCAGTCAGACCGACCGGCAGCTCGCTGCTGACGCTCAAGCCCAGCCCGCGCGCGTCGAGGTCGCCCGCCGAGCCCACGTAGTAGTGACCCACTGCGGGACGTGCGTTCGGACCCTTGGAACCGAACACGGTCACGATCTGGTCAGTCACCCTCTGGCGGAAGGCCCGCACGCCGACCAACAACGCGCCGGGCATCTCGCGCGTCACGCCAACCTCGACGTGATCCACCTGCTCGGGCACCATCCCCGCCTCGGGTTCAAGCGCGGAGAAGGTGCGCTCGGGGGGCAGCAGCAGGCCGCTCGACGGCGGCAGGAACTCGGCCGCCCCGGGCGCAATGCTATCGCGCGACACCGAAACCCGCACCGCTAAGCTGTCGTCCGGCACTGGCGACAATGTGATACCCATGCGTGGGTTCAGCAGGGCGCGCGTCGTGGCTAGGTAATCGTACCGCGCGAAGCGAGCGCCGTAGTCCACCTCGACGTTGCGCGAGAGGGCCCAGCGGTCGTGGCCGTGCACAGCGCCCAGGTTGCGGCTGCCGTCGCCGATCGACGCCAGCGCGTCCTGATTCCCGCCCTCGTACCGTTGCATGCTGTACGACAGGCCGATCTCGTAGGCGTGCACGTCATCGACGGGGCTGGCGTAGGAACCAGCCAGCACCCAGGAAGCCAGATCGCCCTGTGTCATGGCGCCCTGGATTGACCACAGCGCGTCGGCGTCGGGCACCTTGAGCGCGACGTACGCGACCCCGCGGGGCAGCGCAGCCCGGCCGGAGAACAGATCCTGCGGCTGGCTGAACGACGTCGTCGTCAGCAAGTTGATCTCAGCGGTGGCCGCTGGGTCGGTGAAGAGCGCGGTCGCGAGGCGTACCGGCATGTCGAGCACGACGCGCGCCATGTCGGCCCACATGTCGCCGGTGAAGTCCTCCGGCGAGTCGCCGGTGCCCGCCAGCACCATGCCGGGCTCGGCATCCTTGAGGATGCTGCGGCGAAGATGGCGCAGCCGCCAAGCCCGCTCCTGATCCTCAGGGCTCACCTCGGCCTGGGGTTCCTCAGTGTCGCTGCCGGCCCCGAAGCCGGCTGCCAGCACCGGGGACGCGTCCTCCTCGTCCGCGTGCGCGCGCAGTTCGAAGTTCGAGACCGCACGCGCCGTGGGTGTCACCTGCACCTCGCGTGCACGCGCCGGGGCATGGCCCTTGAGGTGCGCCCGCACGAGGTACGGCCCGAACGGCAGGCCGCGGAACATGAAGCGGCCTACGTCATCGGTGAGAGCGAAGACCGTCGTCATGCCCATGGCCGACACCACGACGCCCGACAGCGGGTCGCCGTGTTCGTCGACTACGGTGCCGTGCATCCGGCCGTCGGTGAGGGCGGCAGGCTGCGCCGTGTCGGCCTGCGCACGCAGCGCCTGGCCGGCCGCCTCGCCGGCGACGGCCGTCAACAGCACGAGAAGCAGGACGTCGACGATGTGACGGGTCATATGCTTGCTCTCCGTGGACGGGTCCCCCCCGTCCAACGCGCGGTCACTGAGTTCACTGGACGGAGAAGTTGAACTCTTCAACCACTGTTTCGTCCGCCAGCCGGTCGTGCACCGTGATGACCAGTTGGTACTCGCCAGGCTCGAAACTCGCTAGGGGCGCCCCATTGGGAATCGCCACCCCGTCGCTCACGTCAAACGGCGGCGGGTTGTCTTCGTTGAATTCGAATGGCTCCATGCGCGTGAACAACTCGGAGCCATCCGCGGTCACGCGGTTGAAGTCGAACTCGACGCCGATGTCCGGCACGCCGCCACGGTCGTCCGCCCCGTAGATCCAGAAGATGAACCCGATGTCACCAGCACGCGAGTACACCGTCTCCCGCTGGGGCACGAAGCGATTGACCCCGAAGATGTACGGATCTTCGTCGAGCTGTTCGGGCGTCGGATCACCCTGCAGGGGAATGATGTTCGAGAACCGGATGAGGCTGCTCAGCGCTAGTGAGCCGGTGTCGTAATCAGGAACGCTCAAGGTGTGCCGCCCGATGCCGAACGGCGGCCCGGCGGCGGTGGCAGCGGCGATACTCTTGCCCTTGACCGCGACGAAGATCTCGTAGTCCCCGGGCTCAACAACCACGGCCCTGGTGAACTGATCGGACCCGAGCGTGGTGAACCAGATTGCGTCCCACACCGGCTGAGGCGCTTCATCCGGCGGCGGCACCGCAGACGCGTCTACTGCCGCGACATACACCACGGCTTCGCCAGGGGGCAGCGCCGAGCGGTCGATCGTGACTGTGAACGGCACGACGGTGAGCCCGTCGACGCCCCGCATCGTGTCGTGCGCCATCCACTCGACTGTCACGGCCTGCTCCGGCTGCGGCTCGGCGGCCGTGGCGACTGCATCGAACAGCGTTACCAGCACCGTCGTGTCAAAATCCTCGAGCTGCTCGGGCGTCGAGTCGGGCACCGCCTGGGCGTTGGCCAGCAGCTCGGCTAGGCCGGGCTCTGCCAGCTGGTCCTGCGCGCCAGCCATCGGGGCCGCCACGAGGAACGCGGCTAGCGTGAGCGAGAAACTGTTTCTGGAATGCTTGGAAACCAATTAACCGCCTCCCGATGGGGATCCTCGACTCGTCGAGAGATCGAATTGCTCAAGTTTACAACCGGTCTTATAACCGCCCGATCATAGGAGTGCGTCAGTGGCGAAGTCAAACGCATAAATCCATCGATTCCTTAGGGATACGCTACCACGAAACCCCCGATCCATAATGGCCGTGCTGGCAGCTTGGCGCCCCTCGGCACGACGACCCGCTCATGCAGATCACCGACGTCCACGCACGCGAGATCCTCGACTCCCGAGGCAATCCAACAGTCGAGGTCGATGTCACAGCGGAGACGGCGTTCGGCCGCGCCGCCGTGCCCTCGGGGGCCTCAACCGGCGAACACGAAGCGCTCGAGCTTCGAGACGGCGACCGGGGTCGCTACCTTGGCCGCGGCGTCCGAACGGCCGTCGCCCACGTCAACGGCGAGATTGCCGAAGCGCTCAGGGGGCACCCTCTCGACCAGCGCGCCCTCGATCGCCGTCTCATCGAGATCGACGGCACTCCGGCCAAGAGCCGGCTCGGCGCCAACTCGCTGCTTGGCGTCTCGATGGCCGCGGCCCGTGCCGGAGCTGCCGCGGCGCATCGGCCGCTCCACGAGCATCTCGGGCAGCTGTCCGGGCGGACGCCGGGCAGCTACACGCTGCCGGTGCCGATGATGAACATCCTCAACGGCGGGGCACACGCCGACAGCAGCGTCGACCTGCAGGAGTTCATGGTCATGCCGATCGGTCTGCCGTCGTTCGGTGAAGCCCTGCGGGCCGGTGCCGAAACCTTTCACGCGCTCAGGGCCATTCTGAAGGAGGCTGGCCACTCGACCGGCGTGGGCGACGAGGGCGGCTTCGCCCCGAACCTGGACTCGAATCGCGAGGCAATCGAGCTCGTGCTACAGGCCATCGGCCGTGCCGGGTTGACGCCTGGGCGTGACGTATTTCTGGCGCTGGACGCCGCCTCGAGCGAGCTGTGGCGGGACGGCGCGTACGTGTTCGCCAAGTCGGGCGAGCCCACGCGGTCCTCAGCCCAGATGGTCGAGATGTACAAGGGCTGGGTCCGCGAGTACCCCATCCTCTCAATCGAGGACGGCGTGGCCGAAGGCGACTGGGAGGGCTGGCGGGCGCTGACGGCGGCGCTCGGTGACCGCGTGCAGCTAGTCGGCGACGACGTGTTCGTCACCAATCCCGAAATCCTCCGACGGGGTATCGCCGACGGCGTCGCCAACGCGCTGCTGGTCAAGCTGAACCAGATCGGCACCGTATCCGAAACGCTCGACGCGATGGCGATGGCCACCGCGGCCGGCTACGCCAACGTCGTGTCGCACCGCTCGGGCGAGACCGAGGACTCGACGATCGCGGACCTAGCGGTCGGCACAGGCACGGGTCAGATCAAGACGGGCTCGGCCAGCCGCAGTGACCGAATCGCCAAGTACAACCAGTTGCTCCGGCTCGAAGAGATGCTGGGCAGTGGGACTCGCTACGCCGGGCGCAGCGCGATCCGCCAGTTGCCCGCCGGGGCGGGAGGCACCTGATGCGTCTCGCACTGCTCCGCCACGGTGAGAGCGTCTGGAACCGCGAGAACCGCTTCACCGGCTGGACCGACGTCGACCTCACGGAGAAGGGCCGCGCCGAAGCGCGCCAAGCCGGGCGGCTGATGGCCGCCGAGGGCTTCGAGTTCGACGTGGCCTTCACGTCGGTCCTGACGCGCGCGATCCGGACGCTCTGGCTGGCACTCGACGAGATGTCACTCCTGTGGCTGCCGGTGCATCGCGCCTGGCAGCTCAACGAGCGGCACTACGGGGCACTACAGGGGCTGAACAAGGCCGAAACCGCCACCGAGCACGGCGAGGAGCAAGTGCTTGTCTGGCGGCGCAGCTACGACACGCCGCCGCCGCCGCTCGCGGCCGACGACGAGCGCCATCCGGCGCGCGACCATCGCTACCGTGGGCTCCCGCCGACCGTGCTGCCGCTGGCCGAGTCGCTGAAGGACACGGGTGCCCGGTTCCTACCGTATTGGGAGGCTATGATCGCGCCCGAGATTCGCGCTGGTCGACAGGTCCTGATCGTCGCGCACGGCAACAGCCTGCGCGCATTGCTGAAACACCTCGACGGGATCTCTGATGCGGAGATTGTCGGTCTCAACATCCCCACCGGGGTGCCGTTGGTCTACGAACTTGACGACGACCTGCGTCCGGTAAGCCGCACCTACCTCGGGGACACCGAGGCCATCAGGAAGACCGCCGATGCCGTCGTCCGACAGGGAAAAGCGGGCTAAGCTGGACGCCAGCGAAGGCCGTCAGGCAGCATCTCCAGAGCGGCTTCCGCCGCTCCTCGGGCAGGTGCATTATTCGACGGCTTCGCACGCTTCGCCGACGCTGATTCCGCAGCGAGCGCAGGAAGCACTAGGCCGCGGGGGTCAGCCAAGCGTGCTCGACGGCGACCGCAGGCGTGCGAGCGTCGTGCCCCTCGCAACGACCATCTCGTCGGTGCGGTTCGCAAGCCCACGACAGCTTCCGGTGTCACGTGCATATCGAGCCCGGACTCGCGCGCCTTGGTCCAGCATGCTTCGACCTGCGGATTCTTGGCGATGGCAGCGGCGATCACTGGAACTTGACCCCGTGTAGCAAGTCGTCACTATCGTCGGGGAATACAGATGCGTTGCCTGTCATCTCCTCAAGGCGAATTCAGGGCGACCCGGCCTCCCCGGAGAACGGCCCCCCCCGGGCGCCCCCGGACGGGGGGAACGCCGGGTCACCACGTGCAACATCACGCTCGACACCGCCGTCGCGGAGGTGGATCGTCCGCCGCGCGAGCGCGGCGATAGCGGGCTCATGCGTCACCAGGACGATCGTGTTGCCAGCCTCGTACAGCCGGCCGAACAGCGCCATGATCTCCGCGCCGGTGCGCGAGTCGAGGTTGCCGGTCGGCTCGTCGGCCAGCAGAATGGACGGTGCGTTGACCAGCGCTCGTGCAATCGAGACGCGCTGGCGCTGCCCGCCCGAGAGCTCGTTCGGCTTGTGGGACATCCGGTCCGTCAGGTCGACACGCTTGAGCGCCGCGTGGGCCCGCTCGGCGCGCTGGCGTGCCGGTACACCCGCGTAGATGAGCGGCAATTCGACGTTTTGCAGCGCAGAGGCCCGGGGCAACAGGTTGAACGTCTGGAAGACGAAGCCGATCTCCTCGTTGCGGATGCGCGCCAGCTCGTTGTCGTTCATGTCGCTGACGCGCTTCCCGTTTAGCCGGTACACGCCACTGGACGGCGTGTCGAGGCAACCAATCAGGTTCATCAGTGTTGACTTGCCGGATCCAGACGGACCCATGATCGCCACGTATTCGCCGCGCTCAATGCCAATGGAGACGCCGCAAAGCGCATGGACCTCCTCGGTGCCCATGGCGTAGGTCTTCCAAAGGTCCGCAGTCTCGATCATGGCCATTCGTGTTCGGCTACGACCTCCCGCCGAACGACGGTTCCGCCGCCCAGCGCCACGACGATTCTACGGCACCCATCAGGAGGCCTTCAGGCGTTCGGCGAGCGTTTGGCGACCGGTGCATGTCGTTGAGAGGGGAGGCCACCAAGGCCCGCGTGCTCACCTACACCATCACCAGGCAGCCGCCGGCTGACACAGGCTTGCACCGCTGGCTGGCGATCGCGCTCGCCGGGCTTTGCCACCGCGGGCCCCATGAGGAAGACGCAGATGTTGCACTGTGGGTCTTTCTTCATGCGTACCTCATGTTCCAGGTCTCGATCAGGGCGTCAGCGTCCACGCACTCGACGAAACGACCGAAGAGCCGCGGCGGCAGCTTCAGACGCCAGAACGGCGACTTGGGAACGCACACTAGCTCGGCTCCTCGTACTTGTTGAACTCGCCCGCAACCGCGTAGCGGAACCAGATGACAGTGGCCTTGCGCAGTAGGGCGCTGACGCCCTCTCTCAATCTTGGCTAAAGCGCCTGCTCGCATCGGTCGGTGAGGGCTCCGGCTCGGGGCCAGCGTTCGGCTGCGGCGGTGCTGTCGGCTCGTGGGTAAGGACGGCGCGAACGGACGCGGCACGGTAACACGCACCCCCTTCCGCCACGAACTCGCCGCCCTCCGCGTGCGTCTCGGGATCGCTGAGCGCCTTGGTCGTCTGGGTCAGCGCGGTGGCCTTGGTGTCGGCGATCTCTTGGAACTCGGCGCCGAAGTACAGACTTTGTCAGGACGATACTGGGCGATCTCGTGGCGGAACACCCGCTTGATCTCGTCGGCCGACGCCGAGGCGTCAACCTGCAGGAGCTCGTAGCCAGTGCCCACGACCCGCTACTTCTTGAACTCGCTGACGTTAGTCGCGAGCAGCCTCTTGACCTCGTCGCGCCTAAGCCACAGGGAGGACGTGCGTGTCCGGGATCGAGAGATCCACGCGCCGTGCGGTTCGGCGCTCCTTCGTACTGATGGTGCTCACATCGTCGTCTCCGTCCGGCGCATGGTGTGCACCTGCCTCGCAGCACACCCGACCGCGACGCTTGGCAGCGTGTCGCCCGCGGCGCACGGGGCGGATAGCCCCCCTGACGCACCCGACTTCAGCAGTCCCACCCACCGCCAATTTGACGCCGCCCCCGGCTCAGTGTCGTTGAGCAGCCTCGTTTCGACCGGTCCGCCCATCGTCCACCGCCCGCCCCGATCAACACGCCCTCACACCGCGTGCCATCGCGCGTAGACGGATTGATCACCGGAGCAACTGACCTGTCCTCTTAGTCTTCTTGGCTTACGAACAGGTTAATGGTTTCAATCGGCCTCCGTCCCTGGTTTCGGTAACCGAGATGGGGCCGCTCGGTGTTGTAGCGATGCAGCCAGGCGTCCAGGTCGGCCTGCAGCGCCTCGACGCTCTCGTAGAAGGTTTCGCGCATCTTGATGCGGAAGAATTCGTCGAGCACCGTGCCGTTGAATCGTTCGACGAAACCGTTGGTCTTCGGGGTTCTGACCTGCGTGCGGCGATGCTCGATACCGTTGAGGTCAAGATACAGCTCATACGCATGCCGGTCGCTGCCGCAGAACTCGCGGCCGGTGTCGGTGAGCACCGCTTTGACTGCCAGCTTGCGCCGCCGATAGCAGGGCAGCACGTCGTTGTGCAGGACCGCCACAGCGGCCTCGGGCTGCGTCGAGCCATGCAGGACGCCGAAGGCGTAGGAGCCGTAGGTGTCGACCACCGCATGCAGAGAGACCGTGCCCACGCCCTTGAGGGGACCGACGAAGCACGTATCGGCTGACAGCAACTCGCCTGGCGCCGCGCTCTCGACATGACGTTCGCGGAACGCCTCTCGAGGAACGCCACCTGCTCGCTGTTGAGCTCACGTGCCTTGCCAGCCGTGGCCTGCTCCAGCGCGAGCCAGCGGTCGTGGCGTGTGCCCAGGGCGTTGTCGTTGAGGATCTTCTGGACTGTGATCGACGACACCCGCCGGCCCTCAAGTGCCAGCATCGCCTCGAGCCGATTGCAGCCAGAGGCCGGATGCTCCAAGGCCAGTTCCTTGATCCGCTCCACCGTCTCGGGCGGCGTCGTCTGCGGGTGGCGCTTGTGGATCGGCGGCAGGTCCTTGAGACCGTCGAACCCCTGGGTCCGAAAGCGCCGCCTCCACTCGTAGAAGCTCGTCCGGTCGAGTCCTCGCTGGCGGCACGCTTCGGCGACGTTGCCCAACTCTCGTGCCAGTTCCAGAACGCTCAAGCGATGCTCGGCACGCGTGCTCCGCGCATCCCGTTGACCACTCTCAGACCGCCTTGTCGTGCGGGCCATGACAGCCTCCTTTCAGTGTCAAATAGCACGGAAAGAAGACTAAGAGGACACCTGACCTGTCTCGACGCCATCATGAATGATGCGGGCGAGACGCAGCGTCCGGCCACTCCAAAGAATTATTGTGTTCACGATAAGCACTGAGCGCTCAGTGTGCGTCGCCGTACTGTTCACGTAGCTTCGCGACCACGTTCGGATCGGCCAGCGTGGTCGTGTCCCCCTCGGCTTTCCCCTCGGCGATGTCTCGCAGTAGGCGGCGCATGATCTTGCCTGAGCGCGTCTTGGGCAGGTCGGCGGTGAAGATGATGTCGTCGGGCCGCGCGATGGCGCCGATCTTCTGAGCCACGTGCTTCTTGAGCTCGGACACCAGTCGGTCGCCGCCGATCTCACCGCCCCGAAGCGTGACGAACGCGGCCACCGCCTGCCCCTTCAACTCGTCGGAACGGCCGACCACCGCCGCCTCGGCCACGCGACTGTGGTCCACCAGTGCGCTCTCGACCTCCATGGTGCCGATGCGGTGGCCGGCTACGTTGATTACGTCGTCGACACGGCCGAGCACCCAGAAGTAGCCGTCGGCATCGCGCTTGGCGCCGTCGCCGGTGAAGTACACGTCGGGCGCCCAGCGATTCCAGTAGGTGGCGACGAACCGCTCAGGGTCGCCGTAGATGCCGAGCAGCATCGACGGCCACGGCCGCGTGAGTACCAGCAGACCTCCGCCAACCGAGACGTTCTCGCCCGTGTCAGTCTTGATCTCCGCGCGGACTCCTGGGAACGGCCGCGTCGCGGAACCGGGCTTTACCGTGGTGAGTCCCGGCAACGGCGTGATCATGATCGCGCCGGTCTCAGTTTGCCACCAGGTGTCGACGATCGGGCAGCGTTCACCGCCGATGTGCCGGTGGTACCACATCCATGCCTCAGGGTTGATCGGCTCACCCACCGAGCCCAGCAGGCGCAGGCTCGACAAGTCGTGCCGCTCGGGCAACTCCGAGCCCCACTTCATGAACGCGCGGATGGCGGTCGGCGCAGTGTAGAGAATGGTGACGCCGTAGCGCTCGATGATTTCCCACGTTCGATCGCGTTGCGGCCAGTCTGGGGCGCCCTCGTACATCACAACCGTCGCACCGTTGGCCAGCGGCCCGTAGACGACGTAGCTGTGCCCAGTGACCCAGCCGATGTCGGCCATGCACCAGTAGACGTCGTCGTCCTTCAAGTCGAACACCCACTTCGTGGTGGCGTAGACACCCACCAGATAACCGCCGGTCGTGTGCACGATGCCCTTCGGCTTCCCGGTCGTGCCCGACGTGTAGAGAATGTAGAGCATGTCCTCGGCGTCCATTCGCTCGGCGTCGCAGCCGTAGGCCGAGTCAGCCATCAGTTCGTGGTACCAGTGGTCGCGACCTTCCCGCATCGTCACGGGGGCGACTTCCTCGCCCAGCCGGCGCACCACCACGACGTGACGGATCGAGGCGGCGCCTTCCAGCGCCTCGTCGACCATCTTTTTCAGGGGAACCACCTGGCCACGGCGCCACCCGCCGTCGGCCGTGATCAGCATCGTCGCCTGAGCGTCGTCGATCCGCACGCGCAGCGACTCGGCGCTGAACCCCCCGAAGACCACCGAGTGGATGGCGCCAATACGGGCACAGGCGAGCATGGCGATGGCAAGCTCGGGCACCAGCGGCATGTAGAGGGCCACCCGGTCGCCGCGGCGCACGTCATGCGCCTTCAGGACGTTGGCAAAACGCGTGACCTCCTGATAGAGGTCGAAGTAGGTAAGCGTGCGGCGGTCGCCCGGTTCGCCTTCCCACACGATCGCCGCCTTGTTGCGACGCGCGGTGCGCACGTGTCGGTCCACACAGTTGACGCTGGCGTTGAGCGTGCCGCCAGTGAACCACTTCGCGTTCGGCGGCTGCCAGTCGAGGACCTTCGTCCACGGCGTGAACCATTCGAGCTCAGCGGCGAACCCGGCCCAGAAACCCTCGGGGTCCCGGTCCGCGCGCTCGTAGACACCCTCGTCACGGACGCGGGCTGCGGCACGGAAGGCCTTGGGCGGCGCGAAGGTCCGATCCTCGCGCAGCAGGTCGTCGATCTGCGGAGCGTGCGGGTCGTCTGGCATGGCCGCAAGAATACACGACCGTCCCGATAACCCGGGATTAGTCGTAGTACTCGCGGCCGAGGTGGGTGATGAGTTCCTCGCCCATCATGTAGCGCAGCGTGTTCTTCAGCTTCATGAGCTGGATGAAGAGGTCGTGCTCAGGGTAGACAGCCGGCGCGTGCATCGGCGCCTTGAAGTAGAACGACAGCCACTCCTGGATGCCAGACAACCCGGCCCGCCGTGCCAGGTCGAGGAACAGCGCCGCGTCGAGCACAATTGGCGCTGCCAGTATGCTGTCGCGGCACAGGAAGTTGATCTTGAGCTGCATCGGGTAGCCGAGCCAGCCTACGATGTCGATGTTGTCCCAGCCTTCCTTGTTGTCGCCGCGCGGCGGGTAGTAGTTGATGCGAACCACGTGGTGCAGGTCCTTGTACAGCTCGGGGTACAGCTGGGGCTGGAAGATATAGTCGAGCGCGGACTTCTTACTTTCTTCCTTCGTCTTGAACGATTCTGGATCGTCCAGCACTTCGCCGTCGCGGTTCCCAAGGATGTTGGTCGAGTACCAGCCGTGCACGCCGAGCAGCCGTGCCTTGAGGCCCGGGGCGATGATCGTCTTGATCAACGTCTGCCCGGTCTTCATGTCGTTGCCCGCTAGCGGCGAGCCGGTCTGCGCTGCCAGATCGAGCAGCGCCGGAATGTCGGCGGTGAGGTTCGGGGCCGCATTGGCGAACGGGATGCCCTCGCGGATCGCCGCGTACGCGTAGCTCATGCTGGACGGAATGGCGTCGTCGTTCGACTCGAGGGCCCGTTCGAAGGACTCGACGGTCGCATGTGCGGCTGTCTGCTCCATGAAGACCTCGGTGCTGCCCACCCAGATCATCACCAAGCGGTCGCAGCCGTGTCGCTCCTTGAACGCGCGGATGTCGGCGATCACTTGCTCGGCCAGCTCGCGCTTGGTGGCGCCGGTCTTGACGTTCGGGCCGTCGAGCCGCTTGACGTACCGCCGGTCGAAGACCGCCGGCATGGGCCGTATAGCCTCCAGCTCGTCCCGCACTTGGTCGAGTTGCTCGGGATCGAGCACGCCGGCGGTCCGCGCGGCCGCGTAGCAGTCCTCTTCGAAGATGTCCCATCCGCCGAACACCAAGTCGTCAAGCCCGGCCAGCGGCACGAAGTCCTTGACGGCCGGCGCGCGGCCCTCGGTGCGTTTGCCGAGACGGATCGTGCCCATCTGCGTCAGTGATCCGATCGGCGGCGCGAGGCCCTTGCGAATCGCCAAGACGCCGGCGATGGTGGTCGTGCTCACGGCACCGAGGCCGACCAGCAGCACTCCGAGCTTGCCCTGCGCAGGGGTGATCTCCAGTGGTGTCGTCACAACCGAGCAACTATATCAAGCTGTTCAGCCACTCGCTGGGCCAGAACCGGTCACCTCGAGCCGTAGGACGCTCTCGGTCGCCAACGTCACGTAGCCGTTGTTCGCGGCCACCGTCTCGGCCGAGACTACAATTGCCTGTCGTGCCCTTCTGGCCGTGGTTCCGCCAACCGAACATCGAGCCGCTCGTCGTCACAATGAGCGCCGTGCGGTCGGGTGAGCGGCTGCTCCAGGTCGGAGTAGACGACCCGATGCACACCGGCGGCATCGCGGCCAAGGTCGGCATTGGCGGCGATGCCATGCTCGCGCTGCCCGACGGGGCCGACGCCGCCCGGACACAAGCGGCGGTCCGCAAGGAGGGCATCGTGGACACCCACGTCGGGCCGCTCCGGTCCCTGCCGGGCGTCGACGCTGCATACGACGTGATCGTGGTGCACGGCGCGGGGGGGCTGCTGGCCCGCCTCGACCGCGACGAGCGGGCGGCGATGCTGCGCGAGTGTGTGCGGGTGCTGCGGCCACATGGGCGCCTGGTCGTAATCGAGGCTAGCCCGGACGAACGCGGCGGCCTGCGCGCGTTAATCGGGGGCCGCAAGGCGTCTCCGTACGTCGAGGGCGGCGGCGCCGTCCCCGATCTCGAAGCGGCCGGCTTCCGTCCCGTGCGCGTCCTCGGCGAGCGCGAGGGCTACCGCTTCATCGAGGGCCTACGACCGTGAGTCAGACCTCCCTCGTCGCCGTCGGCCTCAGCCTGTTGGTGACATCAGTGCTGCCTCAACCTGCTGCCGTATTTCCTGGTGCTGGCGGTCGAGCTACGTAGCGATGGCGGGCCTGATTCCCGGGCTTCACTCCAGGCTGACCGACGTGGGCTCGCTCCGGCAGATCGTGCTGATCGCCGTCGGCGTCGCCACATTGGTCGTGCTGTAGAGTCGGCGCGCCTGCCCACCATCCGGGTCACCGAATGCCGGCGAGACGCGGCCGGGGCCCTACCGGCTCGCGATCTCGATCTGGAGGTCGATGACGCCGCCGCGCAGGCGAACCGACAGCGGCTGTTCCCAGACAACGGTATCGCCGCCCCGGGTGCGCCCGTTCGGCGAGGTGTGGCTCTCAACCTCACCCGGCACCACGACGCGGAAGGCGACACGCTCGTCGCCTTCCCAGTCCAACTCGCGCGCCGGCGGCGGCGGGAAGCCCACAACCTGACGGTAGAACAGCCGCGACCCGTCCCGCTCGATCCGGTAGAGCGACCAGGCCAACCCCCGCACGCGTGAGAGGCGCGTTAGGTCTGCGGTCTCCGCCCGCACGCGAAAAAAAGGGCGCTCGTCGCGGGTGAATGTGTCCACCGCAGCGGTGGTGACCATTGGCTCTCCCGCGTAGAACCCCCGCACCACGTTCGGATCCGGGCGCTCTGTGTCAACCGCAATACCACGCAGGAGCGCGAGGGCTGTGGCCGACGACTCGATCTCAACGGTGGCCGCACCGTCTGGCGAGAGTGTGACCGTTTCCACATACTCGTACTCCCCGGCGCCCGCCATTGCACACCCGGTCGTCGCGCACGCGACGACGCACCAGAGCAGGCCTCGCACAGGCAAGGTCATGAAGAGGCCAATGATATCCTCATCGCCGTGGCGCGTCCGACGCTGTTTCTCATCGATGGCAGTTCGCAGATGTATCGCGCCTACCACGCGTTTCGCGGCAGAGGACTGACTAACGCTGAAGGCCGCTCCACCCATGCGGTCTACGTATTCGTCACGATGCTGCGGAAACTGATCGCGGATCACCGACCCGATTACATCGCGGCCTCCTTCGACCTCGCTGGCCCCACTTTCCGTGACGAGATCGCCGACAACTACAAGGCCAACCGCGAGGCGATGCCCGACGACCTCGTGGAACAAACTGAGTGGGTGCACGAGGCGTGCGAGGCGCTCGGCGTGCCCGTCGTAACGGCCGAAGGGTTCGAGGCCGACGACGTGATCGGCACCCTGGCTGCACGGGCGCAGGACACCGGCTTCGACGTGGCGATCGTCTCGATCGATAAGGACTTTTTCCAACTGGTCGGCAACGGCGTCCGCGTGTACGACCCACGCGAGGACGGGACTTGGTTCGACCCAGAGGGTGTGCGGGGCAAGTTCGGGGTGATGCCAGCGCAGGTGGTCGACGTGCTAGCGCTGGTTGGCGACGCGAGCGACAACGTGGCGGGCGTCCCCGGCATAGGCAAGAAGGGCGCGGTGATGCTGATCGAGCAGTACGGGAGCCTCGACGCGCTGCTGGCCGTCGGCGGCGAGCTGCCGCCGAGGAAGCGCGATGCCTTGCTCGACAATCGCGAGGCAGCGCTCCGCAGCCGCGAGCTAGTGACGATTCGCACCGACGTCGCGCTCGACGTGGATCTCGAGACTCTGCGTTACGAGGGCGCCGACCGCGCCCGCTGCTACGAGTTGTTCACGCGGCTCGGCTTCCGCTCGCTGACCCAGGAGTTCGCACCGACGCTGGACGCAGTCTGGCACGACTACGCTGTGGTGCGGACCGCTGCCGACCTGGATCCCCTGATCACGGAGCTCCGCACGGTCGGTGCATTCGCCCTGCACGCGCTGGGCGAGGCCACCTCCCCGATGCGCGGCCCGCTAGCCGGTCTCGCCATCTCGACGGCCCGCGGCGGCGCACGCTACGTGCCCACGGACGCCCGGACCGCGGCCGGTGACCTGCTCGGCGAGGACGCGCCCGCCCCCGACTTTGGGCCGGGTGGGGCACTGCCGAAACTGCAAGCGCTGCTCGAGGACGCGTCGATCGGCAAGCACGGACACGACATAAAGTACGCTGCGGTGCATCTGGCGCGGCGCGGCATCCGACTGCGCGGCACGGCGTTCGACTCGATGCTGGCCAGCTACCTGCTGGACGCCACCAACAACGCCCACGCACTGGAGGCCGTGGCACTTGAGCACCTCGGCTACCGCGCGCGCAGCGAGGCAGACGTGCGGGGCCGCGGCAGCCGGTCCACACCGCTGGCCGAACTGCCCGTCGACACGATAGCGACTTGGGCGGGCGAGCGCGCCGACCTGGTTGGCCAACTGGCCGCGTCGCTGCCGGCGAAGCTCGAGACGGCGAGTCTCGACACGGTGTTCGACACGCTTGAGCTGCCGCTTATCCCCGTGCTCGTCGACATCGAGCTGGCCGGCGTCCGCATCGACACCACGGTGCTGGCAGCGCAGTCAGCCACGCTGGAAGCCCCGCTCACCGACATCCAGATGCGGATTCACGATCTGGCTGGCGGCACCTTCAACATCAACTCGCCGAAGCAGCTCAGCGAGGTGCTGGTTAAGAAGCTGAAGCTGCCCGCGCTCAAGAAGACCAGTAAGACGCGCTCGGCGTCGACCGCCGTTGAGGTGCTCGAGGAGCTGGCCAAGAGCCACGAGCTCCCACGGCTGATCCTCGACTGGCGAGGGCTGAGCAAGCTCAAGAGCACGTACGTGGACGCGCTGCCGCAGCTGGTCCATCCTGAGACTGGGCGAATTCATACCTCGTTCAACCAGGCGGTGACCGCCACTGGGCGCCTGAGCAGCTCGGACCCCAACCTGCAGAACATCCCGATCCGCACCGAGGCCGGCCGCCAGATCCGGCGCGCCTTCGTACCCGACCCAGATCACGTGCTAATCTCGGCCGACTACTCACAAATCGAGCTGCGCGTGCTCGCGCACTTAGCCGAGGAGCCGGTGCTGGTGGAGGCGTTCCGCAAAGGCGAGGATATCCACGCGCGGACCGCGGCGCGGGTGTTCGGTGAGGACAGTGGTCTCGACAGGCACGAGCTGCGACGCCGGGCAAAGATCGTGAACTTCGCGATCCTCTACGGCAAGACGCCGTTCACACTCGCGCGCGACATCGACGTGACGGTGGAAGACGCCCGCGAGTTCATCGACGCCTATTTTGCCGAGTTCACGAAGGTGCGGGCGTTCATCGACCGGACGATCGAGCAGGGCCGCGAGCAGGGAATCGTTACCACGATGTTCGGCCGGCGGCGGCTGATGCCTGATCTAAACAGCCGTAACGGACAGGTACGGGCCCGCGCCAAGCGCGAGGCAGTGAACATGCCGATCCAAGGCACGGCGGCCGACATTCTCAAGCGCGCGATGATCGATCTCCATGCCGCGATTCCCAAGAGCGGGCTGCGCGCGCGCATGATCCTCACCGTCCACGATGAGCTGCTGTTCGAGGTGGCCCGCGACGACGCCGAAGCCGCTGCCGAGCTGGTGCGCGAGCGCATGGAGGGCGCGACGAAGCTAGCCGTGCCGCTCACGGTGGACATCGGCATCGGCGACAACTGGTACGACGCCAAATCGTGAAAACGGGGCCAGCGATCTGACCCCAGGTTTCAGGGCAAGAGATCCCAGCAGACAGCTCACTCAGCGACACCACAGTCCCGGGGGCCAGCACGGGCTACGACGCCCTCAAGCACCAGTCGGTCCGAGTCCGCCCGGCGCGCTTACATCGCGCCGGGCGAGAGACGCGCACGCACCCAGCCAGCCGTCACCAAGTCTTAGGCACAACCGGGATTCCCCTCACCACGGGCCGAGGCCGCCAGCCATGTAGTTGACGGGCGCGCTGCCCGGCGCCTCGGCGACCTCGGCCGCCATCCGCACGCCGAGCCGTGCCAAGAGCGCCGCGCGCCATCGCCCAGCGTGGCCCCAGGTCCAGGGCACTCGCCCACTAGCCGAGCGGCATCTGCAGGTCGCAAGGTGAGGGTTCACGTCGGTCGAGCGCGGCTTCGAGCATCTCGACGGCCACGCCGGGCCAGCCTCTGTGGCAGAGCTACTGCCCGATGCCGATCAGCCAGGCCGCGCGACCAGCGGGTGTTAGCACCCCGGCGTCGACGGGTCGCCGGTCAAACGGCAGCGCTCCATGTAAGCCCGGTCGATGGTGAGGCGAGCCGTGTGCGCCGGTCCGGGCCGCGCCCGCAGACCGCCGCGGCAGTAATGGCAGCATTCCAGCGCCCGTACCTCGGCCAGCACGGTGGCCCGGTGCCGAGCCTAGTGACAGGCACCGGAGCAGCGCGACCAGCGGCAGTCGGCTCATGGAGAATCCCTGTAACGGATCGTAGCGCCGGCCTGCCGCCCCGGAGCCCCGTAAGTCATTGATCGCCTGTAGCTTGAAGGGGCTCGTCACACGCCTTTGCTACAATCGACTGCCGATGATCGATCCGGCCATCGTGCCGCGTGCCCAGCACACGCTTTCACGCTCGCAAATCGATCCCGACGCGCTCAAGGTCCTCAGCCGGCTCCACCAGCACGAGTACGTCTCCTACCTTGTCGGCGGCAGCGTGCGCGACCTGCTGCTCGGACGGCACCCGAAGGACTTCGATATCGGCACCTCGGCGCATCCGCATCAGGTAAAGCGGTTGTTCCGAAACTGCTGGGTTATCGGGCGGCGTTTCCGGCTGGCGCATGTTCGGTTCGGCACCAAGACGATCGAGGTGGCAACGTTCCGGCGGCAGTTGTCTGCCGAGGAGCGTGCGACGGCCGGGGAGCAGGTGGCCACCGAGCCACGGCCCGAGCACAGCACGCGGCGGCGGCGCAGCTCCGGCCCGCGTGACAACACCTTTGGCACGCCCGAGGAGGACGCGTTCCGGCGTGACTTCACGGTGAACGCACTGTTCTACGACATCGGGACGTTCTCGATCATCGACTACACGGGCGGCCTTGAAGACCTCAAGCGTGGGCTGATCCGCTGCATCGGCAATCCGGTGGAGCGCTTCGAGGAGGACCCGGTCCGCATGTGGCGGGCCGTCGCCATGGCCGCCCGCTTGGGTTTCCGGATCGATGCGCCGATCGACGCCGCCATCGCGCGCCAACGCAAGGCTCTCGCCACCAGTGCGCCCGCCCGCATGATCGAGGAGTACTACAAGCTGCTGCGCACGAGCGCCGCCGAGTTGGCGTTCCGAATGATGGCCGAGCGCAGGCTCCTCGGCCCCCTCTCACCGGAGCTCCAGGCCGGGGCCCGCGACCCGCTCTGGCGATCGCTGGCCGCCCTGGACGCGTACCGCGCGCGGTTCACCGACGCGCCCGACACCCTGACCAACGCCGTGCTGCTCGGCTCGCTATTCGTCCCGCTGGAGCACTCGGTGCTCCGAAGCCCACCCTGGGCAGTAGCCGACGGCGAACTGCTCAAGGAGCCGCCGCTCGCGCTGGGGATGCTCCCGCTGGCGCGACGTGACGTGGAGCGGCTCCGGCAGCTGCTGGGGCTGCAGCGCCGGCTCAGGGACCCGGGGCTTTCGGCCCGCGCTCGGCGGGGCGTTATTCGCCGCGCGGCGTTTCCCGAAGCGCTGACGTGGCTCGAGATCCACGGCGACGCGCCGGAATTGGTAGAGGAGTGGCGGGTACAGGCCTCCGGCCTCGCGACGCCCGCCGAGGAGTCCGGTGGCGAGCGACCCGCCAAACAGCGTCGCCGCCGCCGTCGCCGCCGTCGGCCGCCGGCTGGCGGCACCACTTGATTCCCTGGGCAACAGATTCTTGGGCTTGGCCGTTTTTGAATCGATGCGCGGCCTCGACGCGCTCTCGGGCATGTTGCGGCGACCCCGGCACACCTTCGACTTCTTCACCGCACTACACACGATGGTCTGGCCCAACCGCTTCCGGTTCGCCCTCGCGGCGGCCAGTTCGGCGGCGGTGGCGGAAGCGGTCGAGCGTCCGACATGGATGGCTAGACCTTTGTCATGCGGCCACCTCGCGGGCACGACGCTGGGTTGCCGTCTGCGCTTGAGCTCGACGGTGAGGGCGCATGCACCGCGGCGTACGTGGTAGAGGTGCTGGCTTGGCTCCACGATGCGATTACCCACGACTAGACCGAAGCCGTGGCTGTTCAGGACGCGTGACCGCTCGACAGCTCTCGCCTCACGCAGCGCGACGTCTGCCCCGAACACCGCCAAGCTCTGCTAGAGCCGGTGATCATGGGCCAATGCGAGAACATCATTACCGTGACCTTCGTGGTCGCGGCCCAGGACTTCCGCCGAATCGCTCGTACGACGGGAGGAGATTCAAGGCTACCCCGGCTCCCATTTCAGCAGCACGCTCCTGAATCTCGTCTGGGTGCTGAGCGTGAGCTTCCTCGCCAGAATCTGAGCCCAGACTCTGACCGCGAGTGGCGCCGCGGCCAGAGGCTAACCCCTCGTGCGTTCGAACTCCCGCATGAACTCCACCAAGGCCGTGACCCCGGCCTCGGGGAAGGCGTTATAGATCGACGCCCGCATCCCGCCGACCGACCGGTGGCCCTTGAGCCCGTCGAGCCCGGCCTTGGCGGCCGTCTTCGCGAATACCGGCTCGAGCTCCTCGTTGGCTAGGCGGAATGTCACGTTCATCAGCGACCGGTCCGCCGGCCGTGCGGTGCCGCGGTAGAAGCCCGTGCGGTCGATCTCGGCATAAAGCGCCCCGGCCTTACGCGCGTTCACCTCGGCGATCGCAGCCAAGCCGCCCTGTGTTCGCAACCACTTGACGGTCAGACCGAGCAGGTAGATCCCGAACGTGTTGGGCGTGTTGTAGAGCGAATTGTTGTCGGCGTGGGCCGTGTAGTTCAGCATCGACGGCAGTGCATCCGTGGACCGTCGGAGCAGGTCGTCACGAATGATTACCAGCGTCACACCAGACGGCCCGAGGTTCTTCTGTGCCCCGGCGTAGATCAGCCCGTAGCGCGACACGTCGAGCGGGCGGCTGAAAATGTCCGACGAGGCGTCGCACACCAGCGGCGCGTCGCCGGTGTCGGGCGGGGCCGGCCACTGGGTGCCGAAGATCGTGTTGTTGCTCGTCATGTGGACGTAGGCCGCACCCGGCGTCAGCTGTAGCTCGTTAGGCGACGGGAGCCGCGTGTAGCCGTCCGCCTTGGTCGAGGCCGCGACGTTGACCGTCCCGACCTTCTTCGCTTCCTTGATCGCTTTCGACGACCACGAACCCGTGTCGATGTAGTCGGCAGTGCCGCCGGCCATGAGCAGGTTCATCGGGACCATCGAGAACTGCAAGCTTGCACCGCCCTGCAGCAACAGCACCGAGTAGCCGTTCGGCATCCCGGTCAGCGCGCGGATGTCGTCGAGGGCCCCGTTTAGGATGGCCTCGAACGCCGTCGACCGGTGGCTGGCCTCCATCACCGACATGCCGAGCCCGGGCAGTGCTAGCAGGTCGCGCTGTGCCTCCTCAAGCACCGGCAGCGCCATCACGGCCGGGCCGGCAGAAAAGTTGACTACACGTGCGGTCGTCGCCATGGGTTGGCCTTCTCTTCTTGTTCCGTCGGACGCGCGTCTCGCCTAAATCAGGTGCGACAGCAGTCCGTCGCGGAGCTTGGGCTCGAACCAAGTGGACTTGGGCGGCATGATGCCGCCGCCATCCGAAATCACCATCAGGTCGCGCACGCTGACCGGGTGCATCGAGAACGCCGCAGCGGCCTCGCCCTCGCGCACCATGCGCTCAAGGGCCGCCGTGCCGCGGGCGCCGCCCACGAAGTCGATGCGCGGATCGGTTCGCGCATCGCCGATGCCAAGCAGGGGACCGAGTACCTGATCGTGGAGCCGCGCGACATCGAGGCCGGCCGCCGAGCTGGCCCCGGCCGGCGCCTCGGCTAGGCTCAGCAGGTACCAGCGTCCATCGAGGAACATCGACACTTGCCCCTTGCCGTCCGGGACGGCGCCACCCTCAGACACCCGAAGTTGAGTACCCAGTGCCTCAAGCAGCGTCGCAGGGGTGTGCGTGCTCAGATCCTTCACCACGCGGTTGTAGGCAAGGATCTGCATCTGCTCGTCAGGGAACGCCACCGCCAGGAATGTGTCCCACTCCCCGGCCCGTCCGCGGCCAATCTCGCGTCGCGCCCGGGCCGCGCTGGCCGCCCGGTGATGACCGTCAGCGATGTAGAGCGCCGGTACATGGCCGAAAGCAGCCACCAGGACATCGCGGTCGCCGTCGCCGACGCGCCACAAGGTGTGCCGGACGCCGTCGTCGGCCGTCACGTCGGCCACGATCGTCCCCTCCGACAGCGTGCGGCCTGCCACCGCATCGACCGCCGCCGAGGCTCGGTAAGTGAGGAACACAGGCCCGGTCTGCGCCCGCAATGACAGCATATGCCGCGTGCGATCATTCTCCTTGACCGGGCGCGTGTGCTCGTGCTTCCGAATCGCATCGCGGTCGTACTCATCGAGCGAGAAGCACGCCGCCACGCCTGTCTGCTCGTGGTCCCCCATCCGCAGCCGGTAGACGTAGAGGCTGGGCGAGGCCTCGACCAGCAGCGGCGCCTCGCGCCGCAGGGCCTCTAGGTTGGCGGCAGCCCTTTCGTAGACGGCATCGCTGTAGGGATCAGTGTCCGGTGCGAGAGTGATCTCCGCGCGAGAGACGTGCAGAAAGCTCAGGGGATTGGCGGCCGCGACCCTGCGCGCCTCGTCGGTGCTCACGACATCGTACGGAACCGCGGCCACGCGGGCGGCGGCCTCAGGCACCGGACGCAACGCATTAAACGGATAGAGCGCGGCCATCGAGCCGTCGATGGTACTACGGCGGCTAATCGGCTCTGAGGGCTGGTGGTGAAGGCGGTGTGATGGCGGCGAGGGCACCTTCGAGCGGCGCGAGTGCCTCGGCACGCACAAGCTGGAAGGCCTCCATCACCGAGTCGGGGATCGGATCGCCTGGCGGCATGTTGCGCTGCTCAATCAGCGGGTTCACAAACTCGCCGTTCTTCCGGATGCGGTAGTCGAGGTGAGGGCCCGTGACCAGACCTGTCGACCCGACCTCGCCGATCTTCTGGCCCTGCAGCACCCAGGCACCAGCGCGGATACCGGGCGCGAAGCGGTCGAGATGCAGGTAATACGTCTGGTAGCCCTGCCCGTGCTGAATGCGCACCATGTTGCCGTTGGCCGCGTCGCTAGTTGCCGAGACAACCCGGCCGTCAGCTACCGTGAGCACGTCCGTTCCGGTCGGGGCGCCGTAGTCGACCCCTAGGTGCGGACGGAAGCCGCCGGTCACCGGGTGGAGGCGGCGCAACGAGAAGCCCGACGTGATGCGCGGCTCGAGTGGCAACGGCGAACGCAGGAAGAAGCGCTTCAGCGACCGCCCTTGGTCGTCATAGTAGCCGGGCGCACCGTCCGGGGGCTCAAACCGGATCGCGCGGACCACGCGACCGTCGTTGTGGAACTCGGCGGCGGTGATCACACCGTAGCCCGGTGCACGCCCCTCGCGCGTCCATTTTTCGAAGGTCACCGCGAACCGATCGTCGAGGCGAAGCTCGGTGTTGAAGTCGATCTCACCTGCGAAGACTGCGGCCATCGCGTTGGTCAGCTCAGGCGTCTCGCCCGTGGAGCCCATCGCCTGATAGAGCGAGGGTGTACTCTCGGCGATCACGCCGGCGACCGTCGCGTGCTCGAAGGTTTTCGGAATCGGCAGCACCTCGGCGCGCAGCCGACCGGCCGCGCCCGGCACCGCGATCACACGCAGGATATAGTTGCCGTCGATCTCGTACTCGAAGCGGCGCAGCGCACCCTCAATCGTGCGGACGATGGCGAAGGGTTGTGCGGCGCGCAGGTTGCGGGGATCGAAGACGGTGCGCACCGCAGTGATCACGCCGCTGACGGCGCTGCCAGCGATGCCGTGGTCGCGGAGCAGGAACTCCAGGGTGGTGTTGCGGGGCACCTCGCCACTCATGCGCACGGTGTCCGGCTGGAGGCGGATGTCCGTGCTGCGTGCCGCAGGCGCGCCGTCGGCCGACAACCCGCCCGCACACGCCGCGCCGCTTGCCGCCAACAGTGCTGTCGCCAGGATCCGGTGGACGTGCGGACAGTGTCGCTGCCCAAACCTCATACAGACCGCTCCTCCAACTGCAGTCGCGTCAGTCGGCGGCCGATAACGGCCGCACGTGCCGCTCGACGGTCTGGGAGGTCCGTCGGCAGAAAGCGCTAATAGTAACAGGCCTTTGGAGAAAACCCAAAATGAAAACCCGCGTATCATTTTCGGGAAACTTGTCTGCGAGGTGTAGAGGGCAGCTAGGACTTCTGCCGCTCAACCCTAGGAAGACCGATGGTCGATGCGAATCGCTGGACAGGGGTGTACCGGAGCAGACGTATCCTGATCACGGGACACGCAGGCTCCAGGGCAGTTGGCTCTCCATCTGGCTTGAGCGCGGCGTCACCGTGTGCGGCTACAGCATGGAACCCCCTAACCACCCCCGCGCTGTTCACCTAGGCCGGTGTCGCCGACTTCGTCGCGTCAATGTGAGCGGTGACGTGCGTGGACAAGCTGCTGCTGCCCACGGCGCTGCGGGCACCGCGTGCGCAGCCCGACAACCCCGACCAGTAGCGCTAACGCCATGACCCCGATTACCGTCATCATCGCGGCGCTGGCCGTCGCCGTCGCGGCGCTGGTGGGAGTGCTCGTCACGCGCCTAGGCGCCCGTCGCGAGTTCCACGACGTGCAGCTCGCACTGACCTCGATGCGCACTCGCGCCGAGCGCGCCGAGGAGTCGCTGGGCACTGCCTACGCCGAGATCCGCCACGCTACCGAGGCGCTCGGCACGACACGCACGGAGAACGCGGTCCTTCAGCAAAACAACAAGTGGCTGAAGGAGGAAATCGAGCGCCACAAGACGGCTTTCGGCGAGACGAAGGCGCTCATCGAGCGCGCCGACCAGAAGTTCAAGGAGACGTTCCAGTCTGTGGCCACCGAGGCGCTCAACGCCAACCGCGCCGCGTTCCTCGATTTGGCCAAGGTCTCGTTCGAGGGGTTCAGCCGCGAGACGGCGCTGCAGTCCGAAGTCCGCCACAAGGCTCTCGACAACCTAGTAGAGCCCATCAATGATGCACTGGCCAAGGTGGGGCTGCGGCTCGAGGACGCCGAGCAGAAGCGCCTCGAAAGCTATTCGCGCCTCACCGAACAGATGGCCACGCTCGGCGCCGCCACCAGCCAGCTGTCTCGCGCGCTGCGTACGCCCGCGGTCAGGGGCCGCTGGGGCGAGATGCAACTGCGCCGCGTGGTCGAGATTGCCGGCATGCTCAACCGGTGCGACTTCGAGGAGCAGCCGAGTGTCGCTACCGAAGGCGGTCGCGTCCGGCCGGACCTCGTCATCCACTTGCCGGACGGTAAGCGCATCGTCGTCGACGCCAAGGCGCCGCTCGAAGCATTCCTCGACGCGCAGGAGGCGGGCAACGAGGAGAACCGCGCATCGCAGCTGCAGCTCCACGCACGCCGCGTCCGTGAGCACATGGACAACCTCGGAAGCAAGGCCTACTGGGAGCAGTTCGAACGCTCGCCAGACATCGTGGTGATGTTTCTGCCGGGTGAGACGCTCTTCAGCGCCGCGCTGCAACACGACTTGACTCTGATCGAACACGGGCTCTCGCGCCGCGTGCTGTTGGCTAGCCCCATCACGCTGATCGCGATGCTCACTACCATCGGCCACGCTTGGCGGCAGGAGGCACTCGCCGAGAACTACCGCGAGGTCGAGCAGCTGGGCAAGGACCTGCACGATCGCCTCGCTACCTTCGTCAGCTACTTCGACGACGTTCGCAAGAAGCTCGATGGTGCAGTCCAGGCGTACAACAGGGCAGCCGGCTCGTTCGAAGCACGGGTACTGGTGAGCGCCCGGCGGCTCAAGGACCTCAGGGTCACGTCGGGTGAAGACCTCGGCTCGGCCGATCCAATCGAGACGATGCCACGCGTGCTCCGGCAGGCAGGGCTGATGGGACTGCCCGAGGGTGCCGTCGCCGACGAGGACGAGCGCGAGGACGCGGTGACTCCCGAGACGGACGCGGACGAGGAGGCCCGTGACGACGACGACCAGTGCCATCTGAGATAATCGGGGGATGGATACTCCCGCGGGTGCCCCGATACCGGCCGCGCCTGTCGACTTCATCCGCGAGATCCTGATCGCCGACCGAAAGAGCGGCCAGCACGGCGGGCGCGTGCTTACGCGCTTTCCGCCCGAGCCGAATGGCTACCTGCACATCGGTCACGCCAAGGCTATCTGCCTCGCCTTTGGCATCGCAGCCGAGTTTGGCGGGCGTTGCAACCTGCGCTTTGACGACACGAACCCGACCAACGAAGACGCGAAGTACGTCGACGCCATTGAGGCCGACATCCGATGGCTAGGATTCGACTGGGGACCACAGATCTTTTTTGCGTCAGATTACTTCGAGCGGATGTACGAGGTGGCCGAACTATTGATCCGCGAAGGGCACGCCTACGTCGATAGCCTGAGCGCCAACGAGATTCGGGCACACCGCGGCACGCTGACCGAGCCGGGCACCGACAGCCCGTACCGGGATCGACCGGCTGACGAGAGCCTCGACCTACTGCGTCGCATGCGCGCCGGGGAGTTTCCCGACGGCACGCACGTGCTGCGCGCGAAGATCGGCATGGCATCACCGAACATGAGCATGCGCGACCCCACTCTCTACCGGATCCGCCACGCGCACCACCACCGGACAGGCGATGCGTGGTGCATCTACCCGACCTACGACTACGCGCACCCGCTATCGGACGCGTTCGAGGGGATCACGCACTCGCTCTGTACGCTCGAGTTTGAGGCGCACCGCCCACTGTACAACTGGGTGGTGGCGCACTCGGGTATGAAGGAGAGGCCCCGGCAGATCGAGTTTGCCCGGCTCAACCTGAACTACACCGTGATGAGCAAGCGAAAGCTCCTCGCGCTGGTGGCACAGAAGCACGTGTCCGGCTGGGACGATCCGCGCATGCCTACGCTGGCCGCGATGCGGCGCCGCGGGTACCCGCCCGAGGCCATCCGCGATTTCGCAACGCGCGTAGGCGTGGCGAAGAAGGAGAACATCATCGACTTGGCGCTGCTCGCGCACTGCGTGCGCGAGCAGCTCAACCACCGGGCACCGCGCGCGCTGGCCGTGCTGCGACCGCTGAAGGTGATCATCGAAAGCTACCCCGAGGGCCAAGTCGAGGAGGTCACGGCGATCAACAACCCGGAGGACGAGTCGCTGGGCACGCGTCGGATTCCATTCTCACGCGAGATCTACATCGAGCGCGAGGACTTCATGGAGGACCCGCCGAAGAAGTTCTTCCGGCTCTCGCCCGGCAGCGAGGTCCGGCTGCGCTACGCGTACATTGTCAAGTGCGAGCGGGTAGTCAAGAACGAGGCGGGCGACATCATCGAGCTGCGATGCACCCACGATCCTACCTCGCACGGCGAGGGTGCGGTGCCGCGGCGTGTGAAGGGCACGCTGCACTGGGTATCGGCGGCACACGCGGCCGACGCTGAGATCCGACTCTACGATCGCCTGTTTCGGTCAGAGAACCCTGAGACCACCGGCGATCCGGTAGCCGACCTTAACCCCGACTCGCTGGTCAAGCTCACGGCCAAGGTGGAGCCCACGCTAGCCGAGGCCTCGGCAGGTAAGCGCTTCCAATTCGAGCGACAAGGGTACTTCACGGTCGACATCGACTCGCGCCCCGGCGCGCTCGTGTTCAACTGCACGGTCACGCTACGGGATACCTGGGCAAAGATCCAGCGGCGCTGGGGTTAGCCAAGTTGTTTGTAGGATAAGAGGCTCTTGACAACTTGGTTAATAATTATGGAACGGGTTGCCTTCAGAGAGAGTTCCGTCACACTGCAACTTGGCAGGCGGGGGCGCGATTTCTAACCGGCTCTTTTTTGCGATAAGTTGGTTGGAGCTGTACCTAGGTTATCCATAGCTGTATGTTCCATGCCAGCCTGCCTTCTTCGAATGTCTTTCTGGATTTGGAGGGGATGAATTTGAGCAGCCTCGTTCTAGACGCGTTTGCGTGTCGTTAGTCGAGCGATGGACTTCTTGGACCAGTTGGTCACGGGCCTTTTGAAAGCAAAACAGGTCGCCGGGTTCTTCGATAGTACGACAAGGCGATCACTGCACCGCAGCGCCTGAAAGCAATTTCAGATGACAACTTATACAAGAACTACTTGCTGCAATTGTTAGGTAGAGGAGTGAATTAGCAAGAGCAGATGAAGCATGCTAAAGCCTTAACATTTTCTTCTCTGATCTGAGTAGAACCCAACAAGACAAGAGTGCATCTTATCTCACGGAACCATAGGGGAAGTGGCTCTGCGGCAACTGTAGGATCACTACGTTCTTGCTGCGAGAGTCAGAACGGTTCAGAACTGGTGCGACGAGCTTCTCCATACTGATTACTTTTTCGACTTGACAGCCGTAGCCGCGAGGACTGCTAAACGTGTTCATCGGTGCACCGTAATATGACCTTGTTCGACGCGGGATCGTTGGCGCGTCAGGCGGGCGCGAGCCCCGTGCTTATCACCACGGTACCATTCGGTGCGGTGGATCCAGCACCGCTGAACCTCCTCCGCGAACACGGTGTCGCGTTCGACGTGAATCCCTTCGGTCGATGCATCCGGCCGGAAGAATTGGTCGACCTTCTGCAGGGCCGCTCGGTGCTGATCGCCGGTACCGAACCGATCAGCACCGAAACCATGGCAGCCGCTCCAGATCTGCGGCTGATAGCGCGGGTCGGCATTGGTCTGGACAGCGTCGATCTGATTGCTGCCAGAGACCATGGAATCCTCGTGACTTACACGCCTGATGGGCCGTCTGATGCCGTATCGGAGCTGACGATCGGTGTGATGCTGGATCTACTGCGAAGTGTCTCGGCTGCCGATCGGCTGATGCGGGACGGCACTTGGAAGCGTCACATGGGGCGCCGGCTAGCGGTGAGCACGGTAGGCGTCATCGGTGCTGGCCGGGTCGGGTCGCGCGTGATCGGCCACCTCCTAGGCGGGTTCCCTGGTGTGCACGTGCTGGCGAATGACACCGCGGCGCCCGCAAGGGCTGATGGGGCCAGCGTTGAATGGGTTGACAAGGATACGATCTATCGGGAAGCAGACATCATCACGCTTCACGTCCCACTCATGCCACAGACGCGCCGACTAATCGGTGCCCCCGAGCTCGAGGCCATGAAGACGGATGCCTTCCTGGTCAACACGTCTCGAGGTGGCATCGTCGACGAGGCGGCACTGGCCGAGGCCCTGCGCTCCGGGCGCATCGCTGGCGCGGCCATTGACGTCTTCGAGCACGAGCCGTACTCCGGCGAATTGGCTGGGCTGGGCAACTGTCTCGTTACCTGTCATATGGGCTCGATGTCGAAGGACTGCCGCCTGCGTATGGAACATGAGGCAGCAGCAGAGGCGGTGGCCTTCCTTGAGGGACGGCCGCCCATTACCCCCGTTCCTGAGTCGGAATACTTGGCGATCGGTACGTAGAGCAACGTTTCAAGCAAGTCGAATCGGATTTACGAACAGGGGTTCACGCTGCCTCACCGCCAGCAAGTCCACGCTGACCCGAGAGCTCGCTCATCACCTTGCCGAGGCCGGCCTAGGGTCGAGATGCTCCACAACGACCGTGTCCGCGCAACGCTGAGCAAGGGGCTCGGGTTCAGTAAGGCCGACCGCGACACCAACATCCGACGGATCGGCTTCGTTACCCGCCGGCTCCCGCGTGACGGGGTGGTGGTCCTCGCGGCCGCCATCTCGCCGTACCGCGAGGTGCGTGAGAAGGTCGGCGTACGAGACGCCGTTCACCGAGTGTTCGTGGACTAACCGGTGGAGGAGGCCATGCGCCGCGATCCGAAGGGGCTCTACGCTCGCGCGCTGCGCGAATCGAGGTGAAGGCAATGACCAGCGTGTCCGATCCCTACGAGCCGTCTGAGCACCCGGAGGGCCACGTCGCGACGACTGCGGTCAGCGTGGAGGCTGCGGTCGAGCAGATCCTCGGGGTGCTCAAGGAACGTGACCTAGCACCTGTGCTGGCGGGCCAGCGGTCATGATCGCCCACGTCGTGCTGTTCCGGCCTCGGCCCACGCTCGACCCGCAAAGCCGCGCCAACTTCGCAGCGGCCTTCACCTCGGCCCTTAGCGACATCCCCTCCGTGCGCCGGGCCCGAGTTGGGCGCCGCGTGCTTGCGGGCAGGCCCTACGACGCAATGATGACCGAGGATCTCACGCACGCGGCGATCATCGAGTTCGACGACCGCGAAGGGTTTCAGGCCTATCTCGACCATCCCACGCACGCCGGCCTAGCGGCACGCTTTTTCGACACCTTTGAGGCGGCGCTCATCTACGACTACGAGATGAGCCTGGATGCGGCGACGTTGTTGTGAGAAGTATGCGGTTCCTGCGAGAGAGCGCGCAGCGTGCGGAGACCGCCGAACATTTTTCTTCCAGGCGAAGTCTTGCTCGACCAGTTTCCGCTGTTGTTGGGTGATCGTATGGCCTGCGCGACGTGTGGTGCGTCCATCGATCGCACTGCGGGACCGGTCGTGTGTTGCGCCAGCTGCGGCGTGACGTGCATGGCGCGGAGGCCGGCGACGAGGTCACGCGTATCGTAGCCCTTGTCGACCGCAACCGTAATGCGGTGACGGCCCGGAACGCCTGTAATCATCACCAACGCCGCGTCGCATTCGCCGTGGCTGTTTGCCGGCTGTCAATGGACATTGAACAATCCCCCACTCTGAGTGAACCGACGTCGTCCAGCGGCCGCTTACGTTCCCGCCATCGTCGGTTTGACAACTCCGACCTGCAGCGTGTCCTTCAAGCGGCAGGAGTCGTCCCGGATTCTGATCGTCGTCGCGTGATGCAGCATCCGGTCGAGGATGGGCGCTGGCGATCACACGGTTGCCGAAGACATCGCCCCAGCGCCCGAAGCTCTGGTTGCTGGTGAGTATCGTCGGCTCGCGTTCGTAGCGGCAGCTGATGCGCCGCAAGAAGAGCGTGGCCGCCTGGCGGTCGATGGACAGGTCGCCAAGTTCGTCGATGTTCAGCAGCCGGGGCAGCGTGTAGACCATGAGCGTGTCGTCGAAGCGGCTCTCGCTCAGCGCCTTGGTGAGGGTGGAAAGCATCTCAGCGGCTGTCGTGAAAAGCACGCGGTAGCCGTGCTCGATGGCCTTGAGGCCGAGCGCTACCGCGAGGTGGGTCTTCCCTACGCCGGGCGGTCGCATCACCTAGCTGAGTGGTCTTCAGGTGACGACGTTGGTGCTCACGGCTTTCTCCGCGGTCGTCGTGGCACTGCTCGGCTAGATCCCGCCTTGCCTCGTGGACTCCGCGGCGTACCCACAGGATGCGAGGGCTGAAGCCCCTTCGCTGCAGACTGATTCTTTCCTCTTCCACCGGGCCGAGCCGATCTTCCCTCCACCAGTCCACGGGTCGACACCCGGCCTTCCTCCCCCGCCTTCCGCTCCCACCGCTGCTTGCGTCGCCGCTGGTTCTTCGCTTTCTTCGCGTCCTTGAAGTCCTGACGCGGGTCCCGATGATCACCCCCGGGACGCCAGTCCCGGCTGCGACCTTCGCCTAGCACCCCTTCGGCGCGCTTCCTCACCCGCGCACCTCCCTGTCCCTGCTTCATCGCCTGCTTCGCCGCAGCCTGCACAGCGCGTGCCTCCTCCGGCGACTCCCAAAGCTTTCCCCGTGCGAACCATCGCATTACGGCATCAGGGTGCTGCTGTCTGATCTGGCGGAAGGTGGGTAGGAGCTGTTCGCGCGTCGTCGTGCGGAACGCCGTGGGGAGCCCCCCTGCCAGAATCGTCCAGTAAGCGTAGCGAGGCGGCATCGTGTGTGAGCATATGGTACTCTTCACATCGGCACGTGAAGCGAAACACTTGTCAGAAAGCCACCGTACGTTTCACACGAAGCGATGACGACCTACGCTCTTGGCCTCTAAGAAGATCAGATTTGTGACGTTGCGACGGATCTTGCCCAACACGACCGCTCAGTCAGCGGGCTCGTGATTCCGATCGAGATTTCTCCAGCCGCCTACTCGCTCGACTTTGTGACAGAGCGAGCCACGTGATTGTCGGCTCCTGCCGCGACGTCATGGAGACCCTCGACCAAGGACAGGCGAATCGGCACCGCAGGCCCATCGTGACAGCTCGTACTCCCTCCGTCTCAGGACGGGCACGTGCGATTCGATGTCATGCCGGACGAGTTCGAGCGATTCGTCAGGGCGCTCGGCAGGCCCTATGGCGGCACGTTCTTGCTCGACCGCCAGGAGGTCAAGCAGACTGGCAGAGTCAGAGCCCTGTCAGTCGAGTCGCCCTTCCCATTCGGCGCTGAACGGACTCGTGATTCGAAGTGACGTGCAAGAGGGCAGTGCGCAGGTCGTGGTCGGCAAAGGGCGGATCGAGATGCAGACGCTGCGGGACGGACATTGGCGAGATCCCGGTCAGGGCGGCTCAGAAGGCTAGCGTGCGCCTTTCGTAGCATCGCTCACCGGTCTCGAAGCGAGCCTCGGGACTTCACCGGCCCTCCAGTCGCTTCAGCTTCTCCACCAGAGTTGTCCGCTTGACTCCCAGTAGCGCTGCTGCCTTGTTGCGGTTGCCGCCCGTGCGTTCGAGCGACTTGCGGATGAGCTCGTACTCGATCGACGACAGGTAGGCCGGCATGTCGAGGCCGTGGTCCGGGAACTCAGCCAGCGAGGTGTGCATTGGGCCGTCCGCCTCCTCCAATACCTCTGGCGGCAGATCGGGAAGGTTGATCTCCTCACGCCCGATGCTCAGCGTGACCGCACGCTCCACGGCATTCTCAAGCTGACGGACGTTGCCCGGCCACTCGAAGGCCATCAGCGAGCGCATCGCGGCCTGAGATACGTGCTTCGGCGTGCCGGGCGCAAAGCGCGAGACGAAGTGGCGCACCAAGAGCGGAATGTCCTCGCGGCGCTCGCGCAGCGGCGGCAGCGGCACCTGAATAACGTTCAGCCGGTAGTAAAGGTCCTCACGGAACGTGCCCTCCGTTACCATGGCGGCCAAGTCGGAGTTAGTGGCGGCGATCACGCGCACGTCGACCTTGATGGTCTTGCTGTCACCGACGCGCTCGAACTCCCGCTCCTGCAACGCTCGCAGCAGCTTCATCTGCAGCGCGGTGCTCATCGTCCCCACTTCGTCGAGGAACAACGTACCCTTGTGAGCCTGCTCGAAGCGGCCCTGCCGCGTACCGGTGGCCCCGGTGAACGCGCCCGGCACGTGGCCGAACAACTCGGCCTCAAGCAGCGTTTCGGGGATCGCGCTGCAGTTCAGCGCCACGAAGCGATGCGCCTTGCGCGGCCCGTTGTGGTGGATTGCTCGGGCAACGACTTCCTTCCCCGTGCCGGTCTCACCTGTCACGAGGAGCGTGCTGCTCGACCGTGCCACGGTCTCGAGCACCTGGAAGAGCTGATGCATGGGCTGGCTGCGGCCAAGGATGCCCCCGAAGTCGTACCGCTCCTCGAGCTGCGACCGAAGGTAGGCGTTCTCCGACATCAGCCGCCGCTGCTCCTCGGCCTTCCGTAGTACGTGCAACAGCTCGTCGAACTGGAAGGGCTTGGCGACAAAATCCGAAGCACCACGCTTGAGTGAGTCCACTGCGTCCTTCACTGTACCGTAGCCGGTGACCACGATACCGACGATGCCGGGGTAGCGCTCGCGGGCTGCCTCGATGACGTCGTTGCCGTCGATGCCCGGCATCCGGAGATCGGCAATAACAACGTCGAAGGCAAACTGGTCGAGCAACTCCAGCGCGCGTGCGCCGCTGTCTGCCTCCGTGACCTCGAATCCGTGCTCACCCAAGCGTTCGGCCATGGGCGTTCGGAGGGCGGACTCGTCGTCGACGAAGAGGACGTGGGACAAACGCCAATATCTTGACACCCATGAGGGTGCGGGTCAACAGGGTTTCCGCCCCACGCTAACGCACGGGGCTGGAGGGTCCGATACGGTTCTTGTAATCGAGTTGAGAGGGCCGACAAATGGACCGACAGGTTTGCTCCATCATGAAGGCGGCTGAGGTCGTGGATGTCGGCCAGCGCACGAGTTACAACTGGCTCGCGGCCGGCGAGGCAGCATACGTGCGCACGGCGGACGGTTACATTCGCATTGTTGCCGACAGCCTGTGGGGCGATCCCCATGCCCCAACTGTCCATGAGTGGACGCCCGTGGCCGGCAGGTGGGTCGGTCCCCCCGCGTGAGAGGTGTCTCGCCGGCAGGCGCCTCCTCCGGTCCCCTCCTGATGTCACCCGAGCACCGCGCGCTCTTCCACCAGCTGAACAACCAGCTCGGGATCGTGCTCGCACACGCAGAGCTGCTGGAAACAAAGGCTTCCAACGAGCAGCAGCGCGCCCGCGCCGCCCAGATCGTGGCCAGTGTGCTTGACGCCCTGCGCACCTCCCGGGAGCTCCAGCGCCAAGTGGAATCACACAAGTTTGACTGAACACGATTTCGTAACTAGGAGCGTCAATTACTTGAATATTTGCAGGCATATTGGTCAAAACATTGACGGTTTGGGCATCAGCCTCTCTGTCACCAGTGCTGGATCCACCGAATTCACAATTCGATAAGCATCACTATTTCAACGAATTAGAGGCTCTTTTCGGCTCATCAAGCTACGTTCTTCAGTGCCGTGGCTTCAGTTGGCAACACATTTGCTCAACATGTTACGGAAAGTAAGGAGACACTCTCATGGCACGCCGAAGCGTCAAGACGACTCCACGGGTCGTGGCCTGCCTTCCCTTCGTTGAGCAGCTGGCCCGTCGCGTTGCCGCTACGATGCCCCACTCGATCGACATCGGCGACCTCGTGCAGGACGGGGTCATCGGGCTGATCGACGCCGCCGAGCGGTACGACGAGTCGCGGAAAATTAAGTTCGAGACGTTTGCCGAGCGCCGTGTGCGCGGCGCGATGATCGACGCGCTGCGCCGGGACGCGTGGCCGCGGGGCGTTCGTCGCCAGCGGCGTGAGCTTGAGGCGGCGCGCGAGGAGCTTCGACGCGAAATGGGCTGCGAGCCATCGCTCGCGGATCTGGCTGCCAAGGTCGGCTCCGACGAGAAGCGCCTCGGGCGTACCATCGTCCGGATCAACACCATCGAGTCGACCTCGCCGCTCACAAACAACGAGAACCTCTCCGAAGCCTTGCTGCCGCCGGTGCTGATGCCATCAGAGCCCGAGCAACCTGACCGCGCCTACGAGCGGGAGGAGACGCGCGAGCAGATCAAAGCCGCGATCGCCACGCTGCCGCCGCGCGAGCAGAAGGTCATCGGCCTCTACTACTACGGCGAGGCCACCATGAAGCAGATCGGCGTCGAGATCGGCGTCAACGAGTCGCGCGTATCACAGCTGCACGCCCGGGCGATCCACCACCTTCGCACGGCGTTCGCGGCACTCGCCACACCCGGGGCCGCCAAAGCGATGCATGGCGAGCTGCTCGCGTTCAAACCACAGATGGCTAAGGCGTCGCTCGAGGGCAGCAACTGGACGGCAAGCGGCGGCCAAGCTAGCAACGGCGTGACGCGACCCGGAGTGGTGGTGCCTTACCCGACCAAGACCTCCCGCGCCAGCCGCAGCAAGTCAGCCAAGCGGAACGGCTTGGCCAGCCAGCGGCAGCCAGTGTCCTCAAGGAAGCGCTCGGCGTCGGCACCGACCACGTCGCCGGTGACGAAGATCACCCGACGCGCCAACGTGGGGGTGGCTGCAGCCAACGCGTGGTAAAACTCGGCCCCGTTCACTTTGGGCATCTTCAGATCACAGATGACCGCGTCGTAGGTAGTGCTCTGAACACGGGCGAGGGCCTGTTGGCCATCGCCCGCGTGATCCACATGCAGGCCAGCGTCCCGCAACGCGTCGACGACCGCCGAGGCCAGCGCGGCCTCGTCCTCGACGACCAGGACCGAGGCGCCGCGCACCCCATCCATCAGCACCGCGCCGCCCGGCTGGGGCCGCGCCGCGCTACCCATCTCGCTGACGGGCAACTCGACGACGAAGGTCGCGCCTCGGCCACTCCCCGCGTCCTTTTCTCGGAGCCCGTCGGGATTCACCCTGATTCGCCCGCCGTGCTCCTCAACGATCGCGTACGCCACGGTGAGCCCGAGCCCCGTCCCTTCGCCGACTTCCTTGGTGGTGAAGAATGGCTCGAACACCTTGGAAGGCGAGTCCCCAAGCAGGCCGGGACCATCGTCGCTCACCTCCACGGCGACCACGTCCGGGTCGGCGTCGTGCCAGGTGCGAAGGACCAGCGTACCGTGGCCGTTGGCGCCCAGCATCGCCTGCTCCGAGTTGATTATCAGGTTGAGTAGGACCTGCTGGATCTGGTGGGCATCGGCAAACACCTGAGGCAGGCGGTCGGCCAAGCCCTCGACGACCTCGATGTTCGAGATGCGCTGCCCGTATGCCCGGAGCGCCAGTGTCTCACGGACCACTTGGTTGAGGTCGATCATCGCCCGCGTCGACTGGCGCTTGCGCGCGAAGGTCAGCAGGTTGCGAACGATCCGAGCCGCCCGCTCGGTTTCGCCCCGGATCACGTCGATCCCGCGGCGGCTGACCTCGTCGAGGTCGCGGGCGGCGAGCCGCTCCGCCCAGGCGAGGATCGTCGCCAGCGGGTTGTTCAGCTCGTGGGCAACACCCGAGATCGTCTGGCCGAGGGCCGCCATTTTTTCGGCTTGCAACAGCCGTAGGTAGAGGTCGCGCGATTGGTTGTCGAGCCGGCGGCGCCGGCTGACGTCACGCACCAGCGCTTCGACGTGCAGCGCGTCGCCGTTTGCCAAATCGGCACGGGCCGTTACCTCCACCCACACTGGCGAACCGTCGAGGCGGCGTAGCCGCAACAGGTGGTCGGTCACCGACCCATCAGCAGCCAACCGTGACAGCAGAGCGTCGCGTGCCGCGGGGTCAGCGAACCTCTCAGTCGCGAAGGGCATAATCTCGGGCTCGGCGGTATCCGGCGCGTAGCCGAATATCTGCCGCAGGTGCGGGTTCGCAGCCTTCGTGGCGCCGGTGTCGCCGGCAAGCCGACCTAGGGTGCCGATGTAGACACCCTCGTGAACGGCCTCGAACAACCTGGCGAACGCGGTGATGCGCGGGCGGCGCGCCGGGGTGCGTCTGGTCACGTGTGGTGCGGGGTCACTGTGAGTCCATACTATTCGACAGGTGGCACTATCTCAGGCTAAACAGACTTCTATTGTCCAACGATGTTCATCGTGTGAGGATATGCGCGAATGATGGAACTCTCAGTAAAATACTAAGTTCCATACCAATTTTTTCTTCGGCAGGGGCGGATTTTCGAGCGGGACCAGTTCAACGCCGTCTTAGCTCATCTCCCGGCAGCAGTGCGCGGCTCCGCATGCTTCTTGCGCCAGCGCACCGCAACCACGGACTTGAACGTGCGGCACCCGCTGTCGGTACGTGCTTCTGTCGCAACGGGCGTGCCATCAAGGCGTCCATCTGAACGCGGCGCAACATGTGCCGGCTGGCGGGCTGCCCGGACCCGTTGGTGCACGATCTGCGCCGCACGACCGTTTGCAACCCAGTGCCGGTGTCGCTGAACGGCTGCCGATGCGCCTCTCCGAGCATCTGACACGCTCGGTCTTCGAGCGTTACAACATCGTCAGCGAGGGCGAGCTATGGGAGGCGGTGGCGAAGCTCGACGCCGCAACAGGAGAATCTCGGGGACAGTCGAGGACGCGCCCCAACGCCGCGATCCCAGTGAGTCGTTGACACTGGCGTAGGAAGAGAGATGTGGTCCATCGCTCCGGCCGCTTTCCTCATTCTTTTGAGAACCCGCTCCGGCTAACTGCTTTAGTGCAGTATCTTGCTGGTTTTTTGTGGCTCGGCTTTGGCAGAACGACGCTGGTACATGTTGTGTTACGTCAAGTTGTGCACATTCGGGTCATGACTGAGCCGTGACGCTCGTTCAGGCTGCTGCCTGCAGGAGGATGTGAACGAGCGAATCGGCAGGGTCGATGTCACTCTGTTCGAGCTGGGGGGTTCAGGCTGGGTGCGGACAGATTTCCCGCTGATTCAACGTTGGTATGCGGACCGTGCACGGACCACTTTGATGGGGGAGGGTCGGAAGTAACCCGCCTCCTCGGAGTGGTCCATGTGCAGGGTATGGAACAAGGAACACCGCCGCGCTGCGGGGTGACCGCGTCTACTCGTGGCGGGCCAGCCAAGCGCGCAGGTGCGTGGCCTCCACAGCCAAAGACGGGTCCAGCTCAGCTTGGTAGAAGCGGGATCGGATTACGAAGCGGTCCAGGTGATCCGGCGGCGTCTTCTTGTCCAGGATTTCCCGCACCTTGCGCAGGAAGAAACTGCCCCAGTCCGGCCGGCGTCCGTCGACGTCCGTAAAGCCGTACTCCTTCGCCAAGGCCCAACTCGACAGAAGCTGGCCCCTCTTCTGCCAGACGTCCGGGTCGGCGGCCAGCGCCGCCACGGCGCGGCCGACATAGCAGGGCGTCTCCGACTCGGCGAAATAGGGGTCCTTCGCGATAGCGTCCCGCCAGTTCGCCTCGGTGACGCCGACGTGGTCGAGCACATGCTCTGAACGTAGGAACCCGGGCGTGATCGCGAGGGCGGTCACGCCGGGATGGGCGTGCAGGTCTGACGCCATCGCGTAGGCGAGCCGAATGACAGCATTCTTGGCAAGATCGTAGAAGAGGTTGCCACGGTAGCCCAGCGTGTCGCCATCGGTCACCTCGATGATGAGCCCGGCGCCGCGTTCGACCATCAGCGGCACGCCGTGCCGACTGGTGATGATGTGGCTATGGACGGCGCGCTCCAGCAGCGCAAGCCCCTGGGTGGCATTCAGGGTCCAGAAGGGCGAGCCCCACTCGGTCAGCTCGTCGCCGCCCCAGATGTCGTTGACC
>CAZHTD010000010.1:0-67101 GCA_964535675.1 uncultured Bifidobacteriaceae bacterium | reverse complement strand
AGATCGACCGGATGCGATTGTCGGCCACCCGGTCGCTCTTCGAGCGGCGCGACGTCATTATCATTGCCAGCGTATCGTGCATCTACGGCCTCGGCTCACCTGAGGCGTACTACGGCATGCTGCTGCCTCTGGATCTGGGACAGCGGATCGACCGCGACCAAATCCTGCGCAAACTCGTGGAGATCCAGTACGAGCGGAACGACACCGAGTTCGGCCGCGGCACGTTCCGTGTCCGCGGCGACATCGTGGAGGTGGTGCCCTCCTATGAGGAGCATGCGCTGCGCATCGGGCTGTTCGGCGACGAGGTGGACGAACTCGCGTGGTTCGACGCGCTGACGGGCAAGGTCCTGCGTCGCCTCGACAAGGTGGCGATCTACCCGAAGTCACATTTCGTGAGCCCGCGCGATCGCACGAGGCAGGCGATCGACTCGATCAAGGCCGAGCTCGCGGTCCAGCGCAGCGAGCTTGAGGCGACCGGACAGCTGCTTGAGGCCCAACGACTCCATCAGCGCACGATGTTCGACCTGGAGATGATCCGAGAAATCGGCTACTGCCACGGCATCGAGAACTACGCGCGGCACCTGACCGGGCGCCCACCGGGGGCGCCGCCGCCGACGCTGCTCGACTATCTACCCGAGGATGCGCTGGTCATTGTCGACGAGAGCCACCAGACGGTCCCGCAGATCCGGGGCATGTACCACGGCGACCAGTCGCGCAAGAGAGTGCTCGTCCAGTACGGGTTCCGTCTGCCATCGGCGCTCGACAACCGTCCGCTGAATTTCGAGGAGTGGGAGGCGCGCGTCCGTCAGGTCGTGTTCGTGTCGGCCACGCCGGGGCCGTACGAACTGACGACGTCCGGCGGGGTGGTCGTCGAGCAAGTCATCCGCCCGACCGGCCTAATGGATCCGCCGATCGACGTCCGGCCCGTGCGCGGCCAGATCGACGACCTGCTGGCAGAGATCCGCGACCGGGTCGCCCGCAAGGAGCGCGTGCTGGTGACCACGCTGACCAAGCGCATGGCCGAAGACCTGACGGCCTACTACCACGAGCTGGGTGTCAAGGTGCGCTATCTGCACTCGGATATCGACACGCTCGAGCGGGTGGAGATTCTGCGCGACCTGCGGCGCGGCGTGTTCGGCGTCCTGGTGGGGATCAACCTGCTGCGTGAGGGGCTCGACCTGCCGGAGGTGTCGCTGGTGGCCGTGCTGGACGCGGACAAGGAGGGGTTCCTCCGCTCGGCGGGCGCGTTGATCCAGACGGCCGGACGTGCCGCGCGCAACGTGCGTGGACAGGTCATCATGTACGCCGATACCGTAACCGCGTCGATGCAGGCGGCCATCGCCGAGACCGAGCGGCGCCGGGCATTGCAGGCCGCCTACAACGAGGAGCACGGTATCACGGCGGAATCGGTGGTGCGGGACATCGACGGGCTCCTGTCGGGCGTCTACAAGGACGACTGCGCGACAGCTGCCGCCGAGACTCCCGCGCACCCCGGGCCGCGCACGGCTGCGGAGGTGGCGGCGGAGATCGGCCGGCTCGAGCGAGAGATGAAGGCGGCGGCGGCGGATCTGGACTTCGAACGGGCGGCGACGATGCGCGATGCCGTGAAGGCTCTGCGGACGCGGGACCTCGGGCTGGCCGCCTCGGCGACCGTTCGGGCGAGGTCATGACCGAGTGGGTGAAAGCTGCCGTCCGCGAGATCCAGGAGTACGTGCGGATGCAGGGCGCAGCGCTGCGGGGCGCGGTGACGCGCCCGTTCTATTTCCGCGACGTGGTGGAGCAGTTCGAGCAGATCGGCCTCGGCTCGCTCACTGTGGTTGTACTGACGGGTTTTTTCACCGGCGCCGTGCTGGCGCTTCAGACCGGGCTGACGCTCGATCAGTTCGGGGCCCGACCGTTTGTTGGCCAACTGGTCAGCGCCTCGATGATCAAGGAACTGGGGCCGGTGCTGACCGGCCTGATGCTCGCCGGCCGCGTGGGCTCCGGTATCGCGGCCGAGTTGGGCTCGATGGTGGTCACCGACCAGATCAGTGCGCTGCGCGCCCTGGGCACCGATCCGGTGCGGAAGCTGGTCGTGCCACGGATGCTGGCAGGGCTGTTCATGGCGCCGGTCCTCACCGTGATCGCAAATTCGGTGGGGATGGTGGGCGGGTGGCTCATCGCGGTGTTCCAGCTGCGGGTGCCGTCGAGCCTGTATTGGTCATCGGTGGTCGACGTGCTGCTGTTTGCCGACGTGTGGATGGGCTTGGTGAAGCCGTTCGTGCTCGGCTACGTCATCGTTACGATCGGTTGCTACGTGGGTCTGACCACGCGGGGCGGCACTCAGGGCGTGGGGCGTGCTACTACCAATGCGGTGGTGGTCGCCTCGGTGGCAGTTATCGCTGTGGACTTCTTCGTCACACGGCTCTTGATTACGCTGTTGTACTGATCGTGTTACTTGACATCCAGCAGACGCAGACCGCCGAGGAGAGCCTGGAGGAGCCCGGGGCACCGGTCGTCATGTTCGACAAGGTGTCACTGGCTTTCGACGAGAAAGTGATCCTGCGCGAGATCAGCTTCAAGCTGATTGCTGGGCACACGAAAGTGTTCCTCGGATCCAGCGGCGCGGGCAAGTCGACCATTCTGAAGCTGATCCTCGGTCTCCTGCGCCCGGACAGCGGCATGATCTGGGTCAACGGCGAGCGCGTCGACCGGATGAACGAACGCGAGCTGATGACGGTGCGCGCCGACCTCGGCATGGTGTTCCAGGAGGGGGCACTGTTCGACTCGCTGACGGTGGCGGAGAACGTGGGGTACAAGCTCCTCGACGAGCTGCACCAGCCGCCCACCCAGGTGCGCGCGCGGGTCGAGGAAGTGCTGGGATTCATCGGGCTCGGCGAGTTCGCCGATCGCATGCCGTCGGAGCTCTCTGGCGGCCAGCGGCGGCGCGTCGCCATCGCCCGGGCAATGGCGGCCAAACCGCGCGTCCTGCTCTACGACGAGCCGACGACCGGGCTGGACCCGATCACCGGCACGACCGTAGACGAGGAGATCATCAAGCTGCGTGACCTCGAGAACGTGAGCTCGATCGTCGTGACGCACCAGCTGCGCGATGCCTTCTACATTGCCACGCACGAGGCGGTGCGCGAGCAAGGGCAGATCCGGTTGCAGGTGGCCGGCGAAGAGAAGGCTGAGGAGGCGGAGTTCATCATGCTACGCGACGGCGGGATCGTGTTCGAGGGCACCGCGGCCGAGCTGCGGGCCTCCACCAACCCGTACCTGAAGACGTTTTTATCGTAACCGTGAGGAGCGCCGGCGGAAACCGGCGCCTTTCTGGAAAGGGAAGACTACGATGCCTCGCACTCGATCCCTGGCCTGGGCTGAGCTGAAGATCGGCCTCGTGGCGCTGTTTGCCCTGATCATGGTCGTCGTGCTTATCGTGCTGCTGAGCAGCGGGGGCGGCTTCTTCTGGCAGCGGTATACGGTGCGCGCGGTCTTCGACAATGTGGCTGGGCTGAGCGCCGGGTCGCCGGTCCGGCTGGCCGGCGTGGATATCGGTGCGGTGGCTGGCGTCACGTTCACGGGCGACCAGGTAGAAGTGCTGCTGAGCATCAACCAGAACATGCAGTCGCGAATTACCACCGGGTCGATTGCTTCCCTGGGCACGGTGTCGCTGCTGGGCGAAGCGTCGGTGGACATCAGCCCGGCCAGCACTGGGACGCCGATTGCTGAGGGTGGTACGGTGCCGAGCGGAGACGCCGTGGGGTCCATCACGTCGGTGACCACCCAGGCGACGGCCAGCCTCGAGGCCATGACCAGCTTGATCGAGAGCGTCCAGTCCGGGGAGGGGACGGTGGGGCGTCTGCTGACCGACGATACTCTGTACGAGGAGTTGAACAATTTCATCACGTCGACCGAGACAGTTGTACGGAGCCTTGGCGAGGGCGAGGGCACCCTCGCGCGGCTGATCAACGACCCGGCCGCGGCCGAGTCGCTCGAGGGAGCCCTAGAGAACCTTGAGGCCGTCATGATCGGAATCCGTGCTGGCGAGGGGACCCTGGGGCAGTTCCTCGGCGATGATCGGCTCGGCGAGTCGATGTCCTCGACCACCGAGAACCTGGCCGAGCTGACCGAACGGCTGAACCGCGGTGAGGGCACAGCAGGCCGGCTGATGACCGACACGGCTTTGTACGACCGGCTGAACTCGCTGGCCGAGCAGCTCGACACGATCACCGCCGGTTTGGCCGACGGAGACGGGACGGCCGGACGCCTGCTTCAGGACCAAGCGTTGTATGAGAACATGAATGGAGCTGTCGGCGAGGTACGAAGCTTGGTTCAGGACATCCGGGCCGACCCGCGACGGTTCCTGAACGTAAGAATAAGCCTGTTCTAGAAGGGACGTCAGACATCATGTCGAACCACAACGGAATCGGTCCCGGCAGTCTCCTGACCGCATTCGTGTTCGGCGCGCTGGCCGGTGCCGCCGTCGCTCTGCTCTACACGCCGGCGACCGGCGACGAGGCGCGCGAGTATCTCGGCAAGCGAGCCCGGGAGGGGCGAGACCGCGCGAGCGAGGCGGCGCGGCAGGGCCGCCAGACCCTGAACCGACAGCGCGACAACTTGGCCACGACGTTCGAGAAGGTGCGCGAGACGTACCGGAATGCTCGCGAAGAAGAGGAAGAAGGGAAGGAGTCGGGCGCGTGAGCGACGTCTTTCTAGGTGTGATCGCGTTGGCGGTCGTGGTGATGGCCACGATTCAGGTGGCCGTGATCATCGTTGCGGCCCGGGCCGCACGCCGCGTCGGGCGCCTAGCCGATCGCGTCGAGGAAGACCTGCGGCCCATCGTCGCGAGCCTGCAGTCAGTCGCGGCCGACGCAGCCCGGGCGACGGCCGCTGCAGCGAGCCAGGTCGATCGGCTGGATGAGGTTACCAAGGATCTCGCCCAGCGATTGGAGCAGACCGCTGCCACGGTCCAGGCCGGCGTGCTCGTACCGCTGCGTGAGGGCTACGCGGTGATCGAGGGGCTGAAGGCCGTCGTGGCGTCGCTCCGCGATCTACGGGCCTCCCGGGCATCGCGTCGGCCTGCTGCGGCCGAAGACGAGGATGCCCTTTTCATCGGCTAGCTTGCGGCCGCTGTTCTCCCACTCCCCGGTGTGTAACCGGTGCTGGCACCCCCTCTCGAGTGCCGACATTCAGACAACAGTACCTCTCGGCACGGCCCGTGGGCGAGGAGCGCCATCAACTTGGCGGAGTCCGGCGTAAGGTCGACGCGATATATGACGAGGACGCCGTAGGGCGCTCGCACGAGGAGCAGTTGTCGTGCGGAGACGAGCGCTGTGCAAGATCGCCGGACCGATAGTGATATGCGTCGGGCGCGGGGAAGCAGCGATTCGAGCTATCCTCAAGCCGCCGGGAGAGCCCACGGAGTCACCGGGGCACGCGCGTGGGTGGTGAGGCGCAGAAACTCGTAGCAGATGCCCTAGGTGAGGAAGGCGGGCGATGCATCATGGCGAGCCTGCCAGGCGCGGTCGCGGCAGACAACATGGAGCGGTGAGTCCAATCGACCGCATAGACGAGCACGGTTGTGTCAACGACCAGCACTCACTCGTCCTCTTCCATTGCCAGATAGAGCGCGTCGCGGTCGGCGATGTCGACCAGGAATCCTCCCGCTGTGCCATGTGAGCAGAGGCGGCAGCCCAAGGCCACGACTGCGCCTAGACGCTGCGGCCAGCCCTCCCCTCGGATTGGGCTATGTGCCGGAGATGACATTAGACGGAATGGGGAGACCGCGGAGAGGTCGGGATCGGGGTGTCGATCCCTTGTGCGAACCTTTTCAGCAGCCTGCTAGTGTCTAGCAGTTCGAGGGTTGCAGTGCGTCGATATCGGCGGCGGCTTGGCTCGCGGTTGCACGGACGGTCGCCGTCAATGCGTCGAAATCGTCAAAGCCGCACGCACGGGCGATGGTCGCTCTGACCCCGGCCTTGGCTGACTCGATGTCGAGATCACCCTTGGCAATGAGGCAGCGTATCCCGTACAGGTTGCGCCACAGGGTCGCCGCTTGTGCTAGGCGCTCGGCGGCAGCGCCGTCAACGAGTCCGCGCTCGCCAGCCGTGCGGAACACTGACGCGGCGCCGAGTGCACGAACGCCGTCATCTGCGATGGCAAGTTTCTGGCGTAGCGTGGTGGCAGCCTGCTCGATATCCAGGAAACCGCCGCGTTCGGGGTCGAGCGGCGTCGCACCCGTCTCGCCGGAAGCGCCCGCAGTCTCGTCAGCCTCGCCAATCAAAGCGGCACGGCGGCCCTCGCGGGCGACGGCTTCAAGCCGCGCTGCCTCGAATCGCCGTTCGATCGCGGCGTCGCCGAACGTGAAGATGCACCGCGCCCGGACCAGGTCCCCAGGTACGACCGCCGCTGCGTCGTTGCCGACCCCGACTGCGAAGTCCGCGAGCGACATGGCTGTGATTCGGTTCTCCTCGCTCGGCACCGGCGCAAACAGCAGGTTGTCGAGCGTAAGGGTGCGCAGTGCATCGCGAATCGTCCGGCACAGCGCGGCGTAGTGTGTCGCCGGCGTACCGTCGTAGACCAGCAAGAGCTTGAGCTCGAGGTCCGGTGCCGCCTCGCGGCTCGCAACATCACCCAGCATCACCGCGGCGAGGCCGCCCGTGCTGCTGCGTCCTGCGAAGTCCTCTTCGATCGCTGCCAGTACTGCACCCAGCGTGGCTTCGGCGACGTTCGACAGCGCCGTTCCGGCCTCGCCGGGCGTTAGGTTGCAGCGCAGGGTGTGCATACCGATTTGGAACACCTTGTCGTTGGACCAGTTCCGCGTGGCGTTTACGGTGTCGTGCACGTCCTGCACCGGGTAGTCGGCAATGCGCTCACGCATTTCGGGGACGTCGAACTCGCGCGTCCAGTAGAGCCGCGTGAGGCCGCAGCGCGCGATCGCCTCGAAGTCCTCGTTCGGACCGAACCCCTTCGGCAGATCGAGATCGGTAAATTCCTTGTCCCTGAGCGTATCGAGCAGCTCCGGAGCCCGATTGATCCTGCTCGCTAGTCGAGGCGCCGAAGCGAAGATTTCGGTAATTTCCTCGAACGCCTCTGGGCGTTCTGCGGTTGCCAGGCTGTCGTAGGCGCTCCAGTCGTCGATGTCGGGATAGAAATGTTTGCGCCAATGATCCACGAGCGGATCCATCTTCTTGAACCAGCGCTTGGGCATCACCGCGAGGCCAGCCATCTCCATGTAGGTTCCCGGCAGTTGCGGTGCGGCATCGTCGCCGCAGTGCTGCAACACCGGATAACGCCTACGCGGCGCGATGTGGTGGTCCGGATGGCGCTGCATGTTGTAGAAGAACCAGTTGCTCAACTTGTACGCCGCGCTCCAGGAATGCCATGACCAGACTCGCTCGTATCGACCGTTGGGCAGCCGGATGCGGCGGAGCCCGTAGTGTTGGACATAGTTGATGAGCTTCATCGAGAGGATCACGCCGCCGCACAGAAGCGCGTAACACAGCACGGCCCAAGGCCCCCCCATCCAGTACACGAGTACGTACCAGCCTACGGTCAGGCCGCCGTAACGCCAGAATGGGTTCGTGTAGTGCCACACTGGCCGATGACGTCGAGCCAGCCGCTGCTGTTCGAACTGCCAGGCCCCCGTTAGGTTGCTCATGACTTCCCGCGGGAGGTAACTCCAGAAACTCACGCCCTTGGGCGCGGAACCGGGATCTCCAGGAGTGCAAGCTAGAGCATGATGGACAAAGATGTGTTCCGACGCATAGGTCGGATACGAGACCGACGCCAATACAAGTTCGCCGAGTCGACGCTCCCAAACGGCACGCCGATGAATCAGTTCATGGCCGATGATGAACGAGACCTGCCCCACAGTGGTCAGCACGAACGCCATAAACATGATTTCGACCCACGAGAGGTGGTTCAGTACCAGCATCTGCCAAAGCGAGAACACCAACGTGACCGGCCAAAGGACTCCCCACGCCCAGACGGCGAGCTTGTACCAGGACAACTGGCGGTCAAGCGTGCGCCGCGGGTCCATATTCCCTTCGTCAGCGCCGGACATGGCATCGAAGACATCTGGAATCATGAAATAGAGGTAAGGAGCGGCAATCCACCAGCCACCCTGCATCGCGGCAATGGCCAGCAGCGGGAACAGCCCTAGTGAAACGAAGTACGGCAGCGCGTTGGCGAACGACGGCAGGACGGTTGTTCCCGGTACCGTCGTGTCAGGAGTTGCACTGGGTTGCTCAGCCATATCAATGCTCTCTTGGTGGGCGGTCAATAGACTTAACAGGTCGTTGCATAATCGCGCAGTGAGCAATAAGTGCTGTGGAATCCTCTCGTAGACCCGGCCTGCGCATACCGATGTGTGAGGTTCCGCCCACCACCGATGGCCGATATGCCCGATGCTCGGGTCCCTCTAGCGCGGGTCGCTATCCCAAGCATTGCGGCCCGCAGTCCTGATAGCCCGAGGGCAGGCACGCGTGCGCCAGTTCGGTTGCACGGCCGATCTCGGCCCGCGCCATGTCACGTTCAAGAGCGTCTCGCCATGCTTTCACCGCTTCGTACCCCCTTGGCGCCCGCGAGAGTGAACCGTACACGGTTGCTGCAAGCATGGCCGCGACGACACAGATCAGTCGAGAATCCCGTCCATCAGCTTCTCAAAGCAATTGTCCCGGGCGGCTGGGCACAGCGTCAAGCCCGGCACGCTCAAAATGTCCACACACCCGAGACCACTGCACTAGACGTCCAGCTTCAGCACTCCGTCACAGTCTGACACGACGCATTGGCCATCTTCTGTGCCCTCCCGGCTAGGCCGCTGTCGTCAATCGGCCATCCGACTTTCTCAATCTCTCACATGTGATAAGCCACGCCTGAAGCCGTTGCAGGCGTGACGCGCCGCGTCTTGTGAACGTCATGCATGCAGGCGCAGCGCCACGGCCGCCATGGCATTCCAGCCTTCTTGCCGCAGCTATTGATCAGGCGTGTGACTGCGGTGACTCAATAGGGGCGGCGCTACAGTCCTACGAAGATCGTGAGTATGCCTCCGGAGGGCATAAGGAGAGTCGTTCGCCGGGCAGGAGCCAGTCGAGATCCACGGCGCCTCGACGACCGCAGCGTGAATCTCCGTCGGGCCGTTCTCCAGGACCTTGCGGCATTGGCCAGCGACCGGTGCCGCTGCACCACGAGCTTCTTGCGACGTTCTCGTCAAGCGCGGGGCTGCGGTGCTCCTCGACAGCCGTGCACCGGACGGTCCCTCCCTCTGGGGGTGTGGGGACGACGGAAGGGCGCGGCGGGAACCGACGGTAAGGGCCATCGGAAGCCCATCACGGCGCAGGGTAGTGGCGGACTTGCGTCAGTTCGACGCGCTGACTGGCTGGAGGCAATTCTCCCATGCCTCGATGCGCAAGAGCCTACGGACCGCCTGCCGCAAGGTTGAAGAACGCTTCCGGTACGACGGCATCACGGTGAACTTGAGTCGGGTACGCTCCCATGACTTCCACCGCTCCTACGCGATGGTCCTGCGTGCGAAGACGCGCGTTCGCCTGCTGACGGAGCGGCTGATGCTGTACCAATCAGCCAGTACGACCGAAACGGTACGTCCGCGCCGCCGTGGACCCCGTATTGATGACCGCGCTAGAGCGGTTCACAGATCACGTACGGAATCGGGGTCCGATCGATATGCACGCGTAGAAATTTGGTTGTTCGGAAGGGTTCAGTATTCTGCTCTCGTGAGGGCAGATCCCGCGATCTAGGGTGTGCCGCCCCATCTCATAAAACTCCTGTATGTGACTGAGGCTGGCGGGGAAAGTGTGGTGGGCGCTAGTGGATTCGAACCACTGACCCCCGCCGTGTGAAGGCGATGCTCTACCACTGAGCCAAGCGCCCAGCCAATCAGCAACTGTATCGCATCCTCGGGGGACGCAGCAAGGTAGGCGGCCGGGTTCTTAGGCCTCGGCGTTGGTCGAGGCGGCCGCCCACGACGAACACGCCCTCGATCGTCAAGCTGACAGAGTCGGCACGGCCCGGGACTGGTGGCGCGCGGGCCTGTCGAGCAGGGCAGGCCAGAGTCGACGATATCCTCGACTACCGCAACGCGACGCTCCCTGATTGGCTCGTCGAGATCCTTTCCGAAGCTGCCGATTGCCTGGCGAGGTCGGGGCCGGAGCAATTGGTGGCCACGAATCGACGCTGGCGGGGCGCTGCAGGGCGAGGAGAGCTCGGCCAAGAATACGAACGAACCTTGTTCCCCGATTTAGTGGATGCCGTCTGGATGGACGCGCTGGATCACGTGCGCCAAGTCGACGCCCCGATTGCCGATGCGGTCGGCAGTGACGAGGGGCTGCACGCGAGCCGGTGCCGATTGAGCGGGCGTCGACCGCGAGGGTAACATACGGCTCCGCCACGATGGCCCGGTTCCACCTCATCACCGAGACCGACGCGCGGCAGGCGAGTCGAGCAGTACCGTGCGCTTGGCGGCTGGCGGCCACAGGGTTCAGGTTGCTACATAGCTTGTCTTTGGGCGACCGGAGCCGCGGGCGCGAATGATCTCCTGGGGTTGCCTGATCGTCGCCACGCTCGCTGGGCTTGCGCTTGCCGGGCCAGTCGCAGCGCAGTCCTTCGATCCGGGACCGCCGGGGCCATGGGTAATCGACGCGCGTGGCCTGATCTCCGGCCTGCCCGATGGACGCCACCGTCTGCAGCCGGCGGGCGACGAGGCCGCGGTGCCGGGACGCGGTCTCGGCGTCGACCTCGGGGGACATGTGTATCCGCTGTCGTGGGGCCTTGCGCGGGTCGGCTTCGGCGCTGCGGTCGTGTGGGCGCGGGGTAATGCGTCTCCCAGCCGCCTGGGCGGCGGCGACGAGACGCCCGATCCGTCCGTGTCTCCGACGGTGACCACCCGCATGCGTGTGCTGGCGCCGCAGGTGTCGCTAAACTTTGGCACCGGGGATGGCTGGAGCTACATCAGCGCCGGCGCGGGCTTGGCACGCGTGGACGAGACGCTGGAGGGCGGGTCGCCCGGTGCACCGGCAGCCACGACTTGGAGAGGCGCGCTGAACTACGGGGGCGGGGCCCGCTGGTTCTTGGGCCCGCACTTGGCGTTCGGCTTCGACGTCCGGATCCACCAGCTGATGGCCCGGGAGGCCGAGACCGGGCTGGGCGTGCTCCCACGCACGGCGCTGACCGCGCTCAACGTCGGCGTGTCGATTCGTTGAGGGAGAGGGGAACCAACACGTCGCAAAACGCAGTGTTGGAGCGGGAGACGGGGATCGAACCCGCGACATCGAGCTTGGGAAGCTCGCGTTCTACCTCTGAACTACTCCCGCTTGCCAGCCGCCATTCTATCGCACGCCACGCCGGGAGGGCTTGAAGCCCCCGCGCTGCAACTGGAGACGAGCGGGGCCAAAGCCTTCTATGCGCTCCGGATGAGGGCGACCACCTCGTCGCGCTTCTCAGCCATCATCTCCGGCGTGGCAGCCTCGAGGTTGAGCCGCAGCAGAGGCTCGGTATTGGAGGGCCGCACGTTGAAGTGCCAGTCGGGGTACTCCACCGAAATGCCGTCCATGCGCGCCTGGGTACCGCTGGCGTAACGCGACGCGATGGCCTCGAGCGTGGCCGGCACCACATCCATTCCCGTCAGCCGCGTGTTGATCTCACCAGAGAGGAAGTAGTGATCCCGGAACGGCGCCAGGAGGTCGCGGAGCGGGCAGTTCTTCCGGGACATCAGCTCCAGAATAAGCAGCGCCGGGATGAACCCGTTGTCGGCGTAATGGAAGTCGCGGAAGTAGTAGTGCCCGGTGACTTCGCCACCGAACACCGCGTCCTCTTCGCGCATCCGCCGCTTGATGAACGCATGCCCGACCCGGTTCATCAGTGCCCGGCCGCCGTGCCGCACCACGGTGTCGCGCACCGCGTTGCTGGCCCGCAGGTCGTAGACGACCGTGGCACCCGGCGTGCGGAATAGGAAAGCCTCGGCCAGGAGCGCCGTGATGAAATCGCCCGGGATGAACGCGCCAGTGCCGTCTAGGAAGAAGCAGCGGTCGGCATCACCGTCCCACGCGATGCCGATGTCGGCGCCTTGGCGGATTACCTCCTCCGTGATGTCGCGGCGGTTCTCCTCGATGAGCGGGTTGGCCTCGTGGTTGGGGAAGGTGCCGTCAATGTCGAAACAGAGCCTCGTGATGTGGCAGGGCAGACGCTCGAACAGCCGTGGTGCCACGAGGCCGGCCATGCCGCTGCCAGCATCCAGGACGACGTTGAAGGGCCGAATGGCTGCGGGGTCGATGAACGCCATCACGGCATCGACGTACTCGGCCACAAGGTCGCGTGTGGTCAGGCGGCCCGGGGCGGCGGCGGGCGGCGGCAGCGCGTCGTTGACGATCATGTCGCGGATCTCGCCGATGCCGGCGTCGCCGCTGAGCGCCTGTGCCCCGGCGCGGACCATCTTGATGCCGTTGTACTTCCCGGGGTTGTGCGATGCGGTGATCTGGGCGCCGCCGTCGAGATTCTCGCGAACGACGCCGAAGTAGAGCATGTCGGTGCCGAGCATGCCGTAGTCAACCACGTCAGCGCCCTGCATCCGGGCCCCGTCGATGAAAGCTGCCGCCAGGGCCGGCGACGAGACGCGCATGTCGCGCGAGACGCCCAAGTGCTTCGCCTGCAGGTAGGCGACTAGGCCGCGGCCGATGGCCCGAGCCGCGTTCTCGTTGACTTCGCCGGGGTACAGCCCCCGGACGTCGTAGGCCTTGAAGATGCTCGTGTCAATCTGCATGGGGGGGGGGAAGCCCAATCAAACGCGCGTGTAGTCGGTCAGGGCGGTCTTGTCGCCTAACACCGCACCGGGTGCCACCGCGACCCTCCGTCCGATATGACAGTTGCGGCCCAGGATGACGTCCCGCAGGGTGGCCTCGCGGCCGATCCGGCTGTTCGGCCAGACGATGGCGGCCTCGAGTTGGGCGTCCTCCTCGACAATGGTCTGGCGCCCGATGACCGAGTAGGGGCCCACGCGGGCTCCGGGGCGCACAGTGACGCCGTCGTCGATGAAGCACGGCCCTTGCACGATAGCGTCCGGGTCGACGCGTGCCTCGGTTGAGATCGCCAGCTTCGGCTCCTCCAGACCCAGGAAAGGCCCGGCGGCGTAGCGTGCATCGAAGATGTCGCGGTGCACTTGAGCGTACTTGGCCGGCGTGCCGATGTCGATCCAGTAGCCATCGTAGACGTAGGCCACGAACGTCTCGCCGCGCTCGATCAGCGAAGGGAAGTACCGACGCTCGATCGACCACTCCACCTCGATCGGGATCCGGTCGAAGGTGTCGGGCTCGAGGATGTAGATACCCGCGTTGATGAGGTTCGTGGCAATCTCGCCGGGCGACGGCTTCTCGAGGAACCGCGTTACGTTGCCGTTGGCGTCCGTTTCGGCCAGTCCGTAGGCCGCCGGATCGGGCACCTGGGTCAGTACGATGGTGGCTCGCGCTTGGCGCTCTCGATGACGCTGGATGACGGCGGTAAGGTCGATAGCCGTCAGGACATCGCCATTGAGCACGACCACAGTGTCATCGAGTCGATCACCTGCGTACTTGACCGCACCCGCCGTGCCGAGGGGGAAGGGCTCTACGACGTAGCGGAGCGACAGGCCCAGAGCCGAGCCGTCGCCGAAGATCTCCTCGACCCGGCGGGGTTGGTAGTTGAGGCTCAGGATGGCCTCGTCGATCTCGGGCACCTGCTTCAGCAGGTCCAGTTGATAGTAAAGGAACGGGCGGTTGAAAATCGGGACGATTGGCTTCGGCGTGTGTACTGTGAGAGGCCGTAGCCGCGTGCCCCGGCCTCCCGCGAGCAGGATCGCCTTCATGGACAATCCGCAATTCTATACGGTTCACGCTACAATGCGGCGACGCCGATGGCCGCCTCGTTGCCGTTGAATCTGCCCAATGCGCTGACAGTGGCGCGCATGTTCTTGGCACCGCTTCTGGTCGTGGTGCTTCTTACCGAGTACGAGGGGCAATTCGTGCTGGGCCTGTCACGTGAGATCGCCGGTGCTGCCATCTTCGCCATCGCCTCGGTGACCGACTGGCTCGACGGCTATCTCGCCCGGCGCCGCCGGCAGATCACGTGGCTCGGCCAGATGCTGGATCCAATTGCCGACAAGCTCCTCGTGTCGGCGGCCTTCATCTCGCTGGTTCAGCTCGGACACGCGCCGGCATGGATGGTGGCGATCATCATCGGGCGCGAGTTCGCGATCACCGCCCTCCGGAGCCTTGCCTACAACCGTGGCTTGACGATCCCCGCCTCGCGCCTAGGCAAGACCAAGATGGCGTCGCAGGTGGCGACGATCCTTGTGCTGATCGTCGGGGCCGGGCCGCTGCCGCTGCTGGCACCGGTCGGCTACGTCGGGCTGTGGGTGGTGATGATCGCGGCGGTGGTGTCAGCCGTCGACTATTACCGCAAGTTCCAGCGCCAGGACGCGGCGCGCGTTACCGATCTCAATGTGGCGCGGCAGGGACGTCGCGACCGCAAGGCGTCCTAGCGATCTCCGCATCGCTCCATAGCCGCCTTCGAAGAGGGCGTCCTGCAACAGCGTGGCAACAACGACCACTGCTCGTTCGGGACGGGTGGAGTACCACCGCCCCCTCAGCCAGACCATAGCATGAAGGACTGTCTGGCCCTTCAGAGCAGGGGCCATGCGGAAGCTCGGTTGACGGAAAGCCATCCCGAAAGCAGGGCGACACGGGCGTGCTCGCCGTGGCGCTGGTGCGCAACCCACGGCATCACGCGCGCGAGGTCGTGCGGCTGGCAGCGACGAACCCGGGGGGAACGGTTGGGCATCAAGGGTGCGCTCAACCGCACACTGTGACGCCGACTGCGCGTCGTCAGGTGCTTGCGGGCGGAGCAGCACCTCTCGGCCCCTGCGCCTGCCACGATGGGTACGGCTGGAGCCCTAAGCGCGGGCCCTCGCGTCTCGTGCGCGCTGCGCCTAACTCGGGTGCGTCGCAAGCGACGGTGTGTCCCGCCTTGACTTCATGCACAATGCGCGCTTCACGTGCTCGATGAGGGGCCCGCGAAGGACTGGCGATTACGGTGGGACCGTAGTCACGCGGGCACTCCCGTAAGTTATTGAATCGACAACTCTTGCAGCCGCTGCGAGGCGTCCTCGCGGTGTTCACTCCCGTCGAACTCGGCCAGAAGACGCTCGAGATAGGAAATGGCCTCCTCTGCTCTATTGGTTCGTGCCAAGGATTCCGCCAGATAGTAGTACACCGCGTCCCGGCGGGTGTAGTCCGGGTCCTCCTCGAGCACCTGCTCGAAGCGAGCGATGGCGCCCGGGTACCAGTCCTGGACGTTGTAGTAGAAGTAGCCCACCAAGTAGATGGACTCGCTCAGGCGGTCGCGGGCCTCGCGCCAGAACATCTGGGCCTCGTCCATCAAGCCGCTCTGCGGGTAGTTGTCGAATAAGGCCTGGAATTCGGTCAATGCGGCCCGGGTCTCGGTCTGGTCGCGCTCGGGCGCCCGCATCTGTTCGTAGTGGGTCATCGCCAGCCCGAACTGGGCCTCGTCGGCGCGCGGGTTGGTTGGGAAGAACTGCAGGAAATCCCGGAACTCGGCCGCGGCCAGCACCAGCGCCTCGGCGCCGCCCTGCCCGAGATAGGCGTTGGCCAGCCCTAGGCGGGCATCGGTGCGGAGCGGGCTCTGCGGATAGTTGTCGACGATCTGCTGGTAGAAGGCCTGGGCGTCCAGCCAGTCGCCGTCGGCGTACGCTGCCTCGGCTTGGTCCATGAGGAACTGGTCGGGGTTGAGCGTGCCTGAAGGGATCTCGGTCTGCCGGCCTGCGCACCCGGCGACGAGCCCGGCCAGTATGGCGACGAGCGCCAGCCGGACAAGGGGGCTGTGAACCATATGCGTGTCGTGACGTTCCCACGATTGTAGCGGATGCGCACCAGCCGGGCCGTTCATCCAAGTAGCTCCCGAACGCGCTCCGGCAGGCGGCGCAGGCGGCCGTCGGAGCTGACCGCGGCGTGCACCGTATGGCCCTCGGCCAGCAGCGCTTGGTCGGCCATGCGCCGGATCTCGTAGTGGAACCTGAGACGCACCGGGGTCAGGCAGGTGCCGCAAGCGGCGATGTCGAGCTCGTCGTCGTAGCGGGCCGGGTGTCGGTAGTTGCAGTGGGCCTCGAGGACGGGCAGGACGCACCCTTCCTGTTCCATCGCGTGGTAGCTCCAGCCGCCAGCGCGCAGCCACTCAGTACGGCCCATCTCGAACCATACAAAATAGTTGGCGTAGTAGACGACACCCATCTGGTCAGTGTCGGCATAGCGCACGCGGACGCGGGTGTGGCACGTGGGCGCCGACGTGCCACTCATCCTCGGACAGGTGCAGCCGTCTCGGCCGCGCGGCGCAGGTCGCGCGTGGCTTGGGCGGGATCGGCCGCGCCGAAGATGGCGTTGCCAGCCACGAGCATCGTGGCGCCCGCGGCCACGGCCCGGGCCGCGTTGCTTGAATCAATGCCCCCGTCGATCTCGATCGGTGCGGTGGAGCCCGTGCGGTCGAGCAGCTCGCGCACCTTTGTGACCTTACCCAGGCAGGGCTCGAGGAGTCTCTGGCCCCCAAACCCGGGATTGACCGACATGACGAGCACGAAGTCGACGTCGGGCGCGATGGCCTCCAGCGCCGAGGTTGGCGTGGCGGGGTTGAGTACCACGCCTGCGCGGGCGCCGAGGGCCTTGATACGCTGGACGGTCCGGTGCAGGTGGACGCCGGTCTCGACATGCACTGACACCATGGCCGCCCCCGCGTCGACGAAGTCGCCGGTGTAGCGGTCGGGATCCTCGATCATCAGATGGACGTCGAGCGGCACCGTCGCGACCTGCCGCAGCGATTTCACGACCGGGGGGCCGATGGTGATGTTAGGTACGAAGTGGCCATCCATCACGTCCACGTGGATCAGGTCGGCGCCGCCTGACTCCACCGCCGTGATCGCGGCACCAAGCGCTGCGAAGTCCGCCGAGAGGATCGAGGGTGCGATCTGAACCGACGGCGCCGTCACCGGCTGATCTCGATGGAGATGGGCTCGGTGGCACCCACCTGGAAGCCGCCGGACGGGTCCTGGCGGACCACCGTGCCCGCGGGCACGCTGGGATACGGTTGCGAGCCGACGATCGTCACGCGGAAGCCACGAGCCCGTAGCACCTCGGCGGCACGCAGGCCGTCCATTCCGATGACGTCCGGCATCACGAAGGTTGTGGCCTGTTCACCACGATTGATCAGGATCGATACACCCGGGGCGCTCGTCGAGGCCGGAGGGTCCTGTGCCACGATGGCGTCGGCCTGGTACTCGGGCGAACGGAACTCAGCCACCGCGGTCAGCGTCAGCGAGTCCTGCTGTAGCTGGATGCGGGCCGTGCGCTCGGACTGGCCGAGCAGCCGCGGCACCACCGTCGTGGTTTGGCCCGCGCTGAGCCACACCCGCACGCTGCGCTGGGTCCGGGCCGTGAGGCCGGAGGCCGGCTCCTGCAGCATAATGCGTCCCGCTGGCACGATGGGATCGATGCGCCGACGGGGGTCGACCTGCAGTGTCAGGCCCAGCGCCGCTAGGCGCGACTCGGCGTCGTCGATCGTGCGCCCGAGCAACTGGGGAATCTGGACCTCGCGGCTGCGCAGCGCGGCCTGCATGGCCAAGGTCGCCGACAGGAGGAACGTCGCCGCCAACGCCCCGAGCAGGGCCAGCGCCTTGCCCACGGTCCAGACGTGCCCGTGGATGGCCATCGGTTGCTCAAATGTACTACAGGTTGAGGTTACGAGTTCAGGCCCTCCGCACGAGCGCGGCGGCGAAGAAGGCCTCCAGTCCGTGCGCGAACGGCAGTGTCCGTAACGCCCCGTCCTCATCGACCAATGGCTCGAGCGCGGGCGGCAGCGTGTCGCGCAGGTCGAGCGGGGCGAACGTGGGACGGTCAGCGAGAAAAGCGTGGAGCACCTGCTCGTTCTCCTCGGGCTCGCTTGAGCACGTGGCGTAGACGAGCCGGCCGCCGAGGGCCACGGCGTCGGCGGCGCGGGTCACGAGCGCCCGCTGCGCGGCGGCGAGAGCCGGTAGCTCGCTCTCGGTGCGCCGCCACCGGATGTCGGGGTCGCGCCTGATCGTTCCGAGGCCAGAGCACGGTGCGTCGACTAGCACGCGATCGAAACGGGCCGCGGCGAACGGCAGCGGGCCATCGACTGCCACCCGCACTGTGCGTGCGCACGTGACTCCGGCGCGGGTGAGCGTCTGGCGCAGCAGGGCGAGCCGGCGGGGGCGTACGTCGCTGGCAACCAGGAGCCCAGAATTGCACATATTGGCGGCCATCGCCGTGGCTTTGCCGCCGGGCGCGGCGCAGAGGTCGAGCACGCGATCCCCCGGGCGCACCTCCATGATGAGACCGACGAGTTGCGAGGCCTCGTCCTGGGCAAGGAAGGCGCCTTCGGCGGCGGCGCCGAAGGGCAGGCCGGACCGGACCAGGAGGCCGTCCGGCGCCCACACCGTCGGCTCGGTGGCGACCGCGCGTTCGCGGAGTGTCGCCGCCAACGCCTCGCGCGAGCCTTGGAGGCGGTTGGCCCACAGGCAGACAGGCGGAGCGGTGTTGTCGAAACGGACCCACGCCTCGGTGGCGTCGAAGCCGTGGCGATCGAGCCACCGTGCCACCAACCATTCGGGGTGCGAGCAGGCGATGCCGAGATAGGCCAGCGCCGCGTCGCGATCGTCCGGCGACTCGGGGCGCGGTGGGATCGGGAGCCTCCCGCGCCCGCGCAGGATCGTGCGCAGTATGGCGTTGACGAAGCCCGTGGCGTGCGGGCGTCGCACGGTGCGGGTCAGGTCGACCGCATCGTCGACGACCGCCGATGCCGGCACGCGGTCGAGGTGCAGCAATTGGTAGACGCTGAGCCGCAGCACCAGCAGCACAGCCGGATCGATGCGCGACAGGGGGCGTGCCGCCACTGCGGCGATTAGGTGGTCCAACAACCGCTGCCATCGCAACGTGCCGGTGACGATTTCAGTGGTGAGGGCGCGGTCGCGCGGGTCGGTCAGCCGCGTGCGGCTGCGGGCCAGCGCGGCGGGGAGGTCGTCACGCCGCTCGTCGACCGCGCGAAGGGCGTTGAGCGCCGCTGTCCGAGGGGGGGCGGTCATGGGCCCGTGAACCTGGCGCCGTGCGTGACGGGGTGGCCCGCGAAGAACGCTCGGGCGCTCATCGCCCGTCGCCCCTCGGGCTGCAGCCGATCTATCCCAACCCGCCCTCCGTGGCCGGTCGTCACTACCCAACGGCCGGGCGCCACCTCGATCACGGTACCGGGCTCGCCGTCGTGCCCGTCGGCCTCGACGTGCGTTCGCAGAAGAACGAGGCGCCGGCCGTCGAGGAAGGTGTAGGCGTGCGGCCACGGATAGAGGCCGCGCACGCGGTTGTGGATGGCACTGGACGACAGCGACCAATCGACGAGGCCGTCGGCCTTGGTCAGCCGCGGTGCGTACGTGGCATGGGCGTCGTCCTGCGGCTGCTCAACGGCAGTGCCGGCCGCAAGTTGCTCAAGCACGCGAATCAGCAGGTCCGCACCGCTTGCGGCGAGGTCGCGCTCCACCTCCTCGCTGGTCTCGTGTGGGCCGATGGGACGTTCGGCACGCGCTAGAGCCGGGCCTGCATCTAGCTCGGGGACCACGCGCATGATCGTCACGCCGGTGACCGTCTCACCGTCGATCACGGCGCGGTGCACGGGCGCGGCTCCCCGGTACCGGGGTAGCAGTGACGCGTGGACGTTGATCATCCCGAGCCGGGGCAGGGCAAGCAGGCCCGACGGGATGATCTTGCCGTAGGCGGCGACGACGCCCACATCGAGGTTCCAAGCGTCAACCGCTTGAGCGACTTCGGGCGGACGCAGCCGTTCGGGCTGGAGTATTGGTAGATCGTGGGCGAGCGCGGCTGCCTTGACCGGCGTCGGATGCACGAGGCGACCCCGTCCGCTGGGGCGATCGGGCTGGGTGATGACGCCGACGACCTCGTGCGACGAGGCGAGCATCGCCTCAAGCGTCGACACGGCGAAGGTCGGCGTACCGAGCAGCGCCGTGCGCAGTGCCATTACCACTTGCCGGCGCGCGTCAGCTTTCGGATGCGCCGGACGATCAGGTCCTTCTGCAGGCCACGGAGGCGGTCGACGAACAACGTCCCGTCAAGGTGGTCCATCTCGTGCTGGAAGCAGCGGGCGAGCAGGCCCGTGCCCTCCATCTGTTTCGGCCGGCCTGTGCGGTCTCGGCCCTTGAGGACGACGCGTTCGGGGCGCGCTACGGTGGCCTCGAAACCCGGGACGCTCAGGCAGCCTTCCTCCTCGAGTTGCATGCCGTCGCGCTCGACGAACTCGGGGTCAAGAAAAACAATCAGGCCGTCGAGGTCCTTGCCCGCGGAGAGGTCGGCGACGAAGAGGCGCTTGCCCACGCCGACCTGTGTCGCGGCGAGGCCGATGCCGGGCGCCGCGTACATCGTCTCGATCATGTCCTGGACCAGCGTGTCGATCTCTGGCGTGATCTCCCCCACCGGGCCGGCGGGCTGGTGCAGGATCTCAGCGCCGAATTTGAGGATCGGGCGCAGCACGGATGATCAGGCAGGCGTGCCGCGGCGAGCGAAGCGCTGGCGGACCTGATCCTGCGTGGCGTCATAGTGCCGCCGGATCTCGGCGATCGAGTCGCCGCCAAATTTCTCGAGGAACGCGTCGGCCAGCACCAGCGCCACCATGGCCTCACCGACCACGGCTGCCGCTGGCACGGCACACACGTCGCTGCGCTCGATGGCCGCGGGCGCCTCGCCCATGGTCGTCAGGTCGATCGACGGCAGCGGGTGCATCAGCGTGGCGATGGGCTTCATGAAGCCGGTGACGCGCAACTCCTGGCCGTTAGTAATGCCGCCCTCGAGACCGCCCGCGCGATTGGTGGGGCGCACCGGCGCGTCGCCGCTCCCCGACGGCAGGATGGCGTCGTGCACCTCGGACCCGGGTCGGAACGCGACCTCAGGGCCGATGCCAATGCCGATGGCCTTGATCGCATGGATGCACATGATGGCCTGACCCAAGCGGCCGTCGAGCTTGCGATCCCACTGCGTGTGCGAGCCGAGGCCGACCGGTAGGCCGGTGACGATAACCTCGAAGGCGCCCCCGGCGGTGTCGCCGGCCTCGCGAGCCGCGTCGATGACGGCCATCATCCGTTGCTGCACGTCCGGGTCAGCGCACCGGAGGGGGGAGTCATTGGGGATGGCAGCGGCCTGCGCGAACGAGACGCTCGTCTCCGGCGGGAGTACAACGCCGTTGATCGCGGTCACGTGGCTGACGATCCGGATTCCGAACGCCTCGAGCAGCTGCCGGCAGATCGAGCCGCCCGCGACGCGCGCCGCAGTCTCACGAGCGCTCGCGCGCTCGAGGACGTCGCGGACGTCGGTGTGGCCGTATTTGAAGGCACCGGCCAAGTCGGCGTGGCCTGGCCGTGGCCGGACCACGTCGGGGCGCACCGCGCCGGTGGCGCCCTCTGGCATCTCCGGCTCGACGTGCATGGTCTGCTGCCAGTTGACCCAGTCCTTGTTCCGGACCAGGAGTGCCATGGGCGCACCTGTCGTACGTCCGTGGCGGACACCGGAGAGGATCTCGGCACGGTCGCTCTCGATCGCCTGGCGGCGGCCGCGACCGTAGCCTCTCTGCCGGCGCTTGAGCTGCACGTCGAGCGCGCCGAAGTCGAGTTCGAGACCGGCCGGTAGACCGTCGAGCGTGGCGACCAGCGCCCGGCCGTGCGACTCGCCGGTAGTGAGAAACCGCAGCATTCAGTCGAAATCTTATACGAAAGAGTTCCACCCCCTTCGGGCTGGAACATGTGGTGGCGGGCGTCGGATTTGCCGGTCCTCGACATCGTTGTTCCCGCCGGACTGAACAAAGCCGGAGGTGTCGATGCTGTTTGAGCCGTGCCTGGCCGAGGTGTGCGGCATGCGCCAGCGCCCTGTCTCAAAGGGGATAAGCTGGGAACCTTCAGGAGAAAGTGGAATCTAAGTTTGCGAGGGGCAAATTCTCTCGATGCGCCCCTAGGCAGCGACTGCTAGACTGAGCGGGAGCATGCGCGATCAGGGCGGGTACGCTAGGAGTTCCGGGTCCATCCAGTGGCCCGACGTTGCGAGTCACGAGGCGGCGATTATCGACCGCTGCGTAGCCGGCGACGAGCAGGCGTGCGCCGAACTAGTGGCCGCGCACGAGCGCATGGTCTTCGGACTGGCGCTCAACCTGATGCACAGTCGCGAGGAGGCGCTGGAGGTTTCCCAGGAGGTGTTCCTCCGCGTGTTCCGGACGCTGGGTTCCTTCCGTGGGCAGTCGGCCTTGCGCACGTGGATCTATCGGATCGTGATCAATCAGGCTCGCAACCGCCAGCGGTGGTGGCGGCGCCGTCACATTGCCGACCACGTCTCGCTCGACGAGCACCTCGACAAGTTCGGAGAGCCCTCGACCCCTGAGGTGCTGCCGGACCGGCGGCTTGCCAGCAAGGAGACGGCGGCGCACATCCGGGCGGCCCTGAAGCGGCTGCCCTTCGACCAGCGCACAGCGCTCGTGCTCCGTGAGATCGATGGCTTGCGCTACGACGAGATCGCGTTCTCCCTGGGCGTGGCCGTGGGGACGGTCAAATCGCGGCTCACGCGTGCGCGGCAGGCCCTGCGCCGCGAGCTGCTCGGGTTCACGTCATGATTTCGTACATCGATTGCCCTGCGGCCCTGGAGCGGCTCGAGCCGTTCCTCGATGGCGAGCTTGAGGTTGCAGAGCAGGTCGCGCTCGAGTGGCACCTCCAGTGGTGCCGGACGTGCGTTGCGCGGATCGAGGACCTGCAAGTCATCGGGGCCTCGGTGCGGGCGATGGCACCATCGCAGGCATGCGAGGATGATGTGGCCAGCCTAGTGTTCGTGCGCGACTGTGTGGTAACACGGGCGCGGGTTGAGCGCGAGGCCGCTTGGTCGGCGTGGATTGGCGCGGCGCTGCGCGAGCGGCGGCTGCTGTGGCCAGCGGCCGGTGCCTCGGCGGCGGTGGTCGTCTGTCTCGTGATGATGGCGGGGATATTGCACTTGTCCACGCTGCGGACGCCCGATTCGCTGGCCGGGATGATCGAGGTGCTTGCCAACCCGGGCTCGAATGCCAACCCGCTGCGGCCCGGCGGACACGTGTCGGTGCCGCGCAGCTTGGGCGACGCCGCGATGCTCGACTCGATTCCCGACGAGCGGGTGCAGGTGGCGCTGGCCGCGGTCGTCACGCGAGACGGTCGCATTGCCGGTTACGAACTGCTTGAGCAGACCCGCGCACGGACGCGCCTGCGACAAGCCGCGGCTTGGACCGACGACATGGACGCCTTGCTCGACGCGGTGGGACGGGCACGGTTCGCGCCGGCGCAGGCTGCCGGCGATCCGGTGGCGGTCAACCTGATCTGGCTGCTGGAGCGCACCACGGTGAAGAGTTCGGTGTCGGCCAACATGCAGGGTGTGGTCGTGCCGCTCGTGTCGCCGCTCGAGGAGCCGGAGGTCGCGCCGCTCGGAACGGAGTTCGGGCCGCAGGCCGGCACGGTGTCGACCACCGCCTAGGCGGCACCTTATTGGGGAAGGGCGGTGGAGACTGTCGCCGTGTTGCGCAGCGCGTCGGTGGCGCGCAGCACGACACCCTGCGCGATAGTACCGGAAGGCAACGCGAGCTCGAACCCTTCGACCCGTGAATCCGCGATCCCGTCAGCCGGGTACACCGCCTGCCACCGGGTGCCGTCCAGCGAGTAGCCAGCTTCGGCTATGGCTGAGTGTCCGTCGCGCACCATGAATGCCACGACGATACCGTTGCCGTCACGGGTCACCGCGGTGACCTCGATGGCCGGCGCGGTGTTGTCGATGTCGAACGCCTCGCTATCGAGGTAGCCGGTGAGCCGCGTCGCCGGGGAGTTTGAGAGCGCGTCCGAGACCACGATGCGGAGGCTGTACCGGCCGTTGGCCACCGAGGTCGTGTCCCAGACAAGGATGGTGTCGGTCACGTCGCTGCGCAGGGCGACCCAGTCGGTCTCGGTCTCGCGCCGGTACTGGATGTCGTAGCTCAGCTTGTCGCCGTCCTCGTCGGCTCCCTGCCAGACGAAGGTCAGCAGCCCCGGCTGGTATTCCTGCCGGCCGAGCGTCGGCGATCCGCCGTTGCCGCCGGTGGCTGACTCGGGCTGCGGGCGCTCGCCATCGAAGCCGGCGATGCCGGGTACGGCTGGGAAGATCTGTTGGAACACGGTGCCTGGCGGGTGCAGCGTGATGGACGCGACGCGTGGGCGCCGGTTACGCGGCAGGTACGCGGTGGTCACCGAGTCGAGCACCGGCGCCGGGCCGTCGCCACCGATCAGCGTGGCGCGCCACTGGATGAACCGGGCGTTCGGGCTGGTGATCGGAGAGCCGACCGGATCGTCGTATGGCGTGCTCCAGTCGCTCCACGTTTCGTCCGGCGTGTCGGTGTTGCCGGATCGCGTCGCCACCTCGACACGACCACCGCCCGGTGCGGCCTGCCAGGCGATCGTGCCCCAGGTAGCCACCGTACCCGCGTCCCGCACGACCGAGGTGTAGGTGCCCGTGTCCGCGCGCCCGGTCGAGAGGCGGCGCACTTGGCCCGGGTTGGCGGTCGCGAACAGCACCATGCCGTTTGCACCATGGGTCAGTGCCGTGACCTGCTGGGCTGTTGATTCGGCTACCAGCGACGGCACCACAGGATCGCCTGCCAGGCGGAAGACCTTGCCGTCGTTGCCGGTGGCCACAAGCAGGCTCCCGTCGGGTTGCGGCAGCACGTCGTACGGGGTGTCGGTGCCTGACTGCCAGAGTTGGTCCCACACGCCGTTGGGCAGGATGCGGTACACAGCCCCGGCGCCAGAGGGTTGTGGGCCGGTGGTGATCGCGTTTATCGGCGCTGTCCCCGTCACACTGGTCGTGACCGTCACCGTCGCTGTCCCCGACGTGCTGACGCTTGCCGACGGCTGGCTGTTGCCGCCGCCGATGGCCGGCGCGTCGCCAACTTGGGTGCCCATGCCGAGCGCGGCGGCATACACATTGCCATTCTCGCCCACGCGCAGGCTGTGCACCTCGTTGTAGGGCGAGTCAAGCAGGACGAAGGGACGCCCGTCGGCATCCAAGCGGAACACGCGACCTGGCGCGGCCGTGCCGACCAGCAGCGCACCGTCCGCAGCGCGTGCCAGCGTCATCGCATGTGTAGCCTGGGTACTGTAGAAGACCTCGCCGGTACCGTCCGGTGCAATCCGGTACACGTCCCCAGGGTCACCGCCCGCCGCGTAGACCGTCCCGTCGCCGTCGACGGTCAGCGCCCAGATGTAGTAGGACTCGGGATCGTAGAACTCGGAGGCCGTGCCAGTGGTGTCGACCCGGTAGATACGACCGTCCGGCGAAGTGCCGACATATACCGAGCCATCTGCCCCGGCGGCCACAGCGTGCGCCTCGATCTCCTCAGCGTCGAAGAGCACTGTGGCCGTGCCGTCGGGCTCCACCCGGAAGACCTCGCCGTCGTTGCCGCTGCCCACCAGAACGCCCCCGTCAGCGCCAGTCATCAGATCCCAGAGAAACGGTGCCGACGACTCGTAGACCGAATCGTCGACCGGGCCTAGGGTGAGCCGGCCCTGCGCGTCGATCGACAGCGACTCCACCTCGCCGGCCAACAGGTCACCTTCAGTCGAGACGAGCCAGAAGACCGGCTCGGCGGCACGCAGAAGGCTGGTCGCCCCGGCGACGAGCAGGGCGGCCGGAAACATCCGGAGCAGCAGGAATCGCATGTGGGCTCGGTGGCTCAGTCGTCAAGTATGAGGCTCAGCGTGCGGGAGCCGGTCACGGCTTGGCCGAGGGGGATCGCCCATTCCCCGAGCGACGCGATGCGGATCGTCGAGGTGCCCGCACCCTCGCGGTCAGCTTCCACCACGGCCAGCACCGACGGCGGCAACGACGTCAGCGCCTCGCCCTCGACGATGGCACCCAGCCCGTTGCCGAGCAGACGGACATAGAGCCGGTCGTTGCGGCGGGATTCGTTGAGGACAGCGATCATGCGCGACAGGTTGCGCGTCCGTAGCGGTGCGGTCTGGAACTCCCGTGCTTCCCACAACGACAGTGCGGTGCCGTCGGCCACCATCAATGAGAGCGTGCCGCGGGCGCTGGCCGGGATCTCGAGCGGCAGCGACTCGACGACCTCGGTGCCGCGGTAGGTGCGCAGCAGTGCGTTGAGGGTGATCGTGTCACCGGGACGCGGCCGCGCACGGTCGACCCAGACGCGCTCGAGCGTGGCCTGCCGAGGCTCCTCGCTGGCATCGATGGTGATGTCGAGCGACTCGATGCGCACGTCCTCGAAGGCATTGCGCAGCAGGATGTTGATCGGCCCGATGACGGCGGTCGCCGCGCCAACCGATGACTGGTCGCCGGAGAAGAGATCGTTGAACGTGAGCCGGCCGTAACCGGCAATATCGGCCGTGCCCTGAATCTCGAAGCTGGCCACGCCGTTGGCACGCTCGTACGAGCTGAGCGTATTCAGCACTGCCAGGTACGCTAGAAGCGGTGTCATCAGCTGGTCCTGCACGATCTCCAGCTCGAAGGTCCGGGCATCGCTACGGTCGGAGTGCAGCGCGAGCGTCACCGGGATCATCTCCGGGCCCGGCCCCAGCGTGCCCGCGATTGCCGTCGAACGGTCCTGTGAGACAGTGCCGATCACCGCGCCCATGCTGGCCAGCTTAGAGGAGGAGGCCAGGCTCGGCAGCACGCCGTGCACGTAGGCCCGCGTCATAGGGAAGCGGGTGGGGCCGAGGTTGTAGAACGGGTGGCCGAAGGCATAGACGGTGTCGTCGTCCACGGTCGTGACCGTGCCCGTGGCACCGAACTCCAGGTCACCGCGCATCAGCGCGACGCCCACCGGGTCCCCGGGCCGGAGCGGCTGCTCGGGGGCGGGTGCCTCCTGCGCGGCGCCCAGCACCATCGCTGGCACCAGCCCCTGCGCCCGGAACGCTGGGAGCAACTGATCAATCGTCAATGCGTCGAAACCGCCGATGGTGATCGGCGTGGCGATGGGGCGCAGCCGCGTGGCCATTGTTGCAGGCAGCGCCGTGTCCCCGAGCACGCGCACGTCAGCCGGGCTGGCGGCAAACGGCTTGAGCCACGAGAAGGCCTGGCGCAGTGAGGTCTCGAGGCCCGCGGGCGTGATCGGCAGATCGAGATCTACCTGCGTGGCGCGCAGGCGCGCGCTGGTCAGCGCGGCGGCGTCGCGCATCTCACCGATCGGTGTGATGCCGGCAATCGGCTCGGTAGCGAAGTTGCCCAGCGAGTAGGAGACAGCACCGAGCAACCGGCCGTCGATGTACACGGGGCTTCCACTCATACCGGCGATCACCCCGGTCTCGGCGAGTGGGCCGCCTTCGAGCCTGGCCAGAACGAGGTCACGACGCGTGCCGATGACGCTTCGCATGACGCCGAGGATATGGACCTCAAACTCCTCGAGGTGGTCGCCCGCGAACACCGTCCGGCCCGTGCCGACCATGCCGGGGCTCAGCTCATCGACCGGGAAGGTCTCTGACTGGGCGGACACGCCGGTGAGGGCGGCCAGTGCCAGCACCGTGCAGGCCGCAAGCAGGAAACGTTTCATGGGCAGTGGATCGTCGTTGAAGAGTACGTGTAAATTACTGATTCCGCAAGCCGAGCGGCCCCTCGGAATTGACAGGAGCCCTCCCCGTCCGCTAGCATCCAACTTGAGTCGATGCCGTTCTTGTTTATCCTCGTTCCGCAGCCGACCCACACCAGTTCCTGGTGGTGGTACCGGTCTGTGGCACACGGGGGGTAGCCAGGCGACGCGCGCCGATCGAGACGAAGAGTTCGAGCCCCCCAGCTGCTGGCTGCGGGGGCTTTTTTTGTGCCGTGATGACCGACACGCTGCTGTGCGAGACCGTAACGGGGCCCACGATGGCCGACCTGATCGCGGCGCGCGACCGCTCGTGCGCTGACTTGGTCGAGTTACGCCTCGACTTGGTAGACCGCCCCGACGTCGCCGGAGCGCTCGCCGGTCGTCGGCGTCCAGTGATCGTGACGTGCCGGGCGCGCTGGGAGGGCGGTGGGTTCGACGGCAGCGAGGAGGAGCGGCGGACGCTGCTCCGAGCCGCGCTGGAGGGCGGTGCTGAGTGGGTGGACGTGGAGTTCCGGGCGGGCTTCGACGAACTAGTGCGCGCCGGCGCGGCGTGCGTCGTCGTCTCACTTCACGACTTTGACGCCGTGCCGACGGATCTGGATGCTCTGGCGCGGGCGATGCGCCAGACCGGCGCCGGATTGATCAAGGTGGCGGTGACGCCGTCTCGACTGGCCGACACCCTCGCGCTGCGCGAGATCGGGCGCGCGGGTGCGGCCGTGGTGATCGGGCTGGGCGTGACCGGGCTGCCGACACGGCTTCTGGCCCGCTGGTACGGGTCGTGCTGGACGTATGCGGGTGACGGCGTAATGCTGGGACAGGTTCCGGCCGCGCGCATGCTCGGGGAGTTTCGGTTCCACGACGCACGGGACAGCACCGTGTACGGCGTGGTCGGCAACAACGTGACGCACTCGCTGTCGCCCGCCATGCACAACGCAGCACTGGCGGCCGCAGGCACCGAGGCGGTGTACGTCCCCCTGCCGGCGGCCGACTTCGACGACTTCCAGGTGTTCGCCAGTGCCATTGGCCTCGCTGGCGCGAGCGTGACGATCCCCTTCAAGGTCGACGCACTGCGAGCCGCCGCCGAGGCCGACAGGCGGGCCACGACGATCGGGGCCTCCAATACGCTCAAGCGTGACGTCAGCGGATGGTCTGCTACCAACACCGACGCTGACGGGTTCCTCGAACCGCTGGAAGTCGCCTTCGAGGCGGAGCTGGCTGGTGTTAGGGCGTCGGTGCTCGGTGCGGGCGGCGCGGCGCGTGCAGTTGTCTACGCGCTACGCGAGGCGGGGGCGAGGGTGGCCGTCCACGCCCGGGGGATGGACGCGGCCCGTGCCCTGGCCGACGCCTTCGGCGTGGCGGCGAGAGTGTGGCCACCGCCGGCCGGCTCGTGGGATCTGCTCGTCAACACTACACCGCTCGGCGGAGCCGCCGACGCGGAGAAATCGCCGCTACCGGGTGGGCCCTTTGACGGCCGGCTCGTTTACGACCTGACCTACGGCCGCCGACCTTCCCCCTTGCTCAAGGAGGCCGCGGCGGCGGGCTGCCGGGTGCTGGGTGGATTGCCGATGCTAGTGGCACAGGCCGAGCGCCAGTTCGCGTGGTGGCACGGCCGGCCGCCCCCCCCCGGGGTGATGGCCGCAGCAGCCGAGCGGAGGTTGGCAGCATGACCAGCTTCGAGGAGTTCCAGGAGCTGGCCGCCCGGGGCACGTTTGTGCCCGTGTACAAAGAGATCATCGCCGACCTCCTGACGCCGGTCTCGGCCTTCATGAAGATTGCCGAGCACTCCGACCACGCTTTCCTGTTCGAGTCGGTCGAGGGCGGCGAGCGGATGGCACGGTACTCGTTCCTGGGGAAGGATCCGTTCTTGGTGCTGCGCTCCCGCCGGGGGCGGACCATCGCCGACCGCAGCGGCGAGTGCCAGGAGACCGACGAGCCGTTCGTCGAGGTGCTCCGACGCACCATGGCCGAGTTCCGTGCGTCGCATGTGCCCGGGTTGCCGCGGTTCACGGGCGGCGCTGTAGGCTACCTGGGCTATGACGCCGCCGCTTGGTTTGAGCCGGTCACCATGCCGCCTGGGGCGTCAGACGAGGACGATGCGGGCTTCATGCTTTGCGATACGGTGCTCGCGTTCGACCACGTGCGCCACCGGATCCTGATCATCGCTAACGCGCGCATCACGCCCGATAAGGACTTGGAGACGCTGTACCGGTTCGTATGCACCAAGATCACGTTCCTTGAGCGCGAACTCGAGCGGGCGCTCTCCATGCCGGAGCCACCCAAGGCGGGTCCGCTTGAGGTGACCTCGAACGTGACACGCGAGCGCTACGAGGAGATGGTCCACAGGGCGAAGGCGCACATTGCAGCTGGCGACATTTTCCAGGTGGTGCTGTCACAGCGCTTCGAGACGCCGTTTTCAGTCGATGCCTTCACGGCGTACCGTGCGCTCCGTTACGTGAGCCCGGCGCCGTACATGTTCTTCCTGCGGATGGGCGAGCGGGCGATCGTTGGCGCATCACCCGAGATGCTGGTTCGCGTGGAGGGCACCCAAGTGGAAACCCACCCGATTGCCGGCACGCGGCCACGCGGGGCCACCGACGAGGAGGACCAGCGGCTGGCCGAGGAGCTGTCAACTGATGTGAAGGAGCGATCCGAGCACGTGATGCTCGTCGACCTCGGACGGAATGACGTGGGGCGCGTCTCGTCGTACGGCAGTGTGCAGGTGTCGACCTATATGGAGATCGAGCGCTACTCGCACGTAATGCACTTGGTGTCGATTGTGGAGGGGACGCTGGCCGAGGGCCGCGACCGGCTGGACGCACTCACGGCGTGCTTCCCGGCGGGCACGGTGTCGGGAGCGCCGAAGATCCGCGCAATGGAGATCATTGCTGATCTCGAGAATCGGCGCCGCTGGGTGTACGCGGGCGCAGTCGGGTACCTGGACGTTGCGGGGAACTTGGACTTCTGCATCGCGATCCGGACAGTCGTGATCGAGGGCGGGCGGGCGTTCGTGCAGACCGGCGCGGGCATCGTGGCAGACTCGGTGCCTGCCACCGAGTACGAGGAGACGCGGGCGAAGGCCCGCGCCGTGCTGACCGCGCTGGAGCTGGCCCAGCAGGGGTTGGCAGGGTAGGTCATGGTCCTGGTCATCGACAACTACGACTCGTTCACCTACAACCTCGTGCAGTACCTGGGTGAGCTGGGTGCCGTCGTGCAGGTGGTGCGCAACGACAAGACCGATCTCGACGCGATCGCGGCGATAGCGCCTCGGCACATCGTCATCTCTCCGGGTCCCGGGCGGCCGGAGGATGCGGGGTTGTCGGTGGACGTGGTGCGGCGCTTCGGGCCGACGACGCCGCTGCTCGGCGTGTGCCTTGGGCACCAAGCCATCGGGGCAGCCTATGGCGGCACAATCGGACGGGCGCCAACGCTGATGCATGGCAAAACGTCGATGGTCGAGCACGACGCGCGCTGCGTCTTTGCGGAACTCGAGGGCCCGTTCGAGGCAGGACGGTACCACTCCCTCGTCGTGAATGCCCCGGTGCCGGACGTGCTCGAGGTGACCGCCCGCACTGACGGGGACGTGATCATGGGGCTACGTCATCGCGAGCACCCGGTGCATGGGGTGCAGTTCCATCCCGAGTCGGTGCTGACCGGCGCGGGCAAGACTATCCTTCGGACGTTTCTGGACCTGTAGCGCATGCTGACGCCCTTCATCGACAAGCTCGTGCGCCGCCGCGACCTGACCGAGGACGAGGCGGCTGCCGCCATGACCGAGGTCATGGCGGGGCGGGCCGCACCCGCGCAGCTGGCCGGCCTGCTGGCGGCGCTCGCCGCCAAGGGCGAGCGCCCGGCCGAGATCGTGGGCTTCGCGCGAACCATGCGTGCGCACGCCGTCCGACTAACGTCCGAGGGGGACGTTGTTGACACGTGCGGCACAGGCGGCGACCGGTCGGGCACGTTCAACATCTCGTCGGCCGCCGCAGTGGTGGTGGCGGCCTGCGGTGTGACGGTGGCCAAGCACGGCAATCGTTCGGTGTCGAGCCGCTGCGGGAGCGCCGACGTGTTCGAGGCACTTGGCGTGAAGGTGGACGCGGCACCCGCAGTGGTGGAGTGCTGCCTGCGGGAGGCCGGCATCGCCTTCCTCTTCGCGTCGACGTTCCACCCGTCGATGCGGCACGCAGGGCCAATCCGGAAGGAGTTGGGCATCCGGACAGTGTTCAACTTGCTGGGGCCCCTCACCAATCCGGTCGGGGCCACGCGCCAGGTGGTCGGCGTGCCGCAGCCGGAGCTGACCCAGCTGCTGGCGCGCGCGCTGCTGCAGCTCGGCTCCAAGCGCGCTTGGGTCGTGCATGGGGCCGACGGGCTCGACGAGCTGTCAACGACCGGCTTCAGCAAGGTGTCAGAGTGCCGCGACGGCGCGGTGCACACGTTCCACCTGCACCCGTCCGATGTCGGCCTACCGGCGGCGACCATCGACGATCTGCGTGGCGGCGACGCGAAGACGAACGCTTCGATCGTCCGTGCCGTGCTGGGCGGCGAGAAGGGCGCGGCACGGGACGTGGTGCTGCTCAACGCGGGCGCGGCGCTGCTTGTCGCGGGGAAGGCCGACAGCGTGCGCGACGGGATCGCGCAGGCAGCCGTGGCCATCGATGCCGGGCGTGCGATGGCCACGCTCGACAAGATGGCGGTCTGCTCGGTGGCGGGAGGAGTGGCGTGAGCACGGCCCCCGACCTGCTGCGGGCGATCGTGGCTGCGACGCGGACCATCGTGAAGGAGCGGCGTGCCCGCGAGCCCGACGCGGTGCTCGAACGGCGAGCTGCGATGAAGAGCCCGCGCGGGGAGGCGTTTGAACAGGCGCTCGGGATGCCAGGCCGTGTGAACGTGATCGCAGAGTGTAAGCGGCGCTCGCCGTCGCGCGGGGTGCTGCTCGACGAGTACGACCCGGCCGGGATTGCCGCGCAGTACGTGCGCGGCGGCGCAGTGGCCATCTCGGTGCTGACCGAGCCGACGTTCTTCGACGGCGCCCTAGCACACCTCGAAGCCGTTCGCGCGCAGGTGGGCGTGCCGTTGCTCCGCAAGGACTTCGTGGTGGACCCGTACCAGCTGCTCGAGGCACGCGCGGCCGGGGCCGACGCCGTCCTGCTGATTGTCGCGGCGCTGGGGAAGGCCGAGCTCAAGGCGCTGGGCGTGCGGGCGCGGGAGCTGGGGTTGGCGACGCTGGTGGAGGTCCACGACGAGGAAGATCTGGCCCGCGCGATCGAGACGGATGGACGCATCGTAGGCGTCAATAACCGGAATCTGCGGACGCTGGCGGTTGACGTCGACGCCTCGTTCCGACTGGCGGCGCGGCTGCCGCCGGGTGTGGTTAGCGTGAGCGAGAGCGGGCTGGGTTCGGTCGAGGAGCTCGAACGGCTCGCCGCAGCCGGCTATCAGGCGTTCCTAATCGGCGAGCGGTGTATGACGGCACCCGATCCGGCGGCAGCCGTTGCCTCGCTGGTTTGCGCGCGGGTGCCGGCCTGATGTTGATCAAGATCTGCGGGATCACGCGGCCCGAGGACGCGCGGGCGGCGGCGGCGTGCGGCGCTACCGCGATCGGGCTTGTGTTCTGGCCCCGAAGCCCCAGGGCGGTCGATCGCGCGGCGGCGGCCGAAATCGTGGCGGCCCTGCCCTCGTCAGTCATGCCCGTCGGCGTGTTCGTGGACGCGCCGATGGCGGAGGTAAACGAGACGGCCGAGGCCGTGGGCCTCGGCGCCGTCCAGCTCCACGGCGATGAGACGGCGGTTGCAGCGCGCGCGGTGACCTGGCCGATCTTCCGCTCGGCAACGCTGCAGACAGCGGGGCGAGTGCGGGCGTACTGGCCGCCCGAAACCGTGTTGTTACTCGACGCGCACGACCCTGAACGCCGCGGAGGCACCGGTGTCACGGTGGACTGGGGGGGCGCGGCGCGACTGGCCGTCGCGGGCCGGATGATCCTGGCTGGCGGCTTGGCACCCGACAACGTGGCCAAAGCCATCGCGCGAGTGCGGCCGTGGGGCGTTGACGTGTCGTCTGGTGTGGAGGCCTCGCCGGGGCGGAAGGATCAGGATTGGATGGCGCGTTTCGTGGACGCAGCGCGCCGGGCGTTTCAAGGGGCGGGAACAACGTGATGGTGGACCAGCACGCGTTCGGGCGGCGTGATCCGGACGAACGCGGCTACTTCGGCCCGTACGGCGGGCGTTATGTACCCGAGACGCTCGTGGCGCCCATCGAGGAGCTGACCGAGGGCTATTTGGCGGCACGCGAGGACGCCGGATTCCTGGAGGAATTGTGCCGGCTCCTGCGGCACTACGTCGGGCGGCCCACGCCGCTCTACGAGGCCGAGCGGCTGGCGGCCCACGCCGGTGGCGCCCGCCTCCTGCTCAAGCGCGAGGACCTCTGTCACACCGGCGCGCACAAGATCAACAACGCGCTGGGACAGGCACTGCTCGCCCGGCGGATGGGGAAGCGCCGTGTCGTGGCCGAGACGGGCGCCGGCCAGCACGGGGTGGCGACGGCCACCGCCTGCGCGCGGCTTGGACTCGAGTGTGATGTCTACATGGGCACCGAGGATATGCGGCGGCAGGCACTCAACGTCGTGCGCATGGAGTTGTTGGGGGCGAGCGTGCGGCCGGTCGACGCCGGGAGCCGGACGCTGAAGGACGCGATCAACGAGGCCATGCGCGACTGGGTAGCCAACGTGTCGGACACCTACTATCTGCTGGGGTCGGTACTGGGGCCTCACCCGTACCCGCTGATGGTGCGGGAGTTCCAGTCGATCATCGGGCAGGAGGCGCGGCGGCAGGTGCTCGAACGGACGGGCCGCCTGCCGGATGTGGTGGTGGCCTGCGTAGGTGGCGGCTCCAACGCAATTGGAATTTTCGACGCGTTCATCCACGATCCGTCGGTAAGGCTAGTCGGCGTGGAGGCGGGCGGCGATGCCATCGTGGCGGGCCACCACGCCGCACGATTCGCGGGCGGCAGCACCGGCGTGCTGCAGGGAACGCGGACGTTCGTGCTGCAGGATGCGGCCGGCAACATCGAGCCGACACACTCGATCTCGGCCGGCCTCGACTACGCGGCCGTCGGGCCCGAGCACGCGTGGCTCCGTGAGCAGCGCCGGACCGAGTACGTGCATGCCTCGGACAACGAGGCGCTCGAGGGCTTCCGCCTGCTCGCGCGATACGAGAGCATCCTGCCGGCGCTCGAGTCGTCGCATGCCGTCGCGCACGCCGCGACACTGGCCGGCACGCTGCCCCCCAGTGGCCTAGTGCTCGTGAACCTGTCGGGGCGGGGCGACAAGGACGTCCAGAGCGTTGTAGAGGCGAGGCGATGAGCCGCCTGGCCGCGACGTTCGAACGCGTGCGCGCGAGGCCCGAGCCCGGCTTGGTCACGTATGTGATGGCCGGGGACCCCGACATGGGCCGCAGCGACCAGATTCTGCGAGCGTTGGATCGGAGCGGGGTGGACGTGCTTGAAGTGGGGGTGCCGTTCTCGGACCCGCTGGCCGACGGTCCCGTCATTCAGCGCACGACCGAGAGAGCCCTCACCGCCGGCGTGACGCTCGAGGGAGTGCTGAACATGGTGGCGGGCCTGCGCGGATCGGTACGCGCGCCGATCGTGCTGTTCAGCTATGCCAACCCGATCCTGCGCTTCGGGGCCGAACGGTTCGCCGAGCGGGCGGCGGCGGCGGGGGTCGACGGCGTGCTGGCGCTTGACCTGCCCATAGAAGAGGTGGGGGACTTACGTGAGCTGATGGCGAGACAGGGGATTGATACAATTCTGCTGCTCAGTCCGACCACATCTGACGCTCGATTACGTCAGGCAGTTGCCCTCGGCAGCGGGTTTTTGTACGCGATCTCTCGTCTGGGCGTCACGGGTGCCCGGGAGATCCTCGCCGACGGCGCCCGTGAGATGGTGGCGCGCATCCGTAGCGTCAGCGACCTGCCGGTGGCCCTCGGCTTTGGTATCTCGAAGCGCGAGCACGTACGGGAGGTCGGCCGGTGGGCCGACGCTGCCGTGGTCGGCAGCGCCTTGGTGAGTGTGATTGCGGATGCCGGCACGTCGCCGGAGCTGATTCCCCGTGTGGAGGAGTACGTGCGATGGCTGAAATCCTGACGATCGAGGAGCTGCGCAACCGGATCGACGTGATTGACGCGCAGCTGGTCCGACTGCTGAACGTGCGAGTGGCATGCGCCGTGGAGATCGGTGAGATCAAGTACAGCACGGGGCAGGCCGTCTACAAGCCGGCCCGGGAGGCGCGGGTGCTCGACGGCGTCAGGCGGTCGACGACCGAGTTGGCCGGACCTCTCACGGCTGAAGCGGTGGTGAGGATCTTCGAGCGGATCCTCGACGAAGCGCGGCGCGCGGAACGGAATGAAAGAGAGAGCCGGGGGGTGGGATCCCGTCGGTTAAAGAAGCTGGAGAGTGAGTCATGGTCGTGGTCATGAAGGAACGCGCCAGCGAGGTGCAGGTCGACGCCGTCATCGCGCGGCTGATCGAAATGGGGATGGACGTGCACCGGTCGTCGGGCGCGACCCGGACTGTGCTGGGCGTTGTGGGCGCGCAGAAGCTGGACCCCGGGCTCGTCGAGATTCTCGACGGCGTGCATGAGGTGCTTCGGATCACCGAGCCCTACAAGCGGGCCAGCCGGACATTCAAGCCCGAGGCCACGGTTGTCACGATGGACGATGTCCGCATCGGCGGTGACGAAGTGATTATGATGGCAGGCCCCTGTTCGGCTGAGACCGACGAGCAGGTGCACGCGACCGCCGCCGCGGTGAAGAAGGCCGGGGCCAAGGTGCTGCGAGGCGGGGCCTTCAAGCCGCGGAGCTCACCGTACAGCTTCCAGGGGCACGGCGAGAGGGGCCTGCGCATGCTGCGAGAGGCGGCCGACGCCCACGGGTTGAAGGTGATCTCGGAGGTGATGGACGCCAGCCAGATCGACCTGCTCGGCAAGTACTCCGACATCTACCAGATCGGCGCGCGGAATATGCAGAACTTCAGCCTGCTGAAGGAGCTGGGCCAGGTGCGCAAGCCGGTGCTGCTCAAGCGCGGCATCTCGGCCACGATCGAGGAGTGGCTCCTGTCGGCGGAGTACATCCTGGCCGGTGGCAACAACGACGTGATGCTGTGCGAGCGGGGCATTCGGACGTTCGAGACCGCCACCCGGAACACGTTCGACGTCTCGGCGATTCCGGTCGTGAAGAAGCTAAGCCACCTGCCCATCGTCGCGGACCCGAGCCACGGCGCAGGCCGGCGAGATATGGTGGCGAACTTGGCGCGGGCGGCCGTGGCGGCTGGTGCCGATGGGCTGCTCATCGAGGTGCACAACGATCCGGACCACGCGTGGAGCGACGGGGCGCAGTCGTTGTTCCCGGAACAGTTCGACCGGCTGATGTCCGAGCTGCGGATCATCGCGCCGGCCATCGGCCGGAGCATCTGCCTTGAACCGGTCGGCCGCAGGGGATGGGCGCCGTAGCGCACACCGGAGACGGGCCTCCGTTTCAGTGCGTTGCCGTCGCGGGGCTCGGCCTGATCGGTGGGTCGATCGCCCTCGGGGTGCGGACTCGGTGGCCGGGCGTGCGGCTGGTGGGTGTCGACCGGCCCGAGGTGTTGGGGAGTGCGCTGGCACGGGGCACCGTCGATGAGGGCCAGCCGTCGGTGGGCGCGCTCGGGCGCGTCGACCTGCTCGTCCTAGCCGCGCCGGTTGGCCAGAACGTCGCAATCCTGCAGTCGTTGGCCGGTGACCTGCCCGGATCGGCAGTGGTGACCGACGTTGGCGGTACGAAGCGGCAGGTGCTCGAAGCGGCCAGGGGCCTCCCAGACCGCTTAACTTTCGTCGGCGGCCATCCCATCGCGGGCGCGGCCAAGAGCGGCTTCGTCCACGCGCGCGGGACGCTCTTCTTTGAGCGGCCGTGGATTCTCACGCCCACTCTTGATACACCAGACGACCCGGTGGGACAGGTCGAGGCGTTCGCCCGCGGACTGGGCGCGCGGCCGCGCCGGATGGACCCGGGCGAGCACGACCGTGTCATGGCCTTTGTGAGCCACTTGCCGCAGCTGGCGGCCAGCGCGCTGATGGGAGTGGTGGGCCAGGAGGTGCAGACCGCGGGGCTGTCACTCGCCGGCGGGGGGCTGGCGGACACCACGCGACTCGCGGCCAGCTCGCCAGGGATCTGGCGGGATGTGTGTGCGGGTAACGCGGATGCCATCAGCGACGCGCTGAATGCGCTCACCGCACGCCTTACCGAGATCCGCGATCGCCTGACCCGTGAGGGGCCTATCGACGATCTCTTCGACGATGCGACTTGGTGGCGCGATGTGCTCGTGCGCGAGCAGCACCGCAAGACAGACAACTAACGTTTCCGTATGGCACACGCGTGGGGTCGAAGCTGGCGCCGAGCTTGGCGCTGGGCGGAGGAAGTCCGTTGCCGAATCACGGGCGGGCTCGACTTGGCGGCGGCCGTCTGGGGTGGCTAGAACCCGCCGGAGCCACGCCGGGCCTGGACGCGGATGTCAGCGCTCTCGACGATGTCGTCGTTCTGCCGCAGGCGGAAACGCGCCCGGAAACTGCCGCTGTTCCGGTAGGTGTGCTCAGCGGTGTACCGGCGGGCAATTTGGCTCACGCCCTCGACGTACGGCTCGCAGTCGCGGGCACTCTCCGAGCGCGTGCCGTCACCCCACTCCCACTCGACCTCCGGGCAGTAGTAGTCCGGGTGGTCGTCGTGGCCGCCACGCAGCTCCACCACAAACCGTACGCGGAGTGGCGTGAAGCCGACCGGGGGCGTCGCCCGGAATGATAAACTGGGCCGCTCGTGCTCGCTGTCCTGACCGATCAGCACGCTCGGTGTCAGCACCAGCACTGCGAGCAGCACGGGAAGCCAAAGGCTGAATCGAGTCATCGAGTTGGCACTCCCAAGCCGGGAGTTGAATTGTACCGTGGCCTCTCGTGTGGCACAAGCGCCGCTTGACAGCCCGAAGGAGTGACAGAGGGGGAATGACGACAGGAGGGAGCACCCGTCCGGTGCACACCGTGCCAGAGACCGGGGTTTCTGGTGCCGCGATCGAGTCCCTTGAAGTGGACGTGCTCGTTGTGCCCTGCTTCGAGGGCGACGATTTGGCGGACCAGCCGGCGCTGGCGTCGCTGGTTGCGGACGAGCACGTACGGGCGCGGCAGCCAGGGCTGTTCGGCAGCAAGCCGTTTGAGACGCTGGCCGTGCCCACCAGAGCAGGCTGGGGCTGCCGTCAGGTCATTCTGGTGGGCAGCGGCGATCCGTCCGGATGGTCGGTGGATCGTGCATGGCGCGTCGCGGCGACCGGTGGACTGGCGGCGCGCGGACTCGGGTTCACACGCCTGGGACTTGTGGAGCGCAACCCGGGGAGCGTGAGTGATGCCCGTCTGGTACAGGCGTTGACTGAGGGTGCCGTGATCGCGAACTTCGACCCCGGCGCGCACAAGACTTCGGGACCGCCACCCTGCTGGCTCGAACGTGTCGTGGTCAGGACCGCGAACGGAGAGGTTGCCCAGGCGGTCGAATGGGGCCGGGTGCTCGGCCGCGCGGTCAACTTGTCCCGCGAGCTGGCCAATGCCCCATCGAACACCCTGACGCCGCGGGGGCTGGCGGCGCGTGCTGAAGCGGTGGCCGCCGATACGGGACTCGGCGTGGAGGTGCTCGATGAGCGTGCCATGGCCGACTTGGGGATGGGGATGCTGCTCGGGGTGGCCCGGGGCAGCGAGGAGCCGCCGCGGCTGATCGTCTTGCGGCACGAGCCGGACGGTGCGCCCGAGGGCCCCGTCTTGGGGCTGATCGGCAAGGGCGTGACCTTCGACACGGGCGGCATCTCGCTGAAGGTCGCCGAGAAGATGGAACGCATGAAGGACGACATGGCCGGCGGTGCGGCGGTGATCGCCGCGATGGGCGCCATCGCCACGCTCGGCCTCCCTGTGCATTGCGTCGGCGTCGTGCCAGCCACCGAGAATATGCCGGGCGGCGATGCTGTCAAGCCCGGCGATGTGTTGATCAGCGCGCAGGGCACCACGGTGGAGGTGATCAACACGGATGCCGAAGGGCGGCTGATCCTCGGCGACGCGCTCTGGTACGCGCGGCGCTGTGGTGCCACGCACCTAGTGGACGCCGCCACGCTTACCGGGTCGTGCATCGTGGCGCTCGGCTACACGACGACGGGGCTTTTCGGCGTGCCGGATGCGTGGACCGCACACGTACGCGATGCCGCGACCAGGGCGGGCGAACGCGCGTGGCCGATGCCGACGTTCGAGGACGACCGCGACCTGCTGAAGAGCGAGATTGCCGACATGGTGAACTCCGCAGGGCGCGACGCGGGCGCGATTTCGGCCGCGTGGTTCATCGGCGCGTTTGCCGGAGACCGCCCGTGGGCGCACCTGGACATCGCCGGCACAGCATGGGCGGAGAAGCCGGCCCCCTACCAACCGCCGGGTGCGACCGGAGCGGGCGTACGCACGCTGGTTGAATTGGCGCAGGCGGTCGGCGAATGGTCCACGGTCGCGAAGGGGTGAGCCCCGTGCTGCAGCCTGCCCCGCTCGTCGTCGAGGTGCTTCAGCAGCCAGAGCCGACGCGCGACATCAGTTTCGATGTGGTGATCGGCATGTTCGCGATGGCAGGCGTCTTGCTTGCCGTGGCTGCCATCGGGAGCCTGGTCGTGGGCGGGTTGCTGATCCTGCTGAAGCGGGTGCGTGGCACACGCCCGCCGTCGCCGGAACAGAGCGCCCGGCGCCTCCGGATCTGATGCGAGGGTAAAGCCCCGCGCCCTGCGGGTCACGAAGGGTGCGACGCGCCCGGCGCTGCCCGGGTCGAGTGCCCGTCACCGACGGATCTAGTCGACCACCGTTGCGGCAACGACCCCGACCTGCAACGAGCGTCGGTAGCGGATCACGCCATCCCGCAGCGCCTCGGCGATCTGTTGGCGATAGCCGTCGGTCCGCAGAAGGATTGCTTCCTGCTCGTTGGTGAGAAAGGAGATCTCGGCGAGGGCACTGGGCATCGTGGCGCCGATCAGCACGACAAACGGGGCCTGCTTGACGCCGCGATCCTCGACCTGTCGATCGACGGCGCTCAGCTGCTCGTGCACCGAGGTCTGGAGGATGGTTGCAAAGTCCCGTGACTCGACAAGCTTGTCGTTGAGGGTGATGGCCTGGACGATCTCGGGTAGGCTGCGCATGCTTCGGGCCGATCCGGCGTTCTCGCGGGCGGCGAGTGCCTCGGCCTCGGCGTCGCGGGCGAAGTCGAGGAAGAAGGTCTCGACGCCCCGGGCTCGCGGGTTGAGGGAGGCATTGGCATGAATCGACAGGAACAGGTCTGCCTGGTTCTGGTTGGCGATGGCCGTACGCTCCTCGAGCGGGATGTAGACGTTGGTCCTACGGGTCAGCACGACCTCGAACCCGGGCTCGGCCTTGAGCAGGGCCTCGAGCCGCAACGCGACGTCGAGGACGATCTCGGCCTCGATGAGGCCACGCCCCCGCGCCCCGGGATCGCGTCCCCCGTGCCCTGGGTCGATGACAATGCGCGAGATTCCCAGGCCGAGCTGTCGCGAGAGCGAGAACCCGCGCTCGAGGTTCGTCGCGGGCGCCTCAGCGAGATCGGGCTCGACGGTCGCCGGCGCCGACGGGGGCACCGGAATGGCGGCAACCAGCGCACCGTCCACCGGGGGCAACGCCGGGCCGGACGGGCGCGTGCGCGGCACGGGAAACGGTGACGGCCGCGGACGCAGGGCCGCGGTGCCCGCTGCGTTGCGGGTGACGTCGACGATTACGCGGTCTGGGTCTCGGAGCTGGTAGACACGGTAGTCGGCCCCGCCGTCGAGATCGAGCACCACGCGGGTGCGGCCACCCTCCTGTCCGAACTGGATCCGGCGCACCACATCGTCATCGAACGACCACTCGCGTTCGGTCACGCCGGGGTTGACCGCGGTCTCCGGCAGCTCGACAACGATACGTGGCGGGTCCTCAAGGCGCTGGTGGCGCACTGCTGGCGTGCCGTCGAATGACAGGGTGAGTCGGAGCACATCGGCGTAGACGTCACGCGCGACGCCTGTTAGCGAAGTGCCAAGGCCCTGGGCCGACGGTGTGACGACAGCCATGGCGACGGCGATGGCCGCCGCTCGGAGGACGTCAACGCAGTTGCGCATCCACCTCCTCGAAATAGTTGCGGTCGACCAGCACTTCGCGCGGCTTACCATTAATGGCGGCCGATACTAGCCCTTCGGATTCCATCATGTCGACGAGGCGGGCGGCGCGGCTGAAACCGACCCGCAGCTTCCGCTGAAGGTACGAGATCGACACTTGGCCGCTCTCGACGACGACCCGCGCGGCGTCGTCGTAGAGGTCGTCCTTCTCGAACTCAAGGCCGTTGGGGCCGGCTTTCTCTGGGTCCTCCGTGATCGTGTCGTCGAAGTCTGGCGTACCCTGCTTGCGCAGGAAGCTCGCCAGGCGGGCCGTCTCCTGCTCGGAGATGTACGGCCCGTGGAGCCGGATGCAGCGCGAGGAGGCGGGGGGTAGGAAGAGCAGGTCACCTCGCCCGAGCAGCTGCTCGGCGCCGTTGCTGTCGAGAATGGTGCGCGAGTCGATGCGCGAGGAGACGCGGAACGAGATGCGCGATGGGAGATTCGCCTTGATGAGCCCCGTGATCACGTCCACTGACGGCCGCTGCGTGGCCAGGATCAGGTGAATGCCGACGGCGCGCGCCATTTGGGCAAGCCGGGCGATGGATTCCTCCACCTCGTTGCTGGCCACCATCATCAGATCGGCGAGCTCGTCGATGAGGACCACGATGAAGGGGAGGGCCTTGGGCGCCTCTGGGTCGTCCTCGGCGGCGAGGCGGACGTTGCGGTTGTACTGCTCGATGTTTCGCACGCCCTCGGCCGCGAGCGTCCTGTAGCGCTCTTCCATTTCGCGTACCGCCCATCGGAGAGCGTTCGCCGCCTGTTTCGGGTCGACGACGACCGGGGTGAGCAGGTGTGGAATTTCCTCGTACATGCCGAGCTCGAGGCGCTTGGGGTCGATCATGATCAGCCGAACGTCTTTGGGCGTGGCCCGATAGAGAATGCTGGTCAGCATCGCGTTCATGCCGACGGACTTGCCTGTGCCGGTCGAGCCGGCAATTAGCAAGTGGGGCATGGCGGCTAGATCCGCCACGTACGGCTCCCCGTGGATGGTCTTGCCGAGGGCCAGCGTCAGCTTAGAACTCGACCGCTGGTAAGCCTTCGACTCGAGCAGCTCCCGCAGCGCGATCGCCTCACGGTGTGGGTTGGGGATCTGGATGCCGACCGTGGACTTGCCGGGGATGCGATCGATCAAGACCGACTCGGCCTCCATCGCAAGGCACAGGTCGTCGGAGAGGCCGGTGATCTTGCTGTATTTGATGCCGGCTTCGGGCTTAAACTCGTAGGTTGTGACGACCGGGCCGGGGTGGATCTGGGAGACCTGCCCCTCGACCAAGAACTCTCGGCACTTGTCCTCGAGCTGGCGAGCCGACTCCATGAGCTGCCGCTCGTCGATCTTTTGCACGGTGCGCGGGGTGTCGAGCAGCGCCACGGGCGGTAGCGTGTACTCGCCGAGCCGCCGCTCCGCTGGTGCGCGAACCGGCTCCGGATCGAGCAGTGGCAGCTGCGGTGTCTTCAAGGCCTTGGCCGGCGCGACCACGGGGCGGGGTAGCGGAGCGAGCGGCTCTGAGCCGAGCGGGTCGTCGGCCGTCTCGTCCGAGACGGCCTGCGCTTTCGGCTCGGGGGTGGGAACGATGGGGGTGGCGGCTTTCTTCGCGCGAACCCCTGCGGCCGCCTTGGCCGTCTTGCCGTGCTTGGCGAGCACGTCGCGGCGCTGTCGGGCCTTGCGCCGTGCATCGAGCCACAGGCGTACGCGGTTGATGGTGCTGACCAACACCGCCCGCGACGTCTGTCCCGCGGAGGCGAACACGCGGCCGAGCGAGATGTGCGTCGAGAGGATCACCGACAAGGCCATGACCGTGAGCAGGACTACTACCGAGCCTGTGCGATTGAGGTACTCGGCCAGCGCGGTGCCCAGCCAGTTGCCCGCGATGCCACCGGCGTGGAAGGTGGCACCGTCGAAAGCAACGCTGCCCAGTACAAGACTGAGAAACGCCGCGGTACAGGCCACGAAAAGGAGAACGCCGACCGCCTTGGTGTAGATCGCGTCAAGCGCCTGGCACCAGAAGTAGTGCCAGCCGGCGATGGCGATGACGGCCGGCACGAAGGCCGCGCCGTAGCCGAGCAGCTGGAACGACACCTCAGCGAGGAAGGCGCCGACGCGACCCGCGAAGTTGGCCGTCGAACCGCCGGTCGCAGTCGTGAAGAACCAGACCGGGTCGGTGGGTTCGTAGGTGACGAGGGCGATGAGCCACAGCACGGCGAGCGCGAAACACGCCACGCCGATGAACTCACTGATGCGCCGTGAGATGGTGGAGTCAGTCACGTGACGTCCTGTCTCTGCTAAATCTCCAGCAGTACCGGCAGGACCATCGGCCGGCACCCGGAGCGCTTCTTGAAATACCGACGCAACTCGATCCGGAGCTTTTCGGTGATGAGCCCCTGGTCGGTGCGTTCCTCGACGCGCGACTGCGCGATGCACTCGCCGATAACGCCCGCTGCGCCATCAAAAAGGACGGCCTCGTCGTCGGCCCCGAGCACGAACCCGCGGGCCACGAGTTCGGGCGTACCGATCAGCGAGCCGTCCTGATGGTTGATGGCCACGACCGCGATGACCACGCCGTCGCCCGCGAGATGGCGGCGGTCGCGCAGCACGTGATCGCCCACCTCGCTGAGTCGCGTGTCGTCGATGAGCACCCGCCCGGCGGAGACGGCGCCATCGATGCGTGCCCTCTCGGCGTCGAACACGAGGCGGTCGCCGTCCTGGGCGAGCAGCACTTCGACGCCTGTGCCGTCGGCGCAGAGCACTTGCTCGGCTAGGCGGGCATGGGCGGCCAGCTGGCGGTACTCGCCGTGAACGGGGACGAAGACACGTGGCCGGACGAGCGAGAGCATGAGCCGCAGCTCCTCGGCGCTGCCATGGCCCGACACGTGCACTCGCCGGGTGGCGCAGGTGACCACCTCGGCGCCGCGACGGGCAATGTGACTCATCGTCCGGGCGATGGCCTTCTCGTTGCCGGGGATGGCGCGGGCCGAGAAGACCACCGTGTCGCCTGGCGCGAGTCGGATGTGGCCGTGGTCGTCGATGGCGATCCGCGAAAGTGTCGCCCGTGGCTCGCCCTGTGAGCCGGTGGTGATGCAAAGCACCTCGTCCGGCGGGTGGTCGGGCACGTCGGCGTCGCGGATTTGCAGCCCGTCGGGGAGGCGGAGGTAGCCGAGGCGCTGGGCGATCTCGGTGTTCTGGACGAGGCTGCGGCCGGCGAAAACCACCTTGCGTCCGAAGCGCCGGGCCAGGTCCACCAGCAACTGGATCCGGTACAGGCTCGACGAGAACGTGGCCACGACCAGCTTGCCGCGTGTGGCGGCGAACAGCTCCTCGAACGCTGGGATCACGTCGCGTTCAGAGCCCGAGACGCCCGCCCGATCGATGTTGGTGCTGTCGCTGAGCAGTGCCAGCACCCCCGCCGAGCCCAAGGCGGCGAAGCGATGCAGGTCGAAGCGCTGCCCGTCGACGGGTGTGTAATCGATCTTGAAGTCGCCGGTGTGAACGATGGTGCCGACCGGCGTCGTGACGGCCAGCGCCACGCAGTCGGGCATACTGTGCGTGACCCGCACGAACTCCACGGCGAACGGGCCGATTGTCACCGTCTCGCCGGCGGCCACCGGACGCAGCCGGCCGCCGGCTTCGAGCCCGTGCTCGGCGAGTTTCGGCTCGACGAGCGCTAGGGTAAACGGCGTCCCGTGTACCGGGCCGTCCACCAGCGGCAGCACGTGCGGCACGGCACCGATGTGGTCTTGGTGGCCGTGGGTGAGGACGAGCGCCTTCGGTCGGCAGGTTGCTAGGTACGTGAGGTCGGGGATGATGAGATCCACGCCGAGCTGGTCTGCGTCCGGAAACATAACGCCGGCTTCCACAAGGATGGTGGTGTCCTCGCAGGTCATCGCCAGCATGTTCATGCCGAACTCGCCCAGCCCTCCGAGGGGCACGATCTCAAGCGCAGCCGCAGTGGGCTGCGTGCCGTCGATCTGTGTCATTGAACCGAAAATCCAGCCGCCTCAAGCGAACACACGCGGGAGGAACACCCGGGCGGGTGGATCCTGCGCAGCGGGCGTAACCACGCCTCGGTCAGGCTGCTGGGGAAGCCTGGAAACAGGGAGGGATTAACAAGTTAACGTGAAAGGACTATAGCACAGCTCTCGAAAGCCGGGCCAGATCCTCGACGGTGAGGGTTTGAGGGCGCCGTGACCCGTCAAGTCCAGCTCTCTCAATCAGTTGGGTCGGATCAGCACTCAGCGTCAGGGCGACTGGCGCCAAGGCATTCTGGAGCATCTTGCGACGGTGCAGGAAGAGGCCTCGAGCGAGGCGGGTGAACACGGCCCGGTCGCCCACTTCGGCCCGCGGTGCCCGAAACGTCAGGCGGACCACCGTGGAGCTCACCTTCGGGGCCGGCCGGAACGCCCCTGGGGGCAGCGTGAGTAGGCACCGCACGTCGGCGTCGAGCCCGACCTGGAGCGTGAGCGACCCGTACGCACGGCTGCCAGGCCCAGCGAGCAGGCGGTCAGCCACCTCGGTTTGCAGCATCAGGGTGGCATCCTGGCACCGGCGGCCGCCGTCGCTGGCCTTGAGCAGGCGAAATAGGATCGGCGTGGCCACGTTGTAGGGAAGGTTAGCGACTACGCGCCACGGCAGGGGTTCGTTGGCAAGCAGCCGCTCGAGGTCGACATCTAGGAAATCGCTCAAGACCACCTGCACCCCGGGGAGCGCCGCGGTTTCCAGCGCCACAACGAGGTCACGGTCCACCTCGACGGCGATAACGCGCGCGACCCGCGTGGCGAGCGGACGGGTGAGCGCGCCGCAGCCGGGCCCGATCTCAAGGACACGGTCGTCGGCGGTGAGGTCTGCCGCTGCGAGCACCTTGGCCACCCAGGCCGGCTCGAGAAAGTGCTGGGCGAACCGTCGGCGCGCCGGCGGCAGTCTCATGGCCCGGTCTCCTCGTCAGCCGCGGTTTCGCCTCGCCAGTAGCGCTCCTCGATCTCCTCGATTTCTTCCTCGCTGAGACCGAAGTAGTGTCCGATCTCGTGGATCAGCGTTTCGGCGACCGCCACGCGAATCTCCTCGGGGTCCAGCCCGTCGGCCTCGATCGGGCCCTGGAATAACGTGATTTGGTCAGGCAGTAGGTTGTCCTCCGACCAGTGCCGCTCCGTGATGGGTGTTCCTTGGTAGAGGCCGTACAGCGTGCCGGGCGGCTCGATGCCCATCTCGGCTAAGAGATCGACCGAGGGCTCGTCTTCAATCACCAGTGCCAGGTTCCGCATCTCGCGCCGGAAGTCGGACGGAATGCTGGCGACCGCCTCATCGACGAGGCGTTCGAACTCTCTTCGTGTCATGGGCGCGGGGGCGCGTGCGACACGGCGCACGTCGGCGCTGGTGGATGCGGGGATCGGCGTCCGCGCGGGCACTGGCCGCGACAAAGTCACAGTCCATGCGCACGAGACAGGCATTGCAGTGCGGCTTTGCCGGGCGGCATACGCGACGGCCGTGGAGGATCTGGACGTCCGAGGCGAGTGTCCACAGCCTGCGGGGAAGAGCTTTGTAGAGCTGGCGCTCAATAACTTCGGGCTTCTCGCTGTCGGTGATCCCGAGGCGGTTGGCCACGCGGATGACGTGGCGGTCGACGGGCAGCGCCGGCACGCCCAGCGCGTGGCCGAGCACGACGTTCGCGGTCTTGCGGCCCACTCCCGGCAGGCGCGTCAGTGCGTTCATGTCGGCCGGCACCTCACCGTCGTGGTCTGCGACCAGGGCCTGCGCCATGCGGATGAGCGCCCGCGTTTTCTGCCGAAAGAAGCCCGTGGAGACGATGGTCGCTTCAAGCTCGGCCGGCTCGGCGGTGGCCAGTCTCGCCGCATCGGGATAGCGGGCGAACAGCGCGGGCGTCACCAGGTTCACGCGCACGTCGGTCGACTGGGCGGACAGCATGGTCGCGGCCAGCAGCTCGAACGGCGTGCGGTAGGCGAGCTCGGTGTTGGCGTTGGGGTGTTGTTCGGCCAGCGTCTCGATGATGCGCCGCGTGATCCGGGCCGATTTCATGACGCCTGGTGATCCGCGCTGGTACCTAGTGGACGGGCTTGGGCTTGGTCCAGCCGGCCGCGCCGGGCGAGTCGGCGAAGACGCGCAGGTGTTCCTGCAGCGCGGCCACTAGGCTCGGCACAAACTGCACGGGGACGACCACACGCGCTCGCACCGGTGCCCGCACCACCTGCTCGGTGGTGGCGTCGCGCACGTCCCGCTCAGAGAGCGGCATTACCTCGCAGAACGACAAGGTGAAGTCAAACGGCGTGTGCGCGACGGCACAGAAGTTCGCGTAGGTGCGGGGGACGTCGGATGCTTCGTCCGGTACGACGCTGAAGTTGATCTGTTTGCGTGCAAGTTGGTCAGGCATACTCAGTATTTTCGCATGATCCCGATGACGACTCCCTTCACCTGTACCTGATCGGGCGTCATCAGGATGGGCCGCATCATCGGATTAGCGGGCTGCAGCCGAATCTGTCCGTTCTCCTGGTAGAACTTCTTCAAGGTGACGTCGAGCCCGTTGAGCAGGGCGATCACCATCTCACCGTTGGCGGCCGACTTGCGAGCCTCGACCACGACGTAGTCACCGTCGCGGATCTGCTCGTCGATCATCGAGTCACCCTTGACGCGCAGCACGTAGCTGTTGCGTTTGCCGGCAAGCGAGTCCGGTACCGCGATGGACTCGGTGGAGGCGATGGCCTCGATCGGCACGCCGGCGGCGACGTAGCCGAGCAACGGCAGCTCGACGGCGCGCTGACCGACCCGCGTGGGGATCAGTTCGACCGACCGGCTGCGGTTCCAAGCCCGCCGGATGAACCCCTTCTCCTGCAGGTTCGTCAGGTGCTTGTGCACCGTGGCGAGCGAGGAGAGGTTGAAACGCCGGCCGATTTCCTCCAAGCTCGGCGCGTAGCCGTGCTGGCCGATAAAATCGCTCAGGTAATCTAGGATCTCGCGCTGTCGTTTCGTCAGCGGCAGCAAATAAACCTCCTCAACTAGTCGTTGACTATATGCGAACAGAAGGCGAATATCAACCCAGAAAGCCTTGGCACACCTAGATGGGTGTGCCCAGGGCACAATTACCACCCCGAACCTGGGTAGATTAAACTGACAACAAGCGATCGAGATGTCTGTCCACGCCCGGATTCCGGTGGTGTTGACCGTCATGGGGGTGCTCCTGCTGTCGGCGGGAGTAGCCGCCGTGACCCCCGAGGAAAGGGACGCGTTGGTACGCAAGCTCGTGGAGATTCGCACCCGTGCCGAGGCGGAGCGTCAGCCCGACCCACCCCAGACGGCCCGTCGGACGGTGGTGACCGAAGGGGAGATCAACTCGTGGCTTGCGCTGGAGGCCCTTGAGACGATGCCTGGGGTGACCAGCGCCGAGGTGACCTTGGGGATGGACGGCAAGGTCTCGGCGATGGTCACCATCGACCTTGAGACGCTAGGCACGCCTGCAACGGGCGGGGGTCTGAATCCGCTGAGCCTCCTCACCGGGCTCGTTCCGGTGCAGGTGGAGGGACAGCTCGAAACCGGCGTCGGCCAGGGACGCGTCGTCCTCGAGCAGGCCTCGATTGCTGGGATTGTGGTGCCCGAGTCGGTGCTCCAACAGCTCCTCATACACTACACGCGGACACCCGAGAACCCCGAGGGGGTTCGTCTCAGTGAGTCGTTCGCCCTGCCAGCCGGGATCGACCGGATTGTGATCGGCAGCGGACGCGCGATTGTGATCCAGTAACTGCCCTGCCGTCAGGATCCGACTCTGCGGCTCAAGCGTCCGACGCGACGGCGGGTATGCCGCTACGCGATCTCGGCCTCCCGCTGCGCTATCTGAAGGGCGTTGGTCCCCGCAAGGCTGAAGATCTGAAGCGCGCGGGCCTTGAGACCGTCGCGGATCTGCTCGACCGCCTGCCATTCCGCTACGAGGACCGTAGCCGAATGCAATCAGTGGCCTCGCTGCGTCCGGGCATGCGCGTGGCCGTACTCGGCACAGTCAAGAGTGCACAGCTCGCACGCACACGCCGTCGCGGTTTCACAATCTTCCGGACGGTGGTCGGCGACAAGAGCGGTGCTGTGCGTTGCGTGTGGATGAACCAGCCGTACCTGGTCGACCTGCTGGTGCCGCGCGCCGAGGTGGTGATCTTCGGCGACGTGAAGCTCGACTCGAGCGGCCTGCACTTCCAGCACCCGGAGTTCGAGCTGGTCACCGGCGGGATCGAGGGACTGCAGACCGGCCGGGTCGTGCCGTTCTACGAGCGCACGGGCCAGGTGACTCCCAACATGCACCGGCGGCTCGTACGGGAGGCGCTCGACCGGCTGCCGGCGTCGGTGCCGGAGGTATTGTCCCAGGCGCTGCGCACACGCCTGGGCTTGCCGACCCGCCGCGACGCGCTCCTGGAGGCGCACTTTCCGGCGCCTGGGACGGACGTCGACCGCGTCAATGCCTTCCGCATGCCTGCCCAGCGGCGGCTGATCTTCGAGGAGTTGTTCCTGTTCCAGCTCGGGCACGCGTGGCGGCGTCACCAGCGGCTGGCCGAGACCAAGCCACATGTGCCTATCGTCGACGATCGCATCCGCACGTCGGCCGCAGCCGTGTTGCCGTTCACGCTGACCCCGGGGCAGCGCGTTGCAGCGCGTGAGATTGTCAACGACATGCGCCGGGCGCAGCCCATGCACCGGTTGTTGCAAGGCGACGTGGGCGCGGGCAAGACCATCGTCGCCCTGCTGGCCGCGGTCGTGGCGATGGAGAACAGCCTGCAGGTAGCCTTCATGGCACCGACCGAGATCCTCGCCGCACAGCACTACGCGAACCTCGCCACGCGGCTCGCCGCCTCGCGGTTCCGCGTGGGGTTGCTGACCGGGGGCTCGGGCGGCGCCGAGCGCGCGGCACAGCGCGCGGGGGTCGAGCGCGGGACTACGCACTTGGTGGTCGGGACGCATGCGCTTGTACAGGAGGCCGTGGCCTTTCGGAAACTGGGCTTGGTGATCATCGACGAGCAACACCGATTCGGGGTGGCACAGCGTGCCGCCATGGGGGAGAAGGGTCTGCACCCCGACGTGTTACTGATGACGGCCACGCCCATTCCGCGCACGCTGGCGCTCACCGACTACGGAGAGCTCGACGTCTCGCGTATTAGCGGCCTGCCCCCCGGTCGCCGGCCGATCCGCACCACGCTCGTGCCCGAGTCGTGCCGCCGCGAGGTCTACGATCTGCTTGGCGCCGAGTTGGCGCGCGGCCGGCAGGCCTACGTCATCTACCCGCTGGTAGAGGCGTCAGCGAAAGTCGATCTCCGCTCCGCGACCGAGATGGCCGACCGGCTCGGTGCCGAGTTCGGGGACCGGGCGGTGGCGCTGCTGCACGGGCGCATGAAGCAGGACGAGAAAGACCGTGTCATGCAGGCGTTCGCCGCCGGCCGGGTCGACGTGTTGGTGTCAACGACGGTGGTGGAGGTCGGGATCGACGTGCCCAACGCGACGGTGATGGTCGTCGAGCACGCGGAGCGTTTCGGCCTCTCCCAACTCCACCAGCTGCGCGGCCGCGTCGGGCGCGGTGAGTGGACGTCGCACTGCGTACTCATGTATCAGGCGCCTTGGTCCGACGAGGCCCGTCAGCGCCTGCAGGTGATGGCCGATAGCTCCGACGGATTCGTCATCGCCGAGCGCGATCTCGAACTGCGTGGCCCCGGAGACTTCTTCGGCACGCGCCAGTCGGGGATGCCACGGCTGCGGACGAGCGACCTCCTGCGAGATCGCGACCTGATGGAGGACGCGCACCGCGAGGCGCGGGCGCTCCTCGCGAGCGGGGCGCTGGCGCCTGAGCTCGAGGGCTTTGTCCGAGAGCAGTGGCCCGCACGGTTCGGGCTAATCGACGTCGGATGAGGAGAAGCACATCGTGCGGATCATCGCGGGGCGCCTGAAGGGCCGCCGGCTCGGGACGCCGCGCTGGCGGGGCCTACGGCCCACGTCGGACCGGCTGCGCGAGACCCTGTTCAACGTGTTGGGCGATCGCGTGTGCGGAGCCAAGGTGCTTGACGGCTTTGCGGGGACCGGTGCGGTTGGTCTCGAGGCGATCAGCCGGGGCGCTGCCGAGGTGACGTTCGTCGAGGCAGACTGGCGGGCCAACGCGCTCATCCGGGCTAACCTGGGGAAGTGCGGGGTCGAGGGTGGACATACAATGGCGCCCGGCGCGTTCGTGACGGTGCTTAACGACCTGCCCACCGAATGCCGGTTCGATCTAGCCCTGCTTGACCCGCCGTACGGGAACGCCGACGCGGGGGTGCTCAAGGCCGCGGCCGCACGCCTCGCGCCGGACGGAGTGATGGTGCTCGAGCATGCCTCCCGGAGCGCACCGCCCGCGGTGCCGGAGCTCGCCGTCGTGCGGACCTTGCGCGTGGGAGACAGCGCGCTGAGCTTCATGGCGCTCGCGCGCGGAGGGGAGTGAGCACGCGATGTCTGCAGAGTTAGCGAACGGCCGGCTGGCGCTGTGTCCGGGGACGTTCGATCCGCTGACGAACGGCCACGTCGACATCATCCTTCGTAGCACCCACCTCTTCGAGCGCATCCTGGTCGCCGTGCTCGTTAACGCCGACAAGACACCGCTGTTCAGCGCTGAGGAACGGGTGGCGGTGATCCGCGACGTGTTCCGGGAGCACCAGAACATCGAGGTGAAGACCTTCGACGGTCTGCTGGTCGACTACGCGCGACGCCACCGCGCGAGTGCCATCATCCGTGGACTGCGCGCGATTTCGGATTTTGAGTACGAGTTCCAGATGGCGCTGATGAACCGCCACCTGGAACCAGCGCTGGAAACCGTGTTTATGATGCCAGCCGAGCGTTATACCTACCTGAGCTCACGGCTGATCAAGGAAGTACACCGGCTCGGCGGCGAAGTACGTGGCCTCGTGCCGACGGTCGTTGAGGAGCGTATGCGCCGCCTGCGCCAGCCGAACTGAGCGTGGCGTGACGCGGAAACCACTGGTGGCACTCGCCGGGCGCCTCGACGGGGTGCGGCCATCGGCCACAATGGCCGTGGCGGCCGAGGCTGCGCGCTTGCGCCGCGTGGGCGAGGACATCGTTGACCTGAGCGCCGGTGAGCCTGACTTTCCCACACCAGCGCACGTCAAGGCGGCTGCGCGTGACGCCATCGGCGCCGACTTCACGCGGTACACGAGCTCGCGGGGTATCCCGGAGTTGGGTGAGGCGATCGCCGCGTGGTACCGCGGAGAGTACGGCGTCGACGTCGAACGTGACGAGGTGCTGGTGACCGCCGGCGGCAAGCAGGCGCTGTTCAACGCGGTGTTGGCGCTGCTTGACCCGGGCGATGAGGTCGTCACGCACGCGCCGTACTGGCCGACCATACCCGAGCAGATCAGGCTGGCGGGCGGGGCACCCGTGATCGTACCGACACTGGCCGACGAGGGCTTCGTCCCGCGGGGCGGGGCCCTGGTGGCGGCGATGACGGCACGCACCCGGGCCGTCATCCTCAACTCGCCCGGCAACCCGACCGGAGCCCTCATGACGGAGGCCGACGTGGCGCTGGTGGCTGACGCGGCGGCCGCACGCGATATCTGGGTGATCGCCGACCTGTGCTACGAGCGGCTGATTCATGACGCAGTACCGCACAACCTGCCGGGCGTCCTGTTCGAGCGGCATCGGGCGGGCACGGTGCTGGCGGGGTCGACCTCGAAGACCTACGCGATGACCGGCTGGCGGTGCGGCTGGACGATCGCGCCGCGGGTGCTGACCGATGCGATGAACGTCGTGCAAGGGCAGACGACCTCGCACGTCACCTCGATCACCCAGAAGGCCGCGCTCGCGGCGCTGGAGGGGCCAGGGGAGTCGGTCGAGCGGATGCGCGACGAATATCGTGCGCGGCGCAACCAGCTGCACGGGTGGCTGACCGCGCATCCGGCCATCCAGTGCATCAGGCCGTCGGGGGCGTTCTACCTCTTCCCGGACGTGTCGGCGTTGCTGTCGCCGCACGGCGTGGCAAGCGCGGACGCGCTTGCGCGCGCGCTCGTACTCGAAGAGCGGGTGGTGGTGACTCCGGGCGAGGTGTTCGGGACTCCAGGTCACGTCCGGCTCTCGTACGCGGCGTCACGCGAGCAGCTCCGGGAGGGGGCCACCCGTATCCTGCGTTTCGCCGACGGGCTGCGGGACGCGTCGTCCGGGGCCGCCGGTAGTGGGTAATATTCCAGTCATGGGCAGAACCGTCGCGGTGGTCGGCGCCTCGCGCGACCGGCGCAAGTTCGGGAACAAGGCCGTGCGGGCTTTTTCCAAGCAGGGGTACGAGGTGTACCCGATTCACCCGACCGCCGAGTCGGTGGAGGGACTGCCGGCATACAGGTCGGTGACCGATGTGCCCGGCCCAATCGAGGTGGCGACCGTGTACGTCCCACCCGAGATCGGGCGGACGCTGCTCAACGGGTTGGCCGACAAGGGGATCGCCCAAGTGTGGATCAATCCCGGCGCTGGGAGCGGCCAGCTACTCGAAGAAGCGCGGGCACGCGGTCTGAACGTGGTGGAGGCCTGCAGCATCCTCGGCATCGGTGAGGAGCCGGGTCGCTTCTGACACGGGGGCGCGTTGATTAACGGGCGGTCCGGGAGTCGATGGGACTCCCGCGCACTACCCACACCACGTCTGAGCCGCTTCGCGCCGGGCGCCCGTGCCGGCGCCATTGCGTCGCGGCGCACCCCAACCCGTCCCGTCGCGGCAGACGACCTCCGGCCCTTGAGCGCGGTGAGCCATTGACACGCACTGGTCTTTTCATCATGGCGGGGATTCGTACCCCCTCAGCTGCTTCGCGCTCCGAGTTGGACATAAGACGCACCGCATCAGCCCGCCGCTTCGGCGGGCGACGGAACCGGTGTAGTCACCCAGTCCACCGAATTCGGATCAGACTCAGCGGGCGTCTGACGATCGTACCCCCGTCGGGGTTGTGCTCGGGCTCGCAACCGTATAGGCTGCTAAACTGTTTTGGTACCTCTAGGCGTGTGCGACGGTTCAGGCCTTCGCCAGAGGGGCCGACAAGCATGAGGCTAGTGAAACATGTTTCATAATCTCAGATATCTTGCACTGGTGACGGCGGTTGGCCTAGCAGGCTGTGGCGGTGCGGGCGACGGCGGTGAGGACGCGGCTTCAGGCGACGCGACATCGGTGCTGGCCGTGGTGGCCGAGGCGATGGGGACCGAGGGTGTTGAGTCGATCACCTACGCGGGCACTGCACAGACTATCAACAGGGCGTTCCTGCAGACGGCCGAGGCCAGCCCGCCGTGGCCCATGTACGAGATCGAGAATTACTCGCGTACGATCGACCTCTCGCAGCCCGCGTCGCTTGCGACGGGCATGATGTTGCACGGTGGCGTGTTCATGCGGCCGCCAACCGAGCAGTCCTTCCTGCAGAACATCACGGACGAGGACACCAGCTGGGACGACCAGATCGAGATCTGGCTGACGCCATGGGGCTTCCTACGCGGGGCGGAGATGTACGGCGCGGAGGCTGGGACGGCATCGATGGACGGCGCCGAGTACACCACGCTGACGTGGATGTCTCCCGAAACGCAGGCCTCGCCGTCGGGCATGCGCTATACGGTGACTGGCTACATCAACGACCAGAACCTCGTGGATCGAGTCGAAACCACGGTGGAGCACCCGATCGCAGGCGACCTCGCGCGGGCAGCCATCTACAGTAACTACCAGGACATGGACGGTGTGATGATGCCGAGCGGTATCGAGCAGACGATGGCCGGGGGGACCTCGTTCGCCGTCTCTGTGGAGAGCGCGACGGCGAACCCAGCCGACCTCGCGGCACGCCTCACCCCGCCCGAGCAGGTGGGAGGCGGCGGTATCGGCCCTGGGCTGTTCGGGCCCGTGGGCGACCCCGAGCTCAACGAAATCTACGAGGGGGTCTACCTCTTCGGCGGCGGGTACGTGGCCATGATCGTGGAGTTCACCGACTTCGTGGTGGTGTTTGAGGGCGGCGCCCAGAACCCGGCGCGGGGCGAGACGGTGCTGACCGCCGTACGGGAAGGGTTCCCCGACAAGGAGATCCGGTATCTGGTCAACTCGCATTTTCACGGTGATCACTCAGGCGGGCTTGCGCCGTGGGCCCGTGCGGGCATCACCATCCTCACGCACGCTAGCAATGTCGATTTCATGACGCAGCTGCTCAGCAACCCCCGCACACTGCTCGGAGAGGAGATGCTGACGCCGGTGATCGAGGGCACGGAAGACGTGATGGTGATCGAGGACGAGATGAATCGGATGGAGCTCGTCCAGATTCCCAACCCTCACGCTACGGGGCTGTTGGGCGTCTACTTGCCGGCGTACAGCCACTTCCACCAAGCCGACTTGACCTTGTTCCCCGACGACCCGACGCCCGCGCACGTCGCATTTGCCGAGCGCGTGCAGGAGCTGGGGATCGAGTTCGACACCTTGACGGGCGTGCACCCGGCGCCGGGACCACAGTCAGACGACGACGTCCTGATTGCGCTCCAGTAGCACGCGACAGGTGTGCTCCGGCTGACGTTATCGCCGGAGCAGGGTGTGGGGGTGACCGAGGCGGTCATCGACGAAGCCCGGTCTTGCCTAGCGCGGGCCGCTCGAGTTGACCTCCGCCATCGTGGTGTTCCACGCCCTGTGAGTGAAGCGCCGCGCCGAGGGGCTGGTACGCCCCACGGCCGTATAGCTGGCGGTCGGCATCCACTGGTCCGGGCACCAGGCAGGCCGCGGTTTGGTGGGGCGAGCAGACGGCCTGCGCCACGGTCTGGCGCTGCGTGATGCACGATCGGAAGGGCCGGGGGCGTGCGGGGGGGAGGATAACCGAATCGCGGTCATCGACGGTCTGCAGGGCTTCCCTGACACGGATCACGGCCGTGATGCCGGACACGGTCGTGCAGATTGGTATCGGGCACCTGATCCAACACGCGAGCGATGCAACTGGCGTAAGGACCGCCCGGCGCGGGCTCAGGCCTTCAAGCTGATCGACGAGGCGGCCGAACAGGCGCTCGACGCCTTGGCAACCGGTCCGTGGGGCCAGCGTTGCCCCACCGTGGCCCAGCGCTGGCGACGCCAGTGGGGCCGGCGTTCCCTGCGGCCGTGCGGAAGATCCTCGACATGACCAACGTGAGAGCCTCCACAGCGGTGTCCGGGGTACCAGGGGCACTTCTCCCGCGACCAGGCCGCCACGCCGCGGAGTTGGCCGGCCTTGCGCCACACCACGGAAAATGGAGGAAGCCGCCCATCGCTGGGGTGGCAGCCAGCGGGTAATGCGCGATTCAGTGAGGGGATAGATTCAGGTTGGCCGACTGACGAACAAGCTCCCACACAAATTTCTGATACTGCCGGCGGACCGATTGGACGAAATCCTGAACATTTCTGCCCCTTACTGCACAACACTTCCATCGTAGGAGGAGGTCAACTTGCGCGGGGTCACCGCCGCGACTATCGGCAGCGTGGGGCGTGTCCTCCGAAGGTCGGGCGCGCGCAGCGTGCGACACACCCGCTAGTGTGTGATGTCAGCCGTGGATATCGAGGTGTCACCGGGCGTCGCACTCCCAGCAGCCCCACCGTGGAGTGGTCGCTTCAGATGCGCGAGCTCGGCCGTGAGTTCTCTCATGAGGCTGAGACCAAAGGCACCCGTACCTTCGTACGTCGACCGCCATTTGTGAGACGTTGCGGCGCCTGATGCTGTGCTTGCGCACTAGGTCGGCGATCGCCCCCCTAGCCTCCCCGTCGGTCAAGCTGCCAACAGTTTGATTCTCGGTGAACCGGGACTGCCGTCTAGCGACTCCTTCGAGTGCGCTCGCAAATCCCACGTCCTATGGTCTGCTACCAGTTCGTCGAATTCTGTCTTTGAAAGGATTTCCGGGACACACAATCCCTTATACTGGCCGAGATGAGCCTCCTGCACCGGTTGGCCCAGCGTGTGGGTTGGGAACTGGCGTGTCGCCCTGAGGCGCGTGCCAAAGCCGTACAAACCCTCGCCAAGGCGCAACGGGTACTGAAAGACGACATCAGACCCATGGCCCAGCGGGCTTGGCAGGACACGCAGCCTGCACTCAAGCATGCGAAACACAGGTTGACACGTGCCGGCAAAGAGCTACGCGATCAATATCGCAAAGGACGCGACGGCGAGTAGCGTTGTTTTGCGGGTTCAGCCCCAATGTGGGCCATATGAGGCGTTAAGAATAGCGCGGCTCTGTTACTGGGAGCCGATCCCATGACGCAGGAGACGCGCTACAAGCGGGCGGAGATCGTCGACACGTTGCGGCAGTTTGCGCAGTTTCGGCTCCATCACCCGTGCCGTAGTTGTGATGTGATCTGACACTGCTTCAGCGGTGGAAGAAGCAGGGTACCCTGGTTGTGGACCAACACAACCGGAGCGGGATGCTCCCGCAGGGAACCCCGATGTGGGTACGCAACTCTCGCCTCGCCATATCCCACATCCACATGGATCGTGACACGCAGTTTGCTGTCGCGTGCCGCGAGCATCTTCATCAGGCGGTCCGGTGTGAACCGCCCGAGCTCGGCGTTGCGGATGCGCGAGACGTCTGCCGCGGCGAAACGAATCAACGCCCCGCCCCGGCGCGCCCGGCAGACCAGACCGCGCTCGTCGAGCACTGCGATAATCCGGGCGGCGACAACCCGCCTTGGCCTGCTGCAGGTCCGCGTTCGGATCGCCTGGGTCGTGGAACACATTCCCACTGCGCTCGACCAGCTCGAAACCGCGCTCGCGCGCTGCAGAGTCTTTCTTCTTAGGCGCACCACCCCGCCACGGACAAGAGCGATCTGGACGGCCCGAATTCTGTCTTCGACCTGCTGGCTCAGGAGTGTGAGCCGTCGGCCGACGCGATACGAAACCGGGTCGTGCAGGCTGGTCGTGACGTTGAAACGCGCGCCGACGGGCCTGCGTACAGAAGAGCGTGCGCCATCGAAGGGTAAAGAGCACGCGCCGCCGCATGCCCGTGAGGAGTGCGAGTCTGCTGCTGCGTGTCCGCTACGGTCGATCGTCATCATCAAATTCGCGCCAGAGTCCTCCTCATCGTCTTCCCTGTGTCGATAGCGTATGATGCAGACAGGCGGTAACGCTCATTTCTGAGTAGTCAGGTGCCAGCCATGCCGACCAGCCAGAGGTGTCATGCCGGTTCTCGCGATCAAGGTTCGGCAGGGACACCGGTAGAACCAGAAGGTCGTTGATACTTGCCACCCCACCCTGAACATCAACGCCGAACGAGATGAGCACTCAGGACCTGATGCCCCTCAGGCAGAAGCCGTATCGGCGAGTTGTTCCTGCAGTACCCGATGTACGGCGACCGTCGGATGGCGCTCGCTCAAATGGGGGTTGATTGTCCGATTTCGTGGTGATCTCGATGGGCTATCACTCTCCGTTATCTTCCCTGAAGCACTATCCATTTGACTGATGCCCCTGCGCAGGGCACACTCGATTGAACATGCCTAACACACGCACCGGTGCCCAGATCATTTGGGAGTGTCTCGTGCGCGAAGGAGTGTCCACGGTTTTCGGATACCCTGGCGGCGCGATCCTCCCGGCCTACGACGCGATGCTCGACTATCCGGTACGACATGTCCTGGTCCGGCACGAGCAAGGGGCGGCCCACATGGCCGACGCTTACGCGCGCGCCAGCGGGCGCGTGGGCGTGGCGATGGCGACCTCGGGTCCCGGCGCCACGAACTTGGTGACGGGTATCGCGACCGCGCAGATGGACTCGTCGCCGGTCGTGTGCATCACGGGCCAGGTGCCGAGCAAGCTCATCGGCTACGATGCGTTCCAGGAGACCGACATCACCGGGATTACGCTGCCGATCACCAAGCACAGCTATCTGGTGACGCGGGTTGAGGACATCATGCCCGCGATGAAGGAGGCCTTCCACCTGGCGACCTCCGGACGTCCGGGCCCTGTGCTGGTGGACATCACCAAGGACGCGCAGCAGGCGATGATCGACTGGGCCTGGAACTCCTCGCCGGTGAGGATGCCTGGCTATCGGCCGAAACTCGAAGTGACGAGCGCCGAGCGCGAGAAGGCCTTGACCCTGATCCGGGCAGCGGAGCGGCCCGTGATCCTGGCCGGGCAGGGGGTGCTGCAGAGCGGCGCGATGCACGAGCTCCGCGTGTTCGCCGAGCGGACCAACACGCCGGTGGCGATGACGCTGCTGGGCTTGGGCGGGTTCCCGGCCAGCCACGAGCTGAATCTCGGGATGATGGGGATGCACGGGGAGGCCTGGGTCAACCACGCGATTCAGGAGGCTGACCTGCTGCTGGCGTTCGGAATGCGGTTCGACGATCGCGTCACAGGTAACCTGGCCACTTACGCTCGCAACGCGAAGAAGATCCACGTCGAGATCGACCCGTCGGAGATCAACAAGAATGTGAAAGTCGATGCCGCGATTCAGGCCGACCTCCGCGAGGCGCTACGCGAGATGCTCGACGCGCTGCCGCCGATCGATCATGGGCCGTGGCTCAATTACATCGGCGAGATGCAGGGTGGCAATGCCGTACGGGACATCCGTAACCTGCCCGACAACGGTCACCTCTATGCAGCGCACGCAATCAACGACATCTGGCGCATGACGAAAGGCGACGCCGTGATCTGCACGGACGTTGGCCAGCACCAGATGTGGGAGGCGCAGTACTTCCATCACGAGACGGCCCGTTCGCTGATCACCTCGGGCGGGCTTGGCACGATGGGCTTCGGCCTGCCGGCGGCGATCGGCGCCAAGATCGCTCGTCCCGAAGCCGAAGTGTGGGCCATTGTCGGCGACGGTGGACTCCAGATGACGCAGGCAGAGCTGACAACGGCGGCCCAGGAGGGTCTCAAGGTGAACGTGGCCGTCATCAACAACGGCTACTTGGGCATGGTGCGCCAATGGCAGGAGTTTTTCTACGAGCGGCGCTACGCGGCAACGCCCCTGCGGACGCCCGACTTGGTGAAGCTGGCCGAGGCGCACGGGCTGACGGGCCTGCGTGTCGAGCGTCGGCAGGACGTGGAGCCGACGGTGGCCCGCGCCCGTGCAGACGAGGGCACCGTGCTCATCGATTTCCGGGTGGAGCAGGAAGACTCGGTGTACCCGATGGTACCAGCCGGTGGCGATCTCCACGCCATGATCCGCCGTCCCGATCCTGCGCCGTCTCCGCTGGTGGAGACCGCCGCGGATCTCACCTAGGGCGGCTGGCGTGCATCACACCCTGGTGGCACTGGTTGAGGACAAGCCTGGCGCGCTTAACCGCGTGGCGTCGCTATTCCGGCGCCGGGCCTTCAACATCGAGTCGCTCGCAGTGGGCCGGACGTCGGAGCCTGGGATCTCGCGGATGACGATCATCATCGACAGCGATCAGGCGAGCGCCGAGCGAGTCACGGCTTATCTGTACAAGCTGGTCAACGTTATCCACATCGAAGACCTCGGCGCCGTGCCCGCGGTCTCGCGGGAACTCGTGCTGGCTAAGGTTCGGCCATCGGTCGACAGCCGGGCGGCCTTCGAATCGTTGACCGCCGAGGCTGGCTGCACGAGGGTCGATGCGGGCGAGGAAACCGTCACTCTGGAGATCGCAGGGAGCCCCGAACACGTGGCGTCGGTGCTCGAGCGGCTCGAGCCGTTCGGGATCGTCGCCATCTCGCGCACGGGCCAGGTGGCGATGCGGCGTGGCGACACGGCGATGACGGCGGCGCAGTTCGTCTGACGCCGACCCGCCCGGCTTGGACGCCTCGTGCCCCTCATCCGGGGCCATCGCCGAGATTGAGGCAGTAGTGATACAGACTTGCCCGGGGCGGCGTCGCATAGCCCGGGGCGTCACGGGAGCAGACAATGGCGACGATGTACTACGACAAGGATGCAGACATCGGCCTGATCCTGGCGCGCAAGATCGCAATCATCGGCTACGGGTCGCAGGGCCACGCACACGCGCTGAACCTCAAGGACAGCGGTGCGAATGTGGTCGTGGGGCTACCTTCGAGCAGCCGGTCAATCGCGAAGGCGACGGCCGCGGGCCTGAAGGTGCTCAGCGTGGCGGACGCGTCCGCTTGGGCCGACGTCATCATGGTGCTGATTCCCGACACCCGGCAGCGCACGGTCTACGAGGCTGACATTAGGTCGCATTTGAGCGCCGGCAAGATGCTGATGTTCGCGCACGGCTTCAACATCCGTTTCGACTGCATCGTTCCGCCGGCCGCAGTCGACGTGACGATGGTGGCGCCTAAGGCACCCGGCCACCGCGTGCGCGAGGTGTTCGTCGAGGGTGGTGGGACGCCGGCGCTGCTGGCCGTGCACCAGGATGCGAGCGGCATGGCCCGCGAGCTGGCGATGGCCTACGCCCGTGGCATCGGGTGCACGCGCGCCGGGGTGCTTGAGACGACCTTCGCCGAGGAAACCGAAACGGACCTGTTCGGTGAGCAGGCGGTGCTGTGCGGCGGGGCGAGCGCGCTGGTGAAGGCGGGGTTTGACACGCTGGTCGAGGCCGGGTATCAGCCCGAGCTAGCTTACTTCGAGTGCCTGCACGAGTTGAAGCTCATCGTGGACCTGTTCTACCGTGGCGGGCTGAGCTACATGCGATATTCGGTGAGCGACACGGCCGAGTGGGGCGACTACGTCTCCGGGCCGCGCATTGTGACGGCGGAGACGAAGGAGGCGATGAAGCAGCTTCTTTCCGAGATCCAGTCGGGCGAGTTCGCCAAGCGATGGATCGCCGAGAACGAGGCGGGCCTACCCGAGTTCACGACGATCCGCGAGCGAGAGCGCCACCACCCGATCGAGGAGGTGGGCGTCAAGCTGCGAGCGGTGATGCCGTTCCTTGATCCCGTGACACTGCCGCCGCCTGTGAAGGCATGAACGCCAACCGGTACAGCCGGCGGGTGACGCAGCCGCGCAGTCAGGGTGCCTCGCAGGCGATGCTGTACGGCGTCGGGCTCACCGACGCCGATCTCCAGAAGCCACAGGTGGGCATCGCCAGCATGTGGTACGAGGGTAACACCTGCAACATGCACCTCGACCGGCTGGCCGCTGCGGTGCAGGCGGGTGTCCGCGATGCTAGGCTGGTGGGCCTCCGATTCAACACGATCGGCGTCAGCGACGGGCTCTCGATGGGGACCGAGGGCATGAGCTACTCGCTGCCCTCGCGCGAGCTAATCGCCGACTCGATCGAAGCCGTCGTGGGCGCGCAGTGGTACGACGCGGTGATCACCGTGCCGGGCTGCGACAAGAACCTGCCTGGCAGCGTCATCGCGATGGCACGGCTCAACCGACCGGCGCTGATGGTCTACGGCGGAACGATCCGCGCCGGGCACCTGCCGGCCGACGGGCGCCCCCTGGACATCATCTCGGCCTTCCAGTCCTACGGTGAGTATGTGGCTGGCCACATCACGGACGATGAGCGGCGTGAGATCGTGCGACACGCCTGCCCCGGTTCGGGGGCGTGCGGCGGCATGTACACGGCCAATACGATGGCTGTGGCTATCGAGGCGCTTGGGCTCTCGCTGCCGTACAGCTCGTCGCTCCCCGCCGAGGACCCGGGCAAGGTCGAGGAATGTCGACGGGCCGGCGAGGCGATCCGGGGTCTCCTTGAGCGCGACCTGAAGCCGCGCGACATCTTGACGCGTCAAGCGTTCGAGAACGCGATGGTAATGGTGATGACCCTCGGCGGCTCGACGAATGCCGTACTGCACCTGCTCGCCATTGCGCGGGCGGCCGACATTCCGCTGTCGGTCAATGATTTTCAGGTGGTGAGCGATCGCGTGCCGCTGCTGGCCGATATGAAGCCGAGCGGCACGTACGTCCAGGAGGACCTGCACAACGTCGGCGGGACACCCGCCGTGATGCGTTACCTGCTGGAGCACGGCTACCTCGACGGCGGCTGCCTGACGGTTACGGGAAGGACCTTGGCAGAGAATGTGGCCGAGGTGCCGCCGCTCGCGGCGGGGCAGCAGGTCATCCACTCGGTGGAGCAGCCGGTGCTCCCGCGCGGCCATATCCAGATCCTGTACGGTAACCTCGCGCCGGGCGGCTCGGTAGCGAAGATCACCGGCAAGGAAGGTGCTCGTTTCGATGGCACCGCTCGGGTCTACGACCGCGAGGAGGCGATACTGGCTGGGCTTGAGAAAGGGGAGATCGGCAAGGGCACGGTCGTGGTCATCCGGTATCAGGGGCCCAGAGGTGGGCCCGGGATGCCTGAGATGCTGACACCGACTTCGGCCATCATGGGTGCCGGGCTGGGCAAGGACGTGGCCCTGCTTACTGACGGCCGTTTCTCGGGCGGGTCGCACGGGTTCATCGTGGGGCACATCACCCCGGAGGCGCAGGCGGGCGGTCCGATTGCACTGGTGCAGGACGGCGATCGGATCGTGATCGACGCCGACGCACGAACGCTCACGCTTGAGGTGGCGGACGAGGAACTGGCGCGCCGCCGGGCAGCGTGGACACAACCGGCGCTGCCGGTGTCGACCGGCGTGCTGGCGAAGTTCGCCTGCCTCGTGCGGTCGGCCTCGGAGGGCTGCGTCACCGCCTAGAGTTTTCCCGTGCTGGTGGCGATCGTCAACGGCTTCCCGCTGTGGGCGCTGCTTGCCAGCCTCCTTGCGCTTTACGATCCCGCGCTGTTCACTTGGTTCACTGGCCCGCTTATCACCATCGGCCTCGGCGTGATCATGCTGGGGATGGGCCTCACCCTCGAGTTCGCCGACTTCCGACGCGTGTCAACTAGGCCCCGCCTCGTGGTGCTGGGCCTGCTCCTCCAGTACACGGTGATGCCGCTGCTTGGCTGGGGGCTCGGGCTGGCCTTCGGCCTGCCGACACCGTTTGCCGTTGGTCTCGTGCTGGTGGCGTGCTGCCCCGGGGGCACGGCGTCGAACGTCGTGACCTACTTGGCGCGAGCCGACGTGCCGCTGTCGGTGACGATGACCACGTGCTCGACGCTGCTGGCCGCGCTCGCGACGCCGACGCTGACCGCGCTCCTCGCCGGCAGCCGTGTCGACGTGCCGACCGGAGGGTTGTTCGCCAGCACGGTGCAGGTGGTGATCCTGCCTGTGGTTGCCGGCTTGCTCGTGCGCCGTTTCGCGCCGCAGGTGTCGGAGGCCGTGGCGCCCGTCGCACCCCTGGTTGCCGTGGTGGCCATCGTACTGATCGTGGCGTCGATCATCGGCGCGGGTCGCGACGACATTCTAGCCTCTGGACTGAGCCTCGTGGGCGCGGTCCTCACCCTCCACGCGGGCGGCTTCGCACTCGGTTACATCGCTGGGCGGCTGCTGGCCGATAACGAGCAGGCGAGCCGGGCCGTGTCGATTGAAGTCGGGATGCAGAACTCAGGGCTCGGCGTGGTACTTGCACGCCAGAACTTCGCGAGCCCACTGGTGGCGATTCCGAGCGCCATTTCCAGCCTGTTCCATTCGCTCATCGGGAGTGCGCTGGCCGGCTGGTGGCGGCGGTCGGCTCAGGAGCCCGAGCGGCCAGGTTCCTGAGGGTCAGGCCTCGACCTTCGGCACACCCTTGGAGAAGGTGAGCGCGCCGCCAGCGACGTCGACCACGACCGTGTTGCCCTCGACGAACTCGCCCTCGAGGACGCGCATCGCCAGCGGGTCGAGCACCTCACGCTGCAGCGTGCGCTTCAAGGGCCGCGCACCGAACGTCGGGTCGTAACCGTCGGAAACTATCTGCTGTTTGGCGGCGTCAGTCAGCTCCAGCGTGATCTTCCGCTCCGACAACCGCTTCAGGAGCCGCTGGACCTGAATGTCGACGATCGTCGTCATGTGCGCGATCCCGAGTGCGTGGAAAAAGATGATGTCGTCCACCCGGTTGATGAACTCCGGCCGGAAGTGTTGCCGGACCGCCTCGGTGACCTGTCGCTTCACGTCCTCGGAGAGCCCCTCGCCATCGAGCGAGCCCTCGGTGATGAACTGGATCCCGAGGTTCGAGGTCATGATAACCATGACGTTGCGGAAGTCCACCGTGCGGCCCTTACCGTCGGTGAGCCGGCCGTCGTCGAGCAACTGCAGCATCACGTTCAGCACCTCGGGGTGCGCCTTCTCGATCTCGTCGAAGAGCACCACGGCGTACGGGCGTCGCCGGACGGCCTCGGTAAGCTGGCCGGCCTCGTCGTAGCCGACGTATCCGGGCGGTGCGCCGATCATGCGCGACACCGTGTGTTTCTCCTGGTACTCGGACATGTCGATCCGGACCATTGCCCGCTCGTCGTCAAAGAGGAACTCGGCCAGGGCACGGGCCAGTTCGGTCTTGCCGACGCCGGTCGGGCCCAGGAAGATGAAGCTGCCAAGCGGCCGGTCGGGGTCCTTCAGGCCGGCGCGGGCTCGCCGAATGGCGTTGGCCACCGCTCCGATGGCCTCGTCTTGGCCGACCACCCGCCGGTGGAGCCGCTCCTCCATGTGGACCAGCTTCTGGATCTCGCCCTCGAGCAGACGGCTGACCGGGATATTGGTCCACTTGGCGACCACCTCGGCGATGTCCTCCTCGTCAACCTCCTCCTTGAGCATCCGTGGGCCGGTCGTCTTGGCAGTCGTGGCCTGCGTGATCTGTTTCTCGAGTTCGGGTAGCCGCCCATACTGGAGCTCCGACGCCTTCGCGTAGTCCCCGGCCAGTTGGGCCTGCTCGATCTCGTGTCGAACCTGCTCGAGCTGCTTCTTGCCCTGGCGCTCGCTCTGGATGGCGGCTTTCTCTTGCTCCCACGTTGTCTGCAGGGCGGTCTGCCGCTCCTTGAGGTCGGCAAGCTCCTTCTCGAGCTTCGCGAGACGGTCGATCGACGCTGTATCGGTCTCCTTGCGCAGCGCCTCCCGCTCGATCTCGAGCCGCATGATGCGACGATGCACCTCGTCGATCTCAGCGGGCATCGAGTCGATCTCCATCCGCAGGCGGGAGGCCGCCTCGTCGATCAAGTCGATGGCCTTGTCGGGTAGGAACCGGTCGGCGATGTAACGGTTCGACAGCACGGCGGCGGCCACCAGGGCTGCGTCTTTGAAGCGGACGCCGTGGTGGATCTCATATCGCTCGCGCAGCCCGCGCAGGATCGAGATGGCGTCCTCGACCGTGGGCTCGCCGACCAGCACGGGTTGGAAGCGGCGCTCCAGCGCCGCTTCCTTCTCGATGTGCTTGCGGAACTCGTCGATCGTGGTGGCACCAATCGTATGCAGCTCGCCCCGCGCGAGCATCGGCTTGAGCATCTGCGATGCGTCCATCGCGCCCTCGGCGGCGCC
>CAZHTD010000009.1:0-73569 GCA_964535675.1 uncultured Bifidobacteriaceae bacterium | reverse complement strand
GTGCCGCCGGTGCTGGCGCGCCGACCTGCTGGGGTTGGTGGGCGGTGCGGGTGTCTTAATCATGGTCCTTCAGTTGTCGTGCGAGAATAGCGCGTTTCGATCGCGAGTACAAGCGCGATACACGTGCTGCGATCCTTGTACCAAACTTGGGGTCGAAGTACAAGAGATGAATGGCGCAGGTCGCGAGAATAGAAGGAAGCGCGTGCCCGAACTGACTCACACCGGGGCCGTCGTGGTGCTCACCACGCTCGACTCAGACGCGGACGCTGTCGCCCTTGTCCGGACGCTTATCGACGAGAGACTGGTGGCGTGTGCGGGTGTCCTGCCCGGCCTGACCTCGGTCTATCGCTGGGAGGGTGCGGTGGAGCAGGTCGCCGAGCAGCAACTCGTACTCAAGACCACTCGAGGTCAGCTGTCAGCCCTTGAGGTGCGCGTGCACGAGCTGCACCCATTCGACGTGCCGGAGTTTGTGGTTCTAGATGTCGGTGCGAGCCGGGCCTACGGCGCTTGGCTGGCAGCCGAGACCACGCCGCGAGAGGAATAGAGCCGCTCGCAGTCGGATCTCGCCTCGCAGCCTCTCCGGAACGGCTTGGAACTGCTCATTGAATCAGGTGTCCACCAGCGAACGGCAAGTGGAGCGAGGGGACTTCTGCCCGTTCGGTCAGAGTGCCCGGAGGACTAGGGCCCCCCCGACCAGCAGGACAAAGAACAGCAGCGCCGCCATGTCGAAGTGGCGCTCGAGGGTGCGCCGGACCGGCTCGCCAAAGAGCCGCAGAATGCCCGCCACTAGCATGAAGCGTAGTGAGCGGCCGAGCGTGACCATCACGAGGAAAGGCGTTAGTGCGATGCCGCTCGCCCCGGCGGCGATCGTCGCTACCTTGAACGGGATGGGAGTGAAGGCTGCGCCAAGGAGAAACCACAGGCCCCACGGCCCGTTATAAAGCGCCACCACTTGGTCCCACTGGGCCTCCATGCCGTATGCGTCGATGATCGGCTGGCCGATGGCCACCATGAAGCCGCTGCCGATCACGTAGCCGACCACGGCACCGACGATCGAGCCGAGGGTGCAGACCACCGCGGCGCGCAGCCAGCCGTCGGGCCGAGCCGCCACGATGGCGATGAGCAGGACGTCGGGCGGGATCGGAAAGACCGACGACTCGAGCAACGCGATGCCGAAGAGGGCCGTCAGCGCCTGCGGGGTCTCGGCCCAGTGCAGGGTCCAGTCGTAGGCCGCGCGGAGCCAGCGGCGGGGAGCATCCAACATCTGGGCGTCAGTCGCCGTCGAGCGCGTCGGCGAGGTCGCGGCGCAGGTCGTCCAGGTTCTCGACGCCCACCGAAATCCGCAGCAATTCGTCGCTGATTCCGATCTGTCGGCGGCGCTCGGGCGGGACCGACGCGTGCGTCATCGACGCGGGGTGGCTGATCAGGCTCTCGACGCTGCCGAGGCTTTCAGCCAAGGCGATTACCTGGAGCCGTGCGAGGACGCGCTCGACGGCCTCGATCGAGTCCAGCTCGAACGCGATCATGCCGCCGAAGCCGTGCATTTGCCGCCGCGCCAGCTCGTGCTCGGGGTGCTCGGGTAGACCGGGGTAGTGCACGCGCCGAACTGCAGGATGGGTGGCCAGGAACTTGGCCAACGCTATCGCGTTGGCGTTGTGCCGGGCCATGCGCAGCGGCAGCGTCTTGATGCCGCGGAGCACCAGCCAAGCGTCCATCGGGCCGATGATCGCGCCGGCTGCGTTCTGGACAAACCGGAGCCATGCCTCATGCTCCTCACGTGCAACCGCCACCACGCCGCCCACACCATCGCTGTGGCCGTTGAGATATTTTGTCGTGCTGTGGAGGACGATGTCGGCGCCGAACTCCAGCGGGCGCTGCACGTAAGGGCTGGCGAACGTGTTGTCGACCACAGTGACGACCCCCCGATCGCCCGCCAGCTTCGCTGCCGAGGACAGGTCCGTCAGGCGCAGCACCGGGTTGGTCGGCGACTCTAGGAAGAGCATCTTCGTGTTGGGCCGGAAGGCTTGCTCGATCGCCTCAAGCCGCGAAGAGTCCACGTAGGTGAAGTCGAGGCCGTACTTGCGCAGCACTTGCTCGAAGAGCCGGTAGGTGCCGCCGTACGTGTTGTCGGTCACCACGACGTGGTCCCCCGCGGCCAGCAGCGTCAGCACCGCGTCGGTGGCAGCCATCCCCGAGGCAAACGCGAAACCCGCCCGCCCGCTCTCGATGGCAGCCAAGTTGGCCTCGAGCGCGGCGCGAGTGGGATTCTGGGTCCGGGCGTACTCGTATCCCTTGTTCCGGCCAAGGCTCTCCTGCACGTAGGTAGAGGTCTGATAGATCGGCGTGACTACTGCGCCGGTGGCCGGGTCTGGCTCTTGGCCTGCGTGAATGCAGAGGGTGTCGAAGTGGGATCCGTCGCGCGGCTTCACGGTGCGGCCAGCGTACTCTGTTATGATTCGACTGCGCAATTCGGGCTCGCGCGTTCTACGCGTCACGCCCCCCAGCCTGCATGGCCGAATCCCGTGCCCTCCCGCTGGCTGAACCCACGTCACGACTCGAAGCGCTACGAGGCTGGCTCGTCGAGTCGTGGACTGGTCGTCCGCTGCTCGACGGCGACGGGATCAAACTGCTCACGCTGACCACGCGGCCGCTCACGGCGCCTTCCGGCATGTGGGGTGTCGTCGACACACTCGCCGACCTCGCCATCCTGCTCGGGGCCCTCGCTATCCTGTTCGGCGTGTGGGGGGTGCTGCGGTGCCGGCTACTGTGGCGCGTGCGCCGGAAGCGCACGCTTTCGTACATTTTCATCGGCGTCGTGTTGACGCTGCTGATCATCACGTTTTCCCTGCTGGCTGGTCTGCTCGCGTTCTTCAGCCTCAGCTCGTACCTCACGCAGACACGCATCGGCACGCGGGTCGAGCAGGTGGAGCTGCTGGCGCGCGTGACAGCCGAGGCGCTGTGGCTCACCGACGCGGCAGACGAGGTTACGCTGGTGATCGGGCAGGCGGCTGCAGCCGCGCGGTACCCGGGCGTCTCGTACGCATGGGCGCGTACGTTATGGCGATTTCGCCTACAAGATCGCCATCCAGACGTGCGACCAGCTCGGCGACCGGGCCGAGTCGTTCAACTCGATGACCAAGCGTTCGTCGGCACCGAGCCCCCATACGCCGACATAAGGCTGCTTGTCCTCAAGATCACCGGCGAGTCCGCAGCGTGACGGCGGCCTCACCAACCATCGTCTTTACCACGTCTTCGGACGTCGAGGCCAGCGTGGTGACGGGGCTGCTCGAAAGCCACGGCATCCCGAGCGTGCGCGTCTCGGGAAACGCCCAGGCGATCATGCCCATGACGGTCAACGCGCTCGGTACGATCCGCATTGCCGTGGCGGGACCGGTGGCGGCCGATGCCCAACGCGTCATTGACAGCCACCGCGAGGTCGTAGGGTCCCGCGTGGTCCGCATCCGCGACGAGTTCGGCACGCTGCAGGCGCGGGTGGGCTACACGTTCCGCGACGTCGGGCTGCTGGAGCAGGCGCTGACCCACCGGTCGCGCGTGGCCGAGGACGCCAGCGGCGGCGTGGCTGACAACGAGCTGCTCGAGTTTCTGGGCGACGCGGTGCTGGGGTTGGTGGTGGCCGACCGTCTGGTCCGCCAGTACTCCGACTACGACGAAGGGCAGACGTCGAAGATCAAGGCCTCAGTGGTCTCCACCCAGTCGTTGGCGCAGCACGCCGAGCGGCTTGACCTCGGCGCGCATCTGCTGCTCGGCCGGGGCGAGGATCGCAGCGGCGGCCGGTCGAAGCCTGCCCTGCTGGCCGACACATTCGAGGCGCTGGTGGCGGCCATCTACCTGGACGGCGGCCTTGAGCCGGCCCGAGCATTCCTGCTCCGCGAACTGGACCCGGCCATCGAAGCGGCCGCGGCAGGGCGGTTCATCGGCCAGGACTACAAGTCGATGCTTCAGGAGCGGTTGCAGGCACTCGGTCGGCCGCTACCTGAGTACGTCGTGGTTGACGAAGTAGGTCCTGACCACTCGAAGGTGTTCTGCGTGGAGGTGCGGGTGTCGGGTTCGGTGCTCGGCCGGGCCGACGGCCGGTCGAAGAAGCAGGCCGAGCAGGACTCAGCCCGCCAAGCCCTCAAGGCAATCTAGGGTGCTGCCCGGCGCTCGTGCTCTGCAGGCCGCTGCCCTGGAGGCAAAGGCGGGGATTCTTGGCATATCGGGGCGCAACGCCCTGATGATCTCGGTCGACGAGAAGACCCAGATCCACGCTCTCGACCGGACCCACTCAATGTTGCTGCTGCGTCCCGAACTAGTCGAGCACCGGACCCATGACTACAGGCGGGGCACGGGACGGCCAATCTCTATGGTGCCCTCAACGTCGCGACCGGGGAGGTGCTCGGACGCATCACCCGGCACCACCGCACGATAGAGTTCCGGCAGTTCCTCATCCAGATCGACCGGGCGACCCCACCCGACCTCGCCCTACTCACCTAATCGTCGACAACAGCAGCACCCTACGACAGAAGCGGCCTGCCCCGCATCCCTGCTGCCACCTGCACTTCACGCCGACGAGCCTGTCGTGGCTCAACGCCGTCGAGACGTGGTCAATCCTCGATGCGGTCAGCCACGCCCGTGTAAGGCCTCCGCAAAGAAACTTCGCCCACGGGACGGTGGTCCGATGTCCCTGGCGTGCCACGAAGAGGCTTCAGCCTTCTCATCAATCGATTTCGATGATGCCCCAGCTCTTGCGCTCTTCCGGCGTGGGTTCCACGTCAGCGTACGCTAGGGCCGAGCGCTCGGGCACGCGAGCGGCAGCGTAGTGCTGCACCTCGGTCGCGACCTGTTCGTTGGCTGGCGGTGTGGGATGGCAGTGGAGCCGCACCCAGAGCCGGAGCACGGGGTCGGTGAAGCTGTAGCGCTTGTGGTGCGCGATGATCAGATCCACGTCCTCAAGCCACGAAAGATAGTCCTTCGTGGAGCCAGGGGTGCGATGCAGCCGCTGCGAGATCTCGGTCAGCGTCAGCGGCTCTTCCTCTGCCAGGATCTCAAGGATGGCCTTCAGGGCACCGTAGCCCCGCGCCCGTTGCAGCCGCAGCTCGTACGAGTAGCGGCACCACTGCGCCAGGGTGCCGCCGGACGCCATCAGCGCGGTGAGCGCGTTGATCGCTTCGTGGCCACGGCCGTCGATCGCTTGCAACTGCTCCGCAATCGCGCGCACGTAGGATGCGCGGCCGTCGGTAAGCGCGCGCACCGTACGGCTCAGGTAGTCGCGATCGGCGGTCGACATCTGCTCGTAGTTGTCCAAGGCCGATGCCATCGTCGCGGCGATGTCGATCGGCGTCAGCGGCGTGATGTGCATCACCTCGAAGCGCGGCGCAGCATCGCGCAGCAGGCGGTGGGCGCGTGACACGTACCGGCTGGTCAGGACGAAACGGTTGGGGCTGGCTGCTAGGCCCGCTAGCAAGTCCGGGAGGACATGGCGAAGCCCAGGAAAGTTCCCAAATGTTCGCAATTCAAGGACTTCGTCCAAAAGGAAGGTGCAGGGGCCACGCGTGGGAGTACGGGCCGCATCGAAAAACGAGAGCAGCGCGTCGAAGGCCGCCCGGGCCGAGGCAGGCGGGCGGCCGAGCGCCGGCCACGCGAAGGGCGAGGCGGTGGCGACGGCATGGAGGAACCGCTCGGGGGTTGTGGCGGACCGCTCAACGTCGACGTACTGGGTCGCGTCGGAATCGTGCTCCTGCAGCAAGCGCAGGAGCGCCGTGCGTCCGGTACCGCAGCCACCTAGGATGATGGGGATGCGCGATGGCGAACCGTCGAGTGCGCTCCGCACCCGTCGCTCGAACTCTCCCTGCTCCCTCATCTGAGCGCTCCCGTCTGCGAGACTGAATCGCTGTGTTCAGTGTGCGTGAGGTTGATGGTGGATCCGCGGCGCCAGCTTGAGGCCGTGACGACGATGAGGACGAGAACGAAGTTACGAGTACTGATCGTCATGATGGCGTGCCGAAACACCCGGCCGAGCCGGGCGGGAAGCTCAAAAGGTAAGAATCGACGACGCGGTTGTCAAATGAGAAACGAATACTCGGTTGACAATTCCTCCATGCCGGTGCTTCGGGAACTTACGGCGTGCGCGTTGTCGATCCCGTGCGGCACACTGCCACAGTCTCGTGAGGATGGCATGGCCAAGGGAATGCTAGGATAAGTAGCGTGGCAACGAACATCGCCGTGCTCGGCACGCAGTGGGGCGACGAGGGCAAAGGCAAGATCGTCGACATCCTGACGCCGAGCTTCTCGCTCGTTGCACGCTACCAGGGTGGGCACAACGCCGGCCACACCGTCTACGTGAAGGGCCAGCGGTTCGTCCTGCACCTGCTACCGTCGGGGATCTTACACCCGGAGGTCACGTGCGTGATCGGCAACGGCCTCGTGGTGGACCCGAAGGCGTTGTTTGCCGAGGTCGAGCAGCTCGCCGAGCTCGGGATTACCGTCGACGGCCGCCTAGTGGTGAGCGACAAGGCCCACGTCGTTTTCCCGTACCACCGGGAGTTGGACGTGCTATCGGAGGCGCGGTGTGGCGAGCGCCGGATCGGTACCACTTCGCGCGGGATCGGGCCTGCGTACGAAGACAAGTTCGGCCGCCGGGGCATCCGGATCAGCGACTTGATCGGCGACCCTGAGGCACTGGCCGCCAAGGTGTGCGAGAACGTCGGCGCCCGCAATCAGATCATCAAGGATTCGACGGTCGACTGGAGGCCCGTCTACGAGCAGTACCTGACGTACGGTGAGCGGCTGCGCCCTTGGGCGGGCGACGTGTCACGGCTGCTGGCTGGCGCGATACAGGAGGGCCGCCGTGTGCTGTTCGAGGGTGCCCAAGCCACCATGCTTGATATCGACCACGGCACGTATCCGTATGTCACGTCGTCGAACGCGTCGATCGGGGGTGTGTGCACTGGCCTCGGTGTGCCACCGCAGGCCATCGGCGGCGTGCTGGGCGTGGCTAAGGCGTACACCACACGCGTGGGCGAGGGGCCCCTGCCCACCGAGCTCACCGGCGAGATAGCCGAGCAGCTACGTGACAGCGGCCAGGAATACGGCGCGTCGACCGGCCGCCCTCGGCGGTGCGGTTGGTACGACGCCGTGGTCGTGCGCTACTCGGCGCGGATCAACGGCGTGGACACGCTCGCCCTGACGAAACTGGATGTGCTGGATGGGCTCCCGGAGGTGGAGATCTGCATCGGGTACCGGACTACCGACGGTGTGCTGACTGAGTTCCCGGCCGACTTGCGGGCATTGGCCGCCGCCGAGCCCATCTACGAGGTGCTACCGGGTTGGTCGGAGGCGACCCGTGGTACCACGCGGTTCGAGATGCTGCCCGGGGCCGCGCAGCACTACGTGCGCCGGCTTGAGGAACTGACTGGGGTGAGTTGTGCCATCGTCTCGACGGGGTCGGATCGGAGCGAGACGATCGTGTTGCCCGACTCACTGGTCGACCGCTGGTGCGCGTAGGGCGCATCGCGGAAACGGTCGACGCCCTCCACGTCAGGGTCCAGGAACTTGATGCCCGTAGGTAGTGGAGCCCACCTGACGGAACCTTGGACACCGCCTAGGCCACGACCGCGAGCATCCGGACTGGCGCGTTAGGTTCCGGCAGCAGCACGCGGACGCTGCTGTTACTGAGGATCGTGGGCGAGACCATCTGCACGCCCACGCTGGAGAGGTCGACGAGCTGGGCCACCTTGCTGTCACACCACAGATGACGAGTTGCATGGTGCAGTTGATCAGGGTGAGGTAACCCCATGATCCACTGGATCAGGACCGCCTCTCGCGTGGTGTCGGCGAAGCCCACCTATTGCCTAGCAGAGCGAGGCTTGCGATGCTCGGCCGGGGTGACACAGACGCCCAACATATGGCGACGTGACCTATCCGGTTTTGTCTGACGGCGTCGATATGGTGATGGCCAAGTCGAAGGCGGCCTTGTCTTGCCAGGGGCTGGTCAAGCGCTACGGTACCGTCACGGCCGTAGACGGCTTGTCTTTTCGAGTACGCCGCGGTGAATGCTTCGGGTTGCTCGGGCCGAACGGGGCCGGCAAGACCACGACAATCGAGATTCTGGAGGGACTGCTCGTGCCCGACGCCGGGGAAGTGGAGGTGCTGGGCCGGAGGTGGGCGACCGATGAGGCCGAGCTGCGCCAGCGCCTAGGCATCCAGCTGCAGGAGACGCGACTGGCTGAGAAGCTCACGGCCGAGGAGACGATTGCTCTCTTTCGTTCCTTTTATCACCGTGGGCCGGACGTGGACGAGCTAGTACAGCTCGTCGAGCTGGAGTCAAAAAGGAAAGTCTGGGCCGGCAAGTTGTCGGGCGGACAGCGTCAGCGGTTGTCGGTAGCGTGCGCGCTGGCGGGCGAGCCGGACATCCTTTTTCTCGATGAGCCCACCACCGGCCTCGACCCACAGTCGCGGCGGCAACTCTGGTGCGTGCTTGAGCGCTTCCGGGAGCGGGGCGGCACGGTGCTGCTGACCACCCACTACATGGACGAGGCCGAGGCGCTGTGTGACCGCGTGGCGATCGTCGACCACGGGCGCATCATCGCGGAAGGGTCGCCGCGCGAACTGATCGAGTCGTTGGGCGAGACCCGGACCGTTGTCCGGCAGGGCACACTGGAGGATGTTTTCATGGCCCTGACCGGCCACCAGTTGCGGGACGACTGAGATGGCGGTTCGTCACCCGCTGGTGGAGCTGACGCTGGCACGGCTACGCGAGTTTGTGCGCGAGCCCGAGGCATTGTTCTGGACGTTCGTCTTCCCGATCCTGATGGCCGTGGCATTGGCCGTGGCGTTTCCCGGAGGCCAGGTAGGCCCCGAGGTGCTGGTGGGGCTCTCCGACACACCGGCGACCGCCGGCCTGCGCGAGACCCTGTCGGCTAGCGGGCGCGTAATTTTACGGAGCGTCGAGTTCGACGACACCGTACGCACGCTGCGGGAAGGCATGGTGCACTTGGTGGTCGAACCCGGCGAGCCCCCGACCTACCGCTTCGATCCCCAGCGCGAAGAAAGCGCCGTGGCGCGGCTGGTGGTCGACGACGTGCTAAAGAGCGCTGCCGGACGGGCCGATCCCTGGAATGCACGAGAGGTGCCGATGCGCATCATCGGCTCGCGCTACGTCGATTGGCTAATCCCCGGACTGATCGGCATGACGATCATGGGTACGAGCATGTGGGGCATCGGCTTTTCGATCGTGCAGGTGCGGATGCGCAAGCTGCTCAAGCGCCTAGTGGCGAGCCCCATGCGCAAGCGCGAGTATCTGCTGGCGCAAGTCCTGGCGCGGCTGGTGTTCTTGGCGCCCGAGGTGCTGGTGCCGCTTGGCTTCGGGGCGCTGGTGCTCGGCCTGCCGGTACAGGGCCGGGCCGTGGATCTGGCTGCAGTCTGCTTGGTGGGGGCGCTGGCGTTCGGCGGACTCGGGCTGCTGGCGGCGAGCCGGGCGCGGACGTTCGAGGCGATCAACGGGGTGCTCAATGTGTTCATGTTGCCGATGTGGCTGCTGAGCGGGGTGTTCTTTGCGTCGTCGAACTTCCCCGAGTGGCTGCAGCCGGTGGTACAGGTACTGCCCCTGACGGCGCTCAACGACTCGCTCCGGTTGGTGATTCTTGACGGAACGACCGTGGCTGCCGCAGGCAGCGAGCTAACGACGCTCGGCGTGTGGGGCACGGTCAGCTTCGTCGTGGCCCTGAGGATCTTCAACTGGCGCTGAGTGGTTGCCCACCGGCGCGTTGTAGATGGGCCAGTTGGACCGGGACCTGTCGTCAGGCAGTGCGTCCACGCCCGGCGGCCGAGCTGGTGGTGCGGTTCGAAACCCTGGCGGGACGTCAGGGCTAGGTCGACTTCGGGATGTTCACGGCTGCATGACAATCACCGTGCCGGAGGAATCCGCCGTGGTGGCGAAGGTGGTTGGACGTGGGGTGCCTGCGTCCGCTTCGACGTAGTTGAGACAGAAGAATCCGGTTGCAGGGCGTAGATCGCCATCGTCAAGGATAGAGTCTAGGTGGTGAAGTGCCCGCGTGGTGTCGATGCGGATCGGGCCTCCGAATTCGTTGCCGATCGCGGTGCGCAGTGCAAAGCGGTCACCGGTGATGGTGAGGACGCCACTGACGATGACGTCGAACGGCCGGTCGCGCTGCTCGGCAGCAACTACCGTCCATTCGCCCTGCAGCGTCTAGTCAGCAGCAGGAGAGCGATCAGGGCGGGTACCGTCATTGCGCAAGAAGCGCTCCGGGTTCCCGAGTTCACGATGGGAAACACGCCGACCTCGTTGCCGAGAATCGTGGTGGGGTCGACGCCGAGCCAATGCCGTAGCACGTCTGCGTAGATATCGCGGAAGAGTCGACCGTGGCGTCGAGTCCCCGTGTGTGATTTTGCCGCGATCGGCCGATTAGGCAATCAACCTCTGGCCATGCCCGTTCGCTTCACTCAAGCGGCGCTGCACACAGATCGTGACACTACCGACGCAGAAGGGATTTCGTAGTGATCAAGTGCAGAGAATGTTCCTGTGCTGAGTTTCTGAAGAGTTGCTTAAGAATTCTTAAGGTGCGCGCTCCAAGAAACCGGGTTCCAGTACAATCCGGCCCAGGTTGACAGCCGCGTCCAGAGTAATGACGCAACAGGTGTGATAGAGGGAGTCAATCATGAGAATGACGCGCACAACACTCGGAATCGCCTTGGTTGCGACGCTGGCCCTAGCCTCATGCGCGCCCGCCGAGGCTCCTACCCCAGAGCCAGAGGCCACGCCGGTCGTCACGTTCGAGCCTGCGGTAAGTATTAATCGAGTGATGGTCGACTTGGTGAACGACCACGCCACGTTGCTCTGGGAAGCGGATCTTACTCCGCCGGAAACCGATGAGGAGTGGATCGCGCTGCGCCACGCTGCGACGGCAGTAACCGCTGCCGGCAGCATCACGTCCGTAGGTGGCAGCGGTGACGACGACATGGCGTGGGCCGCCCGACCTGAGTGGGACCAGATGTCACAGGTAATGACCGACGTAGGTGCACAAATGTTGATTGCGACTGAGCGGCGGAACCTTGATCAGCTCCTCGCGTTAGGCAATGATCTAGTGAACACGTGCATAGGGTGCCACAATATGTTCCGGCTTGATGTGCCGGACATCTGGTCGGAACGTGCGCAGGAGATTCCGGTGGCGGAGCAATAGACCACCGCCTTGGCAGGTTTCAGGAGACGCACAGATGCCGAGGCCGTAGATGGTTCACGATTCCTCGGACGTGCGACGATCGCGACGCTCCCTGATAAGCTTCGTCGGTTACTGACCTAGGTGTGGCGGCAGTTGCGCAGGCAGGGTTCGAGGCCGCGCGATGCACCGTCAAGTGGGTGATGTGCGAACTGCCCCTGCAAGGGGCAGTCCGCGGCCGCTGACTGACGACGATTCCGGATGCTGCGACTGACCGACTACAGGACTTGGTCGAACGCAATTTCACGTCCACCCGTCCCAACCAGCTGTGGCTGGCCGACGTGCCCTCCGTGGCGACGTGGCACGGTTTCGTGGGCGTGGTCTTCGGTGTCGACGTCTTCGCGAGGCGCAGCGTGGGTTGGCGGGTTACGCAGGCGCTTCGTACGGATCTGGTGCTCGATGCGCTGGAGCAGGCGCGCTCCAACCGACCGCTGGCCGCGGTGCCGGCCTTGGTGCACCACAGTGACCGTGGAGTGCATTACTTCTCGATTCACTACACCCAGCGACTCACCGAAGCCGGGATCGAGCCGTCGGTTGGCAGCCGCGGCGACTCGTACGACTGTGAGCCTGATCGTGCCGTTGCTAGGCGCGGCCTGACCCCTGTTACGACCGACCTCGTGTCCTGGCGTTGCTCTGTCGGCCGGGTCCGGCGGCACTCACCCGGATGGTGTCTGGCCGGGTGGGCAGTGACCGGCCTGGCTCCGCGGAGGCCACCGGCAAGCCACCGCGACGCGCTATCGAGTCGTGATCGTTCGCATGAGCTGGCACCAGCCGACCATCGAGTCCGTCGCCCGCGGCATCGCAAACCCTAGCCACTTGTGCTGGGGACATGCAAGGGATGGTTGCGTGACGGGGGGCCTACTGCTCCAATGTCTGGAGCAAATCGTCAGAAAAACCGTCCGAGGTCTGTGGGTCATCGGCACCGGCATGACTCCGCGCGGCAAGGTCGGCCTGATCTTCGCCAGCGCCGGCCACACGGTCCTGGTCGCCGGGACGCCCGTTCTCGGAGACGTGACCTTTTTGGTGATCATCACCATGGTCATGCTGACGACGCTGGTGGCGCCGCCGCTGTTGAAGGCTGCGCTCAGGCGAGTGGGTCCGGGCGGGCACTGCACCGGGGGAGGGCCATTCCGGATGTCGCTTGACAACCCTTGGCCGGCGCGAGCGCTGTGGCCGTGTCCAGACCGTCGTCGACGGCGAGGCCAGAGCCCAGGTGGGTGCGGAGTTGCAGTCCAGTGCGCCGTCGCTGCTCGGTGGCGGGAATGCACGAGCCCGAACCACCGGCGACGGTGCGGCAGAACAGGCTGGCAGATAAAGGTTGTGGCGATATAAGATATTTAAATTCAATGCTTTGGGCCTCTAGCTCAGTGGTAGAGCACCTGACTTTTAATCAGGGTGTCCTGGGTTCGATCCCCAGGGGGCCCACCAGCCTTCACCCTGAGGGTGTCGGCTGATGCCCGGCTAGTTGCACCCGGTACGTCCCTGTCGTCCAGAGGCCTAGGACGCCGCCCTTTCAAGGCGGTAACACGGGTTCGAATCCCGTCAGGGACGCCATACCGTACTTCTGGTGTTCGGTTCTCTGCAAATAGCTGAAACACACAAGGCAGATCCGGGGTTCCAAACGAGACACCATCGAAGGTTGTTCCGTTCGGAAAACGCATTCTGGAGTTGGATCTTCCGGCCGATATCCAGGCTGGTCCACGTGTCCGCGGCGTTCGTGATCAGGCGTTCACCGAAGGCTAGCGCCCCCTCTACGTCAAGATCGATCTCCGTGTCAGCCAGCTCCAACTCCGCCTGTGCGAGCTTCTCATCCTCGCGGGCCTTCCGTGCTTGGAAGGTTGCCCGGTCGATGGCCTTGTCGTGAATGTGGGACTCGATGAGTTGATCAATCCGCTCGCGGATCGATGCGATCCGCTTCTCCAGCTCACGGCGCACCAGCCTCACGCAGGCGCTGTTTCCACACGTCCCGGACGATTTCGCGGAACAGCTCCGGGTACGCGGGATCGGGGCTGAGGGACCGTAGCAGCTCGACAAAGGCGGACTCGATAGCATCCCTGCGTACGTTGCAGTAAGTGCTCGAACGGCGGTATCGGTAGTAGGCATACCGCTTGCCCATGCTGCCTTTTGACCAACTAGCCGTTACCGATGTGTCGCACGTGCCATCCGGGAAGCGGCAACTGTCAGGCAATCATCCTAGCTGTACAGTTGATGCGTTCCAGGCAGATCTCGACACTTAGCTGCATTCCGACAACACCCGAACGGCCCCATCTCCGGTATCGCAACCAAGAGTGTAGACGGATTGAAGCGGGCAACCTGTTCGTGAGCCACCGCGGTTAAGAGAACAGGCTATACTCCATCAAAAGCTTGTCTTAAGTCAGCGCATAGATCCTCTACGTGTTCGATCCCGACAGACAGTCTTAATAGCTTGTCTGTAATGCCGATTCGTTTTCGATCTTCGTTCGAAACCTTGGCATGCGAAGTCACGGCGGGAGACGAGATGATCGTTTCGACACCTCCCAAACTGACAGCAGGTTTGATTAACTCAAGGCGACGAAGGAATCGATCTAGCATCATCTGATCAGCCAATTCGAATGAAAGCATGCCTCCAAATTTCTTCATTTGAGTTCGTGCGATCTCATGTCTAGAAAACGACTTCAAACCAGGATAATTTACTGTCCGAACGCTCTTGTGGGTTTCTAGAAAAGCGGCTATAGCCATCGCGTTATCGGATTGCCTCTCGACTCGGAGAGCGAGCGTTTTCAGGCTGCGCTCGATCAAATAACAGCTCGTTGCGTTCAAGCTGCCACCCAGGTGACATGCCGTTTTTCTGATCTTATTAGTGCGCTCGACGCTCGCCAGCACGATCCCACAGCAAATGTCGCTGTGGCCTCCAAGGTACTTGGTACCGCTGTGAACGACGACGTCGATCCCTAAGGGGATCGGATTCTGGTTTATCGGAGTTGCGAACGTGTTGTCAATAACGGTCACGACGTTGTTCCGCTGTCCAAGCTCGGCGACTGCGCGAATGTCGATGACTTCGAGCAGCGGGTTTGTTGGTGACTCAATAAAGATGGCCCGGGTTCGAGGTTTCAAGGCGTCTTCTATTGCCACGACATTCGTCGGCACAAACGTATAATCAATCCCGAAATTGACGAACATGTTCGTCACGAACGCGTGTGTGCCGCCGTAAACGGCATCGAGCATTACGACATGATCCCCGGTTCTCAACAGAGTGAGAAAGGTGGTGCTGATCGCAGCCATCCCGGAGCTGAACAGCACCGCCCCGCATGCTCCTTCAAGTGAGCACATCTTCTGCTCGACGGCGGTTTGATTCGGAGTGTTGAAATGTCGAGGATAATAGGGTTCTTTCCGGTCGAGATATTCGAACGCGGAAGAGGTAAATATTGGCGTATTGACACCCCGTGCCTCTCGGTCCTCGTAATGCCCACCGTGAACGCAGTTGGTTTCTGTCTTCATACCATGTAACTCCTTGTGACCGGACCGAGATTGTGCATGAGGTGAAGTAACCATGCTACATGACCCTTCGAGTCCTTGGAACGAGGTTCAACGGTGAGGTAGTCTCTTCTTTTAGCTTTCTTTCCGTGCTATTTACACCAAAAGAAGGCCGTCATGGCTCGTGCGACAAGTCGGGCTGAGAGCGGTCAACAGGATACACGGAGCACTCGTACCGAGTCCCGGTTGAGCGTTCTGGAACTAGTGTGGGTGACGGATGTGGCGCTTCATCGTTTGGCGCCGGATGCCTCGTGTCTCGTCTCATGCTGCCCTCCATGCTTTGTGGGTGATTGCACGGAGAGTATGCGGCAGTGGGATTAGGGCCCCCTCCTGGGCATCCAGATATCCTCGATAACGGGTCGGAGTGTACGGCGCAGTCGTTCGTGGACTGGTGTGCCGTGTGCGGTGTGGCGATCCACTACATCCAGCCGGGCAGGACGCCTACATCGAGCGGTCCAACCGGAGCTATCGCACCGAAGTGCTCAATGTCCGCCTGTGCGAGTCCATCGCTGAGCTGCGGCTGCTGACCACCATCTGGCTGTAGATCTACAACGAGGAGCGGTTCAGCGACAGTAGGTGCCCCCCTGACGTTCCTGCCGAGGCACACCACTCCCCCGAAAACGATGGCAGCTGAACACTCGAGTCTGCTGGCGACTTCGACGGCCCTTCGCCCAAGGAGGAGGGGACCGATGAGGTACTCGAAGTTCACCGAAGGACAGATCGCCTACGCGCTCCGCCAGGTCGAGAGTGGGACGCCGCCGGCCGATGTCTGTCGAAACTGCGGCGTCAGCGAATCGACGTTCTACGTCTGGAAGCAGCAGTACACGCACCTCGGCGTGAGCGAGCTGCGGCGGCTGCGGTCGCTCGAGGAAGGGCACCCCCGGCTGTAGCGGCTGGTGGCCGATCGCTCCCTCGACAAGCACCTGCTGACCGAGGCCCTACGAACAAAAGTCTAAGACCCTCACGCCGCCGTGAGCTGGCTACTTGGTTCCAGGACACCGACGGCGTCAGCTGCGTGCAGGCCTGTCGGGTGGCGTAGTATCGCCGCGCGGACTGGTATCGGAAGAGTCGCGCGAAGGATCAGAGCGCGCTCAGGATGCGCATCCGCGAACTCGCCCACGCGCGACCAGGCTTCGGCGTGCTACGGATCTGGGGCCTGCGGCGCCGCGAGGGCTGGCTCGTGAACAAGCAGCGGATGCGGTGACGCTACCGGCTCGATGGCCTACCATTGCGCATGCGTCTGTCGGCGGAAGCAGATGGCGCTGCATCGGGGACCGGCCCCGGGGCCGCGGGAGCGCTGGAGTATGGACTGCGCCCACGACGCGCTGGCCGATGGACGTCCGTTTCAGATCTTGACGGTTGTCGATCAGTGGAGCCGTCAGAGTCCATGACGAGAAGGGGCGCGCGGTAATCGGGCGTCACAATCAGCGAAGCCTTCGACCGTACACTCGGCATGGGCCAGCGGCCGAAGGCAATCACCGTCGATCACTGTACGGAGTGCATGTCGCGCGCCCTGGAGGACTGGGCCTACCGCCGTGGCGTGCAACTCGACTTCATTCGTCCTGGCACGCCGGTCGAAAACGCCTGCATCGAGCCGCTGAACGGACCCCTACGTGACGAATGCCTGAACGTCCATCAGTTCACGTCGCTCGAGGATGCCCGCGCTACGATCGAAGCTTGGCGCGTCGACGACAATCACCGCCGCCCCCACAGCTCACTCGGGCACCTGACACCGACCGAGTGCGGCACAACGTCAGGAGAAGATGGTCGCCGACGTCGCGCTGCGGATCGCGAGTGACGACCTGTCGCTAAACGGGACCAACGTCACACTGCCGGGCAGTCTCCCTACGCAGTGTCTACTCGACGAGGAAGCTTACGCCAACCATGCCTGATCCGATGCGCGGCCAGTTCTCAGCCACATTGTGCCGTAGGCCGTACCCTTGGTTCCGCACAGCGGACGGCTCGACGGTGACGATGCCTCAGGCTTTGCGGCAGTTTCACCGACACCGTAGCGCTGCAAGTGTCGTGGGGTCTAAACCACGCGATCTCGACTGGTGACTCACCAGGCAGCACGGGAAGGCCCACGAGGTGCCGGCACAGTACGGCGTCAGGTACAGGATCGGAGGACGGGCTCACTCGATGTCGGCGACCCGCGTGAGGTCGCGGAAGGGGGTACCGTCGAGACGAGTCCAGGTCATACGCAGCGCCGTGGGGAACGCCACCTGCAGGACGACGGTCTGGCCGGGGATGTCGGCGCGGCTGGGCTCGACGTAGCGCAGGACATCGTCGCTCAGCCGCTCGACGGTAGCGAGCTCCTCGCCTGACTCAAGGCTGACCGTACCGTCACGGATGATGACCGTGGCGCCGTTGTCGAGGTACCAGAGGCCGTCGATCGGCGTGTCCGCCCCCGGGGCGCACGCGGTAACGAGTACCGCCAGCACGACCCATGCGCGCATGGAGAAGATGCTAGCATGCAGCAGCGTCGTTGCAGGTGGGCACGCACTCTCATTCAAGAACCGCTGATGTCCGAGACCCCCCGACCAGCAGTTGTGCCAGTTCATATTCGGCTGTAGGGCGTGCGATGCGATTGTCGAGATGAGGGAGGCGTAGTCGACGACAGACCCCGCGAGGTGGCAGTGATGCGGGAAGGCACGGTTCCACGCATTCATGATTGTCGTGGCACTATCGGCCGGTGCCTGTGGTGAAACGGCCACGGCCGAGCAGCAGGGGTAGGCCCAGGAGCCAGTGGAGGCTCAGCGGAGGAGGCCGTCGCCGAGGTGGCGGGTACGGCGCACTGGTCATCACCGACACGACATTCGCGAGCGAGGACTGCGCCAACTCGGGTGCGCTTCAGCTTGATGCTGACGGCGTGGTGATGATCGTGCAGAAGAGCTCTTGCCCGGGCACCGTCAACGTCGGCAGCGTGGTCACCTGCGGCTTCACTGTGGAGGACGAGCAGTTGAGAATCGTCAATACTAAGTTCGGCGCCGAGGTGTGCGAGGTCTACCGTCGACAGGACTGACACGGTGATTGCGTGGGTTTGCAGGGCCGTTGCCGTGGCGGTCGCGTTCGTGTTGGCCGGGACGCCGCACCTAGGCGCGCAGGCGCCGCTCGACCTGCGCGTGGAGGCGCCGCGGACGCTCGCCGGGCCGGCTGACGCAGTCGCCGACATGAATCTGGAGCAATTGTCGGTGGCCCTCGCGCGTGCCGGGCTGCCGTCGCCCCCGCGTGTGGACATCACGTTGCTTGACGAGGCTGATCGCCGCGCCCGAAACGTCCCGGCATGGGTAGTTGGCCGTATCACCGGTCCCTCGGCCGTAGTCATTTTCCCCGACCGCGTCGGTAGCTATCCCTACGGATCCCTCGAGTCGGTGGTGTGGCACGAGATCGCGCACGTGGCGCTTGCACGACACGCTGGCGGCCGCCAGCTGCCACGGTGGTTTCACGAGGGAGTGGCCACCTCGGTGGAGCGCGACTGGGGCTTTACCGCCGGGCTGCAATTGGGGCTTGCAATCGCCGGGGATCCCGACCTGCCCGCGCTCGCGCGGCTCTTCGCTTCGGACAGCGAGCCCGAGACAGCGCGGGCCTACCGTCTCGCGGCCGCGTTGGTGGCCGATGTGCGGCGGCGCCACGGTCCCGACGCCCCTGGTGCCGTCGCCGCGCTCGTCGCCGACGGCCTGCCCTTTGCCGAGGCGTTTGCCCGGCACACCGGGACGACGCCAGCGCGAGCCGCGGCGCTGGCTTGGGCGCCGTACCAGCGGTGGACGAGCTGGATTCCGACCTTGACCAGCGTCACGGCGGTATGGGTGCTGATCCTGATGTTGGCCGGCGGGGCGTTCGTGGTGACTCGCCGACGAAGGGCTGAGCGACGCCGGCGGTGGGACGAGGAAGACGGTTGGACTAGCGGGCGCAGCGGAAGCCGAGGTTGAAGTGCTCGCCGGCCGGGTCGACCGGATTACGGTTGGCCACGCGCAGGTATCCCTGATCGTCGCCGTAGGACCCGCCCCGCGCCGTGCGGACGAGCCCAGTGGCCGGCGCCGTCGGGTCGGTTACCGCCTCGCTGGGGTACCCGGAATAGACGTCCTCGACCCACTCCCAGACATTGCCCGCCATATCGTGGAGGCCGAAGCCGTTGGTGCCGAAGGTGCCCACCGATCGTGCCACGCCGCCCTCAAACGCCGCGCCCGTGGCGTCCCCGTCTTCGTAGGAGGGCGGGCCACTACCCCAAGGAAACACGGCGCCCTCGAGCCCGCCGCGGGCGGCGTATTCCCACTCGGCTTCGGTTGGCAGACGCCCGCCGAGGGCAACGCAGTACGCGCGGGCCTCGTCCCAGCTGACGATGACCACCGGCTGGTTGGGGCTCGTGCTCCACTCGGGCTGCTCAGGCACGGCCTCGCTAGCCGTGCGCAGCATGCCGACGGTGACCTCAGTGGTCATGATCTCGAATGACTGCGTGATCGTGACCGCGTGGACGGGGTACTCGTCGCTGTCACAGCGCGTGTCGTCGGTTGAGCAGCCCATGTGGAAGGTGCCGGCGGGGATCGTCGCCCAAGCAATCTCGCGGACGGGCTCACCCTGCGCGCCGAGGGCTGCAGGTAGCAGGACGAGCACGGCGGCAAACGTGCTCAGTCGGCGCACAACAGCGTGCCGGCCGCAACGAGGTTGGCGGCCCTGAACGCCGCGGGCATCGCGGCGAGGCCCGAGCAGCCGAGGGCGCGAATCGTCGGGCTGTTGTCGAGCGCGTCGGTCTCGATCGAGTTCGCCCGCAGCTTGAGGTGTGCGAAGATCTCGCGCTGGACGGCCAAGGGGCGCAGCTGGCCGTCCCGCTCGACGGCGGGCTGCAGCTTGAGGCTGACCGCGTCGCGGACGTTGCCGCCGATGGCCATGATGCGGCTGCCGGCCACATCGACCTTCACCACGAGGTCACAGTGGGTCCGCGCGCCCTCGCCCATCTGGCGCCGCCGCTGGGCCAGCGTCTGGTATTCGGGCCGGCGGGCCGTGCAGAGCAGGTCGCCGGGCTCGACCGCCGCTTCGCCCGCGTCGTAGGCGACGAACGCCTCGGCGCGCGTGCCGCGGTCGCGAGCGCGGATGGCTTGGTCGATGTAGCTGTGGTGCGCGATGGCGCGGCGAAACTGCGCCGACTCGCCGAGGCCACCCTCGCACATTACCCACGAGATGAACGCGGCCGACCATGGGTACCGCCACTCCTGGTCGGCCCCGCGGCTGCTCCAGATCGCGTTCTGGTTCTCGAGGATCCAGGCGCCCTCGGGGGTGATGGACCAGTAGCCGGCGATCGAGTCGTTGACGCGCAGCGTCTCGGCAGGACTCATGCGTGGCCGGCGGCGGAACCGGTTGCCGGACTCATTGTCGCCCTCCTCGGATTGCGTTTGATCGACCACAGTGAACCCGAAGTAGCCCCACTCCTGGACGGCCACGTCGACGAGACGGCGCCGGACCTCATCGGTAGGCCGCGTGGGGCAGGTCGTCAGCTCCACTGACATCCGACCCGGGGCTCCATCCACCCGCTCGGCCGGCGGCATGACGTCGAAGACCTCGATCGGCAGCCTATCGAAGGGCACCTGCTGCGCAAGGGCAGCAACTGGGGTCAGCAAAGCGATGAGCGCGACGAGACAGATTCGCATCTTCGAGAAGTCCTCGTCCCCGAAAGGTATAAACTGTCGGGCCGGCCCGAGCTGGCCCAGCACATACATGCTGACATTCTACCAGCCGATACATGGAATTCACCCTGCTTGGCATCAGGTTGCTCTTGGCCGTCGTGCTGGCTGCGGCGGCGGTGGGGAAGCTGTGCAACCTAGTCGCCTTTCGACGGTCCCTAGTTGATCTCGGGGTGCCGAAGCCCTTGGCCACGCCCGCAGCGGCCGCCTTAGTGCCTGCGGGGGAGCTGGTGGCTGCCGGGCTGCTCGTGCCCGCCGGGCTGACGCGGTGGGGCGTAATGCTGTCCCTGGCGTTGCTGGTCATCTTCACGGTGGTTGTGGTAATTGCCTTGGGACGGGGCCGCACGCCGGACTGCCGCTGCTTCGGGCAGGCCGAGCCGGCACCGATCGGCGCGATGACGCTGATGCGCAACGCCGTCTTGGCAGCGTGTGCCGTGCTGCTGCTGGCGGCAGGGACGGGTCCCGGGCTGGGGACCGCCTACGACATGTGGGTCACGGGAGGGCCCGTGCAGCGGCGCGGGTGGTCGTTGGACCTTGGTGCCGTGGCGGTGCTGGGCGTGCTCGGATGGCTGGCCGCGCGACAGTACGAGCGCAATACGGTGCTGGCGGCGCGGGTGGCCGTGCTCGAACGGGAGCGAGGACCGGCGGCCTCGTCGAGCCCAGAGAGTGGCTTGGCGATCGGAATCCCCGCGCCGACCTTCGACCTGCCGCTCCTGGTCGGCGGTCGTGCGACTGTCGACAGCCTGACGGACGGCGACGTCCCGGTGCTGTTCGTCTTCTCGCGGACGCATTGCCCGGCATGTGCGGAGCTGTGGCCCGACATCGGGCGTTGGCAGCAGGCACTGAAGAAGACGCTGAAGGTGATCGTTATCGCGACGGGCGAGGCGGCGGCCATCGAGCTGAAACTGATCGGAACCGGCGTGCGCGACGTGGTGCTAGCCGAAGACACGTCGCTCGACGAGGCCTACCGGGTCCCTGGTCTGCCCTCGGCGGTGGTGGTGGCGCCAGACGGGACCATCGACAGCGAGACCGTAATGGGCCCGCACGCTGTGCGCCAACTCGTTCGCCAACACGCAGGCGTGTAGCGTGGCCACGCTCGACCGTTCGTTGGGCCGCTGGTGGCTGGGCTTGGCCCTGGCGTTGACCACGACGATGTTCTGGGCCATGACTGCCCGGCGCTTAAGCTCGCGCTCGAGGTCGATTAGGTGCTCGACCTGGTCGGATTTGACTTCACGGCCCCGGCCACGACGCAGGTGTTGATCCAGCTCGGGCCATTGCTGCGCGCGCTTGCGTTTGCCGAGGCGCTGGCGCACGAGGACGCCTCGCGTGTTGGGGCGGTGCTGGCGCTGACGTCGCTGCTGATGGAACTGGCCGCGTGGCAGGTGCCGGGCCTGGCGCCGCTCGAGTCCATCACGGCGCTCGGGTGGATGTTGGCGCGGCTGTTGTGGTGTCCGGCTCGGTGGCCGTCAGCCTCCTGGCCCGGCGGCATCCGGCGGCAGTGGCGTCCAGCGAGGTAACATTCGTCGGGGATTCCACCGCGTGAACGGCATCTTTTTCGCCATCGTCATCATCGCGTTCGTGACAACCGCGGTCCGGCAGCTCATCTGGGTGCCCGATGCGCCGGACGCGGTTGCCCCGATGCAGGCCCTGACCACCGCCGTGGTTGAATCGGCGGGCGGCGCCATCGAGCTGGCCATCGGGCTCGTCGGGATGATGACGCTGTTCCTCGGTCTGATGAAGGTGGTCGAGGCCGGTGGGGCGCTGACGATCATCGCCAAGACGCTGCGCCCAATCACCGTTCGGCTGTTTCCGGGCGTGGCTGCCGACCACCCAGCCATGGGGGCGATCATCTTAAACATGTCCGCCAACGCGATGGGCCTCGGGAATGCCGCGACGCCGTTCGGCATCCGCGCCATGCAAGAGCTCGACACGCTCAACCCTCACAAGGGCACGGCGACCAACGCGATGGTGATGCTGCTGGCGATCAACACCTCGGCCATCGCGTTGCTGCCGAGCGGCGTGATCGCCCTGCGCGCCTCGGTCGGCTCGGCCGACCCGGCCGGCATCCTTGCCACCACGCTGTTCGCTACCACACTGTCAACCATCGTTGCGATCACTGCCGTGAAGGTGTTCGAGCGGTTCTCGCCCATCGTCCCGGCGACACACGCGGTCAGCGATGCCCCGGTGGTGGGCGAGACCGAGGTCGACCTGTCGGGCGAGGCATCGACGGCGGCGTACCCGGCTTGGGTCTCCGTGCTGGTGATGGTGGGCGCGCTGACCCTGATCCCGCTCGGCGTGCTCTACGGCACGGAGATCGCCCCGTGGGTGATCCCGGGTCTGCTGACGCTGGGGCTGATTTTCGGCGTGCTGCGTGGCGTGCGCGTTTATGAGGTCATTACGGAGGGCGGGAAGGAAGGCTTCCAAGTGGCCATCCGCATCATTCCGTACCTGGTGACCATCCTGGTGGCGGTGGCCATGCTGCGCGCCAGTGGCGCGCTGGGCTTCGCGGTGCAGTTGCTGAGCCCGCTGACCGCGCCCCTCGGCATGCCGGCCGAGGTGCTGCCGGTGGCGCTGACGCGTCCACTATCGGGCACCGGCGCGTTCGGCGTCATGGCCTCGTTGCTGCAGGACCCGGTCATCGGTCCTGACAGCTATATTGGCTACTTGGCGAGCACGCTCACCGGGTCCACTGACACGACGTTTTACATTCTGGCGGTGTACTTCGGCGCGGTGCAGATCCGCCGCACCCGGCACGCGCTGGCTGCTGGCCTGACCGCCGATGTGGCTGGCGCGGTGGGCGCCGTCATCGCTTGCAGCTACCTCTACGGCAACCTGTAGCGTCAGTTACGAATCGCAGGGGCCTTCAGGCCGCCCGGCAAAATGGTTGTCGCTGGCAGGTGTCGTCATTCGGTGCACTCGTGCAGATCCGAGAGGAGCGCGTCAACCGTCTCTGGCGTTGTGGCCCACGAGCACACGAAGCGGTAGCCCTGGTCCCCGATGAAGCCGTAGAAGCGCCACTCACGTGCGTGAAGGGCGGCCGCGGTATCGGCGGGCATCTCGAGGAACACCGTGTTCGCTTCCACCGGGAACACCACCCGCACGCCCGTGGCCTTGCGCGCGCCGTCGGCCAGCCGCCGGGCCATGGCGTTGGCGTGCGCAGCTCGCGCGAGCCAGGCGCCGTCCTCGAGCATGCCGAGAAATGGCGCGGCCAAAAAGCGCATCTTCGAGGCTAGCTGGCCCGCTTGCTTGCACCGGTAGTCGAACTCGTAGGCTAGCTCGCGCCGGAAGAAGACGACGGCCTCGCCGAACGCCATCCCGTTCTTGGTGCCGCCGAGGCACAGCACGTCGATGCCGGCCTCCCACGTGATCACGCGTGGTGACACCCCGAGCGAGGCCGTAGCGTTGGCGAAGCGCGCGCCGTCCATCTGGACGGCGAGACCATGACGGCTGGCCACGGCCGCCAGCGACGCGATTTCCTCCGGCGTGTAGACTGTGCCGAGCTCGGTGGCCTGGGTGAGGCTGACCACATGTGGCTTCGGGTAGTGGATGTCGGAACGGCGCGTTACGATCGCCTCCACCTCGGCCGGGTCGAGTTTGCCGGAGGCCCCCCCCGCCAGCAGGATCTTCGTGCCGCCCGAGAAGAACTCGGGCGCGCCGCACTCATCGCGCTCGACATGCGCGCGGTCGTAGCAGATCACGCTGTGGTAGCTCTGGCACAGCGAGGCGAGCGACAGCGAGTTGGCGGCGGTGCCACCGTAGACGAAGTACACGTCGCAGTCGATCTCGAAGACCTCGCGGATCCGGTCGGCCGCCCGCCGCGTCCACATGTCCTCGCCGTAGGGCGGCGTGGCGCCTTGGTTGGCCTGCTCCAGCACTGCCCAGGCCTCGGGGCAGATGCCCGCGGTGTTGTCGCTGGCAAAGTCGTCACGCATCGCCGTCGGAATCCACCCCTAGGCCGGTCCCCGCGGCGGACGCTGCCATCGACTGCGACGGGGCCGCGCGCAACGACTCGGCAAACAGCGTCCAGACGGTGATGAACAGTGCTGCCAGCACTGTTCCAAGCACGATACCTGTCGAGCCCAACAGGCTGATGCTGCCCACGGGTAAGACGAAGATCAGGAGGTTGTGTGTGTTGATGTCACGGCCCACCAGCCGAGGCCGGAGGACGTTGTCGATCGAGTTGATCACTGGCACGCTGAACGCCACCAGCGCGATGGCCGGCCACAGGCGGTGGCGGAGCGTTTCGCTGACGCGCACACTCTCGTTCCCGACCGCCGCGATGATGGCCGCGAAGGGCACGAGGGGAATCGGGAGTGTGGCGAATGCCGCAGGGACCCGGCGGCTGCCCAGTCGCCAGACGATCCACTGGCAGACCGAATGGAGCAGCGCCGCGACGACGGCCAGCGGGAACTCGAGCAGCATGACCACGAACGCCGCCGAGATCGCGACGACCGGCAGGACGAGGAACGGGCGGTGGGTGTCGGGTCCGGTCAATCGGTTCGAGGCCGCAGCTCCTTCGCCCCACGCAGGCATGACGCATTATAGAATCGCCGCTGGTGTTCTGCTGTTCATCCGTCGGTGAGCGGCTTCAGCAGGGGGAGCAGCATGTATCGCACACTTGTTCTCGTCATCGCCGCGCTCGTGGCCGGCGTGATCCACTCCGGACCGGCAGTGTCCGCTCAGGACGGCGACTGGGTCACGCTGTTCGACGGGTCCAGCACCGCCGCCTTCAACCAGATCGGAGATGCGAACTGGCGTATCGAGGACTTCGCGGTGGGTGCCGACAGCGGGGGTGGGTACCTAGTGACGCAGGAATCGTACGACGATTTCAATTTGACGCTCGAGTTCTGGGTCTCGCCCGATGCCAACAGCGGGATCTTCATCCGCGCCAGCGATCCAGAGAACATCACGGCCGACAACTCGTATGAGGTAAACATCTTCGACACTCGGCCCGACCAGACGTACCGCACCGGCGGCATCGTCAACTTGGCGGCACCGTCGGAGGTGATCATGACCGGCAACTACTGGAACACCTACCAGATCATCGCGCGTGGACCCGAGATGCGCGTGATCCTGAACGGACGGCTCGTCGTGGACGGCGCGCGGGACGAGCAGTTCACGTCGGGACCGATAGCCTTCCAGTACGGCGCCGGCGTCGTGCGCTTCCGCAACATCCGGATCCGTCCGCTCTGAGCGGAAAAGGCTGATGCCGGGCCGTCGGGGCCTTGCCCGCACATTACTCGCCGCCACCGCCGCGCTCGCGGCCGTCGGGTGTGCCGGCGTCGAGTTCCCACGTGTCGCGCAAGCCCACCGCTTCCCCGAGTCTTGGCCGTATCCCACGGCAGTCAACGCGCTCGGGGCCGAAACGGGCATGGTGGTCACCACCGATGCTCTGGCTTCGGCGGTTGGCCGCGATGTGCTGGCTGGCGGTGCCAACGCGGTGGATGCCGCCGTTGCAACGGCCTTCGCCCTGGCGGTGGTCAACCCAGAGGCTGGCAACTTGGGGGGCGGCGGCTTTATGGTGATTCGGCTGCCCGACGGTGAGATGGCCGCGCTCGACTTCCGCGAGCAGGCACCACGCGATGCCACCCGCGACATGTTCCTCGGCGGGGTAGGCGAATTGACCGACCGGTCCGTGGTGGGGCACCTCGCGGTCGGCGTCCCGGGCACCGTGATGGGCCTCTGGGAGGCTCATCAGCGGTACGGCACGTTGCCGTGGGCCGACCTCGTGGCGCCGGCGGTCGACTTGGCGGATGGCTTCGTCGTGGGCGAGCGGCTGGCGGCGTCACTGGCCGACGCGGCACCGGAATTAGCGCGCTTCGGGGGCTCGGCCGCGACGTTCCTCCCCGGGGGTCGGCCGCCCGCCGAGGGCGACGTCTTCTCGCAGCCGGACCTGCGCGCGACGCTCGAGCGCATCCAGAGCGGCGGGCCCGACGGCTTCTATGCCGGCGAGACTGCAGCCCTGATTGTTGAGGAAATGGCGCGTGGCGGCGGCATCGTTGGATCCGCGAGTCTGCGGGCGTATCGGGCCGTCTGGCAGGATCCGATCGAAGCGACGTACCGGGGCTACACCCTTTACTCGATGCCACCGTCCTCGTCGGGCGGCGTGACGCTGGCAGAGATCGTGCACATGCTCGACCGCTACGACTTGGCCGCCTTGGGGTGGCATACGCCGGCGTCGATTCACCTGATGGTCGAAGTGTGGCGCCGGGCGTTTGCCGATCGGAACACCTACCTGGGCGATTCGGCGTTCGTGGCGATGCCGTTGGACCGGCTCTTGTCCCTAGAGTACGCACTGGCGCGTCTCGCCGACGTGCGCCTCGATGTCGCGACACCCTCAACACGTGTCGGGCCGGGCCTCGGGCCGGTGCGCGAGGGCACCGAGACGACGCACGTCTCTATCGTGGACAGTGAGGGTGGCGCCGTGGCCCTGACCACGACGATCAACTCATGGTATGGCAGCAAGGTCACCGTCACCGGGGCAGGGTTCCTGCTCAACAACGAGATGGACGACTTCGCGGCACGGCCTGGCACGCCAAATCAGTTCGGCCTGGTGCAGGGCGAGGCCAACGCCGTTGCGCCGGGCAAGCGTATGCTGTCGGCCATGACGCCGACCATCGTGCTCGATCCAGAGGGACGGCTGGCACTCGTCCTCGGATCTCCCGGCGGGCCCACGATCATCACGACGGTGTTCCAGGTTCTGTCGAACGTCATCGACTATGGGATGCCGCTGGGGGCTGCGGTTAATGCCCCACGCGTGCACCACCAGCACCTGCCCGACGAGATCGTGTTCGAGTACGGGGGCCTCGATTCAAGCACGGTGGCCGCGCTCGAAGCACGCGGACACCGAATGGCCGAGCGCACTCCGGGACTGCCGGACGCGTATCTCTCTGGTGGGCTGTCCGGTGACGTCCAAGCGATCCGCGTCCTGCCTGACGGCACGCTCCGTGGCTACTCAGATCCCCGGCGGGGTGGGGTGGCTGCCGGCTTCTAGTTCAGTGCCAGCGATGCGGCGTGTTGATCAGAGACGACGCGACTGCTCCGAAGAACTCGCGGAGTAGGGCGTCGGCGTCGGGCGGCAGGTCGGCTTCGTCGAGCGCACGAACCATTTGGCGTGACCCAAGAATCCTGTGCCTAGGAAGTGATTGGTGCATCCGGGGCTGCTGCGGATGGGCACACTCCTCAAAGTAGCGCAGTGGCCCGCCGAAGCGCCCGACCAGGAAGTTGCGCAGGTGCTGCTCGGTGCCGGCCAGTTCGTCTGCCAGGTACATCGGCCGAAGATGCCGTCGCCGGGGATCTGGCGGTAGAAGGCCGCGATCAGGCGGAATCCTTTCCCGCTGACGGCAGCGTACAGCTCGTGGTCGCCCAATGTGTGCTTCGCCTCAGGGCGCCGTCCGGCCATCGAGCGCCTCGATGGTGGCGGTCGATGGGCCGCGCTCCTGCTGCAGGCGTGCTGCCACTGCCTCGGCCTCGCGCAGAACGCGCAGGACGTTCAGCCCGAGGGCCTTACGCACGTCGTCATCGGGCCAGTTCCGCCGCAGCAGCTCGGTGGTGAGCCGAGGGTACGTGGAGACGTCCTCCATCCCCGACGGCGCCACGTCGATGCCGTCGTAATCGCCCCCGATGCCGACATGGTCGGGCCCGGCCACGCGGCGGATGTGGTCCATGTGGTCGACGATGTCAGCGACCGTGGCCTCATCCGCATCGGTAAGGTAGTCGGGCACAAAGGTCACCAGCACGACGCCGCCGTTGCCCGGCAGGCGGCGCAAGATATCATCCGGCACGTTGCGGGGGTGGTCGAGCACGCCACGCGCGCTCGAGTGTGAGAAAACCACCGGGGCCGCTGACACGCGTAGCGCATCGTCCATCGTGTCCGAAGAAGTGTGGCTCAGATCGACAAGCATTCCCAGACGGTTCATCTCGCGCACCACCTCCTCGCCGAACGCGGTGAGCCCGCCGTGGCGCGCCTCGTCGGTGGCCGAGTCGGCCCAGTCGAGTGTGGCGCTGTGCGTGAGCGTCATGTAGCGTGCGCCCAGACGGTGGAACATCCGCAGCGTTGCGAGGGAGTTGTCGATCGCGTGCCCGCCCTCCATGCCGATGAGCGACGCGATGCGGCCGTCGCCGAACACGCGCTCGACGTCACCAGCCGTCAAGGCGAAACCGAACGTGTCGGGGTAGGTGTCCATCATGCGGTGAACGATGTCGACTTGCTCCAGCGTCGCGCGCACCGCTTCCTGGCCCCGCATGTTGGCTGGTACGTAGACCGACCAGAACTGACCGCCCACGCCGCCCGCGCGGAGGCGCGGGATGTCGGTCATGATGCCCGGCTGCGGCACGGCGATGTCGAGCTCCGAGAGGTCTCGGCTTGCGCTCGCTTGACGCAGCGCCCAAGGATAGTCGTTGTGGCCGTCGATCAGCGGGACGGCCTCGTGCAGTGCCTGCGCGCGGTCCGCTAGGTCGCTTTGGGCAGCGATGGTAGTGACAAGCGCCACGGCGAGCACGATCGAATTCCGGAACAAGTTGGTCACTTTGATGCCTCCACGAACTCACGATCCTATCTGCGTCGGAGTTGGGGGTGCCTCGCCGTGAACCATGGCGAGTGATCCAATCCGATGGATGTTTGCGGGATCGGAAAGTTACCACGGGGTCGGCACTGACAATTGTACGCACACGTCCCGGTGACGCTGCGCTTTTTCTGAGCCCCGGACCTCGAGCTCCAGTTCCAGACGGCCGCCGAGTCGCTCCAGCGCCGCGATCTTCGCCTCGTACTGCTGCCAGACGCGGAGCAGTACGGTGCGGACCATCACGGCTGCTCCCCACACAACGAGCGGGCGCTGGTGTTGGCACCGGACTCGGCTGACACTCGCTACACCCGGGCAGCCGCGCTCGCCGACGGCCTGGAGCGTCACCCGGGCGATCAACGATTCTGGAACGCGTTGACCGCGCGCGTCGGTCTCCTGTAGCTCACCAACACGCGCCCTGTCAGCGCGCGTCGGCCGGAGTCGGGCTGGACTCCGAGCGTGGCTCGAGCTTGGGCATCGACGGGACGTGGTACAGCGTCCTCGTTGGAAAGGCGATCTCGGCGCCATGCCCTGCGATGATGTCAACGATGTGCAACAACACCTCCTCCTTCACCACATGGAATTCGGTCCAGACCGTCGTCCGGGTGAAGCAGTAGATGAAGAAGTCGAGCGACGATGCCCCGAAGGAGTTGAAGTTGACCATCAGCGTCACGGACTGGTCGATTCGCGGGCTCGTCTCGAGGTAGCGGCGGACATCGGCGAGGATCAGGGGCATCTTGGCGACGTCGTTGTAGCGCACGCCGATCGTTTCCTTGATCCGGCGGTTGAGCATGCGCGCCGGGTTCTCCACCGAAATCGTAGTGAAGACCGAATTCGGTACGTAGAGTGGCCGCTTGTCGAACGTGCGGATCACGGTTCGCCGCCAGCCGATTTCCTCGACCGTGCCCTCGATCTCCTGGTCGGGTGACCGAATCCAATCGCCGACGGCGAACGGCCGATCCAGGTATATCGTCACCCCGCCGAAGATGTTGGCCAGTAGATCCTGTGCGGCCAAACCGACCGCGATTCCCCCCATGCCGCCGAAGGCAAGCAGCCCCGCGATGCTGATGCCTAGGGTCTGGAGGACGACTAGGCTTGCCGTGATGACAATCGACGCGCGGACGAGCTTGCCGACCGCATGGACGAACGTGCGGTCAATCTCGCCGCCTTTCGCGTCCTGGTCGGCGACGTAGTGACTCTCGTAGCTGCCGGCGAGCCGCAGCAGGAACCACGTGAGCATGGTGACGACCAGTAGGTCGCGCATGGCGGGCACGGCGTCAAAGATCGCGGCGTCGGTCTCTTGCCCGGCAATGTACGCGGCCCACGAGAGGCCGATGACGAGGATCATGCCCCGCGTGGGCCCGATCAGCGCCTCGAGCAGCGCGTCGTCGACCACGTTGTGCGTCTCTCTCGTTCGCTCGCGCAGGTGCAGCACGACGCGCCGCGCGATCGTGCCGGCCACGAGCGCTGCGAGGACGACGACAAACAGTTGCACGGCCCATGCGAACTCGGTCATCCACACGGAGATGGTGTCTACGAGGTCCGAGACGTTCATCCGTTCCTCCGAACGGGCGGCCGGCGTCGATCAGCGCAGGCCGCGGTAGATGAGCCAGAGCCCGACGGCGACGGCCAGCGCGCGGGCGAAGCCGATGGTGATCGTCTCGGGCGTGAGCGGCGCCGCGAGATCGCCCAGCAGACCCCCGACGAGGCCGTTCAGTCGCAGCAGCGTCACTCCGACGGCGATGGACACGAGACGCTGGAGGAGGCGGCGACCTGCGCTGGCGAGCCTCCCACGGCAGCCACGAGCCGCGGGCAGATCAGTGGACGACGGGATCCTCGCTCTCTTCTGGCTCGAGGTGCGGAATCTCGAGGGCGCGCACGGTGTGCAGCGTCAAAGCGAGTGCGCGGTCAACAGCCGGATCCGGCTGCGAATGACGCAACTCTTCACGGATCTGACGGATCGTCCGGAGCACTTGGGCCCGATCGAAGCGCTGGCCTTGGCAGTGTTCGCAGAAGCTCATGGGTCAAGGATGCCACAGAACCCCGGGCCAGCCGTCAGGCAGGGGCCCGTTGAAGCTGAGTTCGCCCTCCAGGCCCTCGCGAAGGAGGGCAGCGCCGAATCGGCAGCTGCGGCAGGGCCGCGTCGGTGGAGCGGAGGTAGCTGACGCGGTACTGGGTCGGCTTGCGCTCGTGGCTCGGCGCGACCGGGGCGCTGAGGTCCGGCAGCAGCGAAGCGCAGCGGGAACTCGCGGCGGGCGCCTCTTAGCGGTCTCCGTGGGTCTGCCATGTGCGTGCCGATGATGGGCTGTACGGCGCCGCTGACCTGTCTCGACGTGCGGCCCGGCGGGGTCTGGACGACGCTGTGATAGGTCGCCGGTCTCGCGAACGTCTGCGCCTGCGCTGCTGGAACTTCCGGTCGATGCCGCCCGAGAACGTGGGAGTCAGGGCCGTTGGCCACCACCATCGGGACCACGGGACAGTGGGTGAGTCGTCCTCGCGGGTGAGATCGCTGGCCTCCACCCCGGGTGTCGACGAACACCGCTGAACCGGGGCTGGCACGATCAGGTCGCCACCCCTCCATAAGGGCCTTATTCCTCGCGCTATGAACCTGTGCGACGGGCCCGTGCTCAACAGCTCTATCTCCATGTCCGGAGACAGTACGTCGCAGACCCTCACGGATCTCCCCGAGGGGGGGCTGGACCATGGCCCGGGTGTTCGACCAGGAAGGTGAGCTTGACGGGCCAGTCCAAGGGTTCGACGGGTGATGATCACGGGCTATTGACCAGTGCGCCGGCCGGCCGGCGTGCGTCACGCACGCGGGGCGGCCGGCCCGAGGAGTGATGCGAGCCAGCGCCCTTCGGAGTGCTCCAGGAGGAGCTTGGCCACCATGGTCAGGGGTATGGCTAGAAGGAGCCCTACGCCACCCCAGACCCAGCCCCAGAAGAGCAGCGACAGCAGGACGACCACGGGGGACAAGCCAAGGCTCTGCCCCATGATGCGAGGTTCCAGGATGCTACCGACCACGACGTTGACCGCCACATAGCCCAGGATGACGAGGAAGAAGACCCCGTCGGGTCCGTTCTGCACGAGCACCAGTAGCGCCGGGGGAAACGCCGCCAGCAGGGAGCCGAAGTTCGGAATGAAGTTGAGCAGGAAGGCCAGCAAACCCCAGAGCATCGGGTACTCGACCCCCAGGACGATCAGCCACAGCATGATCCCGACACCGGTCGCGAGGCTGATGAGGGTCTTGATACGAAGATAGTGCTGCACGTCGGCCAGCGCCTCGTCGAGGGCGGCGAGCTGGCCGGCCTTGAAGCCGAAGGCACGACGGAGGCGCTGGCGGAAGTGCCCGGCCTCGAGCAGCATGAACGCGGTAGTGATGAGGATGACGAACGTGTTGCCGAGCAACCCAGCAACGCCGGCCGAGAGCGTGCGAACGAGATCCAGCGCTGCGCCGGGATCCAAGACCGTTCGCCAGTCGAACTCGGGATAGCCGAGCAGCTGGATGCGCGCGAGCAGGGGGGCGACGTTGCGCTGGAAGTCAGCCCGGTACTGCGGCGCCGCGGCAGCGAACTGCTGCGCGGCGTCCTGGACGACGAGCCCGGGGCCCGAGAACGCTGCCAACACCATGAGGATCGTCAGGATCACCGCGATCCAGCGGGGAACGCGCCACTGTTGGAGCCATCGGACGAAAGGGTAAAGGACGGCGGCCAGGAAACCGGCAAGGAGTACAGGGATGACCAGGGTCACGGCCGCCCGCAGTCCCGCGACGACGATGACAACCGCGGCGCCAGCCATCAGGGCGCCGAGCCAGCGCGTAGCCCACTGCTCCACCTCCTGATCATAGGTGATTCCACTGGGCTCAGACGATATGGTCGTAGCGGATTATGGCCGCTCCGGGCCGCGCTCGAACAAGAGTAGGTCGTAGCCGATCCAGCCTCCCGCCAGACAGCGGCGCAGCGCATTGCCGCCGACCAAATGACCGAATCGATCGGACGCTGACGGTAGCCAGCCGAGCGCATGGGCGAGCACCGCGAGCACGCGGTCACGCAGCCGGTCGACGTTGAGCCAGGGTGTGAGCGTGGTCGTCGAGCGATGTGACAACCCGGCGCGGGCGGCTGCGCCGATGGCCGCGTCGGTGGTGATGAGGGTGTTGAGTCGCCAGCTGCGCCGGAGGAGATCCACCCATCGCTCGGCCGCCCGCTCGCGGGACGGACGCAGGAAGTCATCGCATACGGCCAGGAGACCGCCTGGCCGGAGGGCGCGGGCAGCCTCGACGAAGAATCGCGCGGGGTCCTGCGCGTGGGCGAACGACTCGATGGCACAAACGGCGTCAGCCGAGGCGGCAGCGATCGGGAGGGCCTCGAAGTTGGCGATGAGGCACGTGACCCGTGCGCCTGCGCCCGCTTCGTCGAACCGCTGCGCCGCTAGGCGTGCCTGCAGCCGGCTGAGGGTGACACCGGTGCCACGTGCTCGTGAAACGCGCGTGGTCAGCCGCAGGAGGCTCCCACCCACACCACAGCCCAGATCGACGACATGCGGCGCCGCAGGGGGATCCGGCCGTGACACGATGGCGTCGGCGACGAGGTCATCGACGAAATGGAACGCTCCGTCGGATGACGAGACGCCGGGCGCCCAGACAGCCCGTCGGATGGCACCGAGGCGCCCGCCCTCGCCAAAGGCGAGGAAGCCACGCGTGTGCCGGTCGTAATAGCGCCGCACGTCGATGGAGTCAAAGGCAGGCGGCGGAAGGTGTGGCATAGGGACGGCCTGCACTCGACTATACTCGTGACGGTGGCTCGGCCGTCGCGGCGGGACAATGGCTGAGACGGTCGCGTGGCTCGTACACTCATGACCGACATTGATCGACCGATAGGCGGCATCGTGCTCTTCGACGGGACGTGCGCTTTCTGTGAGGGTGCTGTGACTTTCGTGGCCCGTCGCGACCCGGAGGGCTACTTCCGGTTCGGGACATCGCAGTCGTCGGAGGGTGCGGCGCTGCTGGCCCGGCACGGCGTGGGCCGCGAACAGGCGCGGAGCATCGTCCTAATTGAGGACGGCCAGGTCTACCTCCGGTCGACTGCGTCGTTACGCATCGCGCGGCGGTTGCCGCTGCCCTGGCGGGCTGCGGCGATCGCCCTCGCAGTGCCCCCGCCTGTGCGGGACGTCGTCTACCGCGTGGTGGCGGCCCTGCGCCATCGGCTGGCGGGTCGGTCCAACACCTGCGAGAACCCGCCGCCTGAGATCCGCTCCCGGCTGATCTAGTGGCCCGTGGCAGAACTGCCTGCACGTAGGGTGGGGAATACTGGTTGGTAGTTTGGTGCGTGGGGGTCGATCCAGGTCGGGTCGGCCCGGTGCCAGACGCGGACGGTCAACCCATCGACGTAGAACTTCGCACACCGCTCCTCGACAAAGGCGTCGCAGTCCGCCTCGTCAAACACACGGTTCAGTTGTTCGTAGCACGAATGGCCCGCGTTTCGCGGCAGGTCCACCCTGGCCACCCACATCGACCCTGGCCGCCCACCGGGGCGGTGGTTGCCCATCGCCATCGGACCAGGTGTAGAGCCCGTGATCAATCGAGTCGATCCTGATCGAGGTCGTCCTGCCGGGAGGCCAGTTGGGGGGGTAGTTCGCTTCTCCGTTGGGAATGTTCCCGCTTGCACGGGTGTCCGGGTCCTCAGGAGTGATTGCTGTTTGTTGGCCCGAAGGCAGTATTCTTGGATAGCGGAAGTGGACGGAAGAGGCTTGAGGAGGCGTGGATGTGTGCGGCAACAGGACGCTGGCTCGGGGTACTGGTGCTGGGCTTCGGGATGGTCGCCCCGGGGGCGGCGCAGGACTCGCTACAGGCCGATGGGTGGGACGACGGCATCCGAATGCCAGAGGCGCCGGACTTGAACCCCGATCCTCGTATCGTGGAGGTCGAACTCGAAGCGCGCGTCGAGCCGTTTGAAGTCGAGCCGGGCCTGGTGGTCGAGGCCTGGACATACAACGGCATGATTCCGGGGCCGTTGATCCGCGTGAACGTCGGGGACCGGCTAATCATCCACTTCACCAACTCGTTGCCGGATCCCTCGACGATTCACTACCACGGGCTACGGATCCCGATCTTTATGGACGGCGTGCCTGGCTACTCGCAGGACCCGGTCCTGCCGGGTGAGAGTTTTACTTACGACTTCATCGTGCCCGACGCGGGCACCTTCTGGTACCACCCGCACGTCATGTCGGCGATGCAGGTCGGCTACGGCCTCTACGGCGCATTTCTGTCCGAGGCGCCCGCGGAGCAGCAGACGGTGGGCGTTGTCGACGAACTGGTGATCCTCCTGAGCGATATCGCCGTCACCGAGCAGGGTGAGCTGGAGGATCCCAACTCGGGCGGCTCTGCCGGCATGGCCTTCGGACGCGAGGGCAACCACGTACTGGTCAACGGGAGGAAGACGCCACTTCTGATGGCGCGCTCTGGCGCACCGCAGCGCTGGCGCATCATCAACGCCGCCAAGAGCCGGTACTACAAGCTGGATCTTGGCGAGGAGTACACGTTCACGCGGATCGGCAGCGATGGCGGGCTGCTCGAGTACCCCGTCGAGGAGGACTTCCTCGTGCTGGGCGTGGGCGAGCGCGCGGATGTGATCATTACGCCGCGTGGCGAGCCGGGCGACGAGTTGATGTTGCGGTCGCAGCTCCACGATCGGGGCTACGGCAGCACCGAGCTTCGGACGGTTCAGGACCTGATAGGGATGACCATCTCGGACCAGCCGGAGTACGTGGGTGCGCCGCTGCCAGAGGTGTCACGGGAGATCGTGCCCTTCAGCACCGAGGGCGCGATCATGCGGGGAATGCAACTGACGCTGGAGCAGGACATGGTCACCAAACGCTTCGAGTACGGCTTCGACGGCGTTCCGTACTGGGAGACGCGACCGATTCTCGCCTCGCTCGGTGACACGCAGATCTGGACGATCGAAAACACGACGCCGTGGTCGCACCCGCTGCATCTGCACGGCTTCTTCTTCATGGTGCTCGACGAGAACTACGAGCCCCTGCGTCCGTACGAGTGGAAGGACACGGTGGACATTCCCTTCGAGGAAACTCGGCGGCTGCTCGTGCGGTTTGACGAGCGGCCGGGAACGTGGCTCTTCCATTGCCACATCCTGGACCACGCAGCTGGCGGACTGCTGACGGCCGTGCACCTCGAGCTGCCGCCGGAAGACTTCGTGCCTTTCGATCCCTCCGGCGGTCACTAATATCCTGACCGTGCCCCCCCTTGAAGTGGACATTTTCGGCTTGACAGGCGATGGGGGACTCGGAGGGAACATCCATGGCCGCACCGCAGCTCCAGCATGGAGGGTGGAGCGCACGACGATTCAACAGCTCTGACGGGCCTGTGGGTTGCAGCACCGAGACGTTCAAGCTGTCGACCGATCAGTTGCCCAGTGACCAAGTCCGGGCCATCGTCGGCCGCTACATGCAGTCGCCACCTCATGTTCTGCGTCGACGAGAACTCCCCGAGTCAGGCGCCGGATTGCACCCGCCGGTGCTGCCGCTGTGCCCGGGACCAATCGAGGGCCGTACGCATGCCGACCGTCGGCAGGGTACTACGTTACTTGCCGCACTCGACCTGAAGACGCGCGAGCTGCGTACGCCATGAAATCAACGGCTCAGGGCGACTGAGTTCCGGCAGGTCTTGGATGCCATCGACACGGCACCTCGCTGTGCAGCTGATCATGGGCAACGACGGCACGCACAAAAGACGCCGTTGAGCCGGACGTGATTTGCCAAGCGGCCCCGCTGCCGTGTTGCAGGCGGCGAGGCACTCGTGACTCGCCGCTCATCACGTGAGTACTTTGGCCGAGGCGGCCTCTGTCAAGGTCCGCGCTTCCCGTGCGTCGGTCTCTCACGGGCTTCCTCCTCGGAACGCTCGCAGCGATCCTCAAGCGCTGACCCCAGCGCAGCGGACGCTTGTCTGCAGGCGTTCGCGCCGCCCGGTAACCGAGCGCGTGCCGGCGCCGGGATGGGGCAGGGCTGCTGCGCGAGGCGCTGGGGACGCAGCGAGAACGGCCGGACGGTTCGTCGTCGGCGCTCGTGCCCCGTACGCCGCTGCCCTGGAGGCAAAGGCGGGGATTCTTGACATATTGGGGCGCAACGCCCTGTGCTTGTCGGGCCTGATAGCTCATACTACTGTCGATGACAGTTTCGCGAGTCTGGATGGCAGGCCTGATGGTCGTCACCCTGCTGGCTGGTGGTGGCGTTGCGGCTCAGACCCTCGAGGTCGGACCGGACGCCCAGATCGACGTTCCGGGTCTGATCGAACTGCGGGCAGCTGCCGAGGAGGGCCTGGCGGGCGCCCAATACAACCTCGGCCTCGTGTACGCCAACGGTCTGGGGGTGGAGCGTGACGACGCCGAGGCGCTCCGCTGGTACCGCAGGGCAGGCGAGCAGGGCCACGCCGCGGCACAGTTCAGTCTCGGACTGCTGTACTCACGCGGCGTCGGCACGGCTCAGGACGAGGCCGAGGCCGTCGACTGGTACCGGCGGGCCGCCGCGCAGGATTATGCGCAGGCCCAGAACAACCTAGGGCTGATGTACACACTCGGCCGCGGGGTGGAGGTCGATCACGTCGAGGCCCGGAGGTGGTACGCGCGGGCGGCCGCGCTGGGGCATCCCGGCGCCCAGTTCAACTTGGGCCTGACCTACGCCAATGGCGACGGCGTGGAGCAGGACGCGGCAACCGCGGCCGAGTGGTACCGACGTGCGGCTGAGCAAGGCGTGGCGAGTGCGCAGCACAACCTGGCGCTGCTCTATGTGCTTGGTGAGGGCGTGCCGCAGGACGACCTGCGGGCTTACATGTGGCTGAACGTCGCGGCGGCTAGCTCTGGTGGCCAGCTCGGCGGCGGTGCCGACCGCGTCCGGCTCGAGATGACGCTCTCGCGCGAGCAGCAGGACGCGCTGCTCGCGCAGGCCATCGCCTGCCGCGAGTCGATGTTCACGGACTGCGAACCGCAGTAGCCTTTCTTCGGTGCTCGGGTGGCACTCCTCACTTTGGAGTTGTCTGGTGCGCACGGGGCGGCGAGTCGGGGATCCCAGATCCGCACTCGGTCACATGCGCCGCTTGACCGGTGACTGGAGACCCAACGCGTTGTCACTTTGTCTTTCCGGCTGGTTGCGGCGATTTCGCTTGGGGGAGCGCCGGCGGCGTGCGTGTAGGCGTATGCCGCTCCGGAAATACTGCTAGGCAGAGATGCCCCGTCTCCGGTGCTCTGGTGTGCAGGTTACGCTGCTCTGCGGGAGCGGAGCCAGGCGTCGAGCGAGAATCGATCGTCGGCTGCGAGATATACCACGACGACCAACAGCGCAAGGCGTGGGATCACGTGCCCCGTGAAGTCGTACAGGTGGTTCTCGAGCAGGTGACCGTAGGTGACGATCATCAAGTCGAGGCCGAGGGCCACGAGGGCTTCGCGCATGCGGAAGCCGAGCACCACGAGCCACCCGGCCAGGAACTCCACCAGCGGGACGGTCACCCCCGTGATCCAAAGGGCCCAGAGCGGCAGCCACGTGTCGGCGAACGGCAGGAAGTACTGCTCGTAGTGCCCAATTGGCGTCTGCACGAAAGTCTTGTAGGTGCCCGCCATCCCGAAGATCAGCCCGAGGATCACGCGGACGCACAGGGCGGCCCAAGATTGCAGGAAGGGCGCTGGAGACGGTGTCGTCACGCGTCGATCGGTGGGTCTGCAATCCAGAAGCTGCACCGGTCGGTGCACCAGTGACCTTGGTCGCGGATGTACGCCGACGCTTGGTGCTGGGCGGCCACCAGGCTTTCGGCGGGCTTCATGACGCCGTCCGGCGGGTCGTCACTGTGGCCCTGCCAGGCGCCGTAGGTGTAGGTGCCGTCGGGATCCACGTCGACCATGCTCATCCAGTCGTCCGAGTGCCACCGGGTCCATCGTCGTTGTGTCCAAGTCGTCATGGGGTGTGCGTCCCGTGTCGGGGCGGCCGAGGGTCGGTGCCAACATAGCCGGGCCTAGCGGGCAGCGGTTCTCGCCGTCGGCGTGAGGCGATCCAGCATCAGGTAGTTCAGGAGGTATTCACGACGGCGCTCGACGAAGCTTCGCAGACTGCCGACCCCGTCGTGGGCGGCGGGGAACTCTTCGAACCGCTCGAGCCGGCGGACATCCGCCTCCACGTCGTCGGCGATCAGGGCTTGGTAGCGTTCCGCGATCGGGCCGAGCACCGCCCAGTCGAGGTAGTTCACGGCGATGTCGCGCACGTAGTTCAGGTACCGCTCGCGCAACTCGGGGACGGCCAATAGCCGGGAACGCAGGGGGGTGGAGCGGTCGTTGAGACCCGTCAATGGATCCAGCGTAACGCTGCCGGTGCGTCCGCCGAACCCGCTGCGGCCTCTCGATTCGCTGAACGTCTCATTTGCGTCGTGCGGGATCACGTGAAAGCGGCCGTCCGGGTCCAGGTACAGGTTGTAGTCGCTGGCGCGGGTCCAGTATCCGTCGGCGTTGACCAACGCCACATCAAGGGCCAGGAAGCGCAAGACCTCGTCGATATCGAGCATCGGCTCGAGGGCCGCCTGGAGTTCGTCGAGCGATGTCTCGTTTAGCACGCGTGTCAGCTCCATGAGCGCCCGCCAGGCGTTGGGGTTGTCGTCGGACTTCAGGTCGTAGGCCCGCCGATAGGCGACCTCCCCCTGGCCAAAGTACTCGAGGCCCGCGCGTCCCCGCGGGTTGCCCGGTACGTTCCAGCGGGCGCCGTCTCGGGTGTCGTACCACTCCTCGATGAAATCCCGGTTGAACTGCTGCTGGTTCACGTAGATGCCCCAGTTCTCGCCGTTGATTGCCACACGGACGAAGTTGGCCTTCGGCGCCGGCATGTAGTGGCGGGCGATCTCGAGGAAGAGTACCGACCGTAGGAACGTCGGGTCCGCGTGGGAGTTCAGCAGATTGAACGTCTGGTAGCTGTCAATGTCGGCACGCTCGTGAATCCAGTCGAGCGAGAGGTTCAGCGAGCGCTTGTACCCGGTCGGAACGCGCTGGAACGATGAGTTGCCACGGAAGTGCACGCCGACGTCCGGGTACGATTCTCCGTCGACTGTCAGTGTGGCCGGCACCTCGACATCCGTGTTGCGGAACACCTCGAGCTCCGCCTCCCAGTCCTCGTTCTCGAAAGTCAGGAAGAATGTGCGCAGTGCCTCCATGTCATAGAGGGGCCGATTGGGGAAGATGGCGACCTCGGCCGGCGTCAAGGGACGCGCCGGGACGGTGGTGCGCCGGCCGCCAGCGTTGCGACGGCCCCGTCGGTCGAGACCGCCCCACTCGCGGGCGACGCGGCGCTCGTCCGCATCCAGACGGCCGTTGTCGTCGGCGTCGAACTGGCCGAGGATCTGCAGCTCCTGGTCGCGGCCGCCGAAGCCGGAGAACTGGGCGTCGACCTGGGCATCGGTGAGGAGCGTGAGGGCGGCTGCCGCGCCGAGCGCGGGGATCCAGCGAAACGTCGCAATCTGGAACTGCGAAGACCAGGCGTGCTCAGTCATGGGCTCCTCTCTGGCGTCAGGCGGGTTCCTCGCCACGCCCGTTCATCCGCTCGATCGTGACCCCCTGTACCCCCTCGAGACGATTCAGCGCCTGAACGATCGCGTCGGGCGCCGTGCCCGGCCGGAGCGCCGTCTCGTAGGTGACGTCGAGAGCCATTCCTTGGCGGGCCGTCGCCGTTCCCACCAACTGGGGCCCGAGCGCGAATGCCTCTAGTGTAGCGCCGAGGGTGGCGGCGCTCTCATGGCCGATGCCCAGCCGCACCTGCAGGCGGTACGGACACCCGTTGCGGGTCGGAGCGTCTGGCGGCCGCATTAGGAAGGCCGCAGCAGCGACGATCGGGATGCCGGCCACGGCCACCCAGGCGTTGCCCGCGCCCACGGCCATACCCACCGCAACGGCGAAGATCACGTACGCCGTGTCCTGGGTGTCTCGCACCACCGTTCGGAACCGGACGATCGACAGCGCACCCACAAGGCTGAACGCCCGTGCCACGTTGTCGCCAATGACCTGAGTCACCATCGCAATCAGGATACAGAGCAGCGCTAGGGTGACGGGGAAAGACGGTGCCACCGCGTCGGCCTCGCGCGTCATGCGATAGACCCAGGCGACCACAGCACCCAGCGCGAGCGAGACAACAAGCCGAACCAGCACGTCGGTCGGCGACAGGGCGAGATCGCTGGCAAACGGCGCCGTCAGGAACTCAGGCATAGCGGGCTCGTTCGACGGCCTCGTTCCTCCGGTCCCGTGTCGTCGCTGGCACCGAGCGCGGTTGTCGCGAGGCGGTACTTCGACATGCTCACCGGGCTCAGGCCTAGGTCGCCAATCAGCCGTCTCAGAAGCGCGGGCGGATAACCGGCGTACTTCAGTTCGAGGACCTGCCCCGGCGCAACCACGCGCACACCGGGGTCGGCCGGGGGTGAGATGAAACCCGCGGGGCCCCACGCCTCGATCTCGTCATCGAGCGTTACCCGCACTAGTGTGCCCTCAGCCGTCCCAACCCGGGCGACCCGGCGATACCGCACTTGGCACGCAGGGGCGAGCTGGCGGCCCACCAGCCGACGCTGGAACCAGTAGCCTGCGTCGTGTGGGGCGAGGGTGCTCCTAGCCAGTCGGTCCAAGGTGTCGAGGCCTACGCGCGTGCGCCACTTCACGAGCAGGCGGGGACGTCTGAGCTTCCGCTCGAAAAAAACCTCTCGTCCATCGCCGTACCGGCGTACCCGGAACTTAGCCCGGCCCTGCGAACCGCGCCGGTGGAAGACGTCGCGCGCCTCGGAATCGTAGTAGAGCGTCGAGGTCCGATAAGTGTCGCCGAACGGGCCACCCCCGTAGGCGTCGGGCGGCAAGTGGCAGCGCATCCAGTCGCGCGCCTGTTCCGCAGTCGAGGCGTCGAGCAGAAACTTAACCTCGGCGGCTGCAGGCCGTGCCTCGCGTGAATTGATCGACGGCTTCATGAGTCATCGGGCGGCGCGCTGCCGACTGTTCGCATGTTACCGCGCCGTTACGGGTCGTCGCGCGTCATTTCGGTGACACTGCCGTGGACGATTTGCCAGTCGGACTGGCGCGTCAGTCGCCGATAGCGTGGCGGGTCGCTGCCAGCAGCATGTTAATAGTGCAGGGCTCAGTACACGTCACGCTCTAGGCACCATCACGTCCGAGCCGTTACGGGCGTAGTTGACGATACAGCCCACGCGGGTTTCGAGCGCCCAGGGCACCACGGCGCGAATGACGTTCTCGTCGTCGTCGACCAGCGCCCGGAGCATCGCTGTGCCCGCATTCCCGCGGGCCATGCGGCCTCACTGGCAGGCCGCGTCGAGTGGCAGCATCACGTGGAACGCCGAGCCCGTGCCCGAGCTGCGAGGCTACCCGGATAGTGCCGCCATGCTGCTTGACGATCAACAGGCTGACACTCAGTCCGGGTCCGGTGCCTTGGCTGGGTTCCTTGGTGGTGAAACATGGATCGAAGCGCCGGTCGAGCAGATCGGGTTCGATGCCGGTAGCCCGGTCAAGATACGACAGCGTGGTGGTGTCCTTCCCCCCTGCAGGCGTAGACTGATCTGCCGGTCCGGGCGCCTACGCATGGCGTCGACGGCGTTCCAGACGAGGTTGACGAGGACCTAGTTGAGTTGCCCCGCGTCAGCCTTGACCTGGACCGGTGACTCCAGCAGTTGCGTCACGATGCGGATCGCCGCCTCCTTGAGCCGGAAGCGCACGAGGTGAGGGCCTGCTCGACGATCTCGCACAGGCCACACGAGACGTGCTCGGCGGCGTGCAGCTTCAATAGATGGAGGAGCCGCTGAATATGCGCGGCGCTTGGTGCGGTAGTGTGCGCCCAGCTGCCCACCGAGGGCTCGATCCCTGCCCCGGCGAGCCGTTCGGTGTAGTGGCCCCCGCCGCGTAGGCTCGGGTGCGGTGCCTCACTCAGCTTCGCGACGTTCGAGGAAGTCGGCGACGAGCGCCGCGGTTGCCCGGCCATCGGTGATGCAGTCGGGAATTCCCACCACACGGAAGCCACTGCCGGTGACAAACAGCCCGGGCACGGCCGCCAGACGGGCTTCGATGGCGGCCACGCGTTGCAGGTGCCCGACCTCGTGCTGGGGGTTCTGGCGCGCCCAGCGTGAGAGCCGTGTGAACAGCGGCGAGCCGTTGATGCCGAGCGTGTCGGCGAGGGATGCACGAGCCAGCTCGACCAGCTGGTCGTCGTCGCGGTCGAGACGATGGGGATCCCGGCCCCCGCCCAAGAAAGCCCGGAGCAGGACAAAGCCAGCCGGTGCCCGCCCCGGCCACTTGGAGCTAACCCAAGTGGAGGCCAGCAGAGGGTTGCGCTCTAGGAGGGGCACCACGTACCCGGTGCCAGCGAGCGGATGCTGCACCTGCTCGCGGCGGAATCCAAAAGCCACCGTCGCCGTGGAGGCGTACGGCACCGCGTCGCACAGGCCGGCCAGTGTGGTGTCGATGCCGTGCAGCAGGCTGCCAGCCACGTACGCGGGCACCGCGAGCACAACCGCACGCGCCTCGACCGGACCGCCGGTGGTTTCCACAATGTACCGGCTCACCCGGTGCAGGTCGCTCACCCGCGACGAGAGGGCCAACGTGCCGGGCGTGAGTGCCGTCGTCAACGCCGCAATGAGCTCGCCCATGCCGCCCGGGAGTGAGACAAACGCGCTACCGGCTGGCGGTGCGGCGCGTCGTGCGCGGGCCGCGCGCAGCACGCTCCCCGAGCGCTGCTCGGCGTCGAGCAGGTGCGGAAAGAGCGCGCGCATCGACAGCCGTTCCACGGTGCCGGCGTGGATGCCGGCTAGCAGAGGCTCGGCCAGATAGTCGACGGCCTCCTGCCCGAAGCGTCGGCGCACGAACGAGGCGATCGACTCGTCCTCGACGTTGCCACGCGGCACGCACACCTCGCAGGCCATCCGTGCCTTGGCCGGTAGCGAGAACAGGGAGGAACGCGCCAGCGCTCCTGTGCGGACGGGGAACCCGAGGAACGACCCTTCGACCAGAGGGTGCAGTCGGCCGCGCCGCAGCACGAAGGCGGTTCGTGGCTCGAGCGTGCCCACCAGGCGGTCGCCGAGCCCCATCTCGCGGCACAATTCGACCCCGGCGGTCTTCTGCACCAAGAGGGCATCCGGACCCTTGTCGATGACCCAGTCGCCGAACCGTTCGGTCTGGATCACGCCCCCCGGCCGGTCCGAGGACTCGATCACGCGGACGCGCAGTCCGCGCTGCTGCAGCGTGTAGGCGGTGGTGAGGCCGCTGATTCCGCTGCCGACGACGACCGCGTCGAGCGGAGACCCGCTCGCGTCGGCGGTCACGGTCCCGTCCGCGAGACCCGATGCACGTAGTGCGCGAGCATCTGGACATGCTCGAGCGGGGTGGAGGGCAGGATGCCGTGGCCTAGGTTAAAGATATGGCCGGGCCGCCGGTCCGCCCGGGCGAGGATGTCGTCGGCTGCCTCGAGCATGCGGCGGGTAGGGCCGAGTAGCAGCGTCGGGTCGAGGTTACCCTGTATAGCACGATCGTGCCTGATGCGCGCCCAAGCCTCGTCGAGCGGAACGCGCCAGTCCACACCGATGACGTCGCCCCCGGCGTCGCGCAGGTCCTTGAGGAGCGTCGCCGTGCCGGTCCCGAAATGAATCGATGGGACGCGGCCGGCCACCGCCTCGAAGATGCGTGCCGTATGGGGCATCGCGAACTCGCGGTAGTCGGCTGGTCCGAGCGTGCCGACCCACGAGTCGAATACTTGGACGGCGTTGACTCCGGCCTCGATCTGCGCGATGAGGTAGTCGGTCACAACGACCGACAGCCGGTCGCAGAGACGGTGCCACGCCTCGGGGTGGCCGTACATCAGAGCCTTGGTCCGCGCGAAGTTGTTCGAGTGACCACCCTCGATGGCATAGGACGCTAGGGTGAACGGTGCGCCGACGAAGCCGATCAGCGGGATGCGGCCATCGAGCGCGCGCTGGATTTGGCCGATGGCCTCAAGCACGAAGCCTAGGGCCTCACGTGGCTCGAACATTTTCAGGCGGTCGATGTCGGCGGGTGAGTCGATGGGACACTCGAGTTGCGGCCCCTCGCCCTTCACGAAGTCGAACGGCAGGCCAAGCGGTTCGAGGGGCAACAGGAGATCCGAGAAGAGGATCGCCGCGTCGACCTCGATGGCTTCGACCGGCTGCAGCGTCACTTCGGTGGCAAGATCTGGTGACCGACAGATGTCCAACAGCGAGTGGCGGGTCCGGAGCTCGCGGTAGTTGGCCATGTAGCGACCAGCCTGCCGCATGAACCAGACGGGCGTCGCATCCACTGGCTCGCGCTGGCAGGCCTTCAGGAAACGGGACTCTGCAGCCGCGGACTGGGAACCGGTGGTCAATCCTTGACGGGGATGGAGAGTGGGTCGCGGGCCAGGGTCACCAACTTCTCGAGTCAAAGGAGCTTGTAGCGGAGCTCGGCGCCGAGCGATCGGATCCCAGAAGTTTGCGCTTCGTCCAAGAAAAAGTCCCTGATCCATGATCATCAGGTGCGGCGCGTACGTGCGCACCAGCGCCAAGCCCTCGCCGGTCGAGATCTCGGCCCGGACTTCTGTCGTGCCCCAGGCGAAGCATTCACGAAAACGTGTCGGTCACGCTGACATTGTTGTCGACGATGAGGGCCCGCTGGGCCGACGGGGACGGATCGACAGAGGCCATGGCCCATTGTGGAGCCGCGGTTCCCCTGCGTCAAGGCACCTCGGCTACATGCTATATTCACCCGGTTTATTGGGCTGGCGCCCTCGTCGGCCGCGGGTTCGCAGTCGCCCCGGAGGTACATCGGTGAGCCCCATTCTCGTCCGGCCCGTGCGCGAGCAACTTGAGCACGACCGGGTCATTCGCTTGCTGCAGGCAAAGTACAAGAGAAAGTTCGACGTGGGGATCAATCCGGGACAGGAGCGGCTCGTCGCCGCCGGCTCGGGTCAGTCCGCCCAGTATCCTGACCTCGTGCTTCACTCCTCGCAGCGGAGCCGGAGGCTGGTTGGCGTGGTGGAGGTAGAGACTGCCGAGTCGGTCAATCATCTCGAGGCGATGTCCCAGTGGGCAGCCTTCGCGCGCTTGCGGGTGCCTTTCCATCTCTACGTACCGACCGCGAGCGTCGACCCGGCGCGCCGGTTGTGCGCGGACTTTAGGATTCCCGTCGCCGAGCTGTGGGTGTACCACTGGCTGGGCGACCAGATGCGGTTCACACTGATGCAGCGTTCCCAGACCTCGCGGGTCCGTCCCGCCGCTGGGCGCAACACGGCCGGAGCCAAGGCGGCGAAGGGCACCAAGGCGACCAAGTTGGCAGGGAGTGTCAAGACCACCAAGAAGGCCGCTAAGACCTCCGGACGTGCGGTCAAGAAGACCACCCGCATTCGGAGCCGGTAGGTGCCCTTCGTTCGCGTGCTACGGGACAAGCGCGGGTACGAGACCACGTACCTGATGCACTGGTTTCAGGACGCGCAGCCACCGCGCTCGAGCATTCTCTACGTGTTCCGCAGCCCCGGCGGCGCAGGGGTGGGTCTGGACGCGCTCGCACCAGATCGTCGCGAGGTGATCGAGGCGGCCTGGCCCGACATCGAGTTCCAATGGAAGTCACTGGTCAAGAACCAGCAAGTAGTGGAAGTGGTACCCGAGTCGCGACGGCAGCATCGGCGCCGGCGCGCGGCGAGCGGCGAGGGGACCCCGGCGAAGCCCGAGACCACGCCGGATCAGACAACACGCGCACCGCAGGTGCCTGCTGCTATCGAGGGGGCGACGCGCGAGGAGCAGCTGGCGTTCCTGGCCTCGTGGCACGAGCGCATTAGGGAGCGAGTGCCGAAGCGCTGGAAGGACCCGGCCCGCCAGGAGGCGCTGCTCGCCTTGGCGGAGCGCATCAACCCCGCAGCCTGGGCGGATGCCGACGAGATCGACGCGAGCCTGCCTGCGGCTGCAGAGGCACTCGAGCGGCTGTCGAAGGTGTTCGCCAAGCGGCGGCGGTCGCGGCGAGGCAGCGGGCGCTCGGCGGCGGTCGCCGTGAAGGCGCCGGGCGCAAGCGGCACGGAGGGGGTGCCTCCTGCCGAGGCGCCCCCGGAGGTCTCCAAGCAGACCTGAGACGCTCAGCCGTGGCCGGCCGCACGCGTCTCTAACGCCAGGATCTTGCCGAGACGCCGGCGGTGCCGCTCGTCGCCCGAGAAGTGCGCTGACAGGAAAGCCCGCACGAGTTCGCGTGCGACCTCACCCCCGACTACCCGCGCCCCGAGGCACAGCACGTTCATGGCGTCGTGCTCCACAGCTTGGTGGGCACTGTAGGTGTCGTGGCACACGGCGGCCCGGATGCCTGGGAACTTGTTTGCGGCAATCGAGGCCCCCGCGCCGCTGCCGCAGACGATGATGCCTCGTTCGGCACGCCCGCTGGTGACCGCGCCTGCGATGGTCTCCGCGGTGTCCGGGTAGTCCACTGGGTCGGTCGAATGGGTACCAAGGTCATCAACCTCGTGGCCGTCGGCACGGAGGGCTCCCGCTAGTTCCTGTTTCAGGGGAAATCCGGCATGGTCAGACGCCAGCGCAATCCGCATGAGCATTAATTGTACGTCGGCCACACGGGGGCGTGTCGGGCCGGTCGCACGGGCAGGACAGCCCTGCTATACTGCGACCGTGATGCGACATGCCGTCAAACTCGTCGTAGCCGGTGTGCTGGGAGCGTTACTGGTGGCGGGCGCGTTCGACCCCGATCAGGCACGGACTCTCGCCCAGGCGCCCGTGGACATCACAGCGCCGCCGACCGAGCAGCCAACGTTCCGCCTCAACGTCGACCTCGTGACGACTGATGTGATCGCGCGTGACTCGAACGGGCTCTTCATCTCGGACCTCACGCCGGACGAGCTTGAGATCTACGAGGACGGGGTCCGCCAGGAGATCGCGTCGCTGGTGCTTGTGCACGGCGGACGGGCTTTCAATGTCCTCGAGCCCCCGACGGCAGCACCGCAGGAGGGCATTCTGCTCCCCGCAAGCCGCTCGGTGGCGAACGAGACGGCGGGCCGGGTCTTTCTGATCTTCGTGGACGACTTGCATTTGAACTTCCGCGAGACGCCGCGGACGCGAGAGATGTTCACACGCCTGCTGACGAACCTGGTGCACGAGGGCGACATGTTCGGCATCGTGACCACTGGCCCCTCGTCGCTGTCGGTGCAGCTGACCTATGACCGGGACATCTTGCGCGACGCGATGGCCCGGATCACCGGCGACGGCATGTCGCCGCAACGCATCCTGCGGGACTCGTTTGGCCCCAGCGGCGGGAGCGAGTTGCGCTATCGGGCACACGTGGCGTTCAAGACCGCGTACGAGTTGATTCTCAACCTTGAGCAGCTGCGCAACCGGCGCAAGGCCGTCATCTACATCAGCAGCGGCTACGACTTCAATCCGTTCGAGGAGACGCGCTTCGAGAACTTCGCTGAGCGCTACGGCCAGGATCTCGATGAGCTGCGGATTGATCCGTTCTACATGCAGACACAGTCGGCGCAGAATTTTCTCTCCGGCGAGCTGTTCCTACAGCTAACTGAGTTGACGCGTGCGGCCAACCGTGCGAACGCGACCTTCTACACGATCGATCCCCGTGGGCTGGTAGCCGGCCCCGACATGGACGTCGACATCAACCAGCAGGAGTGGGGCGAGTACGTCCGCGAGACCCAGACGAGCCTTCGCGTCCTCGCGGAGATGACGGGAGGGATCGCCGTCGTCAACACGAATAACCTCGACGATGCGCTGCAGCGGATCGACGCCGAAACCAGCGACTACTATATCGTGGGTTACTACTCGAGCAACCCCAACCCTGAGATCCGGACGCGCGAGCTTGACGTGCGCGTGAACCGAGAGGGTGCTGATGTCTGGTCACGCACCTCGTACTCACTCAGGGCTCCGGCCACCCAGGTCGCGCAGTAGGCGCCCGGATCAGGGGGGCCGCGAGACGCGGGCCTCCGCTTCCAGCCATGGGCGCGCCTGCTCGAACACGCGCAGCACCTCCGCGACCGAGCGGGGCAGGCGTGCCATCTTCGGATAAACCCACCCGGTCTCGCGTTGCAGGGAGTGGCCCCCGATCTGCACGTGCGCGAGCTGTCCCGAGGTCACGTCGGCCGCAGCTGCCTGCCAGGGGATGATACTGTTGCCGAGCCCGGCACGGACCATAGCTTTCATAATCTCGACGTTCTCGGTTTCCATGACCGTCTTGAGTTCGATCCGTTCGCGAACGAAGAAGTCCTCGACGAGCCGGCGTGTGACCGAGCCGGCCTCGAAGAGGATGAACGGCTGGCGGTGGAGCTCGGCCGGCGTGATCCGCTGCCGCGCGGCCAGCGGATGGGCGGGGTAGGTGACCAGCACCAGCTCTTCCTCGAACAGCGGGACCGATACCAGATCGGAGGCCGCCACCGGCAGCGTCACAAGACCGAGGTCACTGGCTCCGGAGCGCAGCGCTGCGATCGAGCGCTCGGCGCCACCAGTGGTGATCTTCAGATCGAGGTTCGGGTGCGAGCGTGTGACCTCGGCCAGCAGGGTGGGGAAAACGTAAAGGCACACGGTCATCCCGCCCACCAGATGCAGCGTTCCCCTCAGTGACTCCTGCTTGTCGCTGATCGCGTTGACCGTGTCGGTGACGTCCTGGAAGACGCGGTGGCTGAGCTGGAGGAGCGATTCGCCCGTCGCGGTAATACGGATGCGACGGCCGATCCGGTGGAAGACCGCCTCACCGATCTCCTCCTCCAGCAGCAGGACCTGCCGGCTGATGGCCGACTGCGAGACGTGCAGCTTTTCGCCGGCCGTGGTGAAGGAGCCGGTTTCGGCGATGGCGCGGAGGATCTCGAGCTGTCTGAGGTCCACGCCACAGCATAACGTCAGTGCATGGATCGGGAATATCGATTCGAGCCAGCACGGTGCGCGATTGCTTCGCGCGTGCGGGCGACCGCCTTCCGGATGTAGCCCTCGTCCATCTCTATGCCCACGAAGCTGATACCGAGCTGCGCGCAGGCCACGGCGGTCGATCCGAGCCCGAGGAACGGGTCGGCCACCAGCCCCACGCGCTTGAGGCCGTGCAGCCGCAGGCACATCTCGGGCAGCCGTGGCGGGAAAGTCGCTGGGTGGGGGCGATCCTGAGCGCGACTCTGGATCGTCTCATAGGGGATGAACCAGGTGTTGCCGCGGCACCGCACGCCCGAGGAGGCACCTTGCCAGCGGCCCACGTTCGATGCGTCCTGATAGCGGACCCCGACCGCTTTCCGGTCGAGCGGGGTCCGGCCGTGCGGGGTGAAGTGGAAGACGAACTCGTGACAGTCGTGCAGGAAGCGGCGGCTGTTGATGGGTTTGTAGTGGCCGACCGCTAGGTCGTCGGCCAGTCCTGCCCGTGCACCGGCCGCCGCCTTCTCGATCGCAATCGACTTGATCCAGTGGATGGTGTTCTGCAGATCGAGGTGGGCGCGCGCCGCCTGCGCCACATCGAGTGCGGTCCAAGGGGCAGTCGGCTTGACTCCGACATTCAGGAACAGCGATCCCGCATCGGAGAGGACGCGGACGACGGCCGCAACCCACGTGCCCGTCCATTTGAGGTAGGCCGGCCGGGGCATAGTGTCGTCGTAGCTGCGGTACCGGACGCCGAGGTTGTACGGCGGGGAGGTGACCACCACGTCGACCGCGCCCGGTGCCAGCCGCGGCAGGACGTCGAGGCAGTTGCCGAGGTAGAACCGGTAACGTGCGCGTCCCGCGCGGAGTGTAGTATGCGGACTGGGCAGGCTGGTCACGGTGGTGGCACCGCGCGCAGCCGTTGCGGCACGCCGGTGCCCGAATGATACCCTGCTGCGGGGGGTTCAATGCGAGTCTGGCCACGTCTTCCGGCAATTGTGCTCGGGCTGCTGGCCCTCTCCGGGACGGCAAACGCTCAGACCAGCGCCGACCCTATCGGCAGGCTACTGGCGGATGCGACAACGCAGGCGGCGATGGCGGCCGCCCGGGAGGCCGAGCCGGCGACACTCGACGAGCAAGTCCGCTTGTGCGAGATCCCGGCGCCGCCCTTCGGTGAGAATGCCCGCGGCGCCGCGTACGCCGACGTGTTCCGGGCTATCGGCCTCGCCGACGTGCGGATCGACGAGGCCGGTAACGTGCTGGGCGAGCGGCCCGGCACAGGCGGTGGCTCGCGGCTCGTGTTCAGTGCCCACCTCGACACCGTGTTTCCTGAGGGTACCGACGTCCGTGTCTCGCGCGGCAACGACGTGTTGCGCGGCCCGGGTATTGCCGACGACTGTCGCGGCTTGGCTGTGGTGCTGGCGGTAGCCCGGGCACTGGATGCCGGAGGCGTTGAGACGAAGGGCCCGATCACCTTCGTGGGCACGGTGGGTGAAGAGGGCCTGGGCAACCTACGTGGTGTTCGCGAGTTGTTCAGCCGGACGCTCGCCGGCCGTATCGACCGGTTTGTGTCGATCGACGGCGGCGGGCTAGGCATTACTAGCCAGGCGGTTGGCAGCCGTCGGTTCCGCGTCACCTTCTCGGGTCCGGGGGGCCACAGCTTTGGCAACTTCGGCATGCCGAACCCCATCCACGCGCTCGGTCGGGCCATTGCTGCCGTGGCGAACTTCGAGGTACCTGACGACCCAAGCACGACGTTCAGCGTCGGGCGGGTCAGCGGTGGCACGTCGGTCAACTCGATCGCTGGCGAGGCGTTGTTCGAAGTGGACCTGCGCTCGACGAGCCCGGACGCGCTCGAGGTGCTCGATGGACGCTTCCAGGAGGCCGTTCGCCAAGCCTACGATGCCGAAGCCGCCCGGTGGGCCCAGCGCTCAGGGTTCGAGGTGCGGATCGACCCGGTCGGTGACCGTCCGGCAGGCCTGACGCCACCTGACTCGTTGGTGGTCCGGTTGGCTGAGGCTGCCACGCGTGCTCTCGGGGCGCAGCCGCGCCTCGACAGCGGGTCAACCGACGCGAACTTGGCGATGAGCTTGGGCGTGCCCGCCATCACGATCGGGGGGGGTGGCCGCGCCACTGGTGTGCACTCGCTGGCCGAGGCGTTCGATACGCGCGCCTCGTGGATCGGCACTCAGCGCGCCGTGCTTCTGGCGATTGCCTTGACCGAGTAGGTTCCGTTTCTCCGTGCCTGCTGCTGTCTGCTTGTGAATCTCTGCTACAATGTGTCGGCCATCGTAACTGTCATTGATAGAAGGTGTTGCGCGTGACAAAGCCCCGTTCGATCAGCGCTCTCCTCCTGCTGGCTCTCGTGGCCACGCTCGGGTTGCCGGCCTCGGCGTTGGCCCAGCGGCAGTATGGCCTCAACTTCACGAGAACTGACAGTGGCTTCTTGGTTCCCGAGTTGCGCGCCGCCGGAGCTGTCGTCTACGACCCGCTGACGGGCACGGTCCTGTGGGAGAACGGCGGGGACGACCGCCGCTCGATCGCCAGCCTAACCAAGATGATGACGGCGCTGGTGTTCCTCGAGACGAACCCGGACCTGTCCGAGGAGATCGTAATAGAGACGTCCGACGTGCGACGCTCTTTCAGCTACCGCCTGCTGTCCGGGCACCGTATCACAGCCGGCGACCTGCTGCACCTGATGCTGATTGCCTCTGACAACGCCGCGGCCAGGGCACTCGCGCGGGTGTCGATCTACGGGGCCGAGGGGTTCATTAACGAGATGAACGCCAAGGCACGCGAGCTTGGGCTGACGTCCACCACCTACGCAGATCCCTCGGGCCTGCGGTCGCGCAACATGTCGTCGGCGTACGACATGGCGCGGCTGCTGTCGCACGTGTCGGCTAACGAGACCATCGCTGGCATCATGCAAATGGCCGAGTACACTGCGCGTGCCGACAACACGAGCATTCACGTCCGGAGCACCAACGAACTGGTCCGGGGCGATTTCGGCGTAGTGGCTGGCAAAACCGGCTACATCCGCCGCGCGGGCTACTGCCTGGCAACGCTGCTGCGCCTGCCAGAGAGCGGGCTGCAGGTGGCCGTCGTGATCCTTGGCGCGCCCTCGAGCGCCGCGCGTTTTACCGAGGCCCGTGGACTGTACGCCTGGGTGGGCGAGCAGGCGCGTGGCCTGTTCGCCACTCTGCGCGACCTCGACTGAGTTATCCCGACTCGATCGGGCTCGCGCGGCCGGCCGGGTGTCGTGCGCCCGTGCGGAGGTCGATGGCACGGTCAGCCTGGGGCGCCCGGTGGGAGATCGTCGCAGTAGCCGGTGCGCCGTCCTGATGGTGGGCTCCGAAACACAGCCGTTCATCCAAGATGGGCAGGACACTCCAGCGCTGGTCCAAGCCGCCCACAATCTGGACTACTAGGGCGCCTGTGAGCCAGCTGATTTCTGCTTCTTGAGCTGGGCTGGGAACCGGTTTCGGGTGGAGGCCCACGAGGTCTGGGGCTGGGTGAGCTTCCTGGAGACGGGCCCCGTGGTCACCGACGTGGTGACGACGCTCAGCCCCGCGTACGCGTGCGAGAGCCAGACCGCTGGGTTACGGATACGGGTTCGAGGGCATCCTGCTGGCTCGGGGCGCGACGTCCTGTCGGGATCCTGAGCGGGATCGATTACGATCGATAGGCTCCGGCGTCGGACCCGCACCTTCCCGCCCCCTAATCTGGAGCGGGTCGCCGCGCGGGCAATGCTCGAAGCTTTGGGAATGACGTCGGTCGACGATGCTTTGGACTGGCCGCTCGTGGGATTGATCTCGCGGATGGTCGAGCAGAAGGGATTCGATCTGATGGCCGATGTTGCCGACGAGTTGCCGCGGCTCGGTGCGTCGTCCTGCTGGGCAGCGGCGAGCGGTGCTACGGGAACCAGTGGCTGACCTTGGCCGTTCGTTACCTGGAGCGGTCGGCTTCGACGAGGGGCTGGCGCATCGCATCGAGGGCGGGCTGACCGGTGCTTGATGCCGTCCCGGTTCGAGCCGTGCGGGCTGCATCGGATGAGCAGTCTGCGCTACGGCACGCTACGCTGGGCGCCTGAGCCCTGGCGCAACGAGCCGTTGCGGCGGCGGATGCAGGCGGCGGGGATGTGGGAGAACCATCGTGGGCGGCCTCGCACGCCTGGTTGTATCAATGGACGCTTCACGTACGGCCGCGACGCCGCGGGTCGGGACCGGATCGACGGGGAGGATAGATGGCATCGGACAAGGTTAAGACGTTTACGGACGGGAACTTCGACGCAGAAACGAAGCAGGGCGTGGTGCTGGTAGATCTATGGGCGCCATGGTGCGGACCGTGTCGGGCGATCGCGCCGATCGTGGACCAACTCGCTGAGGAGTACGACGGCAAGGTTACCATCGGCAAGCTGAACGTCGACGAGAACCCTTCCGTGCCAGCCCGCTTCATGGTGCAGGGCATTCCCACCCTCTTGGTACTCAAGGACGGCCAGCTGGCCGATACGGTCGTGGGCCTGACGGCCAAGGATAGTCTTGCCAAGGTGCTCGACAAGCAGCTGTAAGGACATGGCGGATCGCGACGTCGTCATCATCGGATCGGGGCCGGCTGGGCTGACCGCAGCGCTCTATACCGCGCGGGCGAACCTGTCACCGTTGCTGATCGAGGGCCTCGAGGCTGGTGGCCAGCTCATGCTGACCACGATGGTCGAGAACTGGCCCGGCTACCGGGACGGCATCATGGGTCCCGACCTGATGGCCGAGATGCGTGCGCAGGCCGAGCGCTTCGGAGCCGAGTTGATACAGTGCAACGTCGAGCACGTGGTCCTCGGGCATCGCCCGTTCATGTTGACGCTCGACGGCGGGCGGACGGTGACGACCCAATCGCTCATCGTTGCCACCGGCGCCTCGGCGCGCTGGCTCGACATCGGCTCAGATCGGACGCTGTCGGGGCACGGCGTGTCCACGTGCGCCACCTGCGACGGATACTTCTTCCGCGAGCGGCCGATTGCTGTGGTGGGAGGGGGCGACTCGGCACTGGAAGAGGCGACCTATCTGGCGCGCTTCGCCTCGAAGGTCACCGTGATCCATCGCCGCGACACCTTGCGGGCATCGAAGATCATGCAGGACAAGGCCTTCGCGAACAAGAAGATCGACTTCGTCTGGGACTCAGAGGTCGCGCGTGTCAACGATGTCGACAAGGGGCAAGTCACCGGCGTGGTGCTGCGCAACGTGAAGACGGGTGAGCAGCGGGAGCTTGCGCTCGACGGGCTGTTCATCGCGATCGGCCACACACCGAACACCACCCTGTTCGAGGGCCAGCTCAACCTCGACCGGGCCGGCTATATCCTGACCGATGGCGGGACGAAGACCAACGTGGAGGGCGTGTTCGCGGCCGGTGATGTCCAGGATCACGTCTACCGGCAAGCCGTGACCGCCGCTGGCACGGGGTGCATGGCCGCGCTCGACGCCGAACGCTACCTCGAGAGCCTGCCGAAGGACGAGCCAGCCGGCATGGCCACCGAAGCCGGCGCCCCGCCTGCCGCTGCGAACTGATCCCTCGCGCGGGAGGTTACAGCGCCCGGAGCGCTGCGGGAATCGGCTGGCTGGCGGCCCGGATGGCCGGCAGCAGTCCGCCTACCAGCCCCAGCAGTAGCGCGTAGAGCAGGCCCGCCCCCAGCAGTGACGGAGTCACTTGGAAGGCGAATGCCACTTGGCTGAAGGTCTGAAAGCTCATCGTGGACGTCTGGTACCCGTTGAACCCCACGTAAGCCACGGTGCCGCCGATCGCGCCGCCGACCACCCCGAGCGCCAGCGACTCTACTAGCACGGAGGTGACCACTGAGCCCGCGTTGAAGCCGAGGGCTCGGAGCGTGGCGATCTCGGTGGCGCGACTGGCGACGGTCGTGTACATGGTGAGGATGGCGCCAAACACCGCACCGATGCCCATCAGGGCGGCGATGGTGAATCCAATCGTCCGGATGAGTGTCGACAGCGTCTGCGACTGTGCGGCGTAGTACGCGGTCTCGCGCTGCACCTGCACCTCGAGCTGAGGGTTGCTCGTCAGCCAGTTGCGGAACGTGTCGTACGCGGCGCTCGACTCGAGCCTGGCCATGACGAGCTGGAACGAGTTGCCCCGGCTGTAGACATCCTGCAGGATGCGGGCGTCAGCCCAGACCTCGGTTTCCGACACGCCGCCGTCGGCCTCGAACAAACCGACCACTTGGTACGTCTGCTGTCCCGACATGAGGGTCGCGCCGAGGTCGAGCCCGACGAACTGGCCACTGGCGGCCACGCCGGCGATGACCTCGTTGGTGCCGAAGTTGAGCATCCGGCCCTCGACGATCGAGACGTGATCGCGCACCTGCATCACGCCGGGCTCCACACCGCGCATTGGCACGTTGGCTGGCGTTCCCGTCGAGCGCTTGGGTAGATCGATGAGCACGTAGAGCTCGGCCGACGCAAGCGGTGCGCCGCGGTCAGTCGCCAAGCCCGGGGCCTGGCGGATCACATCCACCTCCTCGCCGTCCAGACCGCTCGTCATTTCCGTGTCCGCGCCGCTGCGCATCACTATGACCCGTAGCGGGGAACTCGTGCCTTGCATTGCTGCCTGGAAGCCTTGGGCGATCGAGAGCACGGCAACCAACATGACCACGACGCCCGCGATGCCGACGATCGCAACGGCAGAAGTTGACAAGCGCTGGTGGATCGTCCGGAGGTTGAGCATCGTGATCGCCACGGTCTGCCGGCTCCAGCACACCATGTCAAGGCCTTCTGAGGGCGTCGGTGATGCGGAGTCGCATCGCCGCCAACGCAGGGAACAGACCGGCGAGCAGGCCCAGAGTGATGGCTAAGCCCGTGCCGATGACGAGATCGCGCATGGGCAGGGTATAGATGGCGAGCAGTCCACCGGTCGGGTCCCCTCCTTGGACGATGAGCCAAGCCAGGCCTAGGCCGAGGCCGCCGCCGAGCAGCGCGATGAACAACGACTCGGCCAGGACGAGGGAGAGCACCGAGCTGTCGCGGAAGCCGAGGGTCTTGAGCACAGCCAGTTCGTTGGTCCGCTCGCGCACCGACTGGGCCATCGTGGTGACGGCGATCATCAGGATGTTAAAGAGCACGGCGGTGACGATGGCGACCATGATGGCGCTGATGTCGCCGATCTGCTTCGCGAAGCCGTCGAGGAACCCCCGCTCGGTAGTCGTCTTGGTCTCGGCTGGCGAGTTGGCGAACATCTGGTCGAACTGCGCCGCCAGTTCCACGGCGCGCGCCGGGTCTTCCACGCGGACGATATACCAGCCGACGAGGTCCTCGCCATCGGCTCTGTTCTCCTCGAGATAGTCGTAGCGAAAGAACATCTGTGTCCGGTCGACCGTGTCGTCACCGTCGTAGATGCCCCGGATGTTGAACTCCCATGTGCCATTGCGTGGCTGCCAGATAGTCGCCTGGAGTGGGATCCGATCCCCGACCTCCCAGCCGAAGCGGTCGGCCAGCACGCGACCCACGATGGCGCCCTGCCGGTCGGCGAGCCACGCCGTCACTTCTTCAGGCGGTAGTTCGTACTCCGGGTACATCTCGAGGTGATCCCCGGGATCCACGGCGATCTGAGCGAAGAAGTTCGACGGGTCTTGGTACACCCCGCCGAACCAAGATTGATGCGTGGCCAGGTCGACGCCCTCGACTGACTGGATCCGCTGCTGGTAGGTGATCGGCAGCGGCATGATCAGGCTGACCTTGTGGATCAGCACCAGACGATCCTGGCCAGCCAGTTCCACGCCGAAAGTGAACGCCGTGCGGATGGTCATCAGCAGCCCGAACAGTACGAAGGCCACGAAGATGGCGCCGAGCGTGAAGAGTGTCCGTACCTTTCGGCGCCAAAGGCTCTTCCAGACAAGCGGCAGGAATTTCATGCGGCGACTTCGCGCAGCACACCCTTGTCGAGGTGCAGCGTCCGACCCGCCCGGTCGGCGGCGTGCGGGTCGTGGGTGACCATGAGAATCGTCGTACCGATCTCGCGGTTGAGCGTTTGCAGCAGCTCCAGGATCTCGTCGCCAGCCTTGCGGTCGAGGTCGCCGGTGGGCTCGTCACAGAGCAGTAACGCCGGGTCGGTGACAATGGCGCGCGCGATGCCGACCCGCTGCTCTTGGCCACCCGAGAGCTGCCGTGGATAGTACTTCGCGCGGTCGGCCAAGCCGACGATCTTTAGCGCGATGGCCGCCCGTCGGCGTCGCTCGGCTGCCGACAACTTCGTGAGCAGGAGCGGCAGTTCGACGTTACGCTGCGCGGTCAGCACTGGCAGCAGGTTGTAGAGCTGGAAGACGAAACCGATGCTCCGCGATCGCCACCTGGCAAGCGCGTTGCCGCTCAGATCGCTGATGCGGACTCCGGCTACCTCGATGGTGCCCCCGGTGGGGCGGTCGAGGCCGCCGATCAGGTTGAGCAGCGTGGTCTTGCCCGAGCCTGAGGGGCCCATCAACACGAGGAACTCACCTCTGGTGACCTCGATGTTGACGCCTTGGAGCACGTCGACACGTTCGGAGCCTCGCGTGAAATGCTTGGTGACGCCATTAGTGCGGACGATTGGGCCGGTGTCGGCGCCAGCGACAGGCCCGCTCACGAGATGCCCACCTGTACCAGGGCGCCTTCGGCGAGCGTCTCGGGCGGCGAGATGACCACACGTTCCCCGGCGTGCAGCCCGGCGAGCACCTCAAGACGGTCGCCGTCGAGGCCACCAGTGGTGATCGCGCGGCGCTCTACCGTCTCGCCGGCGAGGACGAAGACGTACGCCTGCTCGCCGGCATGGCGGACTGCCGCCTGCGGGACCAGTGGCACGGCGCGGGGCGCCTCGGTCAGATCCTCGTCCTCGCGCAGGAAGGTGACTTGGACGCCCATATCGGGGAGGAGGCGCGGGTCGAGGGTCTCGAAGCCGATCCGCACGAGCACGGTCGCCGTCTGGCGATCGGCGGCAGGCACTGTGGTGATGACGTGTGCCGGGATCTCCCAGTCGGGGTAGGCGTCGAGCACGGCGGAGACGTCCTGACCTTCCTGCACCCGGTTGATGTAGCTCTCGTTCACGTCGACCTCGATCTCGAGTGAGGACATGTCGACGATGGTGCTGATCCCCGTGCGGGTGAAGCCACCGCCCGCCGAAACTGGCGAGACCATTTCACCGGGCTGGGCGTCCTTCGAGATGGCCACGCCGTTGAACGGGGCGCGGATGATGGTGTCGTCGAGCGCGGTGCGCTGCACCTCGACCTGGCGTTCAGCTACCGCGACCTGCGTTTGGTTCGCCGCGATGCGTGCCTCCAGGGAGTCGACCTCCGCACGAGCCCGGTCGAGGGCGGCTCGCGTGGTCAGCCCGTCGCTCCACAGCTGCTCCTCGCGATCGAGGGTGAGGCGTGCCTCGGCCAGCCTGACCGCCAGTTCGCGGGTCGCCTCGCGCGCCGCGGCCTCCTGGGCCGCGGCCAGCGCGAGCGCCGCCCTGGGCACCGCATCATCGAGTCTGGCCAGCACCTGCCCCTCCAGAACGGTCATGCCCTCCTCGACGTTCATCTCCACCACCTGGCCGGTGACCTTCGACGAGACCGTGGCGCGCCGGCGCGCGGTCACGTAGCCGGTGGCGTTCAGAACGGTGGCTTGGACGCCCGCGCTTCGCTCAGTGACGATCACGACCTCTACCTCCACAGGTCGGTCCCGTGTCGCGAAGCTCCAGCCTGCGCCCGCTAGGGCGGCCAGAAGAACGGCCAACAGCGTCAAGCCGAGCCAGCGCCGACTGCCAACGCGCTCAGGCTCGCGTTCGATCCGGAGTGCGGCCAGGTCGTCCTTGAGTTCGCTCATGTGCGTTGTGGATTCACCCCCGATTGTACGGTGTTCTTGCGCTTGGCCGAAAGTGACGGCTCAGTGACGGCGGGCCTGCGGGTCGCGTCAGAGGTGCCACGCGTTGTAGGATCAGCCGGGCTGGAGTTGTGCCCGCGCCAGCTGCTCAACCGGGAGGAAATCAGAATGAACAACCGACTCGTGTCTCTGGGAATCGTGGGCCTTGGCTTGGCGTTTCTCGTGACGGCGTGTGGCGGAGCCCAGGAGGCCGTCGATACGCTGGACGTCGACGGCGATGACATCGGCGGCGTGGTATCCAGCACTACGGGGCCCGAGGCGGGGGTCTGGGTAATTGCCGAGACGATGGACCTCGGCACGCGCTTCAGCCGGACTGTGGTTACTGATGACCAAGGCCGGTACCTGATTCCAGATCTGCCCGACGCGACCTACGACGTGTGGGTGCGGGGATACGGCCTCGTCGACTCCGAGAAGATGTCGCTGAGTCCGGGTGTCACCGCTGACCTCACGGCGGTTGTGGCACCCGACGCGGCCGCGGCCGCGCAGTATTACCCGGCCGGCTACTGGTTCTCGTTACTCGAGGTACCGGCCGAGAGCGAGTTCCCGGGCACCGGCCCCGGCGGCAACGGCATTTCGCCCGAGATCGGCAGCCAAGCCGAGTGGCTGCAACGGACCAAGTCGGGGGGCTGTCTGGCCTGTCATCAGCTTGGCAACCAGGCCACGCGGGAGATTCCCGACGCCTTCGGCGAGTTCCCGTCGACCGAGGCGGCATGGGAGCGCCGGATTCAATCGGGCCAGGCCGGTGGCGGCATGGCTGGTGGCCTCGGCCGCATGGGTGGACCCGCAGCGATCGCGATGTTTGCCGACTGGACGGATCGCATTGCTGCTGGTGAGTTGCCCGAGGCGCCGCCGCGGCCACAGGGCGTGGAGCGCAACGTCGTCATCACGCAGTGGGACTGGGCCGATCCCCAAGCCTACCTGCACGACGAGATCTCGACCGACAAGCGCGATCCTACCGTCAACGCCAATGGGCTGATCTACGGTGCCTTGGAGTTGAGCAAGGACTATGTGCCCGTGCTCGACCCGAACACCCATACGGCGACACAGATCCCCTTGACGGCCATCCGCGACAACCCGGACCTCAGCATCGCCTCAGGCCCGAACACGATGCCATCGCCCTACTGGGGCGACGAGGCGATTTGGGACAGCAAGGCCAATGTCCACAACCCGATGATGGATGCCGACGGCCGTGTGTGGCTGACCGCACGCATCCGCGAAGCCGACACGCCGGCATTCTGTCGTAGCGGGTCGGCTCATCCGTCGGCGCAGGTATTTCCGGTGGAGCGCTCGGGCCGCCAGCTCGCGGTGTACGACCCCGCAAGCGAGAGCCTGACCCTCATCGACACCTGCTACGGCACGCACCATCTGATCTTCGCCGAAGACGCCGACGACACGCTCTGGACGAGCGGTGGCGGGCAAGTGCTTGGCTGGCTGAACACGCGGATATTCCTTGAGACTGGCGATGCCGAGGCCTCGCAAGGCTGGACGCCGCTGGTGCTCGACACCAACGGCAACGGCCAGCGCGACGCCTATACGGAGCCGGGCGAGCCGATGAACCCCGAGATGGACATGCGTGTTACGACCGGCTTCTACGGCGTGGCGTACAGCCCAGTGGACGGATCGATCTGGGGTTCGTCGCTGGGCTTTCCTGGTGCCATCATCCGCGTAGTGCCTGGCGAGAACCCGTCCGAGACGGCGCTCACTGAGGTGTTCGAGCTCCCGTGGGGCAACGAGGCGGCCGAGGTGCAGGGTTTCTCGCCGCGTGGGATGGACATCGATCGGAACGGCGTCGTCTGGGCGCCGCTGGCCAGCGGACACATGGCCAGCTTTGATCGGAGCTTGTGCACCGGCCCCCTGAGCGGCCCCGGGGCCACCGGCCAGCACTGCCCTGAAGGGTGGACGCTGTTTGCCGAGCCACTGCCGCAGATGAAGAACGTCGAACTGCCGGGCAGCTCCGAGGGCAGTTACTACACTTGGGTCGACCAGTTCGACACGCTCGGCCTCGGCGCCAGCACTCCTATCAATACCGGCAACCTGTCGGAGGGCCTGCTGGCCCTGCAGGACGGCTCGTGGGTGGTGCTGCGGGTGCCCTACCCGATGGGCTTCTTCACCAAGTGGATGGACGGCCGCATCGACGATCCGGCCGCCGGCTGGAAGGGACGTGGATTGTGGGCGACCTTCAGTAGCCGCACCCCGTTCCACATGGAGACGGGACCCGGGACGACGAGCAAAGTATTCAAGTTCCAGCTGCGTCCAGATCCGCTGGCGCGCTAAGTCTCATCCGGCAGGAGCCCGGGGCCCCGAGGGTCGGGGCTCCCGCCGCACTGCTGCTGACGGTCGCCATAGTGATGGTGCCCTTCGTGGGCGGGCGCGCCACGCAGAAGGAAGGAAGAATCGGTCCCGGAGACCGAACTCGAGCCCACTTGTGCGCAGACCCTGAGCGAAGAGCCGCCTCCGGTCCGTGCCCATCTTCGCCGAGGCCGCAACCGCCCTGATCGACCAGAAGCGGGCCGGCTGGAAGAACCCAGTGCAGGCACGGGACTGGCGCAATAGCCTCCGCAGCTATGGCTTCCTGGGCATCGACCGACAATCGGTCTTCAAGGTCACAAGCGCCGACCTACAGGCGATCCCTGAACTGAGATGGCACAACAGGTTTGTCGCTGCCGATGGGCTGAGGGGTCGGCTGCGCACAGAACCGGGGGCGGTTGCCGTCTGGGCTGATCCGAGTTGTTCACGTAAGGCCAAGCCAAGTGGCAGCCGACGAACCCGGCGTTGCCAGTGAGGCCCCTTCTCGCGGGGCCACCGCCCGCACGGGGACATCCTACAGAGGATTGACGAGATCGAAGCGAGAAGACAACAGAGCCCGCACGCGCTCACTCGATCCAGCCGCCGCCGAGCACGACGTCACCGTCGTAGAAGACGACCGCCTGGCCGGGCGTGATCGCACGCTGCGGGTTATCGAAGACAACCTCGGCCCGGCAGTCGTCGAGGGCACGCACACGAGCTGGGGCCGGCCGGTGACGGTGCCGGATACGGGCCGCAACGGGCAGCCACCCATCCGGCGGGGTGCCGCTGATCCAGTTTATCCCGGAGGCTGTCAGCGACGGGCGCTCGAGTCGCTCGCGGGGGCCCACAGTAACCCGGGCGGCGGCTGCGTCAATGTCGAGCACATACAGCGGGACGCTGGCCTGGACGCCAAGGCCCTTCCGTTGGCCGACGGTGAAACGATGGACGCCGTTGTGGCCGCCTAGTCGGCGTCCGCGCTCGTCCACCACCTCGCCGACGCGGGCCGTGCGGGCTGCGTGGCGCTCAACGAATGCGGCGTAGTCACCGTCGGGAACGAAGCAGATTTCCTGACTGTCCGGCTTGCTGGCGACGCCGAGGTCCAGCGTCTCGGCATGCCTGCGGACCTCGGGCTTGGTCAGGCCGCCGACGGGGAACCGGGCACGGGCTAGCTGGGCCTGCGTTAACGTGAACAGGAAGTACGTCTGGTCCTTGTCGGGATCGGCGCTTCGCCTGAGCCGCCAGCGGCCGTCGTCGCCGCGATTCACCCGCGCGTAGTGGCCCGTGGCGACCGTAGTGGCCCCGAGTCCTTCGGCGCGGTCGAGCAGCGTCGAGAACTTTAGGTCGCTGTTGCAGTGCACGCAGGGCAGCGGCGTGCGGCCCGCCGCGTACTCGCCTACGAAGTCGTCGATGACGGTCTCTCGGAACCGCTGCTCCAGGTTGAGTACGTAGTGGGGAATGCCGAGCGTTCGCGCCACGCGACGGGCGTCGTGCAGGTCGTCGAGCGTGCAACAGGTGCGGCCGGCCTCGGTACGCTGGTCGTAGAGCTGCATTGAGAGGCCGACCACGTCGTGGCCGTCCGCGGCCAGCAGCGCTGCGGCAACTGAGGAGTCGACGCCGCCCGACATCGCCGCGACGACGCGCATGCGAAGTTCAGGCGCGCACCGGCGCGCGCGTCAAACTGCGGAGTTTCTCCACGAGCGCTGGCAGGACAGCGATGACACGGTCAATTTCAGCCTCCGTGTTGACGGCGCCCAGACTGAAGCGTATCGAGTTCTGGGTCCGGTGGGCCGGCAGGCCCATCGCCCGCAGCACGTGTGACGGCTCGAGCGTACCGGACGAGCAGGCCGAACCGGTGGAGACTGCGATGCCCTCGAGGTCAAGGGCGATGAGCAGCGACTCAGCCTCGATCCGATCGAAGCTGATATTCGTGGTGTTCGGCACCCGGGCGTCACGACGGCCGTTGACCGCTACGCCCGGCACGGCCGCCAGGATGCCCTGCTCGAGGCGGTCGCGCAGAGCGCTCAGCCGCTCGGCCTCCGTGCTGAGCTTGATGCGTGCCTCGGCGGCCGCTAAGCCGAGACCGACGATGCCCGACACGTTCTCGGTGCCCGTGCGCCGGCCGCGTTCGTGGCGTCCTCCGGTGAACTGCGGCGCCAGGCGGACTCCGCGGCGAGCCCACAGCACGCCGGCGCCCTTCGGTCCGTAGAACTTGTGCGCCGAGAGCGACAGGAGGTCGACACCGAGCGCCCCGACGTCGACAGGTATTTTGCCGGTCGACTGCACGGCGTCGGTATGGAACAGCACGCCGCGCTCGTGGGCGACCGCCGCCAGTGCCGCCACCTGCTGTATGGTACCGATCTCGTTGTTGGCGTGCATCACCGAGACGAGGGCCGTGTCCTCGGTGATGGCGGCGGCGAGGGCATCCGGCTCCACGATGCCCGATTCACCCACCGGTAGCAGCGTCGTCTGCCACCCGCGCCTGACCAGTTGACGGAGCGTGCCTAACACTGCCTCATGCTCGATGCTACTGGCGACGAGGTGGCCCTTGCGTCCGGTGGCCTCGACCGTGTCCGCGACCCCGCGGATGGCTAGGTTGTCGCTTTCGGTCCCCCCGCTGACGAAAATGATCTCAGTCGGCTCGGCCCCGATCAGCTCTGCGACGGCCTGTCGAGCGTCGTCGAGGGCGGCTTTGGCCCGCTGGCCGAAGTGGTGGATGCTCGACGGGTTTCCACAAACGTCATACAGGGTTGCGGTCATCCCCTCGATAATCGCGGGGGAGGGCGGTGTCGTGGCGTTGTGGTCGAGGTAGATCCGGGTCACGAAAGCGATCGTAGCATTTTCCCCCTAACTAGCAGTAATAGAAGGGCTAGACAACGTTTTTCGATGATCGATATACTTACTAAATTACGCTACGGTTGCACCGTGGCGTCGAGCACACGCGGGGGCGCCTTAGCCCTCGGCTGGGGGCGGGGGGAGCATGTGGAAGCGTGATGAGGCGGTGAAGCCGGCGAGCACTAGGAGCGTATCGACGGGGACGCCGCCCCCACAGGCGTCGGCGTCGCCGGCACAGCCGGAGGGGCGTCGCCGTGGCGAGTCGCGAGACGTCATGGACCTCGGACGGTCGGTGGTCATCAAGGGCGAGTTGAGCGCCAGCGAGGATCTGACCATTGAGGGCACCGTCGACGGCAAGATCGAACTGCGCGACAACACCCTCACGATTGGGGCCACCGCGCACATCAAGGCCGAGGTGTTCGCCAAGGTGGTGATCGTGCTCGGAGAGGTCAACGGGAACGTGGCGGCGATCGAGAGAGTCGACATCCGCGACGGCGGAGCGGTGGACGGCGACTTGGTGTCGCCCCGCGTCGCGATCGCCGATGGTGCCCACTTCCGCGGCAGTGTCGACATGCAGAAGAAGGACATACAACGGAAGGACACGGCGAGCAGGCCGCAGAATCCGGCGCAGCCCGCGGCGGCCGTGCGCTAGCACGGCCATCGGTGCCCTGATGGCCGCGATGTCGGCGTCGTTCGGAGGTTGGGCGGGCCGCTGGAGGGCGCTAGGTTTAGGGGCAGGTGGCAATTTCCGATCTATTCTTTCGAGGGCGCGCCGACAGAGACGCGGCGCACGACACGCCCGGTCCGCAGCATGCCGGCACGAAGGCCCTGTCACGGTTTCTGGCGACCCTCGGCGCACTCGAGCAGCCGGTGCTGGTCGATCTGGGCCCGGCCGTTGGCTCGAACGTCACCTTCTTCGGCGAGCGTCTGGGATGCCGCACTGTCATTGAGGATCTGTTCACCGACATTGATCGGCACGTCCGCGAGGATCGCGTGGCCGATCTGCCCCGGTTCTTCGAGCAGCGCTTCCCGCACGAGGACGACAGTGTCGACGGGATTCTCTGCTGGGACGTTTTTGACTACCTGAGCTCTGATGCTGCCGTCACGCTGGCCGAACGGTTGACGCGGATGCTGCGGCCCTGTGGCGTGCTGCTGGCCTTCTTCAACACTACCGAGCCGGCCCCCGACGCGTTCCGCTATACCAAGCACTTGGTGATCGACCAGGGGACTCTTGAGCGTCGGCCCTACGAGGCGGCGTGCGGGAAACGCCGACCCGTTCTGAGCCGCGAGGTGGAAAGCATGTTCACACCCCTGCGCGTGGCCGAGCAGTTTCTCTTGAAGTCGCAGATCCGCGAGGTTCTGTTCAAGAAGCTCGACGAGCGGATCGGCGCCGGATCGGCACTGTCGGTTGTCGACCGCTGATGGACTGAGGTGGATGACGCGCCCGGTTGTCGCCCTCCTGACCGATTTCGGCACTGTGGATCACTACGCCGGTACGATGAAGGGCGTGGTCCTCGACGTCTGCCCCGAGACCTCGCTGGTCGACATTACCCACGACATCGCGCCTCACGATGTGCTTGGGGGCGCTCTTGAGTTAGCAGCGTGCTGCCGATACTTCCCGTCCGGTACCACCTTCTTGGTGGTGGTCGACCCGGGGGTCGGCTCGGCACGGCGTGGGATCGCTGCGGCTGGTGGCGGCTATACGTTTGTCGCTCCCGACAACGGCGTGATCGCACCAGCGCTCGATGTGTTCGACGACGTGCGTGTCATCGAGCTGACCGAATTCAAGTACGCCCGGCCTACCGTGAGCCGCACGTTCGAGGGGCGTGACCGGTTCGCCCCGGCCGCCGGCTGGCTTGCGCGAGGGATCGCGCTGGCGGCCTTGGGCCGGCCTCTCGCGTCGTGGGAGCGGCTTGCTGTGCCAGACGCCGTGGAGGTCGACGGCGGGGTGGACGGTGAGGTCATCCGCGTCGACCGGTTCGGGAACCTGGTGACCAACGTTGGGCGGGGCGCCTTTGAGCGCCTGGTCCGCAGAGGTGCTATCGAGCTGAGTGTGGGAGGTCATCCGGTGGCGCGGGTGGTCGAGACCTACGCCGACGCCGATGGCCCTCAACCCGTTGCGATCTTCGGCAGCGCCGACACGCTTGAGGTCGCGGTGGGGCGAGGCAGCGCCGCTGCTCAGCTAGGGTTGCGGTGCGGCGCACCGGTCTGCATCCGTCGCGTGTAGCGCGGCCCGGCCGCGCCGGGCCCTCGTGATAGCATGCTGCGGCTCATATGGAATCCAATCTTTCACTTGATTTCCTGCGCGTTGTGGAGCAGGCGGCGCTGGCGTGCGCGCACACCATGGGTGAGGGCGACAGCCGCAAGTCCGATCAGGCGGCTGTCGAGGCCATGCGGACAGAACTCGACACGGTGCCGATCGACGGCACGATCGTCATCGGGGAAGGCGAGCGGGATGAGGCTCCGATGCTCTTTATCGGCGAGCAGGTGGGCATGGCGCAGAATTCGCGCGGTTGGTATCCGCAGGTCGATATCGCCGTCGATCCCCTTGAAGGGACCAACCTGTGCGCAACTGGTGCGCCCAATGCGATCGCGGTGCTGGCGGCATCGGAGCGTGGGGGCCTGCTGCACGCCCCGGACCTCTACATGGAGAAGCTGGTGGTGGGCCCGAGTGCACGCGACGTGGTCCACCTCGACGCGCCGGTGGCCGACAATCTCGGGGCGATCGCCAATTCGCTCGGCCGCTCGGTGGACGAGCTGGTCATCGTCGTCCTCGACCGCCCGCGGCACGAGGGGCTGATCGCCGACATCCGGGCGGCTGGCGCGCGCATCCGCCTCATCGGCGACGGCGATCTGTCGGCGGGCATCGCGGCGGCGGTCCAGGGCAGCGGCGTGCACGCTGTTATTGGTATCGGGGGCGCCCCCGAGGGGGTGCTCACCGCGGCCGCCATGCGGTGCCTGAACGGTGAAATCCTCGGCCGGCTCGTTGTGGACAAGCCCGAGCACCTGGCACGGGTCAAGGAGATGGGGATCAGCGACCCGAAGCGGATCTACAAGGCGAGCGAGCTAGCCTCGGGGAACCGCATTGTGTTCGCGGCAACGGGTGTTACTGACGGCACTCTAATGCGCGGCGTGCGGTACTTCGCCCACGGCACGCGGACCGCCTCGGTCATTATGCAGACCAGACCCAACCGGATCCGGTTCGTCGACAGCATTCACGTGCGTCCGCACAAGGACGTCCGCATTCACTTCTGAGCGGACGTCCTTGCGATAGTCCTCCCCGGAGCGCAGGGCGTGCCCTGCGCCAGCGTAGCGTCTGCGAAACGTCTGGTGTGCCTTGGCGCGGTGCTTCTTGGCCGTATACACCTCTCGCTCGTGTCGTCCTCCTCCTTTCCTTTGTGTTTGCGTCGGCGGTAGGGGCGTCGCGTCTTGTCTTCGTGCGCGCCGCCGGTCTGGCGTGGGATCGGGGCGCGGGGACGGGCTTGGGTCTTCCGCGTGAGACGGCGTTTGGGCATGGCGTGGGCTCGACCGGCGGATTATATGCCGTACGCTAGAATTGAGCATGTTCTCGGATGCGTGAACGTCAGCCGTCACCCCTTGCCCGTGAGCGCGCTGTGCTAGTCGGCTTGGTGACAGCCGGTGAGCGTCGTGACGCAGCCGAGCGGTCGCTGGAGGAGTTGGCCGGCCTCGTGATGGCGGCCGGCGGGGTGGACATCGGACGTTCGCACCAGGAGCGCCGGCGGCCCGACCCGGCGACCTTCATAGGCAGCGGCAAGGTGGAGCACTTGGCGGCGCTCTGCGGTGAACTCGATGCCGATGTCGCCGTAGTCGACAACGAACTCAGTCCCGCGCAGTTGCGTAACCTCGGCGATCGCCTCGACTGCAAGGTGCTCGATCGGACACAGCTGATTTTGGACATCTTCGCACGCCGTGCGCGCACCCGAGAGGGTCGGCTGCAGGTGGAACTGGCGCAGCTGCAGTACCTGCTGCCGCGGCTGGCAGGCAGTGGCACAGCGCTGTCACGGCTCGGCGGCGGCATCGGCACGCGGGGCCCGGGCGAGACGAAGCTCGAGACGGACCGTCGCCGAGTTCGCGCGCGAATCCAGGCGCTCGACCGGGAAATTGAGCACGTGCGCCGGCGGCGAGCTCGGTCGCGCGAGCGCCGACACAAGCGGGCCGTGCCAACCTTGGCGCTCGTCGGCTATACCAACGCGGGCAAAACGACGCTCTTCAACCGGCTCACGGCCGGGGACGCCGTGACGTCCGAAGCCCTGTTCATGACGGTTGACCCGCTGGTGCGGAGAGTGCGGCTCGGTGATCAGCGGGAGCTGCTGCTGTCGGACACGGTCGGGTTCATCGACCGGATCCCGCATGCCTTGGTGGCCGCCTTCCGTGCGACGCTCGAGGAGGTGGCCGACGCGGACTTGGCGCTACATGTCATCGATGCCGCGGCGCCTGACCGGGTTCGCCGCGAGGAGGCGGTGCGCCGGGTGCTTGAGGAGGTCGGTGGGTCGGACGTGCCTGTAATCGACGTGTACAACAAGGTTGACGCCCTCACGTCCGACGAAGTGCGCCGGCTCGAGGAGGCATCGCCAGGGGCGGTGGCGATCTCGGCGTGCGACGGGATTGGCTTGGGCCGTCTGCTTGAGGCCATCGTGTTGAGCCTGGAACTCGACACGCGGAGGATTTCGCTGGTGCTGGACGATGCGGACCCGGCAGACCGGCGGCGTATCGAGTGCGTGTACCGAGTGGGACGTGTGGTGAGCCACGTGACCAACAACGAGCGTGTGCGCATCGAGGCCGACGTGCCAAGGCGACTCGTCGATCGGGTGCGGGGAGACGGACCGCCGGTGACCGCCGGCATGATGGCGCCGCGGGCTGAAGGGGGGCGGCTAGAGTGAGACCAGACGAGGCAGGAGCAACCATGCGGCGCGGGGCCGTGGCGTGTCCGCTGTGGGTGATCGCAGTATTGGTGCTGGCGACTGGATGCGCGTCGCGTGTGGCACCGCCGCTGCCCGCCACGCTGGCGTATGCGGAGTTCGTCTACCCGGCGGTGCCAGCCGAAGTGTTCACCGAGACGGCGGCCGGGGCTGTGGACCGGGGCTGGCGGTACTTGCAGGCCGGGGACCTGGCGAATGCCAACACCGAGTTCGCGGCGGCCGGGAGCGACGGCTTCTATCCGGGACGAACCGGCCAGGGGTTCGTGGCGTTGGCCGGCTCCGACTACCAGGGCGCCGCGGGTGCGTTCGACGTCGCGCTGGCGGCGGCACCGGGGTACGCGCCGGCACTGGTGGGGCGCGGGCTCGCCGCGCTCGGCTTGGACCGGAACGCCGATGCCCTGGAGGCGTTCGTGGCGGCGCTGGTCGCCGATCCGGCGCTGACGGTGCTTGAACAGCGCGTCGACCTGCTCCGCTTCCGAGTGCTCCAGGAGGTCATCGATCAGGGTCGCCGAGCCCAAACCGCTGGCCGACTGAACGAGGCGCGGGAGGCCTATTTGCGCGCCATTGAGTACTCGCCTGAAACAGCGTTCCTGCACCGCGAGCTGGCCGAGGTGGAGTGGCAGCGAGGCGACCTCGACGCGGCGCTGGCCGGGCTCGAGCGCGCCGTGGATCTGGACGGCTCAGACGCCGAGACGATCGTCGAGCTGGGGGCCGTGTTGGAGGCCCGTGGCGAGTACGAAGCAGCCATCGCTGCCTACGAGCGGGCAGCGGCCGTCGGGGCGGGCGGCGCCGAGTTGGCTGCGCGCATCGAGATCGCCATCCGGCGCTTGCGCGATGCAATGCTGCCGGTCGAGTTCCATGCCATCTCTTCGGCGGCTGCGGCCACGCGGGGCGATCTGGCTGCGCTCATCGGCGTGCGGCTCGCGCCGGTGCTCCTCACGGCCGACCCCGTGCAGGTGGTCGTCACCGACATCCGGACGCACTGGGCGGCCGAGTGGGTGGCGGCCGTCATTCGCGCCGGCGTGATCGAAGAGTTCCCGAACCACACCTATCAGCCGGAGGCAATACTACGGCGCGTGGATTTGGCGTCGGCCGTGCGGCGTGTGGTGGCGCTGCTCGCCGATCGTTCCCAGGTGCTGCTCGACAGCCTCACCGCCCGCCCGGCGATTGCCGACGTATCGCCCGGGCACCTCAGCTATCAGGATGTCGCCACGGCCGTGGCCGCCGGGGTAATGCCGCTCGCCGAGGGGCGGTTCGGCATCAACAGCCTGGTGACCGGCGCCGAGGCGATCGCGGTCATCGAGCGGCTGCAGGTGCTGTCTGGCCTCCGCTGACTGACGCCAAATGGCCGCCCACATTCTCACGCTCGCCAATCAGCTCACGATCGTCCGGATCCTGTTGATCCCGGTCTTCGTGCTGCTCCTGGTCTACGGCGAGCCGGGCTGGGCCTTGGCGGTTTTTGCCACCGCCGGCCTCACCGACGGGCTGGATGGGCTGATCGCACGGCGCACGAGCTCGCGTACGAGCCTCGGGGCGTGGCTTGACCCGATGGCTGACAAGCTCCTCTTGGTGACGACTTTCGTGGTCCTCACCATCTCGGCGGTCGACGTGATGCACCACATCCCACTGTGGCTGACGGTGCTGGTCATCACCCGCGACGTCATCATCGTCGGTGTGGCGGCCATCGTCACCTTGGCACTCGGGCCGCGGACGTTCCCGCCGTCGCTGCTCGGCAAGGTCGCGACCGGTACCTACATCGTGACTGTTGTGGTGTTCCTGTTCTTCAATTGGCGGGAGCAGGACTCTCCGCTCATCGACGCGGCAGTGTGGGGAACGTTGGCGCTCACGCTGGCATCGGGCCTCGACTACATCGTCCGTATCGGGCGGCTCGTGAATGAGCCGGTGCCGGGAAAAGGGGCGGAGGGCACTTAAAGGACTCCCCACCGTTTTTGCAAGCGGATTCTTGAGTTCGTTTCGGTGGCGCCTCCATCGCCTGTCCTCCTGACACAGGTGTAGGTTGGTTCGGAAGTACTGAATGCCCTCGCTGTGCTCGGAACGCGTCTCCCTCGCGTACGGTCAGCCGCGGTCGTCAAGCCGCTTCGCAGCTCCTGTGCCTGCTACGGCCCTCCGGGTGACCGCCGGGGCTAGACCGTGCGGGAAGTTCTTGCGGGCCAGCCGGAAGCTGGCCCTCATTCCACGAACAGCATGCGCAGCGCCTGGTCCAGACGCCACAAGCTACATGTCGACGACCACTCAGGCTGCGCCAATCCCGGCGCGGTGCAGGTCGAAGCAGACACCGGCGCGCAGCATCGCGCAGGCGACGTTCAGCAGTCGGTCAGCCACCGAGCGCAGGGCGCGGGCATGTCCGTGGCCGCGGGCGCGCAACGACCGGTACTTGTCATGGCTGACCGGATCGCGTTGGGCAGCGACGCGGGCCCAGTGGAAGGCGGCATCGCGCAGCCGGTCATGGGCCGCCTGTCGCCGGGTCACGATCATGCTCTTGCCCGAACGCCGGGTGACTGGAGCCACCCCGCACAAACAGCGCAACGCGTTGTAGTCTCGCCGCCCCACCGCGTCGCTGCCTTCGGTAAGCAGCGTGGCGAGCACCTTGGTGCCGATGCCGGGCAGCGACAGCAGGATGGCCGCATCCGGCAGCGCTTTCGACGAGGGGTCGTCCTCCGCGGACGCGTTGGGGGCCGGAGCAGCTTCGGCGAGCTGATGCACCAACCGGTCGAGTTCGCGCCGCGCGTGATCGAGCTGGCGGTTGACCAGGGCGAGGCGTTCGGCGACGAGCCGCACATGGGTTGTGGCAGCTTCGGCCGCCCCTGGCGCCAGCGTGACGGCCGGAGTATGCAGCTTGGCGCGCAATGTCGCGGCATCGACGCGGCGAATGCGGTGCTGCTTCAACACTCTGGTGAGCGACGCCGCGCGCACGCGTTGGCCTGCGCGCGGCGTCGGCAGGCTCCGCCACAGGTCGAGTGCCCACGGCGCCGCGACGTCGTCGTCCACCGCGTCGAGGAACTGTGGGTAGTAGCGCCAGAGCTGCTGCCGCATGCGGTTGGCCAGACGAACGCGTTCTCGCGTCAGGTCCTCGTTCAGGCGCGACCACTCCCGCAACTCGATGATCGCCGGGTCGGTCGCCTCCAGCCGCCGGAGACAATGCGGGTCGGTACGCAGCGCCGAGGCCAGCACGCGAGCGTCCCGCCGGTCGTCCTTCGCCCCGGCCGGCGACAGGCGGTCTCGAAAGCGGTCGAGCTGTTTCGGGTTGATAGAGTGGACGGCGAAGCCGCGCTCCATCAGGCTCTCGACCACCGGCCCGCGTGGCGTCTCGACCGCCACGCCGACTTCGCTCGCGTCGCCCTTTGCGAACGACAGCAGCCAGTCCGCCATTTGCAGCAGCCCTTCACCGCCATGCTCGAACACCCGCTCCCCGAGCACCTTCCCAGCAGCGTCGAGCATGCACGCCTGATGCTTCTGAGATCCCCAGTCGACACCCGCGAACCAAGTCAGCTTCAAGTTGAACCTCCGGTCTGCCGAATCGAACGGGCGCGCCCCGATGCTTGCCGGTCCCTGTACTGGCGCTCTACGGCGCAAACTCCCCACTGGGCGTCCATCGGAGGCTGGACCGCCGGGGCACAAGTCCTTTTTGAGGTGCTCGAAGCACTGGGGACCCCTCGGTGCTCCCGGTGGCCTGCCCGACCCCGCGAGACCATCACGCGGCGCCATGGAGAAA
>CAZHTD010000008.1:79115-80456 GCA_964535675.1 uncultured Bifidobacteriaceae bacterium | reverse complement strand
ACGCCACCGAGGTTCATCGGGTCGATGAACCGGTTCGCCTTCGACCCGCTCCAGTAGTCGGACGTGCCGTTCGGGAATCCGTCAATGGTCGTGCCGAGCTGCGCCTCGTTGATGGTCACTTGGAAGCCGCGCATGGCAACGTTACTCGACCAGTCGTCGAAGCTGTAGGCGTCGCCCTCCTGGACGGACACTCCTGGGAGGTTGTCTACCACCGATGTGACGCTGGTGATGTTTGACTGCTGCAGCAGCATCGGTGCGGCGACGACGTTGCGCGCAAAGGTGCGGGGTTCCTCGGCGACAACGTTCACCGTTTCGAGCAAGCGGGCGATCTGCATGACGATCGGGACCACTTCAGTGGCGCCCGCCGCGATGACCACGGGAAGATCCACAGGTTCGAAGCCCGCCAGGATCGCCGTGACGCGGTAGTCGCCGGCCGACAGTCCTGTCACTGCGTAGGAGCCGTCGGTGCCTGTCACTAGCTCCTGGCGCACGTCTGGGCCGCTCACCGTCACCAGAACACCGGGCAACGGGCTGCCGTTCGCGTCAACGACTGAGCCTGCAATTGCCCCTACTGTCTGCGCCGACGCCGACGCGGCAATGGAGGATAACAACAGCACTGTAACGATGCCGAGTTTGGCCGAGCTGAATCCGCTTTCCATTCCGCCATCCTATAGTACGTGATGTCAGCGGAGGATTCCATGTGTCCATTGAGATGCTGATGGGCGGTCCGTGCTGACGGCGAAGGCATTCCGACGCGGCGTGCATGGGGGCGACCGCGCGCGTGAAGCGGGCAGTCACGCGCCCATCGCCGCGCACAACACCGGAGCCGCCTCCGGCGTCTGGACCAAGACCGCCGATGAGAGCCTGGCAGGCCGGGCTTGCTTCGCTCAGCCCACGCTCAACCGCAAATCAGACTCCCGGACAGACGTCACGACTCATTGGGTCAGTGCACTGTGGCGCTTCAAGTGACTGCCGTGGCCGGCCGTGCGGAAATTGAGGACCATGGTTGCACCACAGCACTGCATTGTGTAGGGTTCATCGAGTATCAGGGAATGTGCTTGCCCATGGGGCGCAGTGGCGAGATCGTACTCCAGCGTCCCAGAATGGCATGGGTTTCCCCTAGGCCTTGCTTGGACAGCCCTGTGGGCGAGGAATCGGTCCCAGCAGAACGCAGGTGAAGCTGGGACCTCAGTGAGGGACGACCAGCCGGTCAACTTCGGTGGTCGTTGGGATGGGTGCGCAGTGCCGGATTGGAGCCTGGGAGCCGTTGGTGGTGTGATCGCTGATAGTCCATGGCTGTGTCACATGAAGCTTCCGAGGACTGCAAGAGTAGCAGCTTGG
>CAZHTD010000008.1:73465-79015 GCA_964535675.1 uncultured Bifidobacteriaceae bacterium | reverse complement strand
GCGGTCCGCATTTTTGTCGTCCTCGCGGCCCTGCTCGTCGTCGCCATCACCGCAACGTCCGCTACGATGCTTTACAACGCAGCCAACACGCTGCGGGACGAGGCGGAGGCCAATGCCGTGCGGCTTGCCGAGCTACTCGCTGGCAGCTACGCCGAGATGGGCGAGATTTCGCTTGCCAATGTCGCCCGAACGCTCGATGCCACGCTCGACACTCAGATGACGGCGCAGGCGCGTGTTGCCGCCGAGTTAGTGGCGGCGGCAGAGGCCGCCGGATACGAACCGGAGCGCCTTAACGTCTTACTTGATGCAATTACACAGGACACCGTAATCGATGAGTTCTGGATTACCGACGAGGTCGGATTCTCTTACCTCACCAATGTCAAGGATGAGGCTGGGGTACGTGTGCCGTTCCGGTTCGACCCGGATCCTGCGGTGCAGCCGCAGGCCTCGAAATTCTTCGTACTGCTCGCGGTGCCCCCAGATGACGTTAGCGTCATCGTGCAACCGGCCGTAGTCCGCGAAATCGACAACGAAATCGTGAAGTACGTCGGGGTCGGCGGTGTTGACCAAGCGCGCATCGTGCAGGTTGGAAACCTGTTTAACTTCGGCGACCAGGAAATTCTGTCGAATCTCGCTGCCTCGGAGCGAGGCGATATTTCGGACGTCATCGAGGGTATTCTCGGGCAACAGATGACGGGGCAAGCCGAGTTAGTGCGACATTTCATTACGGCCGCCGAAGACGCCGGGTGGTTTGCCGCAGAGATTAACGAGCGGCTACGCTACATTGCCGGCGCGTCGGTGATCGGTGAAATACGCGTTGCTGACGCAAGCGGTGCAGTGTTGTATTCCAGCCTGCCTGTCTCCGGAACGCCGATGGCTGCGAATACCATGCCGTACTTCGAGCAGTTCGCTTCGCTGCGCAACGACTCCAGCCGGTTCCGCGAACTTCCGTCTGAACCACGCCCGACGGACGGCCTCGTCTACAAGTATGTCGTTGCAGAGGATCAGAACCGGCAGCGTTTCGCACAGGTCGGCATCTTGATCGAGAACAGTTACGGCAACCTACTCTATTCTGTGTACCAGCGAGAGGCCGACGTACTGGTCCGCTCCCAGAACATCGACACCATCTGGATCGTCAACCAGAACCGAGATCTGGCAGCGGCTGCTCCGCGGCTGGCGCTGCAGACCGGCGAAGACCAGATCAGTCTAGTAGAACAGTTCGAGAGTGGCGCAGGAACATTGGTGCAGACGGCCATGAACGACCAACGGGTCACGAGCCGCGCCAGCCTAAGCCTTTTCTCGCCTGAAACGCGTGGCATTATTGCTGCCGCGCCGATCGTCAACACAGGGGGTATTGCCATTGGTGCGCTCGCCATTGAGGTCGGTCTTGATGAGATTGCGGGCACGGTCATCAACGAAGCCCTGAACACGACGACCGTCGCATTCCTGCTACTTGCACTGACCGGCGCCGGCGCGCTGTGGGGCTCGCGGAGGCTGACGAGTCCCATCAAAACGATTGCCGAGGCGGCCCGGCAAGTAGAAAGCGGTACGCAGCCGGACTCCCAGGCCATGGCTGTGGTTCTCCGCCGTGGGGACGAAATCGGGCGCTTGGCACGTGTCTTTTCCGACATGACCGTGGAGGTTTTCAGCAGAGAGGAACAACTGGAGACGCTCGTATCCGAACGAACACAGGAACTCGAAGCTAGCAACCGGCAGTTGCGCGTGGCGCATGCAGCGATGAAGCAAGACCTCGAGATGGCCAAGGCCGTGCAGGCTACACTGGTATATCAGGGCGACACCACTATCGGCAATTTCAACGGGCATGCGCGGATGACTCCAGCCCAGATGGTGGGCGGCGATTTAATCGAGATGCACGTACCGGAAACCGGCAGGCTTTTTGTGGCGCTCGGCGACGTTTCGGGCAAAGGAGTCGCCGCGGCCCTGTTCATGGCGGTGTCGAGCTCCGTCATCAGGGCCGCGGCCACCGAGTCGATGAGCATCGACGCGATCGCGGCCACCATCAACAACCGGCTCTGTGCAGAAAATCCCATGGGGCTGTTTGTCACCTGCCTGCTCGCTAGCCTCAACCTCGAAACCGGCACGATGGAGTACACGTGCGCCGGACATGACCCGGCGCTGCTCATCAGGCCTGACAACACACTGGTGACGCTGCCAACCACCGGCGACCTAGCCATGGGAGTCATGGATGGCTTTGCCTACTCAAGCCATCGCGCGCAACTGGAGCCCGGCGACACGTTCTTCGTCTATACCGACGGTTTGACGGACGCGGTCAATCGCTCGGGGACACTATTCGGCCGTGAGGGCTTAGAGCGCGCACTTGACGGCACCGGGCATCGGTCCCCCGAAGAGATGGTCAACCATATCTGGACATCGATCGAGGAATTCTCGGAAGGCACCGCACCGACGGACGACAAGACCTGCCTGGCGCTGCGCCGCCAGGCGTGAGTTCGTTATTGACCATTCGCGCGTGCGCGACGCGCCGGCACGAAGAACCTCTTTATGATCAATGAGTTGCGTTGCTCTCTGGCACCCGAGTTGTCCGACATCGAAACCTTGCTTCGCATGGTGGAGGTATTTGGCAAAGCGAACGACCTGCAGGAACCGAAGGTGTATGTCGTCAACCTGATGCTAGACGAACTGGTTACTAATCTAGTGATGCACGGTAGTGCAAACGATGGTGCGCTCACTGCCCACATTCAGTTGCAAGCTGGCCAGGACGGCATTACGCTAACGCTTGAAGACAATGGACAGCCGTTCGATCCGACCACTGCCGAGACACCTGATGTGGAAGCCCCACTGGAGGATCGGCCTGTGGGCAAACTGGGGCTGCACTTCGTCAAGAGCCTGGCCAATCAAGTCTCGTACCGCCTTGAGAACGGCCGCAACAAACTCACCATCAACCTAAAGGCCGATACGGAAGCCTGAGGGTGCTGTTCCGAACAACTTGAAGGTGGACCAATCCAAGGGAGGAAGGATCACCAGCGCCTGATCGCAGGAATCTCTGCGATAAGTCACCGACTAGGGCCTGGAGTTGCTGCAGGCCCTATAGTGTGTGTGGACGACTCACGTATCCGACGGTGTTTGTCTGGAACCCAATGGAATCGACCCGCAACCGGCGATGGTGGAGGTGACATATGAGCGAGCTACCAAGCGGCGAGTTGAGGTTCATCTGGAACACATTTTCGTTCCTGCTCTGGGGAGCACTAGTCATGTGGATGGCGGCCGGCTTCACCATGTTGGAGTCCGGTTCGGTCCGCACGAAGAACGCCTCGGTAATTTGCCTAAAAAATATCGGACTGTATGCCATCGCGGGAATTGCCTACTACGTGTTGGGCTACAATCTGATGTATGTTGACGTAGGCAGCGTTATTGGATCGTTCACTTTGCTGCGTGCCCCGTCGGCCGACGAAGTGGCTTTACTGGCCGGCGTTGAGGATGCCCGCGAGGCAGTTATCGCCACCGATAGCGCTGTCATGGCTGACTGGTTCTTCCAGATGGTCTTCGTGGCGACTACTGCGTCCATCGTTTCCGGCGCGCTCGCCGAACGGGTCAAGCTCTGGTCGTTTTTCGCTTTCACTGCGGTGTTGACCGCGTTGATCTACCCGATCGTCGGTGCCTGGACGTGGGGCGGCGGTTGGCTAAGCCAAATGGGGTTTCAGGACTTCGCTGGTTCAACCATCGTACACAGTACCGGCGGCGCGGCTGCTCTGGCCGGTGCGCTCATTGTCGGTCCCCGGCACAACAAGTTTCGGAGCGACGGAAGCGTCATGAGCACGCCGCCATCCAACGTCCCGGTGGTGACGTTGGGCGTATTTATCCTCTGGTTCGGCTGGTTCGGTTTCAACGGTGGATCGCAGCTTGCCCTTGGGAGTGCGGCCGACGCGCTGGCCATGAGCCACGTGCTGGTTAATACCAACTTGGCCGGGGCGGCCGGCGTCGTTGCGGCCTTGGCTGTCTCGCGGCCGATCCTCGGGCGAATCGACCTATTCGCTGGGTTGAACGGTGCCATTGCCGGGCTGGTTTCTATCACCGCTGGCCCCGATATCACCAGCCATTATTGGGCCATCGTGATTGGTGCTGTCGGTGCCGTTTTCTGCACTTTGGGGCTCAAGCTGCTGGAGCAGCTGAAGATTGATGACGTCGTTGGAGCGGTGCCCGCACACTTGTTTGCAGGCGTGTGGGGTACAATGGCCACTGCCCTTGCGGCCGGCGCCAATCCTGGTGTGCAGTTGCTCGGCCTGATCTCGGTGGGAACCTTCGCGTTCGTGGCCTCGTGGCTGATGTGGCTGGTGCTGGAGAAGACGATGGGCGTGCGCGTGTCCCCCGAGGTTGAAGCACTGGGGCAGGACGTGGCCGAGTTGGGCATCGATGCCTACCCGGAGTTCGTGCTCATGCCAGATCGGGATTAGCTGGAAGACCGGTACGGAGTGGGGAGCAGTTGCGGATGCAGGACCGCGGATCGGAAGTTGACCGAGGACCGGCGGCACCGACGGGCCCGGCTAGTGGAAGGCATATTTGTGTCTACCTAGGCGGTAACTTGGGGCGTGAGGAACGGTATATCGACGAGACCAAGACCCTCGGCCGGCTGATGGCGGCCGAGGGTATCGGGCTGGTGTACGGTGGCGGGCGGGTCGGATTGATGGGTGTGCTGGCCGGGGCGGTCTTGGAGCAGGGCGGCTTCGTCACCGGTATCGTTCCTCGTCAGCTGTCGTACCAAGAGCTTGCCCACGATGGACTCAGCCAGTTGCTTGAAGTCGACACGATGCACGAGCGCAAGCGCCTGATGCAGCAGCTTGTGCAGGGCTGCATCGCCCTGCCGGGCGGCTTTGGTACGCTGGAAGAGATCTTTGAGGCGCTGTGCTGGTCACAGTGGCCGCTTGAGCTGCACGAGAAGCCGTGCTGCTTCGCCAACATCGACGGCTACTATGACCACCTGTTCGAGTTCCTTGACCACGCCGCCGCAAGCGGTCTGCTGCTGCCGCGGAACCGCGCGCTTGCCCGGCAAGCGCCTAGCGCGGCGGGGGCCCTGCAGAAGATCAAGGATGCGTGGGAGGAAGCCGAGCAGGCTATGCTCCATGTGATTAAGGCCTATCAGCAGTGAAGTCGCTTGCGAGTATCGACGTGAGAATGGCGGCCCAAGATCACTCGCGGCCGGCGGTTAATCTGATGCAGAACACCACCCTGACATCTCGTCGCCGCCGGGGGGAGTACGCTGCCGGTGGTTCGGCCTGCCCCTGAGCAATGACGCTCGTGACAGAGGGCACGACGCGTATGCCGACGGCAGCACCCGACTGACCAACGGGACACGATCTGACGCCGGTGGTTCACTGAGGGACAATCTGGCGACGCGAGGTGCATTGATGGATATCGAAGTTGCTGAAGAACGGACTGACGAAGTACTAGTGCTGCTGCCGGTCGGGAGACTAGACAGCGGCAACGCTCGTTCGTTTGAGTCCCTCGTGATGGAGCACATAAGCAAAGGCGAGCGGCGCCTGATCGATGACTTCAGCCGGCTTGACTTCATTAGTA
>CAZHTD010000008.1:42296-73455 GCA_964535675.1 uncultured Bifidobacteriaceae bacterium | reverse complement strand
CTCATTGCTGCCAAGGCGCTGAAGGTCGGAGAAGGGACCTTGGTGCTCTGCTCGATGAAGAACCACGTCGAAGAAGTCTTCCGGATCAGCGGCTTCGACCGGATCATCTCCATCAAGGACTCCCGCGAGGCAGCTTTGGCTGCCGCCTCGTGATGCGCTGACTTCCGGTCGGCGCATCGCGTGTTTGTCCCTCACTTCAGGTTCTCCGATCCGAAGTGAGGACGGATCGTCCCGCGGGCCGCCTGTGGACTTCCCAGGATTTCGTAGACACTTCTGCTGACTAAAATGAGGCACCAAGTGGGAGTGTGGAGATGGGACAGCAGCGGTATACGGATGAGTTTCGTCGTGAAGCCGTCCGGCAGGTTGTCGAGAAGGGGCACGCGGTCAAGGATGTCGCTGAGCGCCTCGGCGTCTTGAGCTGGAGCCTGTATGAGTGGCTCCGAAAGGCCCGCGCAGGAGATGGGGCCGGAGCTCACCTGGCGAATAGGGACGACGAGATTCAGCGCTTGCGGCATGAGCTGAAGCGCGTCACCGAAGAACGGAACATCCTAAAAAAGGCCGCCGCGTACTTTGCCAAAGCATCCGGGTAAGGTACGCGTTCGTTCGTGCGCATCGGGACATGTTCCGCGTCCAAACGATGTGCCGGGTATTACGGGTGCACCGGAGCAGGTTCTATGCCTGGCTCCGGGAGCCGGTGTCGCCGCGCGCGCGCGTGAAGACGCGCGGCTGTTGACGTTGATTCGAGAGGTGTTTGTCGCCAGTGGCGACACGTACGGGAGTCCATGGATTCATCGCGAGCTCGGCGAAACCGGCAGCGTGCATCGGGTGGCGCGGCTGATGCGGCAGGCCGGCCTGCGGGCCCAGATCGTCGGCGTCGCGGGGTCGGCCACGGGGGGCCGGCACGGATTGCGCCCAATCGGCTGAACCGCGTGTTCACGCCCGCTGCGCCCAATCAAGTCTGGGTCGGCGACATCACGTATGTGCGCACCCGCGAAGGGTTCTTGTATCTCGCGGTCGTCCTGGATCTGTTCTCGCGACGGGTCGTGGGTTGGTCCATGCAACCGACGCTGTCTCGCGACCTGGTCATGCACGCGCTGCTGCCCCCGTGTGGCGACGGCAGCCGACGGGGCCGGTCCTCGTCCACAGCGAGTTGTTCTACAACACCAAACGGCGGCACAGCCACGTCCGCGGCGTGTCACCGCAGCAGTTCGAAGCCGACTATGCAGCGAGCGCGCAGAGTGTCTAGCAAACCCTGGGAAGTCCATAATTCCATGCCAGCGAACGCCTGATACGTCCTACGGTCTGTACTCAGAGGCGCCAGACGATCAACAACTGCGCGGTGGACTCGTCTAGGTCCGTGCCGAGCTTGTTTAGCCAGTACTGGTACTCGATGCCGAGGAACAGCTGGTTCGCTTGGTCAGCGACCGCCTTACCGATATCCCACATGAACTGCGGCTGTGCCAGCACCCAGCCTTTCACTGCACCGCCAAGCTCGTCGGTTGTGCCGCCGATGTACTCGGCGTGACCAGTGAATATGAACGTCTGGCTTCCGGCATTGATCGCTGCTCCCCAGTTCACATCAAACATCCAACTGTTGCCAGCCTTCGGCGCCCCGCCTCCTCTCTCAAGGCCGGTGTTGGCGTCGATGATGGCGGTGACGTCGGTATTCAAGAAGTAGAAACCGGGGACATCCCAGGATGCCCGCACACCGGGCAGGTACTTAAAAAAGTCTGCATCTCCGCCGAAGTTGATGCCGCCAATGATGGCGATGTCACGCAGTGGGCCACCACCCACCTGGCGGTTGGCCAGCTTGCTAAAGCTGAGTGTCGGGTACCATTCGCCGTAGAAGTCTCGATCATTAAAGCCGTCGACGGTGGCGTCATCAATGAAGTCGGTGAAGAAAAAACTATCTCCTAAACTCCAAGACAACGCATGCTGGAAAGTGAGGATGGTCGTTTTCTCAGCCCGCTCCAAGAAGGGGTTGTTGATCGAACCGTACTGGATGTGAAACTCGGTTTGTGCCACCGCCACCGACGGTGCTGTCAACAATAGCGCAGCAACAGCGGCACGGCCAACTTGGCTCACATTACGCAACATTGTGGATAGCTCACTCTCAAACGGTCTACACGGTTGCCCTCAAGCAGAGCACCACGGATATTACAACACAGTGAAGCCCCAATGTCGGAAGGATTTTGCCACGTGCCTCTGAACGGATGGCGGGAGGTTGGGACCGACGGCGTTACCCCTTCTTGAGTAGCACTCCGATGTAGAGTCCGATCACCCCGGAGCGGCGATCGGATGTGAAAAAGCGATCCACGGAAGCGCAGATCATCGGCTTCCTGCAGGGGGCGGAAGCGGGCTTCCCGGTCAAGCCACTCTGTTGCCGCCACAGGTTCTCCGAGGCGAGCGCCTACGCTTGGTGCAGCAAGGACAGGGGCCTGAGCGTCTCGGACGCAAGCCCTTGAAGGCACTCACGGCCGAGAACGCCACACTGAAGCTGCTGGCCGAGTCGCTCCTGGCAACCGAGGTGACGCGTGATGCGATGCAAAATAAGTGGCGACTGTACCAGCACGTAGGGTGGTGGTGTGGCACATGGTGGAGCGCGGGATGCGTGAGCGCCGCGCTCGGCGCGTGGTCGGGATGAGCGCCTCGTCGTTGCGGTATGTGCCGGCGCCCGATCGGAACACTGTCCTGCGGGCCAAGATCTTCGCCCTGGCGCACCGCGCATCGCCGATACGGCGCGGGGATGATCCACCTGAAGCTGCGGCAGGGCGGCGAGCGAGTCAGCCACAAGCGGGTCCGAGAGGCTCTACGCGGAGCAGCGCTTGTAGGTGAAGCGGCACCCCCAGAAGCAGATGCCCCTGGCCGATCGGCAGCTGCTCGTGCGCTCGCACGCGCCGAACGCCGTCTGGTTGGCTGTGATCGGACGGCTGAGGGCCGCGTGCTGCAGTGCCTCGCGATCGTCGACAATGCCACGACAGAGGCGGTGGCCCTCGTCCTCGCACAAGCGCTCGGCGGCCTGCTGGTGACGCACGTGCTGGCCGCCTAGCGCTCGCGCGCGGACTGCCCGGCGTGCTCCGACAACGGGAAGGCGTGCTGCGGGCGGGCGATGCTGATGTGGGCGCATACCCGCGGCGTCACGCTGCGGCTGATCGAGCTCGGCAAACCGCACCAGAACGCTTAATCGAATCGTTCAACAGCCGGTTCCGCGACGAGTGCCTAAACGAGCACTGGTTCACGAGCCTGGCGCATGCGCAGGACGTCAGCGTAAGTACAACGAGGAGCGCCCGAAGCGAGGCCTCGGCGGGCTGACGCCCGCCGCCTATGCCGGCAGTTGGCCAAGACGGAGCGTAGAATCACCCCCGGACTCTAGAGCGCGACGATACTCAAAACGGAGGTGACGCCGAGTCCACGACATCCGTCTTCCTCCCGGGCACGTTCTTCACATGCCGAGCATGCATAACCGCGATGCCGCGTACTTCCAAGATCTCGTAGATCGGAATCCAGTACACGCCGTGGCCTCCATCGCCACCGAGTCGATGTGGCAGGCCTGCAGCCAATAGGCCAACCGAGGCAGCTCCGGCGCAACCGGCTTGAATCGTCCATCGATCCCGGCGGCATTGGGTGAACGCGCCGCAGCCCCATAGGTGGAGCCGTCTTGCTTTGATTGGAACGCGTGCTTCGATCGCCGTGCTTTGCCATCCGATGCTTCCTCCATCTCAGAGTGGTATAAACATCTTGGTCGGGGGGCACTTGGGGACAGTCTCTTAAAACAGGATCACGCAAGCGTGTCATCACTGAGGTGGCCGCGACTACATCCCATGAGCCACGCTTCCAGGGGAGCTTGCTAGGCACCAGCGGAGAGTCGGTCTCCGGATGCCATGCAATTCTACCGCACGCCACCGCTTGGCTCGGTTTCTCGGTAGCCGCGATTCACCCGTGCGACGGCTCCCAAGGGATAGAGCCTCCAGGAAACCCGGTACGCTTCACCGCGTGCGGAGGGTTCGATGGACTCCTAGCAGCAGATCGGCTGTTCCGTGAGCGGACGTTTGACCAACATTTCAAGTAAAGGGTTTGAGATCGGAGAAAGCATCGGCAGTGAAGAGGGCATCGTTTCTTGGGCTCCCTGCGAAACTTCGCGCGGACATCGTCCCGGCGAAGGCTTTTCCGGCACTGGTGGTTGGTTTCACCTCTGGCCTCGCGCTGCTCGTCGCCCAAATCGCGTACGGGAGCCTGATATTCTCAGGACCACTCGCTCCGTATTCCTCTCAGGGCGTCGGTCTGGTACTGTTCGGAAACTTCGCCGCCTGCCTAGTCATCTCTCTCGCCGGCGGCTTTCGCGGGGCGATATCGGGGCTGTCTCCAGCAGTCGCCATCGTAATGGCACAGATCGGTGCCGCGATGGGCGGCGAGGGTAACACCCTTTTTGTCACCACTGTAGGGGCCCTCATAATCGGCGCAGTCGCCGCCGGTACGTGCTTTCTTGTGATAGGGCGATGTGGTCTCGCCAATCTTGTGCGCTTTGTCCCCTATTCGGTCGCTGGCGGTTTCGTGGCTGGAATCGGAGGAGCCGTATGCCTGGCCGCAATGTCCCTAATGGGAGCGGAAACAAACTGGCACACGATTTCGGCGCTTGTGCAACCTCCGGATCTTTGGAGATGGAGCCCAGGCGTGGCGTTCGGCGTCTTCCTGTATCTTGCTATGAAGAAATGGGGCCGTCCGATCATCCTGCCTGTCGGTGTCGCGGTTGTCGTGACTACGTACCATCTCGCGCTCGCCCTCCTCGACATCTCCGGAGACGAGGCGAGGGCAGCAGGTCTTTTGCTGACGAGCACCTCTGAATCAGGTCTGTGGCCATCCTTGGGTCCCACAGACCTAGCGTATCTGGACTGGACAGCGATGGCCATGCAATTCCCCACCCTATTGATGTTGGTGCTGGTCTCGATCATCGTGGTGATCATGAATATCGCCGGCCTCGAGATGGCAGCGAACGAGGATCTGAACTGGAACCGCGAGTTGAGTGCGACTGGGCTGGCGAGCGTGGTGGCGGGCCTTGGCGGCGGCACGGCGGCGAGTGTGATCGTGCCCGCGTCGTTGCGCAGCAAGCTCTTTGGGGCAGCTACACGCCTAACCGGGATCGTCGCGGCCCTCGTCATCGCTGTCGCCTTGTTTCTGGGAGATGGGATGCTGGACATGATCCCGGTACCGCTCGTGGGGAGCTTGGTGTTCTTCGCCGGCCTCGGCATGCTGGACCAAGGACTCGTGAGAAGCTGGAAGCAGCTTCCCTGGACGGAGTACGGTGTAATTTTGCTGATTGCGGGCATCACAGTAGTGTTCGGGCTGTTCGAAGGCGTGGGTGCTGGGATGTTGGCCACCCTGGTGTTTTTCGCCGTACGCTTGAGCCGCGTGGACCCGGTGAGATCGCGCTTCACAGTGCGCGAGCGCCAGAGCACCAAGGCACGTTCCATCCCGGATCGCTTAATCCTCCAGGAGGAGGGCAAGCGCGTGTTGGTGTGGCGGTTGCGCGGCTATATCTTCTTCGGAAGCGTATACCCCCTCGCCGATCAGCTCAAGGAATCACTGAGGGGCGACCCGCATCCCGCGTGCGTGATACTGGATTTCACAGCCGTCTCCGGCTTCGACTTCTCGGCGGTGAATGTCCTCGCGAGGTTCCTGCGATCCGCGAACGCTGCCGACGTGAGGATTGCCCTGAGTGCGCCATCGGAGCAGGTGAGGACCGGTTTGGAGCGCAACCTTCCCCCTGCGGAGTTTGCTAGCTTGCGGGTTGAGCCGAATGTGGACCGCGCGCTCGAATACTGTGAGGAGATCATCATTGAAGGCTGGAAGGGGCAAGCGAGCAGAGTTGCCGAGAAGCGCACTTCGATGCTGGAGCGCGCCGCCGCGGATTTGGATAGCCAACTCGAGCGACGAATGCGGTTCGAGGATCTGATGGACGAGCTTCGAAGCTGGTTGACTCCCAGCCGGTACGCCTCCGGGGAAGCTCTCGCAGGGCCGGGCGTGCCGAGCGAAGGCCTACAGCTGCTGACGTTGGGTCAGGCTTCCGCTCATGATTCCGCGGGCACGCGCTTCCGTCAGTACGGTCCGGGCGATGCGATCTGGCCGATCGACCCTTCGGACGAGGAAGCGCCGATGGTAAGTGCGGACGGGTCCTGCGAGACGATGGTACTGACTCCGGTCGCCCGCCAGCGGTTGGAGAAACTCGAAGAGCGGCTGGCACTAAGGTTCTATCGATACCTGCTGGCCGAACGCTTCGAGGGGGAGCCGACAGTTCCCCGGTAGAAGCATGCCACCGCAAGCTCGCCCGCGAGGGCGGCGACCTGCCCGCCGACAAGCGCCGCCTCCAGAGCATGCCCACCTTCGCCGACGCCGCCGCGGCCGTCGTCGAACAGAAGCGGCCTAGCTGGAGCAACCTTGTGCAGGAGACGAGCTGGCGGAACAGCCTCCGCCGTTACGCCTTCCCGCGCATCGGCACCGGCCGGTCTCGGAGGTCATGAGCGCCGACGTGCTGGCGATCCTCGGTCCCATCTGGCATACGCAGCCGGCCCGCGCCAAGAGCGTCAGTAGCGCATCCACACCGTGCTGGCATGGGCCATCGCCATGAACCTGCGGAACGACAACCCCGCAGACCGCGTGCGGCCGGTGCTCGGCCCCCAGCGCAACATCGTGCAGCACCGGCAAGCGTTGCCACGCCGGGAGGTTGCCACCGCATTGCGGCTTCGCGGGAGCGGGCCGCCGTCAAGCTCGCGTTCGAGTTCCTCGTGTTGACGACCGCTCGCTCGGGAGAAGTCCGCTTCGCTGCGTGGGACGAGATCGACACGACGGACCGCGTGTGGGCCATTCCGGCTGCGAAGATGAAGCGCGACCACCGTGTGCCACTGTACGGCCGCGCGATGGATGTCCTCGATGCGGCGCGCGCGCTCGGCGACGGGCCGCTAGTGTTCCCCATTTCGCGGGGTCGACAGGTGGATGTCAAGCAGTTGCGCCGGCTGCTGGAACACTGCAACATCACCTGCGTGCCGCACGGCTTCCGCTCGTTGTTCCGGGACTGGACGGCCGAGGAGACGGACCACCCGCGCGAAGTCATCGAGGCGGCGCTGGCGCACATGGTCCAGGATCCGGTCTGGGCAGCTTAAGCCCGCTCGAGGTGCTGACGAGACGGCGCAGTGGACGACGAACACGGCGTCGACCCACACGACGGCGGCGGTGCAATTCAGGTGGTCGGCGACGAGCCGATCCACCGCCGGGAGCACCGGTCTGGCGCAGCCGGCAGCAAGGAGATCGAAGGAACGTGCAACGTCCCCCTTCGCCAGCCCCCGTGTAGCACATGGGGCAGGTTGCTCATGCCACTCAGCGGCCGGCGAGGCGAGTGACCCGATCAGCAGAGCACCGGCCAAGCCGTGATCGAAGCCGGTGACGGCGTGTCGGCAGGCATTGCCGAGCGGGCGCACGCACTGACGCTCGGGCAGTTCCCGTCCGGCGATGATCGGCTGGATCGCCAGTTAGCTTTGACGCTGGCCTGGCCAGCCGGCGGCGATCGACGCCATCCTCGCGGTGATGCCGGACGGCGACGAGAACCAGCCGCAGCAGATCCACTACGTATACGCCCTGCGCGAGATCGACGATGGGTGGACCGACGAGCAGAAGCTGCAGCTGGCCAACTGGTTCAGTAAGGCGGTCGGCTGGCGCGGCGGCGCCAGCTTCCCGGGCTTTATCAGCTTGCTGTTCGAGGAGAGCCTCGACGTGTTCGACGACGCCGAACGCCAGATGGCCTACGAGGCCGTGCCCGCCCTGGCGCCTCTCTCCGACGAGGAGCTCGCCGCGGCGCTGCGCGGGGCTCGCGGTGGCCGCGAGGCGGCGGCTGTCCGGCCCGGTAACGCCCGCGTGCGGGGCGTGGCCGGGACCTCACCACAGGAGATCTTCGAGTACCAGCTTTTCGTGCCGCTGAGGAACCCGGCCGACCCGGCCGAGGGCCGTGCCGTCTTCGCCCAGCAGTGTGCCGCCTGCCACCGGTTCGGGGATCTCGGCAACGACTTCGCACAGGACCTGACGACGGTGGGCAGCCGGTTCCAGAAGCGCGACATCCTCGAGGCGATCCTCTGGCCCTCGGACACGATCTCGGATCAGTACGCCGCGACGCTGGTCACGACCGCGGAGGGTGAGCTCAATGCACTCGTCGTCGGGGAGGACGACACCACGCTGACGGTGAACATCGCCCAGAACCCCCGCAGGATGCTGACGATTCAGAAGACCGACATCACGGCTCGCGCACCGTCGACCGTGTCGCTGATGCCTGAGGGGCTGGTGGACGACTTGGGTCAGCAGGACATCGCGGACCTGATCGCATTCCTGCAGGCCGGTTCCGAGCCGTGATGTGCATGCAGCGAATAGTGCCCGCCGGGATTGTCGCGGCACTGCTGAGCGTGCCGCTCGCGGCGGCCGGGCAAGGCCAGGACGTGGAGCCACCGCGATTCGAGACCGAGGTCGTTGTGACCCCGGAGCGCGGCGAAACACCACGGAACCTCGTGCCCGCGGCCACTGTGGTGCTCGAGGGCGACGCCTTGCCCGCGCTGCCCGTGGTCCAGCTCAACGAGGCGGTGGCCGTGCTGCCGGGGTTCCAGTTCCAGCAGGCACAGCCGTGGGCGGTCAAGCCGCTGGTGTCGGCGCGCGGCTTCTTCGGCGGTGGCGAGGCCGAGTACGTGCGGCTGCTCGTCGACGGCGTGCCGGTGGCCGACGCCGAGACCGGGCTCATCGACTGGACAATGGTACCGGTGTCGTCGATTCGCCGTGTCGAGGCGCTGCGCGGTCCAGGCGCGTCGATGTACGGCGACGCCTCGGTCGGCGGCGTGATCCAGGTGCTGACGGATCGGGCTGCTGACACCGCTCAGGTCACCCTGAGCGGTGGCTCGTTCGACACCTTCACGGGCGACGCGGCCTACGGTCGGCGCCTAGAGGCGTTGGGCTTCATGGTGTCGGCCTCGGCATCCGGGACCGACGGGGCCTCGGTCCACTCGGGGGGGAAGACGCTCACCGGCGCCGGCAGTCTCGACGGCCGAGCTGGGAACACGACGTGGCGCTGGACGCTCACAGGTCAGCATCGCGATCGGGAGGATCCAGGGGCACTGTCGGTGCAGGCCGCGGCGTCCGACCCGTTCGCCTCCGACGATCCCTTCCGTTTCGACGAGGTCAATCGCGAGCGCGTGCTCACCGGATTCACCGTGAGCCACGTTGGTACGACCTGGCAGCACCGGGTCCGGATGGACGCGGCGCGCCGCAGCGAGGACCTCGTCCGCACGATCCTGCTGGCGCCGGGCTTGGGCGACCGGCAGGCGCGAGCGCTCTCGACGACCGCAGTCGGTGCGAGTGTGGAGAGCGAGCGGGGCTTCGACACGGGGGGCGTCGGCGCCCTGGTCCGCACCGGGCTCGACGTCACGCGGGAGGGACTCGACACCGAGTACCGGCCGGTGGCCGAGGACGGCGCGCCCGGCGCGCCCGTCGGGGCCGCCGACGGCCGTCGGCTCCGGCTGGGCGCGTTTGTCCAGTCGGCGTGGGACGTGACGACCCGCGTTCGTGTCCAGGCCGGCCTGCGATTCGATCATGTCAACGACGAGGTCGGTGACGGAGTGGCCTCGCAAGTGCACCAGGCGTGGTCTCCCCGGGCAGGTACTACGGTTCAGCTGGGTGACGCCGTGCCAGTGACGCTCTTTGCCCAGATCACGCGCGCGTTCAAGACGCCGACGCTCGACCAGCTCTTCGACCCGCGGCCGTTCCCGACTTCCGGGGCGGTAGCTTCACCATCTCGAACGGGGACCTGGTGCCGCAGCGCGCGACCAATGTGGAGGCGGGCGTCTCGGGCGGCGTGATGGCGCGGTGGAGCGTGCTGGCGTACTGGATGACGGTGGACGACGAGATCGACTTCGACGTCCGGACCTTCTCCTACGCGAACATCGGGGAGAGCCGGCACGTGGGCGTCGAGCTGGAGGCGGGAGGGTCGCTGGCCTGGCCCGTGCGGCCGGCGGTGACCTACGCGCTCTCGCGGGTCACGCGGCCCGACGACGGCCGGCAGCTCAAGAATGTCCCGCGGCACGCTTTCACGCTCTCGGCCGACCTCGATCTCTCGGAGGGTTTCGGGGTGCACGTCCGGTACCGCGCCACGGGCGGCGCCTATCTGGACGACGACAACACCTTGTCACTTGATGGCGCGTCCACGCTCGACATGCGGCTGCGCCGGACGATCGGTGGACAACTTGTGTTCGTGGACGTGTTCAACATCACCGATACGCGCTACGACGAGTACGGGTTCACGCTGATCGGATTCACCGGTGAGACCGTCCCGTACGTGTATCCCGGAGCCCCTCGTGCCGTGCGCGTGGGCGTTACGGCGTCGTTCTAGAGTGGACCGCCCTTGAGCTAGGTTTTCCATGAGTGGGTTGTGTACGACAGCGGCGACACTACCGGCAGTGACGACCGCGATCATGGGATGGAGCAGTCGAAGTCGGATCAGGACGTTGGAGGTGACCGACAGCTCCTGCCGCCACGCCTCGAAGAGCGATTCGACGGGGAAGAGTGTGTCGCCCAGTGCGGCGATGGCACCGCTCACGCTGGTCAGCCGGAGGAGGCCGACGCTCGCCCAAACCATCGCCCCCACCCGACACACCGGTAAGATCTCTATGAGGCAGGGCGAGTAACATTCTCAGTTGAGGCATCACGCAGGCACGTTATTCATCCGGAGTCCTCTGAAACGAATGGTGTTGCCAAACATCGATTCAGCTCAGAGAAGGCCGGCTGAAGCTTCATCGTAACGCCAAGACCACGCCCGCTGGTCGGCTGCAGCCCGTGCGGCGGGTGCTCTTCGAGGGGTGAACGTACGCGGCCGAGGGCGTCGGTGTGAGTAAGCGGACGGTCGCCAAATGGGTCCGGCGCGTTTCCGGCAGGGCGGCGTCGCGGCCCTCGCTGCTGGCTCGTCACGGCCGGAGGGGGCCGCATCAGACGTCCCCGGGCGTGGTGGCACTGATCCGCCATCGCCGACAGCAGCACGGCCTGTCGGCGTGGGCCATCGGGCGCGCGGTGGGTGTGCCGCGCTCGACGGTGAGTACTTGGCTGCGACGGCTCGGCCTGACCCGGCCGCCGGTGGCCCCGCCGGCCCCGTGCAGCGTTACGAGTGGCCGCGGCAGGGCGACCTCCTGCACGTCGATATCAAGCCGCCGGGGCGCATCGATGGCGTTGGGCACCGCATCGAGGGGATCGCCGGCTCGCCGCGCGTGGGATCGGCGGGGAGTATGGCCACGGAGCCATTGACGCCCACAGCCGCGTGGCCTACGTGGCGGTGCTCAACGACCAGCGCAGGACCACCTGCGCCGTGTTCCTGCGGCGGGCCGTGACCCTGGTGCACAGCTCGTGGGGTGCCCATCCGGCGCGTCCTGAGCGACAACGGCATCGGCTATGTGGCGCACGTCTTCCGAGCCGCCTGCACGGTGCTCGGGGTGCGGCACATGCGAACCCGCTCCTACACGCCGCGCACCAACGGCAAGGCCGAGCGCTTCCTCCAGACACTCCTAGGGGAATGGGCCTACGTGGAGCCCTATGCGTCGTCGCGGGAGCGGCGCGCGCGGCGCTACGACCCTTCGTGCGCTACGACAATCACCACCGGCCCCACGCCAGCCTCAGGTATCAGGCACCGTGGTCCCGGCTCAGGAGTGCTGCGTGATGAACAACGTCTTTGGACGCCACAGCTAGCGCAACTCGATCATCATCCCCCGGGATGTTGCCCGCGGCCGGACCCGCGGCCCAGTCGAACTCCCGTGTTCAGCACTTGGCAGAAATACGGACGTTGGCGGCTGGGTGAATCACACGGTGGCTGCGTGCAGCGCTTGCCGAAGCAAGGCAAATGACCTTCTCTGTCAACGCCCTCGAAGAGACTGCCTGCATGCACAGTGGGTCCCCACGAGTCGCGGCGAAGCAGCTTCCCCACGACACGATTGCCATCGTTTACGACTTCGACGGCACGCTTACGCCAGAGCCGATGCAAGACCACACGGTCCTTCCTGCACTGGGTATGGAGCCCGCTCAGTTCTGGGCTGATGTTGATGCAGAAGTTGACCGCACGGGTGGAGAGCCAATGCTCACCTACATGCGCCTCCTGCTTCAGCGAATGGCTGCATCTGGACAACCTATGAGCCGGGAGGCATTCCATGACCTGGGGGCGAGAATTCGCTACTTTCCAGGAGTCGAGGATTGGTGTCCGCGCACGGAGCGTTACCTGGCGAGCCGAGGCAACATCCGGCTACGCAATTACATCTTGTCGGCTGGCCAGCGGGAGATTCTAGAGGGGATTGGTATCCGTCACCACTTTGCTCGGATCTTTGCGTCCGAGTACTTCTTCGACGAGAGAGGTATTGCGACGTTTCCCAGTCGCGTCGTCAACGACGCGACGAAGACACAGTACCTCTTCCGGATCAACAAGGGCCTTGAGGATGTACGCGTGGGCATCAATACACACATGCCTGAGGAGGAGCGGCCCATTCCGTTCTCAAACATGCTGTACATTGGCGATGGTATGACCGACGTGCCGGGAATGACCGTCACGAAGAAGAACGGAGGATATGCGGCCGCCGTCTATCGGTCCGGTGATGTTGGTGGGCGTCAGTTGTGTCAAGAGCTACTGGAGGCCGGGCGAATCGATTTTCATGCCCCGGCTGATTTTCGGGAGGGTAGTCGTCTGAATCGTCGGGTCAAGTTGATCCTCGATATCATGATCGCCAACATGAACTACCGGTGGGAGCTGTCTCACGATCGGTCGCGGAACGAATGTCATGCAGCGTGATGCACGCCGTGCAACGATGTGGGCAACTGTCTACTGTTGTGAAGGCGTCGTGGAGTGATCGGTCGTAGCGAAGTTCCAGCAAGCAGCGGCTTCGGGTAGGGCTAGGATTGGAATTTGGGTCGCGCTCCAGCTTCCGAAGTGGTCTTCCAACTTCGGCGCATCGGGATCGACATTGCCTCTCCTCTCCTGAAAACGACGAACGCGGGGCCGCGCGCTGCGCGACCCCGCGTGAATGCAACAACAGCCATTACTGAGCGGCCTGAAGGCCCCTCGCTACTGACGCGGGGTGCCGAGCTCGCCGAGCATGGTGATCATATCATCGGCGGACGTCTCGGGTCGGACGGCTTTGTCAATCGCAGTGATGCGGCCATCGGGCCCGATGTAGAACGTCCACCGGTTGGCGGCATCACGGCCCGGCATCAGCACGCCGTACGCCCGTGCGGTTTCCATTGTCGGGTCGGCCAACATCGGGAAGTCGGCCTCGTTCTTTTCCACGACGCCGAATCGTCCGCCCAAGTCCACGGAGGTGGCGTTGGCGAACGCGATGTTATCGTCGATGTTGTCGGTGCTAGCCATGAAGTAGGTCACGTCGAACTCACGAATCCGGTCCCCGTTCTCGGCTAGCGACTTGCACTCGATGGTGCAGCCCGTCGTGAACGCTCGCGGAAACCAAGCCACGACAACGGTCTGGCCGCGGTAGTCTGACAGCCGGTGGGTCTGGCCGTCGGTGCCCTGCAACTCGAAATCCGGCGCCATGTCGCCGACCTGCAGGTCGACGCCTTGGGCTGAGACTCCTGCCGTGAGGGCCACTGCCAGCCCCAACGTCAATAATGCGCGCATGTGTCGAACCTCCTGGGGGTGAGACGAAACTCAGCTCACCAGTATAGCTGATCCCCTGGACTTGAGCGCCCCCCGCACCGGGAGTAACATGGTTCTCTTGCGGAGTCCGGCACAAAGCATGTCCGAGTCCTCCCGTTCGTCCCGTAGTCCCCTGGTCGTCTCCGGGGCCCGCACCCACAACCTAAAAAACGTGGATGTCACCGTGCCCTCCGGAGCCCTCGCGGTCGTCACCGGTGTCAGCGGGTCGGGGAAGTCGTCGCTGGCCTTCGACACTATCTATGCCGAAGGGCAGCGCCGCTACGTCGAGTCGCTCTCGGCTTACGCCCGGCAGTTTCTCGAGCGGATGGAGAAGCCGGACGTCGATCAGGTGGAGGGCATCTGTCCGGCGATTGCCATCCGCCAGAAGAACAGCATCCGGAATCCCCGGTCCACGGTCGGCACCACCACTGAAATTCACGACTATTTGCGGCTCCTGTTCGCCCGTGTCGGCCGCACGTTCTGCAGGCAGTGCGGTGAGGAAGTAGTACGCGAGACCGCTGAGATCGCCGCTCGGCGGCTCGCGGCCCTGCCTGATGGCACTCGGCTGCTGGTCGGCTTCGAGTTGCCGATCGTGCGAAAGCAGGAGGGCGACGACGAGCCCGACGATCGCGAGGACGAGGGCGTTGAGGCCAACGGCAACGGGCACGACGATAGCGATGCCGCGGGCGTCTCCGGGGCCGACCCCGTGGCTGAGGCGCTCGACTCGCTGCAGCGACGCGGCTTCGGCCGCTTGCTGCAGGGTGAGCGCACGATCGGCCTCGGTGACATCGACCTGGCCAGCCTGGCCGACGCGTCGTCACTCGCCGTCGTCGTGGACCGCGTGAAGGCGACGGCCGGTAGCTTGAGCCGCCTCACCGATTCGATCGAGACGGCGTACGCCGAGGGCGGGGGTGCCGCGTTCGCGATCTTGCTGCCGGTAAGCGAGCCCGGAGCCGAAACGCCCCCCGCGACGCGCCTGGAGTTCTCTGAGCGGTTCGAGTGCCGCACCTGCCAGATCGTCTACGAGGTTCCGCAGCCTCGGCTGTTCTCGTTCAACAACCCGTTCGGTGCATGCCCGGCCTGCCACGGATTCGGCAACATCATCGAGCTTGACATGGACCTGGTCGTGCCCGACCCGGCCAAGTCGCTCAACCGAGGCGCCATCCAGCCGTGGACGAAGCCGCACTACCGGAGTCACCTAACTGATCTCAAGCGTGCGGCGAAGAGGGCTGGCGTCCGGCTGGACGTCCCGTGGAGTGACCTCACTGACGCGGAGCGCACGTTCGTCGTCGAGGGCGACGACGAGTACGACGGGATCCGCGGCTTCTTCCGCTGGCTTGAGCGCAAGAAGTACAAGGTGCACGTCCGCGTGTTTTTGAGCCGCTACCGGGGGTACCTCGCGTGTCCCGAGTGCAGCGGCGCCAGGCTGCGCCGTGCGGCCCGCGATGTGCTGTTGGGCGGACAGACGATCGACGCGGTGTCGGCGCTGACGGTCAAAGAGGCGCAACGCTTCTTCGCCGACCTGATACTTACCCAGAAGGATGCCGAGGTCGCTGGCAAGGTGCTCAACGAGATCCGGCGCCGGCTGAAGTTCCTGGGTGACGTTGGGCTCGACTACCTGACCCTCGATCGCCTGTCTTCGACGCTCTCGGGCGGCGAGTCGCAGCGCATCAACTTGGCCACCTCACTGGGGTCGGCGCTGGTCGGCACGCTGTACGTCCTGGACGAACCGTCGATCGGCCTGCACGCTCGCGACAACCAGCGGCTGATCGCCATCCTGCGGCAGCTCCGCGACCAGGGAAACACCGTGCTTGTGGTCGAGCACGACGAGGACATGATCCGCGTGGCCGACCACATCGTGGACATCGGCCTGGGCGCGGGCGAACAGGGTGGCCGCATTATCTACTCAGGACCCCTCGACGGGCTGCTGGAGGATCAGCGCTCGCTGACGGCCAAGTACCTGCGCGACGAGCTGGCCATTCCCGTCCCGGCGATCCGCCGCAAGAGCATTGGCCAGACGCTCCGTTTGCACGGGGCGCGTGAGCACAATCTGCGGTCGATCGACGTCGACATCCCACTCAACATGCTCGCCTGCGTTACCGGGGTCAGCGGCTCCGGCAAGTCGACGCTGGTGCACGACGTGCTCTACGCGTCCATCAAGAAGTCCAAGGGCGACTGGGACCGCCGTGTCGGCGAGCACGATCGCCTCGACGGCCTGGAGTACATCACCGACGTGGTGCTGGTGGACCAAGCCCCGATCGGCCGCACCCCGCGGTCGAACCCGGTGACTTATCTCAAGGCCTTCGACCCAATCCGCGAGCTGTTTGCCGCCACCAAGGAAGCCCGTGCCCGCGGCCTGACTGCCAGCCACTTCTCGTTCAACGTGCCCGGCGGCCGCTGCGAAGGGTGTCAGGGCGAGGGGCAGGTGCGGGTGGAGATGCAGTTCCTCGCCGATGTCTTCGTGCCCTGTGATCAGTGCGACGGCAAGCGCTTTAGGCCCCAAGTGCTCGATGTCCATTACCGCGGCCGCACTGTGCACCAAGTGCTGCAGATGACGGTGCGCGAGGCGCTGGCGTGCTTCTCGACTTCGCCCAAGGTGTTGCGGCGGCTGCAGGTGCTCGACGAGATCGGCCTCGGCTACCTCCGCTTGGGACAGCCGGCCACCGCGCTCTCAGGAGGTGAGGCGCAGCGCATCAAGATCGCGTCGCACCTTTCGTCCTACGGCGGCGAGCGGCTACTTTACATCTTGGACGAGCCGACGACGGGGCTCCACTTCGACGATATCGCGAAGCTGCTGGCGGCCTTTCGCAAGCTGGTGGAGGCTGGCCACACGCTGTTGGTCATCGAGCACAACCTCAATGTGATCAAGGCCGCTGATTACCTGATTGATCTCGGGCCCGAGGGCGGAGACGCTGGCGGCGACGTGGTGGCCTTCGGGACGCCCGAGCAGGTGGCCGAGATAGATGCTTCCTACACGGGCCGGGCGCTACGCAACGTGCTGGCAACCGGCCGCTCGAATGCCTACGCCGCTCCCTGAGGCGTTCTACGCCCGCCGTACGCTCACGGTCGCGCGCGCCCTGCTCGGGAAGGTGCTTGTGCACCGCACGCGTGAGGGTAGTGCGGCCGGGATGATCGTCGAGACCGAGGCGTACGTCGGCGAAGATGATCCCGCTTGCCACGCATCGGCCGGGCGCACGACGCGCAGCGCGGTGCTGTATGCGGCGCCCGGCACGGCCTACGTCTACCTGAACTACGGGATCCATCACCTGCTGAACGCGGTGACTGAGGCCGAGGACCGGCCGGCGGCGGTGTTGGTTCGGGCGCTTGAGCCGCTCGAGGGCGAAGCGCTCATGCGCCAGCGCCGCCTGCGGTCCGTGCCCACGGCACATTTGTGCCGCGGTCCGGGCAACCTGTCGCAGGCGCTCGGCATCACGCTTGCGCAGAACCGCACGCGTCTGACGGCGGGACGGCTGTGGATCGAGGACCGGGGGCTGCGCGTCGGGCGGGTGGTCACCGGACCCCGCATCGGGATTCGCGTAGGCACCGACCGTCCGTGGAGGTTGTGGAGCGACGGCCACCCTAGCGTCAGCCGCGGTTGACCGCGAGTGTAGTAGCGGCCGAGCGGACGAACGCGCGCGCCAACTCCGGCGCGTCCCGTCGTTGCCTGGCCACGGCCATGACGGTGCGCAGCGTTGCCGGGCGGAACGGTCGGCACACGATGCCTTGCACACCCAGTGGCACAGCCGAGGCCGGCAGCACCGAGACTCCCGAGCCGGCGGCCACAAGCGCCACCACGGTGTGGATGTGCGATGCCTCCTGTACCGCCGCGGGGGTGAAGCCCGCCCGTGCGCATGCGCCCAAGATCTGATTCGAAATCGTCGCCACCACCTTGCGCGAGATCAGCACGAACCGCTCCTCGGCCAGCGCCGACAACGGGAGCGTGCGCCGGCGTGCCAGCCGGTGATCCTGTGGCAGGACTGCAACGAACGGCTCCTCCAGGCAGGTCGTGCAGACCAGCTCGCGGGGAGGCGTCTCCGGTGGCCGTAGGATGCCGACGTCCAAGTCGCCGGTGGCCAGCTGCCGCAGCTGTTCCTCACTGCCGAGCTCGCTGAGCTCACAGGTGGCGTCCGGGTGCGCGGCCCGAAAGGCGCGCAGCAGGGCGGGCAGCACGTGATGCGGCGCGCTAGGTGTGAAGCCAATGCGTAGCTGTCCGGTGGTGCCGTCGCGCAGGCCGTCGGCGGCCTTCGTGAAGGCGTGAACCGCCTGCAGCACGCTGATGGCCCCGGCGAGGAGGCCCTGGGCACCGGACGTCAGGCGGACCGCGCGGCGGGTTCGGACGAACAGGTGGAAGCCGAGCGTTTCCTCGAGTCGCTGGATGCGCTTGGTGAGGGCCGGCTGTGCGATGTGCAGGCGGCGCGCAGCGCGCGTGAAGTGCAGCTCGTCGGCGAGCACGACGAACGACTCGAGCTTTTCGAGCGTAACCGCCACGGATATGATTCTATACGGGAATGAAATAAGCTCAACAATTTATTTGACTGGAATGATGGGGTCTCGCACAATGCCGCTCGTGGGGCAAACATTGCTACAGAAGGTGTGGGACCGTCACCGGGTGCGCACGCTGCCGACCGGGCAGACGCAGCTGTTCATTGGCTTGCATCTGGTTCACGAGGTGACCAGCCCGCAGGCGTTCGACGAGTTGCGCGCGCGCGGCTGGCCCGTAGCCCGCACCGACAGGACGTTCGCCACCGTCGACCACATTGTGCCGACTACGGCCCGAACCCGCCCGTTCCTCGACGTGCTGGCCGAGGACATGATCGCCTCGCTTGAGCGGAATTGCCACGAGTTCGGCGTCCGCTTGGCCGGGCTCGACGACAACCGGCAGGGCATCGTGCACGTCATCGGCCCGGAACTGGGGTTGACCCAGCCCGGAATGACGATCGCCTGTGGCGATAGCCATACATCGACCCACGGCGCGTTCGGCGCGGTAGCCTTCGGGATCGGCACGTCGCAGGTCCGCGATGTACTCGCCTCGCAGTGCTTGGCGATGGATCCCCTCAAAGTGCGCCGCATTCGCGTGGAGGGAGTGTTGCCGTCAGGTGTCTACGCGAAGGACGTGGCGCTGGCCGTCATCCACGAGTTGGGCGTGCGCGGCGGAGTCGGCTACGCCTACGAGTATGCCGGTGACGTCATCGAGCGGATGTCGATGGACGAGCGGATGACCATCTGCAACATGTCGATCGAGGGCGGCGCGCGAGTGGGCTACGTCAACCCGGATGAGACGACCTTCCGCTACCTCCAGGGCCGGCCCTTCGCGCCGCAGGACGAGGCGCTGGCACGAGCCCGTCACTGGTGGCGGACGATGGCGTCAGACGCCGATGCCGCCTACGACGACGACATCGCGATCGATGCGGCGCCACTGATGCCGATGGTAACTTGGGGCGTCAATCTCGGCCAGTCTGTGGGTGTGGACTGCCGCGTGCCTGACCCGGCAGCGGCCGGCGACGACCGGCAGGCGGTGGCCGATGCCCTCGCCTACATGCAGCTCGAACCGGGGCGGCCCATTGCCGGCCTCAAGGTCGACGTGGCCTTCATCGGCTCGTGCACGAACGCGCGCCTCTCTGACCTACGCGAGGCCGCGCGTGTGGTGGCTGGCCGGAAGGTCGCCGGTCGCGTGAAGGCTCTGGTGGTGCCAGGCTCCGTGTCGGTGCGCAAGGCGGCCGAGGCCGAAGGACTGCACGAGATCTTCCAGACGGCCGGCTTCGAGTGGCGCAATGCCGGGTGCTCGATGTGCCTCGGCATGAACCCCGACAGGCTGGAGGGCGATCAGGTGTGCGCCAGCTCATCGAACCGCAACTTCAAAGGCCGGCAGGGCAGCCCCACCGGGCGCACGTTGCTGATGAGTCCGGCGATGGTGGCCGCTGCGGCGGTAGCCGGCGAGGTCACCGACGTGCGGAGGCTGTCGTGAGCGGCAGGACCATCGAGCAGGTGTCGGAACGGGCGGTGCCGCTGACCGGCGACGACATCGACACCGACCGGATCATCCCCGCGCGCTACCTGCGCAGTGTCACCTTCGACCGCCTCGAGCAGCACGTCTTCGAAGACGACCGGAAGGCGGCAGCTCATCCGTTTGACGATCCGCGGTTCCAGGACGCGGCGATCCTGATCGTGAACAGCAACTTCGGATGCGGATCCTCGCGCGAGCACGCACCGCAGGCGCTTTATCGATGGGGGATCCGCGCCATCATCGGCGAGTCGTTCTCCGACATCTTCTTCGGCAACTCAGTGATGATCGGCCTGCCGTGCGTGAGGGCCAAACCCGCCGACGTGAGGGCGCTGATCGAGCGCGTGGAAGCCCGTCCCGAGACGATGCTCACCATCTCGCTCTCCGACGGCACTTGTGCGGTCGACGGCGAGAGGGTCGTCGTGTCGCTGCCGCCGAGTGTGCGCGACGCCTTCGTGTCGGGCGCATGGGACATAACAGGCCTGCTGCGCGAGCGGTTCGACGAGGTGCATGCGGTAGCCGACCGACTGCCGTACGTCGCCGGCTTTTGACCGCAGCCGTCGGCGTCAGGTCTTCGGTTGCTCCTGCAGCTTCTGCAGGAATGCCCGGGCCGCGTGAGAGCGTTCGCCGGCCTTGCGGAAGACGAGCCGGACCTCGCGGCGCAGGTCGATCTCGGGTACGGCCAGCGCCACCAGTTCCCCGCGGCTGATTTCCGGCTCGGCGCAGCGCCGCGGCAGCAGTGCGACCCCCATTTGCATCGCGACGGCGCGCTTGATGCCCTCCAGGCTCGGCAGCGACACCAGGATGTTGGCCGGGATGTGGTGTTGCTCGAACAGCCGCAGCACCCGGTCGCGGACGTGCGAGGGATCGTTGTGCGCGATGACGGTCTGGCGTGCACACTCGGCGAGGGTGACCTCCGAGACTCCCGCCAGCGGATGTGATGGGTGCACCAGCATCACTAGTTCGTCCTGCCCGAGCACCAGCGTGTCGAGGCCCGACTCGACCGGTTGGAAGGTGAGCACACCGAAATCCAGCGTGCCTTGTGCCACCGCGGCACCGATCTCGCGGGCCCGCACACGGCGGACATCGACGTGCACCATCGGGTGGGCGTCGCGGAACCTGGCCACCAGCGGCAGCACGGCGTGCACCGACGCTTCGTTCGCGCCGAGCAGCACGCGACCCCGCCGCAGGTCGCGCAGGTCCCGCACTGCCGCCTCGGCTTCTTCCGACAGGCGCAGCAGCCGCTCCGCGTAGTCGCGTAGCAGCCGACCCGCGTCGGTGAGCGACGCGTCCTTGGTCGCGCGGTCGAAGAGCAGCTCGCCGACGCTGGTCTCCAGACGCCGTACCGCCTGGCTTACCGCTGGCTGGGTGCGGTGCAGCTTGATGGCCGCGCGCGAGAAGCTCCGCTCGGAGGAGACGGTCAGGAATACTCGCAGTTCGTTGAGTTCCACGTGATTCGGCAGGGTCTACGTTTGATAAGAAGAGATAATCCTAGGAGAACAATTATCATTTTGACATAACCAAAGTCACGGGCGTCTACTGGTGTGCAGGAGGGGAAATCGACACGCATGGCCACAGACAGTGACGTTCGCATCTTCGACACGACACTCCGTGACGGCGAACAGGCGCCGGGGTTCTCCCTCCGGACCGACGAGAAGCTGCGCTTGGCTAGGCAGCTCGACACTCTGGGAGTGGACATCATCGAGGCCGGGTTCCCCATCGCGTCGCCAGCCGATGCCGAGGCCGTCCGGATGATCGCCACAGAGGTGCGACGGCCGGTGATTGCAGCCTTGGCCCGCACGCATCCTGCGGACCTTAAGCGGGCGGCTTGGGCCATTGAGCCGGCCGAGCGCGGTCGCATCCACACCTTCATCGCGACCTCTGACCTCCACTTGGAGGCCAAGCTCCGGATGAGCCGCAAGCAGTGCCTCGAAACCGCCGTCGATGCTGTCCGGTTCGCGCGCCAGCACACCCCGGACGTCCAGTTCTCAGCCGAGGACGCGACTCGTAGCGACATGGACTTCCTGTGCCGCGTCATCGACGCGGTGATCGAAGCCGGTGCCACGACGATCAACCTGCCCGACACGGTGGGCTACGCAACACCCGACGAAATCTACGAGTTCTTCTCGACCGTCCGCGAGCGCGTCGGTGGTGCCGACAAGGTGGTCTTCAGCGCGCACTGCCACGACGACTTGGGCTTGGGCGTGGCCAACTCGCTGGCCGCGATGAACGCCGGCGGGCGGCAGGTCGAGTGTACGATCAACGGGATCGGCGAGCGAGCGGGCAACGCCGCGCTTGAGGAGATCGTCATGGCGCTCCGCGTGCGTGCCGATCGGCTGCCGTACGTAGTACGCGTCGATGCCAAGCAGATCTATCCGTCCAGTCAGCTCCTGACGGAGTTGACGGGTCAGGCCGTCCAGGCGAACAAGGCCATCGTCGGGCGCAATGCCTTCGCGCACGAGGCCGGTATCCACCAGGACGGCATCCTCAAGGACCGCCGGACTTACGAGATCATGCGCGCCGAGGATGTCGGTGCCGTCTGGAACCCGCTGGTGCTCGGCAAGCACTCGGGTCGTCACGCCGTTCAGCGCCGCTGCAGCGAACTCGGCCTGGAACTCGCGTCGGGCGAGGTTGGCGCCGTCTACCGTGCTCTGATGGAGATGGCCGACGACCGCAAAGTGCTGCACGACAAGGATGTGGTGGCCGTCGTCCGTGCCGTGCGCGCGGCCGGCCAGCCCGACGAACCCGCCCCGGTCGGCACCGCGTCGGAGTCGGGCTACAGGCACGGCGTTTAGGCCTGTCCCGGGTCGTGTTTGCCACGCGCACTCCGAGTGTTACTCCGGACGATGCGATGGATGCAATGGACCCCGTCCTGGTGCTGGCGTTCCTGAGGCTGGCCGAGATGTGAGGCCAAGTTGTCTCAAACCCGCACCGAAGAGACCGCCCAGTAGCAGCTTGAGGCCGTGAGAAGGCCGAGTACAGCAGGCTTGTCGGGGTTGCTGTCCAGATGTGCCTTGGTGCAAGAAGCTCTGTGACGACGAGGGGTACTGGCGGCAGGTTACCTCGCCAACCGACCGATGCCGAGTTCAGCCACGCGATGTGCCCGGACCGCATGCAGGCCGACATGCGGGACGCCAAGTGGCGTATCTGCTCAGACGATCGGAATCTCGATCGTGACCTCACGGCCCTCGCGGAGGACAGTCATCGTCACTGTTGTCCCGATCTCCGCGTCCTGAATCATCCGTGACAGGGTGCTGCCGTTCGCGATCGACATGCCCTTGAACCCCACCACGATGTCGCCCGGCCGCAGCCCCGCCTGGTACGCCGCCGAGCTGCGGCGCAGCCGCGTGACCAACATCCCCGACGCGTCGGGTGCCCCCAACTCTGCCGCCACTTGTGTGGTGAGCGGCACCAGCTCCACGTAGCCGATCGAGCCGCGCTGCACCTCGCCGAACGCGATGAGGTCCACTACGACTTGGCGCGCGAGGTTGCTCGGAACGGCGAAGCCGATGCCTTGGTAGCCACCGCTCTGGCTGAAGATGGCCGTGTTGATACCCACCAGCTCGCCGCGCGCGTTGACGAGCGCGCCGCCCGAGTTGCCGGGATTGATGGCCGCGTCGGTCTGGATGAAGTCCTCGTAGGACGAGATCCCAACGTCACGGCGCCCAAGCGCCGACACGATGCCGAGCGAGACGCTCTGGTTCAGCTGGAACGGGTTGCCGATAGCGAGCACCCACTCAGCAACCCGCAGCGCGCCCGAGTCGCCCCACGGAATGGTGGGCAGCCGCTCGGCGTCGATCTTCAGCAACGCCAAGTCCGTGGCCGGGTCCGTGCCGACGATCTCGGCGCGTACCTCGCGCTGGTCCGAGAGCACCACTGTGGTCTCGGGCATTTGCTGCAGCGCGGCTTGGCTGGCCTCGCCCGTGATCACATGGTTGTTGGTCAGGATGTAGCCGTCCTCACTGACAATCACCCCAGAGCCGAGGCTGTTCTCAAGGCTGGGGCGGAACCCGAACATGTCGCCGCCGCCGAAGAAGCTCCGGAAGAAGGGGTCGTTGGCAAACGGCGAGTTCGGTCGGGTCACCACCTGCACCGACGAGATGTTGACCACGGCCGGTACAGTTCGGTCCGCGACGAGTGTGAAGTTGGGTAGGGGGGTGCCCCCGGGGGCGAGCGCAGCGGGCGGCTCCTGGGCAAGGGCGGCCTCAGCCGCCACCGGCCCCGCGTCTTGGAGCCGGCCCGTCAGGGCCAAGCCTGCGGCAACACCGGCCACCACGAGCCCGATCGGCAGCAGCGTGCGGGTACGCATGGGGTCTCCTCCGCCTATTCGATGTCAACGCGGCGCGCCTGATTGGCCCGTGTCGTGGGGCACTGCACAGTCAGGATGCCGTGGCGCAGGTCGGCGCTGATGCAGTCGGGCGTCAACCGGAACCGGCAGCTGAAAGGTGCGGGTGAAGGCGCCGTGCCCGCGCTCAATGCGGGGGTAGCACGCGCCGCCGCGCGGCTGGCAGACACCCGAGAGCGTGAGCCGGCCGTCCTGCACCCGGATGCGGAGGGCGTTCCCCCGCAGCCCGGGCACCTCGGTGGTCACCACGAAGCGGTCCGCCGTCTCGATCAGATCCAAGGCCGGCGCCCAGCGCGCCGAACCGGACGCGACATGCCCCCAGACGCTACTGGCGGGTGAGCAGACCCTGCACCGGATCCCACCCACGCGCACCCATCAATCGTCATCCTAGCATGCGCCACTGTGCTACGATCTGCGGGTTTTCTGGGGACTCGTGTGGAGTCATTGCAGGCGACACGGTTGCGCAAGGGCAACCTGCTCAAGATGGGACACGACTTGGTTCGCGTGCTCAACATGCAGCACGTGACGCCCGGCAAGGGGCATGGGTTCGTCCGGGTCAGGCTTCGCAACATCCGGAACGGCACGTTATCAGACCAGAAGTTGCGCTCGGAAGACTTCATCGAGAAAGCTGTGCTGGACGAGCGCGAGATGCAGTACCTCTACCGTGACGACGAGGCCTACTACTTCATGGACACCGAGTCGTTCGAGCAGACGCATCTCACGGTCGAGGCGCTCGGCGACTCGCGCAACTACATCAAGCCCGAGAGCACCATCACAGTGGCGTTTTTCGAGGACGAGCCGGTCGGCATCACGCTGCCGCAGTACGTGGAACTGAAGGTGGTGGAGACCGTGCCCGGTATCAAGGGTGCAACCGCGGGCGCACAAATCAAGCCGGCGACGCTCGAGACGGGTCTGGTGGTGCAGGTGCCGTCATTCATCGACGAGGGCGACGTGGTGAAGGTCAGCACCGACACGGGTGACTATCAGGCGCGCGCGTAGCCGGGCAATCGCCGGGACCGCATGGGTCGTCAAGCGCTCGCGTGGGTGCTCTTTCTCTTCGGCACCGGGTTCTTGGCGGCTAACATCAAGGTGGCGGTCGACTTCCTGCGCTTCCGTCGCCTGCGGCGTTCGGCGCTCCTGACTTGGTCGGCCGCCCGTCCGCGCTTCTACGCTTTCAGCCTCGCGCTGGGCGTTGTGCTCGGCGCGCTCCTCATCTTTCGGGTGGGGGTACAGCACCGACCGCCGACCCAGCTGTTCGGCGAGGCCATGATGTTCGTCTACTTCGGCTATGCGCTGCCGCTCAGCGCCCACATTCAGCGGGGTTTCTACACGGACGGCCTCTGGTCCGACAGCGGCTTCATGCCGTGGGGGCAGATCTCGGCGGTGTCGTGGCGCGAGGACGAGGGTGTCACCCTGCTGCTGGTTTCGCACCGCAAGGCCATCGCGAAGAAGCTCGACGTGCCTGGCAACCTCTACGGTGAGGCGCGCCGGGTGATGCGCGACAAGGTGAAGGCCCACGATATCCGTATCGGCGGGATGGGTCTCAATCTCGGCGTCCGCGACGAGCAGGACGCAGTGTAGCCGCCGACAGCTGGGTCCGATAGGGTATCCGTATGGCACCCCGCGCCACGTGGAAGGGCTTCCTGAAAGTCAGCTTGGTCACCATCCCAGTGAAGGTGTTCCCTGCGACCGAGTCGGCGGCCGCCCTGTCATTCAAGCAACTCCACGCCGAGTGCCAGACCCGCATCCAGCAGAAGCGGTGGTGCCCCCGCTGTGTGCGTGAGGTGGCCAATACCGAGCTGGTCAAGGGCTACGAGTTCGAGAAGGGTCGCTACGTAGTGATGACTGACGAGGACATCCGCAAGGTCCGCGTCAAGTCCTCTCACGTGATCAACTTGGCGCAGTTCACCGACGCAGCGGCGCTGGATCCAATCTACATCGACCGCGCCTACTACCTGGCGCCCGATGGCTGGGTGGCGGCCGACGCGTTCGCGGTAATGCGTGAGGGCATGGCCGGCAAGACGGGCCTGGGCAAGGTGGCGATCTACGGCCGCGAGTACCTGGTAGCGGTGCGGCCCCAGGGTCGCGGGCTCGTCATGTACACGTTGCACCATGCCGCCGAGATCCGCGACATCGAGCAGGTGGAGGACCTCAACAGTGTGCCGCTGGAGGTGAAGGCGGCCGAGGTGAAGCTGGCGAAGCAAGTGGTGTCGACCTTCGCTGCTGAGCTCGACTTGAAGGATTACCGCGACGAGTACCGCGATGGGCTTCGAAAGATCATCGACGCGAAGATCGCAGGCGAAGAGGTGGTGGCGCCCGAGGTGGAGGAACCAGCGCGGGTCGACGACTTGATGGAGGCGCTGCGACGCAGCCTCGACACGGTGAGAATGCAGAAAAAGAAGCCGGCGAAGGCGAAGCTCAAGGCTGTGAAGAAGACGAAGTCGGTCAAGGGTGCCCGGAAGGCCGGGTAACGAGGGCGTCCCCCCGCTCGGCAATGGCTGTTGTGCCGTATCAGGCTGCTGTAACGTTCAATGTCGACTTCAGTCGAGCGACATCGCAGCGGTGACGACCACGGGCTACCGAGGCCCGGAGGCACCGAGACCGGGCCTCGAGGACACCCCGCACCTGTCACGCGGTGGCCTCCAGGAGTCGGCGCATCCACACGATGTTGTACGCGGCGGCGGTGAAAGGTGAAGATCCAGTCGCCCAACGGGCCACCGCGATGCCGCAGTTTGCGGAGCCCGCTCGCCTTCATCCAGCTCAAGCCCTGCTTGACCAGCTTCCGCTTCTGCTAACTGCTGGCGGAGCTGGAGTGCCGCGTGGGGCGTGCTAGAAGAGCAGCTCCCACAACCCGAGGCCCGATGCCACCGGATCGCCCAGCCAGTCAGGTGGTACCAGCCACACGAACGCGAGGATTGCGATCACCCAGAGGTCGTAGGGGATCGTCGTGCGCTCGTCGGTCCAGAAGAAGGCCTTCCAGAAGACCCGCGTCAGCGTGTTAGAGCCGGTCGGCACAGGCCGCTGGTTGAGTGCCAGGTACGTGTAGTGGATCCGGTTGGCCACCGTGATCGCCGACAGCACCAGGATGACCCACAGCACGCCCGCCATGCGGTTGGTGAAGGCGCCGATCATCAGCAGGACGATCCGCTCGGGCCGCTCCATGAAGCCCACCTTGCACCTTTCGACCAGCGACTCGGCGCGCGCCCGTGCGTAGCTGGTCATGATCGAGAAGACCAGCGTCAGTGCCGTGATCATCACATAGTCGGGACGGCCGAGGCTCGCATAGAGATACACGAGGCCGAGGAAGAGCGCGAGGTCAGAGAAGCGGTCCAGCGTCGAATCCCAGAACGCACCGAACTCGCTAACGGTGTTGGTCTCGTGCGCCACCTTGCCGTCGATGAAATCGAAAATGTTGGCGACGATCATGATCACACCGGCCGTGATGAAGTGCCCTGTGGCCAGCGCCCAGGCCGCCCCCACGTTGATGAGCACGCCGACGGCGGTGAGGGCATTCGGATGCACGCCCAGCGCGACGCACGCGGCGATGATCGCCCGCAACGGGAACATGCAGACGGTGCCGACGAAGCCGGTAAACGTCACGGTGGTTGGTAGAATCGATGCGGCGCTCGATCGTGGCGACCCGGCCGAGCGAGTCATCATAGCACCGGCGCATGCCGATCCAGGACCTCCAGGCGCAGATCGCCCGGCTCCCCGAGCAGCCCGGCGTGTACCTGTGGGGCAACCGCACGGGTGAGACGATCTATATCGGAAAGGCACGGTCGCTGCGCGACCGGGTGCGCAGTTACCTCGGCGCGCGGGGTGCGAGCCCGCGGACCGACGCACTGCTCGACGACATTGCACGGCTCGAAGTGATCGTCACCGACTCGGTGCCCGAGGCGCTCGCCCTGGAGAACAATCTGATCAAGCAGCGGGCGCCGCGCTACAACATCCTGCTGCGCGATGACAAGAACTACCCGTACCTGCGGCTCACCACCGGCGAGGCATTCCCACGGCTGCTGGTGGCACGCTCGGTTGAGCCGGCAGACTTCTACGCCGGCCCGTTCCTGCCGGCGAAGCTCGCGCGTCGGACTATGGATCTGGCGCACCGCTTGTTCGGGATCCGCTCCTGTAACGAGACGATTACCGGCTGTCGCGGTCGCCCGTGCCTCGAGTACGATATCAAGCGGTGTATCGCGCCCTGCGTCAGCGATATCTGCTCACCCGCGCGCTACGGCGAGGCCGTTGCCGAGGCGAAGCTGCTGCTTGAGGGGCGCACCGACGAGCTCGCCGAGACGCTACGGGTCAGAATGACCGCGGCGGCGGAAGCCGAGCGGTTCGAGGAGGCCGCTCAGTTGCGCGACGCTGTTAGCACTATCGGGGCGTTGCACCAGCAGCAGAAGGTCGCCACCACGCGCCTCGGCGATCGTGACGTGTTCGGGCTGAAGGCGGGGCCGAGTGGCGCCGCCATGCAGGTATTCTCGCAGCGCCGCGGCCGCGTTGTCGAGCGTGTGGAGCTGGCCACCGACCCGGGGCCCGTGCTCGGCGACGGGGCCGAAGTACTGCTGGCGGGGCTGCAGCAGTACTACGAGCGCCGTGTGCCGCCGGCCGAGATCGACGTGCCGCTCGCGCTCGACGAGGCCGAGGCGGTCGAGACGTGGCTGTCGGAGCGAGCCGGCCGCCGCATCCGGTTGCGGGCTCCGCGCCGGGGCGCGCGGCGCGCGCTGGTCGACCTGGCGAGCCGCAATGCCGAACTGTCGTACCGGACCCGGTTCAATGCCATCACCGCGGCACACTTCGAGGCGCTCGAGACGCTGCGCGTGGTGCTGGGCCTGCCCGCCCTGCCGCGGCGCATAGAGGCGTTCGACATCTCTACCTTCCAGGGCAGCGAGACCGTCGCGTCGATGGTCGTTTGTCTCGACGGCCGCATGCACAAGCGCGAGTACCGCAAGTACCGCATCCGCAGCGCCGGACAGGACGACTTTGCCGCGATGCGCGAGGTCGTGACGCGGCGCTACATCGCGGCGCTCAAGCAGGGCGGTCCGTTTCCGGACCTGGTGTTAATCGACGGCGGTCGCGGCCAGCTCTCGGCCGCCTACGAGGCGTTGGGGGCCGTCGGCCTCGGGAATCTGGTGACCGTGGGCCTGGCCAAGAAAGAGGAGCTGGTAGTGACCCGCGACCGCGACGAGCCGATCGCGTTCGAAACCTCGGCGCCGGCGCTCCTGCTGCTGCAGCGCATCCGCGACGAAGCACATCGCTTCGCCGTGACGTTCCACCGGAGGGCTCGGGCGATGCGAGACCTGCGGTCCGAGCTCGACCACATCCCCGGAGTAGGGCCGCGGAGGCGCCAGGCGCTGCTGTCGGCCTTCGGCAGTGTCGCCGGCGTCAGGCGGGCGACTCGCGAGGAGCTTGATGCAGTGGTGGGGCCCGCCGTGGCAGCAGCTGTGATCGACTACTTCGCGTCCGCTTAACCTGCGTGCACCGGCCCCTTGCCTCGGTGAGGCGTCCGAGCACCAGCATCGGGCACGCTCGACAGCTCTTAGTCGGTTCCTTCCTGCACTTCACGCGTAGTACGGGCCGTACCGGGTGCATATCGCACGCTGCCCTTGATGTGTCGCCAGTGTCTCGATCGTGAGCCAGCCGTGCCTGAAGCGAGGTGTCGAAGCCGCCGTCTTCCTGCCGGAGGACGCCCGCGCATAGCTTGAGGGCGCGCGGTGGCGATCGGCGGGATACGGACCCCACCCACTAGGGCACGTGCGTCGGCACTACATGCCGACGCGCTGCGGGCGCTCAAGGCGATGAGTGGCGCCGTCCAGACCTTCCGCCTTGCCGATCCCATCGATACCTTCGCGGAAGTTGCGCGCTCACCGGCCTCGCCTACGATCTGTTGTTCACGCCTTGACCATCGAGTACCCTGTCTGGACGTGGGTATCGATCTGACGCAGCTAGCCGGTGCGCTGCTGGTGCTGCTGGCCTCGCTCACCGTGCACGAGGCGGCGCACGCTTGGACGGCCGACAGGCTGGGCGATCCCACGGCGCGGCGTCTCGGTCGGGTGTCGTTCAACCCTGTCGTCCATATCGACCCGGTGGGCACGCTCTTGTTCCCGCTGATTGCGGTGCTGACTGGCCTACCCGTCATCGGGTGGGCGAAGCCCGTGCCCGTGGACACCCGGAACCTGCGCGGGGACTGGAAGCAAAAGTACATGATGGTCGCGGCGGCGGGGCCGGCCAGCAACCTCGTGCTGGCGGCGCTCGCAGCCCTCGGCCTGCGGCTCGTGGGCGGCACCGCGGCAGGTCTAGCGGGCACCGTCCTGGAAACCGCGGTCCTGATCAACGTGTTGCTGGCGGTTTTCAACATGATTCCGGTACCCCCGCTCGACGGCGGTAACGTGTTGTCGGGTGTACTGCGAGGGTCGGCAGGCCTCGCCTTGGACCGGCTGCGGCCGTACGGCTTCCTCATCCTTTATGCGCTCATGTTCACCGGCACGCTGACGGCGCTGATCGGCCCTCCGGCCCGCGTCCTCCTGGCGTGGCTGCTGTAGGCGCGAAGCGCCGGGTGGTCTCGGGAATGCGACCCACCGGCCGCCTCCATCTCGGGCACCTCGTCGGCGCGTTGCACAATTGGGTTTCGTTGCAGGACGAGTACGACTGCTTCTACTTCGTCGCCGACTGGCACGCACTGACGAGCGAGTACACCGGCGCGGCGCTGCTCACCGAGTTCGCGCTCGACAACGTGGCTGACTGGCTGGCCACCGGGATCGACCCGGAGCGGAGCACGCTGTTCGTGCAGTCGCTGGTCCCCGAGCACGCCGAGCTATTCCTGCTGCTGTCGATGGTGGTGCCCATCCCGTGGCTCGAGCGAGTGCCGACCTACAAGGAGCAGCGCGGCCAGATCGAGGGACGCGACCTGTCGACACTCGGCTTCCTGGGGTACCCGCTCCTGCAGACCGGTGATGTGGCGATCTACGACGGCCAGCTCGTCCCGGTGGGCGAGGACCAGGTGCCGCACGTGGAACTCGGACGTGAGGTCGTGCGCCGCTTCAACCAGTTCTTCAGTGAGGGCACGCTGGTGGAGCCACAGCCGCTGCTCACGCCCGTGCCGCGGCTGCCGGGGCTC
>CAZHTD010000008.1:0-42286 GCA_964535675.1 uncultured Bifidobacteriaceae bacterium | reverse complement strand
TGAGCAAGAGCTACGGCAACACTATCGACCTGAGTGACGACGCGGACACGGTCACGGAGAAGGTGCGGTCCATGTACACGGACCCCAAGCGCGTGCGGGCCGACATTCCGGGCACGGTCGAGGGGAACCCCGTGTTCCTGTACCACGATGCGTTCAATCCGGACACCGCCGAGGTCAACGACCTGAAGGAGCGCTACCGTGCCGGGACGGTGGGCGACATCGAGGTGAAAACGAAGCTCGCGAAGGCGATGAACGTCACACTCGAGCCGCTGCGTGAGCGTCGCCGTGAAATCGCCGCCGGGCCCGAGTGGGTGCGTGAGGTCGCGGTCGAGGGCTCGCGGCGTGCGCGTGCCGTGGCCCGCGAGACGATGGCCCGGGTGCGCGACGCGGTGAAATTGCGCTACTAAGGCCAGACCGACAGTGTCCAAATCCTCCGACTTCGAGTCGTCGCCGGACGCCTACGCTGTCAAGCTCGACACGTTCGAGGGTCCACTCGATCTCCTGATTCACCTGATCAAGAAGAACGAAGTCGACATCTACGACATCCCCATTGCCCTGATTACCGAGCAGTACCTCGCCTACCTCGAGCTGATGCAGGAGCTGGACCTCGACGTCGCGGGCGAGTTCTTGGTGATGGCGTCCACGCTGATTCACATCAAGTCGAAGACACTACTGCCGCGGCCCGAGACGCCTGGCGAGGAGGGCGAGGCGGAAGACCTGCGCGAGGCGCTGGTCCAGCGGCTGCTCGAGCACCAGAAGTACAAGGCGGCGGCCGAGCTGCTGCACGAGCGCGAGACGCTGCGAGGCGCGCAGTTCATGCGGCCCGACGCGGCCGTGGTCGAGGCTGCGGGCGAAGCGTTCGAGCCCGAGCTCGAGGTGGATCTTTTTAGCCTGCTGGCGGCGTTTCGCGGCGTGCTCGAGCGGGCCGCTCGGCGCCCGCCGATGGTGCTGCCCCCGAAGCGGGTCTCGATCGAAACCCGGAGCAAGCAGATCCTCAGCCGGCTGGCCAGCACCAAGGTGTGCGATTTCGACGAGCTGTTCGACGACCGCGACAGGTCGCGGGCGTGCCTGATCGTGACGTTCCTGGCGCTGCTGGAGCTCATCCGGCTCAAGGCGGTGACCGTGTTCCAAGCGGGCACCGAGGGACCTGTTCGCATCCACCGACGCCCCGTGGCCGACACGGGCGGGGTCGCGGGCCCCTTGGGTCCGGCCTGAGCCGCCGTTCTGGAGATGAGACGACGACATGACAGACGAGATCCCCACGGCCGGGACCAACGCGGACGATCTGGCTGCCGAGACGCCGTCGCGGGAGATGAAGGCAGTCGTTGAGAGCCTGATCTTCGCGTCGCCCGAGCCGGTGACCCCCAAGGTCCTCTTCCGGCTGCTGGCTGACGAGCCGAGGGAGGCCGTGCAGGCGGCTGTCGAGGCAGTGCGCGAGGACTACCGGGATCGACTGGGCCTGCAGCTGGTCGACGTAGCCGGCGGGTACCAGATAGTCACCCGGCCCGAGTACCACGAGTGGGTGCGGCGCCTGTTCCACGAGCGCTCGACCCGCAAGCTCACGGTACAGGGGCTGGAGACGCTCGCCGTCATCGCCTACAAGCAGCCTGTAACGGCGCTGGAGATCGGCGAGGTGCGCGGCGTCGACCCGGCGGGCGTGTTGTCGACGCTGCTTGACCGCCACCTGATCAAGATCATCGGGCGTAAGAACATTGTAGGCCGGCCCTTCCTCTACGCCACCACGAAGGAATTCCTGATCCGCTTCGGCCTCAACGACATCCGCGACCTTCCCAGGGTGGAGGACATGGTCGAGGCGCTCGACTTCGACCCGCCGGCCGGCCTGGTGGAGCAGACGCTCGCCGAGGACGTGCTGCCGCTTGAGGAGGACGACGAGATTGCGCCGGACGACGAGGGCGACGCGAAGTCCTGACCCTATTACACTACAAAGGCGAGCCCCCCGTGGCGGCCTTGAGGGCGCGGACCTCGGCGGGGGTGAGGTCGCGCCATGCACCCGGCTTTAAGCGGCGGTCGCTCAGCGTGCCGATCCGCGTGCGCACCAGGCGGCGGACCGGGTGACCCACCGCCTCGCACATCCGGCGCACCTGCCGGTTGCGCCCTTCCTGGATCGTGATCCGCAGTGTAGTGCGCTCGCCGGGCTTCGATGGCACCCGCGTGACGCGCGCCGGGTGCGTGCGGCGGCCGTCGAGGACGATGCCCGCGCGCAGGCGCGCCAGTGCCCGATCGTCCGTGACCCCGAACACCTCAGCCTCGTAGGTGCGTATCGTCCCGTGCCGCGGGTGGGTGAGCGCGGCCGTGAGATCGCCGTCGTTGGTCAGCAGCAGCAGGCCCTCGGTGTCGTAGTCGAGACGGCCCACCGGGTAGACATAGTCGCGGATGCCACCGAGCAGCTCAAGGACGGTCCGCCGGTGCTGCGGGTCGGATCGGGTCGTCACGTAGCCGCGTGGCTTGTAGAGGAGGATGTAGCGCGACCGGGTATGCGCCCGGACGCGACGGCCATCCACACGGATGTCGTCGCGTGTCGGGTCCGCCTTCGTGCCGAGCTCGAGGATCGTGCGGCCGTTCACGCTGACGCGGCCGTCGGCGATGAGGCGCTCGGCGGAGCGGCGCGACGCGATGCCGGCCTGCGAGAGGATCTTCTGGAGCCGCTCCTGCATCGCGTGCCTCACGAGTGTACTCCGCGCGGCGTGCTAGACTTTTTCCCGCATTCAGGTTTCGTGTCAGCGCTCATCATTGCAATCGACGGTCCTTCCTGTGCCGGGAAGGGTACGGTGGCACGGTCGCTCGCCCGTGTGCTCGACTATCAGCACGTTGACACGGGTGCGATGTACCGCGCCGTCGCGTGGAAGGCGGAGCGGGAAGGCCTCTCGCTCGCCGACGAGGTCGCCTTGGCGGCGCTCGCGAGGCGGGCCGAACTGCAGGTGGACGGCGGCACAGTCGCCATCGACGGGCACGACGTGACCCGGGAGATCCGGACTGCCGAGATAGATGCCGCCGCCGCGGCCATGGCGCGGCTGCAGGCGGTGCGCGAAGTGCTGGTTGCCCGGCAGCGGGGGATGGCGGCGGCTGGCGGTGTGGTGATGGAGGGCCGCGACATCGGCACCGTGGTTTTTCCGCAGGCCGATGTGAAGATCTACCTGGATGCGTCGGAGGAGGAGCGTGCCCGGCGCAGGGTGCACGACCCGACGCATAGCGGCGGGAAGGCCGGAACTGTCGCGGTGGCTGCCTCGCTCCAGGCGCGTGACCGGTCCGATACCACCCGCAAGGTGTCGCCGCTCACCCAGGCCGACGACGCCCACTACATCGACACGACCAGCATGCCGATCGAGGTGGTCGTGAACCACATCCTCGGTGTCGTGCGACGCGTGATGGTCTCCCCAGCCTGAGCCCACTGGCGCGTTAACGCTCGTCGAAGTTGTCGCTCGATCCGGGGTCCGCTCTCTCTGGCGCCGATCACGGTCGGTGGGCTTGCCTCTCCACGTCGAGGATCGCCTCGCCCTGGAATTCGACACCCACGGCATGTCCGATCGCGAACTCGGTCTAGGTCGAGGCGTGGGGTTGTCGCCGCTCGGCGCCCACGCTGGCGGCTGATTGCCAGTCCGCCTCAAGGTCGCCGCCCACATGTGAGGGGCCGGTGCCGCCGTTGCTCGGCGAAGCGATGCTAGAGCTCATGGCTGGCGGATGTGGGTGGTTTGCGCTTGCCTCAAGCGGCGGGTCGGGACCGTGTTGTCGTCTGGACCGTCCAGCGTGCACGCTCGAGACGTGGCACCGTTCGTGCCGCTTCGCCGCCGGATGCTTCCCGGCCGTGGTGGCAGCCAGCGTCTTTAGCGCGGCGTCTTCGCTGCGGCTGTCCCGACAGTGGCCTGCTTTCTGATTAAGCGGGCTTTGACCGCAACCGTGCACCTCTGTGCTGCGGGCTTCCGCTTTGGCGCCTTGCGGGCCTCCTTTCTGGCGGCCGGCCGCCTTCTTTGCCGGCTTTTGCCGCGGGTGCGCCATGTGGGGCCCGCAGCCGTGCGCTTGGCCATCTGTCGTAGGTCCTCCCGCCGTCCGGTCACCTGGGCTCGAGGGGCCAGGTTCCTTGACACTATTGCAATAAGTGACGTAGAATCTATTGCTTATGGCAATTGGTCGCCGCGTGACTGGTGACGACTCGGCGGGCAATTTTCGCTTGTGAACGGCACGGCTTCCCGAGGTCGCCTAGCGTGCGGATTGCACTGCACCTCAATGCGAGCGCCGTCCGTGGGTTCGCGCAGGCCTCGAGTCTCAGGCCCTATAGTTGAGGAGCAGTCCCCATGAGGTGGCGGCCGGCGCGCGCCGCCGGGACGACCAGCGAATCACCGATGGTAAGAGGAGGACGCGGAAGGTAATGGCGAATGTAGAGGAGGGCGTGGCGACGCCCACCAGCGAGGCCCCTCAGGCGGCGGACGAGCCGCGGACGAGGGCCGGCCGCCTAGCTGGTCCGGCAATGCGCCCGCTCGATCCAGAGGCCGACTCGGAGGAGTTCAGCCAGATGCTCGAGTTGTACGACAGTAGCTTCCGGAACATCGCGGAAGGCGAGGTCGTCAAGGGCACGGTGTTGAAGGTCAGTAACTCTGAGATCGTTGTCGACGTGGGCTACAAGTCCGAGGGCGTCATTTCCGTCAGTGAGTTCCTCGATGAGGCCGGCGAGATCACCGTCCAGGCTGGCGACGTCGTCGACGTGCTGCTCGAGCGCACTGAGGATCGAGAAGGCCACATCGTGCTGTCTCGCGAGAAGGCCGAGAAGATGAAGATCTGGGACGAGGTTGAGAAGGCCTATGCCGAGCGCAAGGTCGTGATCGGCCGCGTCATCGAGCGCATCAAGGGCGGCCTCGCGGTTGACATCGGCGTCCGGGCGTTCCTGCCGGGCTCGCAGATCGACATCCGGCCCGTTCGCAACCTCGACTCGCTGAAGGGCCAAGAGCTCCGGATGCGGGTGATCAAGGTCAACAAGAAGCGCGGCAACATCGTGCTCTCGCGCAAGTCACTGATCGAGGAAGAGAACGCTGAGAAGAAGAAGCAGACCCTTGAGACGCTGGCAGAGGGCAAGGTGCTGCGCGGCGTCGTCAAGAACATCACCGACTACGGCGCGTTCATCGACCTAGGCGGGCTCGACGGGCTGCTGCACATCACCGACATGTCGTGGGGCCGCGTCGGCCATCCCTCGGAGCTGTTCAAGGTGAACGACGAGGTCGGCGTGATCGTGCTCAAGTTCGACCCTGAGACCGAGCGCGTCTCGCTCGGCCATAAGCAGCTCGTTCAGGACCCGTGGGCGACGGTGCAGGCGCGGTATCCGGTCGGTGCCCGCATGCAGGGCAAGGTGGTGAGTCTCACCGACTACGGTGCCTTTGTCGAGCTCGAGGCGGGCGTCGAGGGCTTAATTCACGTCTCCGAGATGTCGTGGAGCAAGCGCGTCAAGCATCCGTCGAAGATCCTCAACGCCGGCGACATGGTGTCCGCGATGGTCCTAGGCGTCGACCCGGCGGCACGGCGCATCTCGCTGGGCCTCAAGCAGGTCGAGGCCAATCCGTGGCATGAGCTGGCCGAGAAGTACCCGGTCGGCGCCCGCATCAAGGGGCGCGTGCGCAATCTCACCGAGTTCGGCGCGTTCGTCGAGGTCGAGGAGGACATCGACGGGCTGATCCACATCTCCGACATGTCGTGGAGCAAGCGGATCAAGCACCCCTCCGAGCTGCTGAAGAAGGGCGGCATGGTGGAGGCGATGGTGCTCAGCATCGACGCCGAGAACCAGCGGCTCTCGCTCGGCCTGAAGCAGCTGGCCACCGACATTTGGGACGATTTCTTCTCGCGGCACAAGGTCGGTGATGTCGTGGAGGGTAAGGTTACGCGGATGACCAACTTTGGTGCGTTCGTCGAGCTCGACGAGGGCATCGAGGGCCTGATTCACGTGTCGGAGTTCGACGACAGCAGCGGCGGCGAGAAGATCGAGCTTGAGGTGGGCGAGTCCTACCAGATGAAGATGAGCAAGCTGAGCCCGCAGGACCGGAAGATCGGCCTGAGCATCCGGGCGATGAGGTCGGACGACTGGGAGGTCTATCAGCAGGGCGGCGAGGGCACCGGCACGGCGACCCTCGGTGACCACTTCAAGAACCAATAGGCGGCTACACCAAGAAGCAGCCACGTGACCAGTGCGGGCGGGAGCATGACGAAGGCGGAACTCGTGGAAGAGGTGTCCCGTGTCTCCGACCTCACGAAGAAGCATTCGGAGGTCATCGTCGACACCGTCTTCCGCAGCATCATCGGGGCGCTGCACCGGGGCGAGAAGATCGAGCTCCGGGGCTTCGGCAGTTTCCGTCTCCGGCAGCGCGAGCCGCGGAAGGGCCGCAACCCGAAGACCGGTAGCAAGGTGGACGTGCCGCCGAAGAAGGTGCCGTACTTCAAGCCTGGCAAGGAGCTGAAGGAACTGATCAACCGCGATGCTCGGGTGCAGGAGGGCGCGTCCGATGTGGAGGAGGGACCGCCGGTGCCCGATCCGGCCATCGTCGGCTGACGGGCCGTTCGCGGTGTCATGGACCGGCTCTGGTCCCCGTGGCGGCTCGACTACGTGACCGGGAAGACGGGCAAGACGTCGGGCTGCGTGTTCTGTGAGGCCCCACGGCTATCGGACCCCGAGTCACTGATCGTCTTCGAGGGCACGACCGCCTTTATCATCCTCAACCGCTATCCCTACAACAACGGGCACTTGATGGTGGTGCCCTATCGGCATATCCCGTCTCTGTCGGCGCTCGATCCCAGCGAACTTGGTGAGTTGGCGCAGCTTGCCCAGCGGGCCGAGGCGGTACTGGACGAGGCCTACACGCCGCATGGGATCAACGTCGGGATCAACTTGGGCGCCCCGGCGGGCGCCGGCGTGCGCGACCATCTGCACGTGCACCTCGTGCCGCGGTGGAGCGGCGACACCAACTTCATGACCGTCGTCGGCGGGACCCGTGTCCTGCCCGAGGAGCTGCCGCAGGCCTTGGTCCGGCTACGGCCGCTGTTTGCGCGGCTGGAGGGCGCGCACGCGTGGTCGGGATCCGCGGGCGAGACGGGGTGAGCGGGGTGTATCATCGCGGCGAGGCCATGAGTCGAGTCGTCATCGGGCTGCTTGCGATCGCCCTGGTTGCTGCGCCGGCCTCCGCCCAGGAGGCGCCGGCTGAATCACCCGCCACGTTCACCGCGGGCGTCGACTTCGTGCTGGTCGATGTCATCGTCAGCGACGTCGATGGTCCAGTGGCGGATCTCACCGTGGACGAGTTCGAGATCGTCGAGGACGGCGAGGTCCAGGCGATCGAGGTGTTCCGAGTTGTGTCGGTCGACGGTACGGCGCAGGCCGGTACGGGCCCTGCACTGCCGATCCGCTCGGCCGAGGACGAGCGCCGCGAGGCTGGACGCGATGACGTGCGCGTGCTCGTTTTCTTCCTCGATGATTACCACACGCAGTTCAGCAACGCTGCCATCGCTCGCAGAGCCCTCGTCGAGTTCATTCGGTCCAGCGTGGGCCCGAACGACCTGCTCGCCGTGATGGGGCCGCTGACGCCGCTCGAGGCAGTGCGGCTCACGCGCGACCACGACGCGGTGATCCGGCAGATCGAGGGGTTCGAGGGCCGGCGCTTCCGGTACGAGCCGCTGAACGCGTACGAAGAGTCGTACATGTACTACTCGGCGCAGATCATCGAGGCATTGCGCAACCAAGTCGTCATCAGCGCGCTGCGGGGCTTGGCTACGCACTTGGGCTCGGTCCGCGAGGGGCGTAAGGCCATTGTCTATGTCGGCGAGGGTATGTCGGCCACGCTGCCTCCCGGGATCCGCAACGAGAGGGCCGGGATGGACTCTGGCGTCGGAGGACTCGACCCGAGCGGCGTGGCCTTCAGCCAAGCGGTATTCCGCGAGACAGATCTCTTCGACCGGATGCGCGATGTCCACAACGACGCGAACCGCAACAACACGTCGATCTACACCGTGGATCCGCAAGGGCTCGGCGGCGGCACGCTGCTGGCCGACACGCGGATGAACGCCGGGGCGGCGCAGCGCTATTTCACGAACGCGCGGGTGTTGCTGCGGACGATGGCCGAGGAGACCGACGGCCGCGCGATTGTGAACCGGAACGACCTCGCCGAGGGCCTAGCACAGGTGCTGCGCGACTCGAGCGTGTACTACCTGCTCGGGTACACCTCACCGGCAGAGCCGGACGGGGAATTTCACGAGATCGAGTTGCGCGTCATGCGCCCCGGCGTGCGGGTCCGGGCGCGGCGGGGCTACTGGGCCGCCACTGAGGCCGACGTGGTGCGCGCGACGGCGCTGCCGACGCCGCGCACGCCCGAGGCCGTCGAGAACGCGTTGGCGTCGATCGCGCCCCCAGTGCAGGCGTTGCGCTTCGTCCTGCTGTGGGTCGGATTCGCGCGGGGCGATGACGGCTTGACGCGCGTGTCGCTGGTCTGGGCACCCCTGACGCCGCCGCCCGGCGTCGCCCGTGAGCTGGCCGGGCAGGTGATGGTGACTGTGACCTCCGCGGGCGGCGACCTGTTGCATCGCGGTCGTTCCCCCGAGGCGGGGGCGGGCAGCGGCTCGCACATCGTGGAATTCGAGGCCGAACCGGGTACGATTGACCTCGACGTCGCCATCGAGACCGCGGACGGCCGACGGATCGACACGGAGTTCCGGCAGGTGGAGGTGCCCGACCTAGCAGTGGGTCGCGTGGCAATGAGCACCCCGCGTGTCTTTAGCGCGCGCAACGCGCGCGAGTTCCGTGAGGTGGTGACGGACGCCAACGCGGTGGCGACCCCTGTGCGCGAGTTCCGCCGGTCCGAGCGCCTACTCATCCGGTTCGACACCTACGGCCCCGGGGCGGAGCCGCCGTTGCCTGCGGCAGCTCTCCTAAACCGCTCGGGCGATCGGATGACCGAGCTAGCGGTGGCACCAGCCCAGGCCGGGGGGGTGTACCAGGTCGACCTGGGGCTTGGGAGGATGGCCCCTGGAACCTACCTGGTCGAGTTCACAGTCCCCGGGGGGGATGCCCCGGTGCTGGTCCCGCTGCGGATCGGGAACTGACTGGGCCGGGGTCCCTGCAGCTGCCCGTGGGTGCACGCCGTTGCACGTCTGTGCAGGGCTCCCGATCTGCAGTGCAGCTACCTCACCGCCAAGCCTTTTCGGGATGTTTTGTGGTTGCGGCCTATCGGGGGCGACTAACCAGCGCGCGACTTGGAGCATTGGCATCAGAACCCGAGCCCAGGCGGTGGGTAGTCTCGATCTGGTGCAGCACCGCTTGAGTGTTCGGCAAGGTGGCGGAAGACGTTCCCGTGGTGTGGGTTGCCGATGCCAACGGCAGGCTCGTCCAAGCCGAGGTAGAACGACTGGTGGTGGACTGTAGCGGAGTGGGCGTCGGCCGAGGCCGCCGTCGGTCGCGCCGTCACGGCCGTAATGTTCGAAGTCTCGGAGCGCCTAGTGCGCGAGGAGTTCGCTCGCATCCGCAGCCAGTCCTGATCTCGTTACAGCCCGTGTCAGCGTAGACTAGGTCGATGCCCGACGCGTCCGACGCCGCCCCTCCAATCACGCTCCCCGACAAGCCCGCGCTCGAAGGTCTCGAAGATAAGTGGATGGCCCGCTGGGAGGCGGAGCAGGTCTACGGATTCGACCGGTCGCGCCCGTGCGAGGCCGTGTACGCCATCGACACGCCACCGCCCACCGTGAGTGGCTCGTTGCACGTCGGACACGTCTTTTCATATACGCACACTGACATCATCGCGCGCTTCCAGCGCATGCGCGGCAAGGCGGTCTTCTACCCGATGGGCTGGGACGACAACGGCCTCCCCACCGAGCGCCGCGTCCAGAACTACTTTGGCGTGCGGTGCGATCCGTCGTTACCGTACGACCCGGAGTTCCAGCCGCCCGACAAGCCCGGCAAGCAGGCCGTACCCGTCTCGCGCCCCAACTTCGTGGAGCTGTGCCTGCAGCTGACCGTCGAGGACGAGCAGGCGTTCGAGGCGTTGTGGCGGCGGCTGGGCCTGTCGGTGGACTGGTCGATGACCTACGCCACGATTGACAAGCGGTCCCAGCGCGTGTCGCAGGCGGCCTTCCTGCACTTGCTAGCGCGCGGGATCGCATACCAGCTTGAGGCGCCCACGCTCTGGGACGTGGACTTCAGGACGGCTGTGGCACAGGCCGAGCTCGAGGACCGAGAGCGGCCCGGCGCGTACCATCGTGTCCGCTTCGCGAAGGCCGGTGGCGGGGCTGTAGAGATCGAGACCACGCGCCCCGAACTAATCCCGGCGTGTGTGGCCCTGGTGGCGCACCCAGACGACGAGCGGTACCGGCCGCTGTTCGATGCCGAGGTGCGGTCGCCGCTTTTCAAGGTGGGCGTGCCCGTGCGTGCGCACGAGTTGGCCGACCCCGAGAAGGGGAGCGGCATCGCGATGGTCTGCACCTTCGGCGATCTCACCGACGTGACGTGGTGGCGCGCCCTCTCGCTGCCGGTCCGGGCCGTGATTCAGCCGAACGGCACGTTCCGGCCCCTGACGTGGGGTGCTCCCGGCTGGGAGTCGGCCGACCCGGCGGCGGCACAGGCCGCGTACAACGAGCTGGCAACGCTCTCGGCGTCGAAGGCCCGCACGCGAATCGTCGAGCAGCTGCGGACTTCTGGCGACCTGGTCGGCGAGCCTCTCAAGATCACCCATCCGGTGAAGTTCTTCGAAAAGGGTGACAGGCCGCTGGAGATCATCACGAGCCGGCAGTGGTTCATCCGGACGATGGACGTGCGCGAGGCATTGCTGGCACGCGGGCACGAGCTGCAGTGGCATCCCGAGTACATGCGCCATCGGTTCGAGAACTGGGTGAACGGGTTGTCTAGCGACTGGTGCATCAGCCGCCAGCGCTTTTTCGGGGTGCCGTTCCCGCTGTGGTATCCGGTGGGCGCGGACGGCATGCCCGACTACGGGTCGCCGATTGCGCCCGACGCAGGGTGCCTGCCGATCGACCCGTCGACCGACGTACCGGATGGGTACCGCGCGGACCAGCGCGGGCAGCCCGGGGGCTTCGTGGGTGATCCCGACATCATGGACACGTGGGCCACTTCGTCGCTGACCCCACAGGTGGCCGGCGGCTGGATCGAGGATGCGAACTTGTTCGCCCAGGTCTTCCCGATGGACCTTCGGCCCCAGGGCCACGACATTATCCGCACGTGGCTATTTTCTACCGTCCTGCGCGCCCACCTCGAGCACGACTCACTCCCTTGGGCCAACGCCGCGATTTCCGGCTGGGTGCTCGACCCTGATCGCAAGAAGATGTCGAAGTCGAAGGGCAACGTCGTGACGCCGATGGCACTGCTCGAGCAGCACGGGTCCGACGGAGCGCGCTACTGGGCCGCCAGCGCTAGGCCCGGCGCCGATACCACGTTCGACCCGGCGCAGATGAAGGTGGGTCGGCGGCTGGCCACCAAGCTCCTGAACGCGTCACGCTTCGCGCTGCTGCAGGACGCGCCCCGTGGCGCGGTGACGGTGGCGATCGACCGCGGGATGCTACTCTTGCTGGCTGAGCTAGTGGCGGCCGCCACAGACAAGCTGGAGGCGTACGACTACGCCTGGGTGCTCAATCAGGTGGAGACGTCCTTCTGGGCGTTCTGCGACGACTACATCGAGCTGGTCAAGTCGCGGCGCTATGGGGATCAGGGCCCGGCGCAGGCCGGCTCGGCCAACACCGCGCTGATCGCGGCACTGTCGACCTACCTGCGGTTGCTGGCGCCTTACCTACCGTTTGTCACCGAGGAGGTTTGGTCATGGTGGCAGCCCGGCTCCGTGCACCGGGCGGCGTGGCCTACCCCGGCCGAGATCCATGCGGCCGCCGAGGGTGGCGCTGCCGAGGACGTGGCTGTCTACGCCGGCGCCCGCGAGGCGCTGGCCGAGATCCGCCGGCAGAAGTCACTCCAGAAGATCAAGACGCGGGCAGAGGTCGTGGTGGTGCTCACCGGGACCCCTGCTTTATTCAACGCGGTGCGTGCCGCCGAGGACGACCTGAAATCGGCCGTTTCGGCCTGCGGGCTCGAACTCAAGGAAGGGCAGACGCTGGTCGCCGAGGTCGCCACCGTGGTCGTAGAGGGTACCACGTGAAGCCGGTTCCGTTCGAACCCCTCGACTCGGGCGCGTATCGCGAGCTGGTGCAGCGTGCGCTCGCGGAGGACTTCGGCTGGTGCGACATCACCACCGACTCGCTGATCGAACGCGACACACGGGCGAGAGCTGCGATCGTCGCGAAAGAACCGTGCGTCGTCGCCGGGCTCGGCATCGCGATCGAGGCCTTCCGCCAGCTAGATCCGGGGTTCGAGACGCGCACGCTGTGCGAAGATGGGCAGCGGTGCGCGAGCGGCGGGCGCATTGCTGAGATCACCGGCCAGGCGGCCGCGCTGCTCACCGCCGAGCGCACGGCGCTCAATTTCCTTCAGCGGCTCTCGGGCATCGCCACGCTGACGCGCCGGTTTGTGGACGCGGCCGGTGGCCGCATCACGATCCTCGACACACGCAAGACGACACCGCTATTGCGGGCCATCGAGAAGTACGCCGTCCGGGCCGGCGGCGGTGTCAATCACCGCGACGGCCTCGATGACGGCATCCTGCTCAAGGACAACCACCTCTTCTTGTCCGACGGCGTGACCGACGCGGTAACGAAGATGCGCCGCGCGAGCCTCGAGATGCCGACCGAGGTCGAGGTGGAGCGACTGTCCCAGGTGGACGAGGCGCTCGAAGCCGGCGCTGACATCATCCTGCTGGACAATCTGTCGACCCCCGACATCATCGAGGCCGTGCGCCGGTGCCAGGGACGCGCCAAGACCGAGATCTCCGGGGGTGTCACCCTTGAGCGAATCCCCGAGCTGGCGGCCACAGGCGCCGACTTCGTGTCAGTGGGAGCTCTGACCCACTCGGCGCCGGCCATCGATCTCAGCCTCGACCTTGAGCCGCTCTAGCACCATCTCGCCACTTCGCCCGCAGCTGCTGCCGGAGGATCTCGCCGAGGCGCTGGCCCGGGCCGGCGATCGACTGGGGCCCTTCGGGCTCCGGCCGCTTTGGTACGATGAGGTGGGCTCGACCAACGACGTAGCAGCTGCGCTCGGGCTGGCCGGAGGCAGGCACGGGACCGTAGTGGTCGCCGGACGGCAGCACGCCGGGCGCGGCCGCCAAGGGCGCGCTTGGCTGTCGCCGGCCGGCACCGGGTTGTACGTGTCGGTCGTGCTGCGCTTCGGTGGACTTGCGCCGCCGTTGCTGACGCTGGCGGCCGGTGTAGCGCTGGCCGAGGGTGTCCAGGCTGCGTCAGGGTTGTCCCCGACGTTGAAGTGGCCCAACGACCTGCTCGTCGGCGAGCGGAAACTCGCAGGCGTGCTGACCGAGTCCTGCCTAGTGCCGAATGGGGTGGCCCCGGTGATCGTGCTCGGTTTTGGCATCAACCTGCGCGTGGCGGCCCATCCGCCAGAGGTGTTGGCGGTGGCGACGTCGGTGGAAGAGGAGCTGGGGCGCGATGTCGACCGTGGGCTGCTACTCGCCGAGTGTTTGGCAGCGCTCAAGACCCGCGTGGAGCGGCTGAAGCGGGGCGATGCCAGTGGCGTTCTCGAGGCTTGGCGCGCTCGGGCTGAGCTGGATCGATCCGTGGAATGGACCAACACGGGCGGCACCCACCGCGGCGTGGCGGTCGACGTGGCAGAGGATGGCGCGCTCATGGTGCGTACGGCCGACGGGGTCGTTCGGCTGTCGGTCGGTGAAGTACGGTGGACCCGGTGACCTCGCCAGAGGAGACTGCGCAATTCTGCCGCGATGTCGAGCAGTACCTCTGCCGCAAAAACGACGGGCACTTGATCCGGGTCGTGGGCCCTGCTTTCGAGACCGTGTCGGCATGGGCGGCGCGCGGGGTGCCACTGACGGTGGCATGCCGCGGGATCGACCGCTACTTCGAGCGCTACTATGCGAAGGGCCCACGACGGCGACCGGTGCGCATCGAATTCTGCGAGGCCGACGTGCTCGACGCGTTCGACGAGTGGCGGCGCGCCGTGGGGACGGCGCTGGTTGAGGGGGCTCCGGCCGGCGGTAGCCGGCGATCGTTGCCCGCCCATGTCGACCGGGTAATTACGGCGCTGACAGCGGCGCGGACGGGGCGGGGCCCGCTCAACGCGGCGATCGACACTGCAGTTGCCGAGCTGGATGCCATCCGTGGAGCGGCAAAGGACGCACGCGGTCCGGCGCGCGAGGCGCTGCGCGAGCGGCTACGCGCACTCGACGGGCGGCTGCAGGAAGCCGCCGAGGCCACCTGCGACGAGGCCACGCGCGTCGCGCTCGCCGAGGAGGCAGAGGCTGCACTGCAAGCGTACCGAGGCCGGATGCCGACCACCGAGCTGGACCGGGCGCGCCAAGTGGCTGTGGCCCAGCTCATCCGCGACCGTGCGCGCCTGCCGGTCGTCGCCTTCGATTAGCCCCGATGGCCGTCGCCGCTGGAGACGTTCTTACCCTTGCGATCGAGAAGCCTGTGGCCAGCACCGCGTGCGCTGGCACGAGGGGCTTGTCGGCTTGGTGTTCGGCGCGATTCCCGGGCAGGACGTCCGCGTCCGTGTGACGCGCATCGCAACGGTCGGTGCGCGCCGGCCGCCGGACTGCGGTGCGGGGCAGCGTCCTGGCTCGGAGGTTTGACGCTGGCCGCCGACCCCGGCAGTCGTGCCGTCGTCGGACACCGGCTACCAGATGCAGGCCAGGTTCCACGTGGACGACGGGCGTCGGACTTCTGCTGCGGGCAGTCACGATCTGTGCACCGCCACCGGGTTGCTTCTGCTCGCGACGGGAGAGTGGTTGACGCTGCGCTCGTCGGCGACGCCGGCCGCGCAGTTCGCGCCGTGGAGATGGCCGAGGACCATCATTCCCGGAACGGCGCGTGTTACCCGCCTGGAGTTGTCGAGGGGCACCGCGGTGAAGGCGCTCCCAGGGTGGGCCGAGACACGTCGAATGCGTACTGGTCGAAGGCAAAGGCGACGCGTCCGTCACGCACGCGGATGACCTCGAAGTAGTACGCGTCCAGCGTCTTGCCGGCCCGCCGAGCCGAGACGCGGCAGAATGAGACGACCCGCTCGGGGTTCGCCAGAAGAGGTCTTCGTCGTCGAGGGCGACACTGTCGTCCGAGAGAACGCTAGGCCTTCCGAGACATTCCAGATCATCGGTCTGTTCATGGGACTCGCCGGCCACGGGCGACCCGCCAGTCACGTGCCAGACGGTCGTTGGTAAGGAGCGTTCCGAACGCGTGACATGGCTCTGCCGCAGCAGTGGCATAGTGGGATGTTCCGCTGTCTCGGTCATGTGCCGTGAGGATGGGCGGCGTCCCGGCCCCCGGTCACATGCGGGGCGGGATGTCGATGCCCATAAGGCCGAGGGCGGTGGTGAGCTGGTCGCGGACGTAGATCACGGCGGCCGCGCGCCAGTGCTTCACGTCGTCGCGCTCCTCGGCTAGGATTGGCGCCCGGTGGTAGAAGGCGTTGAACGCCTGTGCTAGGCCGAAGGCCCACTTGGCCAGCACCGAGAACTCGAGCGAGCGAATCACCTGCTCGACTACGTCGTCGAGGCGGGCGGCCTCGAGCACTAGCGCCCAGACCTCGTGGCTGCCGTTGCCGCCGTCCAGCTCGGCCGGCGGCAGGCCGGCCAGTGAGGCGCGTAGCGTAGCCTCGTCCACGCCCTGGCGCACCCGCAGCCGCTGGAGGATGTTGGTGGCGCGGACCACCGCGTACTGGATGTACGGGCCGCTTTCGCCCTCGAAACTCAGTGCTTCGTCGAAGTCGAAGACAATCAGCTTGCCGCGCGAGAACTTGACCATGAAGTAGCGCAGTGCGGCGATGGCAATCATCCCGGCGATGCGCTGCGCCTCGGCGGCGTCGAGCCCCGGGTTGCGCTTGCCGACCTCGGCGCCGGCCTTCTCGACCAGTGTGTCGAGGAAGTCGTCGGCCTTGACGCCGCGGCCTTTGCGCCCCGACACCTCGACGAACGCCCGCTTCGCTGCCTCGGAGCCTGGCTCGACGCCCTGCCCCAGCTCCTTCGCGGTGGCGTGCGAGAGCGCCACCATCTCGTACGAGAAGTGGTGCGAGTGCTCGGCGCCTTCGGGGTGGCCGACGGCAATCAGTGCCTGCTTGAGCAGCTTCTGCAGATAGGACTGCCGTGTGTCGATCACGTTGTAGACGTACGCCGCGCCGCCGAAGCTCGGGTGGTCGTCACGGCCGCCCTCCGTGCAGCTGGCCCAGATCGGCCCATGCGGCCGGTCGGCAAACACGCGATAGTGGAAATCGCGCCCCAGCAGGCCGAGCTTCCAGAACTGGTAGGCGATATCCTTGCCGATGTAGGTGACCACGCCGTTGCTGCGGACGATGACCTTCTCGCGCTCCTCGGCGGCTTCGTCGGCATCCGCGTCCTTGCCCTCGGCTGGCACCCCGCCGGGCACATCCTGGATCGGCATCACCCAGCAGCCGGCCAAGCGACCCTGCTCCTGCTTGTAGATGGCGCCCTTCTCCTTGAGCACCTCGAAGGCGCGTGCCCAGAACTGCAGCCGAAGAATGTCACCCTCCCACGCCAGGAGGTCGTAGTCGACGTTCATCCGTCGCATCGTCTCGAGGTGGCAGCCGACGATACGCTCGGCCACCAGCGCGCCGAGGGCGGCGTTGTCGTTGGCACCCTGCTCAATGTCGTGCAGCGTCCGACCGCGGACCTCGAGCCGCGCTTCGTCCTGCTCATACCACTCGGTGACGCGCACGTAGAGATCCCAGCAGTAATAGTCGAACCGTGTGGTGTCGGCGATCTCACGCACCTGATCGATTGTCTTGCCCTCAAGTTCGCGCAGCCCTACGACCATGTCGGCCACCTGCACGCCGGTGTCGTCGATGTAGTTCTGCACCTCGACCGGGATACCTCGATAGCGCAGCACTCGCACCAAAGTGTCGCCGAGCGCCGAGTTGCGGAGATGGCCAATGTGTGCTGCCTTGTTCGGATTGATGGCCGTGTGCTCGACGACGGCCTTGCCTACTCCCTCGTGGGACAGTGTCGCCACGGCGTCGGCGAGACGGTTGCGGAGGAACGGCGGCCGCTCCAGAAAGACGTTCAGGTAGCCGTTCGGCGTGGGCTCGACGCGGGCCACGCCAGCAAGGCTCCCGAACCCGTCGGCGATCTCTGCGGCGATGACCTTCGGGGTCTTCCGTAGCGTGCGGGCCAGCTCGAAGGCCATCGGCGTTCCGAGGTCGCCCAGCTCGCGCTTCGGAGGGATCTCCAGGGCGATGGCGGGTATCGACTCGGGCGCCAGCTTGAAGCGGGCGGTAAGCACCCCGGCTAGGTGGTCGCGAAGGCGCTGTTGGACGGGCAGGAGCACGAAAGAAGAGTCTATACGGCGGCGTTGGCGCGGGTGTAGTCGGCCGGTGTGTTGACGTTCATCAGCAGCCGGCCCGACGGGTCGAGCGCCTCGATCGCGTCGGGGCCCAGCTCGGCGATCTGCAGCTGCGCCACCGCTGCGCCGACCCGCAGGTCGCCAGCGTCGATCCGTGCCCGCAGCCGGGGCGCCACGCGGCGCTGATACGAGGCGCACAAGGGGTGGCGCCCCGTGCCGTCACGCGGAACTGCCGCGTCGGCTGTGGTGCCCAGTTGGACGAGTTGCTCGATCAGCGCGGCTGAGACGAAGGGCATGTCGGACGCTAGGACGATCACCTGCTCGGTCGGTGTGGCGGTCAACGCGGTGTAGAGCCCGCCGAGAGCCCCGGCCTCCGGTACCACGTCTTCGATCACGAGTACGTCTAGCCCTCGACAGCGGGCGCGGTTGTTGGTGACAATCATGACGTGCGACGTCAGCGTGCCGAGCAGGCCGAGCTGGCGCTCTAGAATTGAGGACACACCCACGTGCAGCCCCCCCTTGTCGATGCCACCCAGGCGGGTGCCGTCGCCCCCGGTGAGAATCGCTCCTGTCCACATGTGTGGGGAATGGCCGGCGACCAAATCGTAACGTTACCAGAATCGCGGCGGACCTGCGGATCGTGACGCGGGGTGGAGTGGGTCGCGTGGTGGCGGCGAGCTTACACCAGGCGATTGCCGACGAACTGCCGGCCCGGCTTGAGTTCTACGAGTCATGGCTCAAGCCCGAGAGCCTGCGCGAGGGACGGCTCGGCGTGGCGCCGTTTGGCGCGGCGCTCAGCTTCCTGCGCAGCGAGGGTGGTGCGTACGACCGGATCGTCGAACGCGCCGGCACCTACGCGGCAGACTGGACGGTGTTAGGGTTGCCAGCACTGCAGCGCGGCCTTCTCCACCGCGCGCCCTCGTGGGTGCGGCGCCGGCTGGTGCTCGATGTGGCGCACGATCTGGTGCGCCGCTCGTTTCCCGAGGCCCGCGCGGGTGGACGGTGGCGGAAGGGCGTGGGGCAGATCGAGATTCGCGGCTCCGTATTCTGTGGTGTGCGCCAGGCAGCGCCGGGCCCACTCTGTGGGTTCTACGCTGCGACGGTGAAGAGCCTGCTGACTGCCTTCGGGCTCGCAGTGGAGGTGCGGGTCGACCGATGCCGCGCGGTAGATCGCAACAGGACATGTCTCATGACACTAAAGCTCGACGACTGATCCAGCTCTTCGGATTGGGCTGATGACCGAGAAGCCATGCGAGAACGTGGTATTTCGGCGAGAGGCCCTGGCCCGCGATCCCCAGAAATGCTAGAATGCCCTGTAACTTATGGCAGACGAGTCACTTCGCGAGATCGAGCTTAACGGTAAGCAACTGGTATTTCTCTTCATGTCCGCCACGGTCGTGGCGGTGGTCATCTTTCTGTCCGGGGTCATGGTGGGGCGGGGTGTACCCCGTCCTGAGACAGTCGCTGCCCAGGCGGCCGCCGACGCCCCGGTAGGGTTGGTGGCTGTGGCGCCGCCGACGGCAACTTTCAGCGGGTCTGAGGGCCCGGTGGCCGCTGACGAGGTGATCACGTACCCGAGCTACCTCGAGTCGGGTGTTCCTCCAGAAGAGAGGCTGGCGGTCGAAGCAGTGGTCGAGCCTGAGGTCGCCCTGCCGGTCGCTGCCGAGGTTTTAGCTGAGGAGGGGCCCGCGCCCGACGCGGTGGACGAGGCGAGCGCTAGCGGCCAACTGGGGCCCGCTGCGGCGGTTGTGCCACTGCAGGAGCCGCCCGGCAATGGTTTCGTGGTCCAGGTGGCAGCGGTGAGCCGGCGACCCGAGGCCGAAGCCATCGCCGAGGACCTGAGCACGAAGGGATATCCGGCCTTCGTCACCACCCCTGGCCCAGGCGGACCACCTGTGTTCCGCGTGCGTGTGGGCAAGTACCCGGAGCGCCGCGAGGCCGAGTTTGCCGCGGGCCGGCTCGAACGCGAGGAACAGTTCCGGCCCTGGATTACCCGCTAGTGCCCCGGCCGGGATAGAGTCGCTTCTGGTGGAGCGATACCGGCCTTGGTTGCTGGCCGCCCTGTCTGGCGTCCTGTTCCCACTCAGCTTTCCCCGCTACGGCCATGCGGCGTTCGCGTGGATCAGCCTCATCCCCCTGCTCGTCGCGCTCAGCGGCTGGGACGGACAGCCCGGACGAGTGCCAGGCGTGTCGCCTCGCCGTGCGTTCCTGCTGGGCCTCACCGCCGGGACGCTCGGCTTCCTCGGCGTCCTGTACTGGACTCACGCGGTGCTGTCGTCATTCGGTGGCGTGCCGGTACCGATTGCGCTCCTGGCGGCGCTCCTGCTCGCGCTCTACTTGGCAGTGTTTCCCGCGCTCGGCTCGCTGGTGCTGGCCCGCATCGTTGCGCGAACCGGCTTGGCAGGGCTGTGGCTGGCGCCGGCGGCGTGGGTGGCTACCGAGTTCCTGCGCGGTTGGCTCTTTGGCGGGTTCCCCTGGGTGCCGCTGGGGACTAGCCAGATCCAGTTCCTGCCGATCGCCCAGCTGGCTAGCCTAGTGGGCGTCTACGGCCTCTCAGCGCTAGTCGCTGGCGTGAATGCCGCCATCGTGGTCGCGTTGCTGTCGGCCGGCCGGTCACGCCTGCTCGCCGCGGGTGTCGCGGTGAGCGCGGTAGCCCTTACCGCAGCGTGGGGTGCCTGGCGCTTGGGCGACGACGCGCTGACGTCCGCGGGCCGTCCGCTGCAGGTCGGCCTCGTCCAGGCCAACATCGCGCAGGAGGACAAGTGGGAGCCGAGCGAGGCCCGGCGCATCTTCACCACGCACATCGCGATGACCCGAGATGTGGTGCAGCGTGGCGCCGGGTTCGTGCTCTGGCCGGAGTCGTCGACGCCCTTCATGCTGGAGGAAGACCCGGCCGGTGAGGCCGCCGTCCGCGACTTGGCCCGTGAGGTCGGTGTGCCACTGCTGATTGGCAGCGTGCAGTACGAGGCGGCCGACCCGCCCCGGCTCTACAACGCCGCGTTCCACGTGGGGCCAGACGGCGAGACCGAGGCCGTCTATCGTAAGAACCACTTGGTGCCCTTCGGCGAGTACGTCCCGTTTCGTCGCTGGCTCTTTTTTGTGTCGCCGCTGGTCGAGAGCTTTGCCGAGTTCACCCCGGGCACCGCCGTGGAGATGCTCCCGGTGGGCGAAGGCCTGGCGAGTACGGCGATCTGCTACGAAGTCATCTACCCGTCCCTGATCCGCCGGGCGGTGGTCAACGGGAGCGAGCTGCTCACAACCATCACCAACGACGGGTGGTACGGGAGTTCGTCGGCACCTTACCAGCACTTCGCAATGGCGCGGATGCGAACCATCGAGCAGGGGCGGTACCTGGCCCGCGCGGCCAACACTGGTATCAGCGGCATCGTCGACCCCTACGGGCGCGTTGTGGCCGCGACCGGCATCTTCGAGGAAGTCGGCTTGGTGGGTGAGGTGCGCCTGCTGGACGGGCGCACGGTGTACTCTCGCACAGGCGAGCTCGTGGTCTGGATCGCGCTGGCACTGACCGGCCTTTCGCTCGTTCCCCACCGGCGGCGCGTCGGCTAGTTGCTAAACTGTGTGGATGGCCGAGCGACGGCCTGTTGGACGGAAAGGACTACGACATGGCACTGGTGCTCGACGAGCTTGTCAGGCGCTACGAGGAATTGCGGCAGCGGGCGGCGGGACTGCGGAGGTGTCTTTGAGGACGCCCGCCTTAATCAGCAGCTAGCCGAGCTCGAGACCCGTATCGCCGATCCAGACTTCTGGAGCAATCAAGCCGAGGCGCAGCGCGTGATGCAGCGCCGCCAGCGGCTCGACGAGGACCGCGCGCTGCGCGACTCGCTGCGCCAGCACGCCGAGGATCTCGGCGTGCTGGTGGAGTGGGCCGAAGGCGGCGAGGACGTCGGCGGCGACCTGGTGGCCGGGCTCGACCAACTCGAGGCCGCGGTCGACGATGCCGAGACCAAGAAGATGCTCAGCGGCGAGCACGACCGCGCCAGTGCGATCGTCACTGTGCACCCCGGTGCCGGCGGCACCGAGTCGCAGGACTGGGCCGGCATGCTGGTCCGCATGTACCTCAAGTGGGCCGAGCGCCGCGGCTTCAAGCGCGAGCTCATCGACGAGCAGCCCGGCGAGGAGGGCGGAATCAAGGGCGCCACGTGCGCGCTGACGGGCGGCTATGCCTTCGGCCTCATGTCGGCCGAGGCGGGGGTGCATCGGCTGGTGCGCATCTCGCCTTTCGATCAGGCCAAGCGTCGGCACACGTCGTTCGCCTCAGTGTTCGTCTGGCCTGAGCTACCCGACAACGTCGACATCGAGATCGACGAGAAGGACCTACGGATCGACACCTATCGGTCGAGTGGCGCCGGCGGGCAGCACGTCAATGTGACCGACTCGGCCGTGCGGCTGACCCACCTGCCGACCGGGATCGTCGTTTCGTGCCAGAACGAGCGCAGCCAGCACCGCAACAAGGCCTCGGCGATGCGGGTGCTGAAAGCGCGGCTCTACGATCTGCGGCGGCAGCAGCAGCAGGAGAAAATGGAGAAGATCACTGGGGCTAAGAAGGAGATCGGCTTCGGCAGCCAGATCCGCAGCTATGTCCTGCAGCCGTACCAGATGGTCAAGGACCACCGGACGCGTATCGAGGTGGGCGACGTTACCCGTGTGCTCGACGGCGACCTCGACGCGTTCATTAGAGCCTATTTGATGCAGAAAGCCAGCGGGATGCTCGGCGAGCCGGCCGCCGCGGAGGACTAGCGGGCCGCCATTAATCGAGACCGGAGGCGGTGCGGGGTTGCGTGCCCCGGATGAAGGCGTCGATGACGCCGCGTTCGGTGCGCACGAACACGATGTTGTCCGGTGGCTCGAAGCCTGGCGGCCGGGTGCGGTCGCCGTAGAGATCGATGTAGGTCCCCATGAAGTCGATCCAGATCGGTAGCGCGGCCGCCGCCCCGGTGGCGTTGTTGCCGATCGTGCGCTTCTCGTCGTGGCCTACCCAGACGCCCAATGTGATGTCGGGGTCAAAGCCCACGAACCACGCGTCGGTGTACTCGTCCATCGTGCCGGTCTTGCCGCCGACCGGCCAGTTCAGCGACAAGGCGGCGCCGCCCGTTCCACGCTGCACCACGCCACGGAGCAGGTTCGCCATCACGAACGCCGAGTCGGCGCTCAGCGCCTCGTGTGGCACCGGTCCATGCTCCTCGAGGATGGTCCCGTCACGGTCCGCGATGCTCACGACCGAGTACGGCTCCATGCGCACACCCCGGTTGGGGAACGTCGAGTAGGCGCTGGTGACCTCGAGCAGCGTGGCCTCGGCGGCGCCGAGGGCCAACGAGAGAAACGGTGGGTAGTCTTCGGGGAAACCGAAGCGGACCGCGTAATCGGTGATCGCCTCGGGGCCGACCTCCTGCATCGCCTTCACCGCCGGGATGTTGCGCGAGTTCTCGAGAGCGCGTCGGAGCGTTATCGGACCCTCGTACTCGCGGTCGTAGTTCTCGGGCTCGTAGGGCGGCTGGTTCTCGGCGATTTCGATCGAGACCGGCTCGTCGATGAAGATCGACGCTGCGGTGAAACCGCGATCGATCGCCGCTGTGTAGACAATTGGTTTGAACATCGAGCCCATCTGTCGGCGCGCCTGGATGGCGCGGTTGAACTCGCTCGCCTCGAAGTTCGCGCCACCGACCATCGCCAGAATCTCCCCGGTGGCGTTCTCGATGGCCAGTAGCGCGCCCTGGATCTCGGGCGACTGTTCCAGGCGGATCCGGGCCGGGCGCCCCTCGTCGTCGAGCGCCTCGACGGCCACCTCGATGACGTCGCCCGCCGCGAGCACGTCAGACGCGCTGGTGCGCCGCGTCCACTCGAAGCCCTCGCGTGTCAGCGCGATTTCGTCGGTCCCGATCCGCACAAGCGCGGTGGCGGCGTCGGGCACGGCGGTCACCACCGCTGGCACGATGTCGCCCGTGCGGATAGGCATGGCCCAGCGGGCCGGCGAAAAGTCGTCGAGCGAGCCGCCGGCGACCAGCATGTTCTGCGGGGGCCGCCGGTAGCCATTCCACAGCTTGTCGGCACGTCGCAGGCCGGCATCGACTGCCGCGTTGGCGGCCCGCTGCAGCCGCGCATCAAGTGTTGTTTGCACGCGGAGCCCGCCCTCGTAGAGGACCTCCGCGCCGTAGGTCGCCGCCAGATCCTGCCGGATCGCCTCAGCGAAATACGGGGCCACCGATTGCGGGTTCCGTGTACCGTGCAGGACGATGGGCTGCTCGGCCGCGGTGCGCGCCTCGGCCTCGGTGATGAATCCCTCGGCCATCATCCGCGGCAGGACGTAGTTGTTGCGTCGCGCCAGCGTTTGGTCGGGGTTGACAAAGGGGCTGAGGCGGCTCGGCGTCTGAATGATCGCCGCGATCAGGGCAGCCTCGTCGAGGGTGAGTTCGGCCGCGCGTTTGTCGAAGTACATCCGCGAGGCGGCCTCCACGCCGTAGCGGCCGTGCCCGAGATTCATCTGATTGGCGTAGAAGGCGAAGATCTCGCGCTTGGTGTAGCGGCGCTCGATCTGCAGCGCCAAGATCCACTCCCGGACCTTGCGCTCGATGCCGCGCAGGCCCGTGCGGGCGAACACGCCGCCGCTCATGTACTCGTCCTGTAGGAAGAGCAGCCGGGCGACTTGCTGGGTGATCGTGCTGGCGCCGGTTATGGTCTGGCCGGGGAGCAGTCCGCGGGCCAGCGCCACCGCCAGGCGCGGCACGTTGATGCCGAAGTGCCGCTCGAAGTCGCCGTCCTCGCTGGCGATGATGGCCTGTCGCAGCAGTGGGGAGATTTCGTCGTAGCGGATGACGAGCCGCCGCTGCACCGCGAACTCGCCGATCTCCTCGCCTTCGCGGGAGAGGAGGTGCGTGATGGTGTCGGGCTGGTAGTTGTCGAGAGCGCTGATCTCGCCGAGGTCCTCTGCGTAGGCGAACAGCACGCCGCTGGCGGCGCCGGCCAGCGCCGTGACCAGGAACAACGCCGCGACGATCGCGGTCGAGCTGGTACGAATCACGACTTTGCTGCCGCCCCTGCGACGACCCTTTCGAGAGGACATCTACACCAAGTATAGCGCGCTCAAACTGTTGACTGACTCTTACTTATGATGGCACATGAGGGTCTTTTGGGTAAGGCCATATTGACTATATGATGCTCATATTACATAATATTGATTGTATAATGCTAGGGCTTTGGCCCAGTGAGAGATTGCGAGGGACGGTAACGAGACATGAGTAAGATCATCGGCATCGACTTGGGCACGACCAACTCCGTTGTTGCAGTCATGGAGGGTGGCGAGCCCGTTGTCATCACGAACCCCGAAGGCAATCGGCTGACGCCGTCGGTGGTCGCTTTCACCAAGACCGGCGAGCGGTTGGTTGGCCAGGTGGCCAAGCGTCAAGCCGTCACCAACCCCGAGAACACCGTATTCTCGATCAAGCGGTTTATGGGCCGGCGTCACGACGAAGTCACCGAAGAGATGAAGATGGTGCCCTACACGGTGGGCGCCGCGCCGAACGGTGACGTCCGCGTGGAGATCATGGAGCAGGAGTACGCGCCGCCGCAGATCTCCGCGATGGTGCTCCAGAAGCTCAAGCAGGCCGCTGAGGAATACCTCGGGCAGTCGGTCACTAAGGCCGTCATCACCGTCCCGGCCTACTTCAACGACGCACAGCGGCAGGCGACTAAGGAGGCCGGCAAGATCGCCGGGCTCGAGGTCATGCGGATCGTCAACGAGCCGACCGCGGCTGCACTGGCTTACGGCCTCGACAAGAAGAAGGACGAGACGATCGCCGTCTACGACTTCGGCGGGGGCACGTTTGACATCTCGATCCTTGAGGTGGGCGAGGGCGTCGTCGAGGTCAAGGCCACCAACGGCGACACTCACTTGGGCGGTGACAACCTCGATCAGAAGGTGATCGAGTGGATCATCGACGAGTTCAAGAAGAGCGACGGCATCGACCTCAGTAAGGACCGGATGGCGTTGCAGCGCCTCAAGGAGGCGGCGGAGAAGGCCAAGATGGAGCTCTCCTCGGTGATGGAGACCGACATCAGTCTGCCGTTCATCACGGCGGACCAGTCGGGGCCGAAGCATCTGCAGATGAAGCTCAAGCGGTCCGAGTTCGAGAAGCGCGCCGAGGACCTGCTGCAGAAGACGGTGGGCCCGACCAAGCAGGCGCTCGCCGACGCGGGGCTCGATCCGTCGAAGATCGACGAAGTGGTGCTGGTCGGCGGGTCGACGCGCATTCCGCGGGTCCAGCAGATCGTCAAGGGCCTGTTCGGCAAGGACCCGCACAAGGGCGTCAACCCTGACGAGGTGGTGGCGGTGGGCGCCGGCATCCAGGCGGGTGTGCTGGCCGGCGAGGTCAAGGACCTGCTGCTGCTCGACGTGACACCGCTCTCGCTGGGTATCGAGACGCTGGGGGGAGTGCTGACGACCCTGATTCCACGCAACACGACGATTCCCACGCGGAAGAGTGAGACGTTCTCGACCGCGGCCGATAGCCAGACCAGCGTCGAAGTCCACGTGCTGCAGGGTGAGCGGTCTCTCGCGCGCGACAACCGCACGCTAGGTCGCTTCCAGCTGGTGGGCATTCCCCCGGCGCCACGCGGCGTGCCGCAGATCGAGGTCACGTTCGACATTGACGCCAACGGCATCGTGAACGTGTCGGCCAAGGATATGGGCACCGGCAAGGAGCAGAAGATCACCATCACCGCGTCGAGCGGCCTCACCAAGGACGAGGTTGACCGGATGATGAAGGATGCCGAGTCGCACGCTGACGAGGATAAGCGGCGGCGTGAGGAGATCGAGACGCGTAACAAAGCCGATCAGGCTGTCTACGGCGCCGAGAAGATGCTCCAGGACATGGGTGAGAAGCTGGGCGGTGATGACAAGACCGCCGTGCAGACGGCCATCGAGTCGCTGAAGACGGCCATCGGCGGTGACGACCTAGCGGCGATCAATACCGCGATGGAGGCGCTGACCCAGGCGCAGCACAAGGCCGCCGAGGCGATCTACAAGCAGGGTGCGGCGGAAGGCGGCGGCGCCGGAGGCGAGGCCGGGGCCCAGGCCGAGACGCCCGGCGGCGATGGCTCGGCAGAGGGCGAGGGCGACGTCATCGATGCCGAGGTCGTGGACGAGGAGAAGAAGTAAGCGCCGAACGGGAGCAAGACGATGGACTTCTACGTCGTGCTCGGGGTCCCGCAGGGGGCGACGCCGAACCAGATCACGCGGGCCTACAGGCGCCTCGCGCGGCGGTTCCACCCGGACATCAACCCTGGGGATCACGTCGCGGCGTTGCGCTTCAAGGAGATCCTGCTGGCGTATGAGACCCTCATCGATCCCGTGCGGCGCTCGCGCTACGATGTCGGTGGTGAAGGGGCTCCCGAGAGCTGCGCGCCGCGGAGCAGCGGCTTCGAAGGCTTCGACTTCTCGGCGTCTGGGTCCGACTCGACGAGCTTCGGCGACCTGTTCGCCGAAGCCATCGCGGCACGCACGGCGCCGGCCCGCGCGCAGCGCGGCTCCGATCTCCACGCCGGCGTGGCGGTGAGCTTCGAGGAATCACTCCAGGGCGTGCGGCGGGCGGTGACCGTCACCCGCGAGACTGCCTGCCGCGCCTGCGGCGGGCGTGGTGTGGCTGGTGCGACTGATGCCGGTGTCTGCGTACTGTGCGAGGGCGCGGGCACGGTACGGTCGTCCCGCCGGCACATGATCTTTTCTCGTATCTGTCCCTCGTGCGCAGGGACGGGGTCGCGGCGGCCACAGGAGTGCGGTCTTTGCGGCGGCGTCGGGCGTCAAACGCGCAGCGAGCGCGTGCAGGTAGATGTCCCCCCGGGGACGGCCGATAGCGAGCGGGTCCGGGTGGCGGGCGCTGGCCATGCGGGCTGGGGAGGGGGGGCAGCCGGTGACCTCTATCTGACCGTCCATGTGGGCCCTCACCACGTGTTCTGCCGTGACGGCGACGACCTGCACGTCGTGGTCCCGGTCGGTGTGCACGAGGCGGCGCTCGGCTCGCGGGTCGCGGTCGATACGCCCGACGGCACGGTGACGCTGCGCGTCCCGCCTGGTACGCAGTCGGGGCAGCGCTTCCGGCTGCGCGGGAGGGGGGTGGCCTCGCGGCAGGCGCTCGGCCAGCGTGGCGACCTCCTGGTCGAGGTCCGGCTCATGCTGCCCGAGGTTCTTGACGAGCGCTCGAAGGAGCTGCTCCGGGAGTTCGGGCGGATTCACGGCAGCGGCGCGCGGGCCGGGGCCCGGCGGGAAGGCTAGGGCTATGGCAGAGCACGGCGACCGGGCTGTCTACATGATCAGTGCCGTGGCGCAGAAGTACAACATCCATCCCCAGACGCTCCGGCTGTACGAGCGTGAGGGGTTGCTCAAGCCGTCGCGGACCGAGGGCAACACGCGTTTGTACTCGGATGAGGACATGGCTCAGCTTGAGACCATCCTGACGCTCACGCGCGAGCTCGGCGTCAACCTTGCCGGCGTCGACGTGATCCTCAACATGCGCCGCAAGATGGAGCTGATGCAGCATGAGGTCAACGAGTTCATGGACTACGTTAAGCGCGAGTTAGCCCGCGGGCTCGACGATTGGGAGCAGCGGCTCGGGACCGCGCTCGTCAAGTCATCGCCCGGCGAGCTGGTACGGCGTGATCGATCGAAGGTTTCGGCGTCGTCGAAGCGCGGCGACGGCTGAAGTTCTCTGTCACGCGTGGCCCCATCGGCGTTACCATCGGGTGTGCCCGCCTGTACGGTCTGCAACGACACTGGATGGAAGGCCGTGGAGCGTGAAGGCGTCTCGAGCGTCACGCGGTGCGGCTGCTGGCGTCAGGCGACGGCAACGCGGGCAGTCGGCGGCGCGCGCATCCCGCCGCGCTATGGGGGCTGCACTCTCGATAACCTCCTGATCTACGACAACGAGCAGTTTCTCCGGGCGGTGGATGTCGCACGGCGGTTCGCCGAGTCGTTCCCGGTGGTGAGCAAGGGTCTGATGCTGATTGGCCCCCCGGGCATCGGCAAGACCCACATCGCGGTCGCGGTGTTGCAGCGCGTCGCCGAGCGCACGGGCGCGCGCGCTCTCTACTACGACACCCGCGCGCTCCTGCGCGACATCAGAAGCACCTATGATCCAGCCCGCCAGATGGCCGAGATGGATGTCATCCGTCCTGTGATGGAGGCCGAGCTGCTGGTGCTCGACGACCTCGGGGCTGAGCGGCTGACCGACTGGGTGGAGGAGACGATGAGTTCGATCGCCAACACTCGCTACAATGAGCGGCGCCCGACCATCTTCACGTCGAACTACGAGGACATTCCGGATGGAGACGATCTGAACTCGCTGCTCGTGCGGGTCGGCTTCCGGTTGCATTCCCGGCTCCACGAAATGTGCGAGTTCCTCGAGTACGACGGGCCAGACTACCGGAAGCTGCCGCCGAACGTGAGCTCCGAGGATCTCTACAAGCTCTGGAAGGGACGCCCGCGCGGCCGGCTCCCGGCGCGCTCCGGCAGGCAGGCTCGGGCCCAGCTCCGCCGATCAGCTCGCGAGTCGACGCCCGAGATCCAGTGGCCGGGCGGCAAGGCAGGCACCAAGCGCTAGGTCGAGTCGGGATGGCGCTCGGCCTCTACCTCCACATCCCCTTCTGCTCGTCGATCTGCGGCTACTGCAACTTCAACCGCGGCCTGTTCGACACCGATCTGAAGGCGCGGTACGTCTCGGCGCTGCTCGACGAGATCAACCGGGCGGGCGACGCCGCGCGGGCCGACACTCTCTTCTTCGGCGGCGGCACCCCGTCGCTGCTCGAGCCCGGTGAGATCAACGCCATTATCGATGTGTGCCGCCAAGCGTTCGACGTGCCGGCCGACGTCGAGGTCACGCTCGAGGCGAACCCCGAGACCGCGACGCCTGCGCGAATGGCGGGCTTTCGCGCGGCGGGCGTGACACGGCTCAGTTACGGCGTGCAGTCGTTCCGCGACGCGGATCTGCGGCGGCTCGACCGCAGGCACTCGGCAGCGCGGGCGGTCGAGGCAGTGGCGATTGCGCGCGAGGCCGGCTTCGACAACGTGTCGCTCGACCTGATGATGTGGCTGCCGGGGCAGTCGATCGCCGACTGGCTCGTCTCGGTTGACTCCGCGATTGATCTCGGTCCGGATCATCTGTCGCTCTACCTGCTGGAGCTCTATCCGAACGCCCCACTGCGGGAAACGATGGCGCGGGCGGCTTGGTCGCAGGCCCCGGACGATGAGGCGGCCGACATGTATATTGAGGCGATGGCCAGGCTCGACGCAGCCGGCTACCGGCAGTACGAAATCTCGAATGTTGCGCGCCCGGGGCGCGAGTGCCGCCACAACCTGAAGTACTGGCAGGACGGCGAGTGGCTGGGGTTCGGGTGCGGCGCACATTCCACGCGGCACCGCATGCGGTGGAAGAATATCGAGGCCGTCGGCGAGTATATCGAGGCGGTCGGCGGGGACACCGGGCCGGCGATTACGAGACGCACGCTCAGCGACACCGAGCGCGCGGAGGAGGCCCTGATGACCGGGCTGCGGCTCACGGATGGCCTTGAGCTTGCCGAATTTGCAAGAAATCACGGGATTGACGTGGCGGCGGTCCACGGAAGGGCGCTGGCGCCGTTCGTCGAACGGGGCCTCCTGCGCTATGATGTCGGCCGGCTCAGGCTGACGAGAACGGGAATGCTGCTGGCCAACGAGGTCATGACCGTTTTCATCCACGACTCACGTACGGTAGATTAACGGCCTTTCCCGAGGAGGCTTCAAGATGCAGCGTTTGTTTAGAATCGGGCTGGCTGGTGCCCTGCTGCTGGTGGCGCTCGGCGGCACCCATGTTGAGGCGCAGCAGGACCCGTTCGCGGACTCCGACGTCGTGGTCGTCACCTACGCGATTCGGGCGAACATGACGGGGGACTACGAGCAGTTGCTTGACCGTCTGCGCGACGCTCTGTCGAATTCGTCGGATCCGGTCCGGAATCGGATGGCGCAGAACTGGATTGTCGTTCGCCAGGCGGCTTCAATGCCGAACGGGGATGCCATCTATATGCACATCATCGAGCCCGTGGCCGGCGCCACCAACGAGCAGTACTCGATCATGCAGACGCTGTACGATGAGTTCCCAGAGGAGCGGCAGGCCCTCTATGAGATGTACCAGGGCGCGTTCTCGCAAAATCTCGGTGCTGCGGGCGGGGACATCGCCCTCGATATGTCGGAGTAGTCCAGATCCCGTCTGGACTGTGGGTGTTCGTCGAGCCAAGTGTGAGGTGTTCGTGGCTCGTCGTCTTTTCGAGGGACTGCATGACGACGACACGGGTGGCGCTCGCGGCGGTGTGTATCACGCTGCTGGCGGCGGGAGCCTCGGCCCAAGCCCCGGCTGATTCACCGGCCACGCAGGAGCCGGGCCCGGCGACGCCTCCCGCCGCCGGGCCGATGCAGGCACCGTCCCCTCCCGTGTCCACGGCGCCCGCCGCGCTGCCCGACCCGAGCGCGCGGGTGTTCGGCTCGCCCGCCGGCCTGCTGCTGAGTTCGGTGCGAGCCGACGCCATTGACGACTTTGAGCTAGTGCTGGACAGGGTCGGGCAAGCCCTCCGGATCTCCGCCGATCCAGTGCGACGCCAGCAGGCCGAAGGGTGGCGTTTCTTCCGCGCCACCGAGGCAGGCCCGAACGGGAGCGTGCTGTACGTGTTTGTGGTGGACCCGGTGATCCCCGGCGCTGACTATGGCGTGGCGCGCCTGCTGGCCGAGGCGTTTCCCGATGAGGTAGGCCAGCTCTACGAGCTCTACGATGGCTCGTTCGCCGCTGGCCAGACGATGCTCAACCTTGAGGCGGTACAGTTGCTGGCGGTACCTGCCGGTCGGGCCCCCGGCGCTGAGGCGGCGGGGGGCGACCCGACGATCATCCGTCCTGGCCAGCCGCTTGACCGCTAGGAATTCAAGGAGCGCCAACACCTTGGTGCTCGATGCTGCATGCTGATCGACGGAGTCGGTCAGAACGCGATATTGACACCGGCGTACACGCGCTGCACCGTTGGGTGCAGCGCGTCGCCACGCAGCCGGAACACGCGGTAGTCCAGCCTGACCCGCACGGGGCCAGCGACGGCGATCTTCACTCCGCCGCCTGTATTCACCCCTACCGATGTCTCCTGCCGGCCGGCTAGCCGCTCGCGGTAGCCTCCCGCGCCAGCGGTCGCATAGAACTGCAGGCCTGCCAGGGGGAACGGGGTCTGCAGCAGTACGTTCCCCATGCCGGTCGTGAGCGCGGGCGCCGCTTCGGTGAGATCCTCTGCGCTCGAGGCGTACTCGAACTCGAAGCCCACGAGCAGGAGGCCGACGCCGATGGCCAAGCCATTCGAGGGACGGTTCACGGGTTGCGACGCGACGCCAAAAAAGGCGGTGGCGTCAGCACTGGCGGAAGTGGCCGCGATCAGAATGCCAACGAGGACGAGCAAGGCGAGACGGAACGGCCGCATGCGTCGATGATACCTCCCGGTCGCCACGGTGGGTCGGCCAGCGTGCTACAGTGCGTGGGCGCCGACAGGGCGCCGGCACCGCACACGACACCATGCAGACAGCACCGATCGGCATCATCGGGGGCAGCGGCCTCTATGACATGGCCGGCGTCACTGATCGGGAAGAGATCGCGGTCCAGACGCCGTTCGGGGATCCGTCAGCGCCGCTCGTGGTCGGGACGCTCGGCGGGCGCCGTGTGGCGTTCTTGGCGCGTCACGGCGCCGGACATCGGCTGCTGCCTTCTGAGTTGAACTTCTGCGCCAACGTGTTCGCCATGAAGATGCTCGGTGTCGAGTTCATCCTCTCGGCGAGCGCCGTGGGCAGCCTCAAACAGGAGTACAAGCCGCTCGACATCGTGGTGCCCGACCAGTTCATCGACCGGACGAAGGGTCGCATCAGCACGTTCTTCGGCCGCGGGCTCGCTGCCCATGTCGGCTTCGCGCATCCCTTCTGCCAGCTCCTGAGCCGCGTCGCCGTGGAGGCCGGCCGCGCGGCGGGAGCGACCGTGCACACGGGCGGCACCTACGTGTGCATGGAGGGCCCGCAATTCTCGACGCTGGCCGAGTCTCGCCTCTATCGGTCGTGGGGCGCCGACGTGATCGGGATGACCAACCTCCAGGAGGCGAAGCTCGCTCGCGAGGCAGAGATTTGCTATACGACGCTCGCGCTGGTCACCGACTACGACTGCTGGCACCCCGACCATGACTCGGTCACCGTGGACATGGTGGTCGCCACGCTGCTCCAGAACGCGAAGACGGCGCAGCGAATTATTGCTCGTGCCGTCGAGCAGCTGCCGTTCGAACGGTCCTGCGAGTGCGCCAGTGCCCTCAGGTTCGGCATCATCACGCGCGCCGAGGCCATACCTGAGGACGTGAAGCGCGATCTGGCGCCCATCGTCGAAAAATACCTGTCATGAGCATCATCGTCACCGGATCGATCGCCTACGACTACCTCATGTCGTTCCCGGGCAAGTTCACCGAGCACGTCTTGGCCGAGCACCTCGAGCGCATCAGTCTCAGCTTCCTGGTCGACACAATGGACAAGCGACGCGGCGGGTGCGCCGCCAACATCGCGTACACGCTGGCACTGCTCGGCGAGCGGCCGCGGTTGATGGCGACCGCCGGCCAAGACTTCCCGGAGTACCGGGCGTGGCTCGACGCGGCGGGCATCGACACGTCTCTGGTGACCGAGGTCGACGATAAGTTCACGGCATCGTTCTTCTGCAGCACCGACGTTGACAACAACCAGATCGCCTCCTTCTACAACGGTGCGATGTCACACGCCGCCGAACTGTCGTTCCGCACGGTCGGCTCCGTCGACTTGGCGATCCTCTCGCCCAACGACCCGGCCGCGATGGTTCAGTACGCCAACGAGTGCCGAACGCTCGGTATCCCGTATGTCTTCGATCCGGGGCAGCAGTGTCCCCGGCTGTCGGGCGACGAGATGCGCGAGGGCATCACCGGTGCGCGCGTGGTGATCTGCAACGACTACGAGTTCGAGCTGATTCGTCAGAAGTCTGGGTGGAACGAGGCAGACGTCCTGCGCGAGGCCGAGATCCTCGTCGTCACGCGTGGAGAGGACGGCTCGTCCCTGTACGAACGCGGCGAGCGGGTGGACGTGCCGGCAGTGACCCCACATCGAATCGTCGACCCGACTGGCGTCGGCGATGCATATCGCGGCGGCTTTCTCCGCGGCATGTCGGCAGGGGCGCCGTTCAGCGTCTGCGCGCAGATGGGCAGCGTGGCGGCGACTTCCTGCCTCGAGCACCTCGGCGGTCTCAGCCACGCGTATACCATGGACGAGTTCTCCGAGCGCTACGGCGTGCACTTCGGCGCGCTCGCGCTGTGACCGCCAGCCGCGCGCCGCAGGTACACTAGCGCGGATGGTAGGGGAGACGGGGCGGCCCAACCTGTTGCTGTTGTGCGTGGTAGCCTGGGCCGTGCCCGGGTCCGGCCACCTGATACTCGGTCGTCGTCAGAAGGGCATTGTCTTCTTGGTCGTGCTGCCGCTGATGTTCGCCGTAGGCCTGTGGCTTGGGGGACGGCTGTTTCCGTTCCGCCTCGACCAGCCGATCGTCGCGCTCGAGGCGATCGCCGAGTTCGGGCTCGGTGTGCTCTACTTGGGCGCGCGCTTGGCCGGGGCCGGACCCGGCCGCGTGGTAGCCGTCACGTACGAGTACGGCAACGCCTTTCTCATCGTCGCAGGCCTACTGAACATGCTGGTGGTGCTCGACGCATTCGATATCGCGAAGGGCCGGAAGTGACCACGCACGTCGGCCTCATGATGCTCTTTGCCCTGTTCGTCTCGGTGGTCTTCGCGGTGCTGCTGCGTGACGAGCCGGGCGAGCAGCTGCAGCTCGGCGGCCGGCTTCTCGCGGCTTTCGTGGGCGGCGGGCTGCTGCTCGGCTGGCTCCTGTACCCGCTCCCGTTGTGACGCCAGTGACGCGGCTGCGCGTCTGGGGTCCGGTGCTCGTCTGGATGGCCGTCATGCTTAGCGTCGACCACCCCGTCGCCGCCCATGTCGCCGGCCCTGTCCGAGAGCGTGCTCCACTTGGTCGGCTACGCTCGCTTGGCAGCGCTGCTGTCGCGCGCCGCGGCCGGCGGCTTTCCCGTGTGCACCACCGTGCGGACGGCGGCGCCGCGCTCGAGGTGTGGCACGCGTTCCTCGCGATGCGCACGACCGAGCTGAGCGACGCCAATTTCGACGCGGCAGGCGCCTGCATCGGTACGATCGTCTGCCGGGCGTGGGGTATGATCACCTCCGGTCCTGGCCCCTCCCGGGGCCTCTCGCCATGAGCGCTGATCCTCCGCCCCGCATCGCGATCGTCGTGTCGCGGTTCAACGATCACGTGACCGAAGGCCTGCTAGACGGCGCACGCTCCGCGTTGGCCGAGGCCGGCATCGGGGACGACGCGGTCGACCTCGTCCGTGTGCCAGGGGCGTTCGAGATTCCCCTTGCCGCCCGCCGACTGGCCAGTACGGGCCGCTTTGCCGCTGTCGTCTGCCTCGGCTGCCTGATCAAGGGCGAGACGATGCACTTCGAGTACATCGCATCGGCCGTCACCGATGGCATCGCCGCGGTCGCCGTCGACACGGGCGTGCCGATGGGCTTCGGCGTCCTCAACGCGCTCACCGATGAGCAGGCTGTGGCCCGTGCCGCCGCCGACGGAGACAACAAGGGGCGTGAGGCCGCTTTGGCAGCGATCGAGATGGTCTCGGTGCTGCGCCGCATCGGCGGCCGGGTGGAGCCGTGACCGTGGGGACGGCGTCCGACGTGTCCCCGCCGGTGCGTAAGCCGCGGCACCGTGCGCGCGAGCTCGCCGTCCAGATGCTGTACCAGGCGGAGGTAGGCCGGCTCGACGTAGCCGCACTTGAGGACACGTTTTGGGGCCAGGTCCCGGAGCAGATCGCGGGTCTGCCGGCCGAGGCGCGGGCTTTTGCTTTGCGCCTAGCTGTTGTCACCGCGGCCCACGTGGCGGAGGTCGATCCCCTGATTGCCGAGGCCGCTGCCAACTGGCGGCTCGAGCGGATGAACGTGCTCGACCGGATCGTGCTGCGGCTGGCAGTCTACGAGTTGCGCCACGAGCCAGACACACCGCCCCGGGTGGTCATCAACGAGGCACTCGAGCTGGCACGCACCTTCGGCACCGATGACTCGGTGCGTTTCGTCAATGGCGTGCTCGACGCCATCCCGCGTAAGAGCACATGAGCGACCGGAGTGAGCTTGACCAGGTCGCCCAGCGGCGCGCCAACCTCGACGCGATCCGGGCTCTCGGCATCGACCCGTACCCGGGGCGGTTCGACGTGTCAACGACGATCGCGGCCGTAGTCGATGAGCACGGCGCGCGCACTGGCGAGGAACTCGAGGCGGCTGGCCTGACCACGCGTGTTGCCGGGCGCATCCTAGCACGCCGCACATTTGGCAAGGCCAACTTCCTCGTGCTGTCCCACGGCCGGGCGCGCATCCAGGTGTATCTGCGCCAGGACTCGCTGTCCGAGCAGGAGTTCGAAGTGCTGAAACTGCTCGACCTCGGTGACTGGGTTGGCGTCGAGGGACGGCTGTTCCGCACGCGCACCGACGAGTTCAGCATTTGGGCGTCGGGGCTGGTGTTCTTAGCCAAGTGCCTGCTGCCGCTGCCCGAGAAGTGGCACGGTCTGACCGACATCGAGACGCGCTACCGGCAACGATACCTTGATCTGATCGTCAATCCCGATTCGCAGCGGGTCTTCGAGGCGCGGAGCCGGGCGGTCACCACCTTGCGCGCCTTCTTGGTCGAGCGGGGGTTCCTTGAGGTCGAGACCCCGATGATGCAGGCGATGGCTGGTGGCGCACTCGCGCGACCGTTCGTCACCCATCACAACGCACTCGACATCCCCCTCTACCTGCGCGTCGCGCCCGAGCTGTATCTGAAGCGGCTGACCGTCGGCGGCGTGGAGCGGGTGTTCGAAATCAACCGCAATTTCCGAAACGAGGGCATCTCGACGCAGCACAACCCCGAGTTCACGATGCTCGAGTTCTACTGGACTTACGCAAACTACGAGCAACTAATGGCGCTCATCGAAGAGCTGGTTCGGCACGTGGCGCGAGCGGTGACCGGGGGCGACGTGCTGGCGTTCGGCGACCAGCGTCTCGACGTGGGGCCACCGTTCCGCCGCGTCGCGCTGCGCGAGGGCGCTCGGGCGGCGGCCTCGACGCGGCTGGGCCGCGAGGTAGCCGAGGGCGAGCTGCGCGAGCGGGAGCCGGCGGCAGTGCTCGCCAGAGAGCTCGGTGTTGAGATGACGCCGGGCGCGGGAGCTGGCCGGATCGCGACGGCGATCTTCGAGCACTTGTGCGAGGAGGAGTTGGTGCAGCCGACGTTCGTGTACGATTTCCCTACGGAGGTGTCGCCGCTCGCCAAGCAGAAGGTGGACGACCCTGAGACCGTCGAACGGTTCGAGCTCTACGCTGGTGGGTTTGAGGTCGCCAACGCGTTCAGCGAACTCAACGACCCGGCAGAGCAGCGCCGCCGGTTCGAGGAGCAGCTGCGGCAGCGCGCCGGCGGCGATGAGGAGGCCCACGCCATGGACGAGGACTACGTGAGGGCCCTCGAGTACGGCATGCCGCCGGCTGGTGGGGCGGGGGTAGGCGTCGACCGGCTGGTGATGCTGCTGACTGACAGCCCGTCGATCCGCGACGTAATCCTCTTCCCCCTGATGCGACCGCGATGAGCCTTGAGCTGTTCGTCGCCGTGCGCTACCTGCTCGCCAAGCGCAAGCAGGCCTTCATCTCGCTGATCTCCGCGATTTCGACGCTCGGTGTGGCGGTGGGCGTGATGGCTCTGGTGATTGCCCTGGCGCTGATGACCGGGTTGCAGGGCGAGCTGCGCGACCGGATCCTCGGGGCGACCGCGCACGTCTACGTCTGGAAGGTGGGCGGCCTCGACGATTATGCCGCCGAGGCGGAGCGGCTCCGGGCGATCGACGGTGTGGTGGGGGCGGGTCCCGCCATCCAGGGGTTGGCATTGATCCGGACGCCGTCGGCCGAGTCGTTTATTTCCTTCAAGGGCATCGACCCGGTGTTCGAGGCCGAGGTCACCGAACTCGAGGTGTCGATGCTGACCGGCAGCGTCGCGGCGATCGAGCCGGCATCGGCTGACGAGCAGCCGGGCATCCTGCTCGGCGACGTGCTAGCCCGCCAGCTCGGCGTCACCGCCGGCGAGAGAGTGGATCTGATGACGCCGCAGGGCACGCTCTCGCCGATGGGAGTGCTGCCCCGGCTGCGGACCGTGCGCGTGGCGGGCACCTACAGCTTGGGCCTCAACGAGTTTGACTCGCAATACGGGTTCATGTCCCTCGATTTAGCCGGGCGGCTCATGGGCAAGAACGTTCCCGACCTGATCCAGCTTCGGCTCGACGACATCAACGCCGCCCCCGCGGTGGCACGGGCCATTCCTGAGGCGCTCGGTATCGAGTACATCACGCAGGACTGGACCCAGTTGAACGCATCACTCTTCTCGGCCCTGTGGCTCGAGAAGATGGCCATCTCGATCACCATCGGGCTGATCGTGCTGGTCGCAGCGCTGAACATCGTGGCGTCGCTCGTGCTGCTGGTGATGGAGAAGAGTCGTGACATCGCCATTCTCAAGACGATGGGCCTCTCCTCGGCCCGGGTGATGCGCGTGTTCATGCTGCAAGGGCTACTGATCGGCGGCGTCGGCACCGCGGCGGGTACGGCCAGCGGGTTGGCGCTGTGCTGGGTTCTCGATCGGTACCGCGTGGTGAGCCTACCGATGGACGTTTACCAGATCGCCTACGTGCCGTTCATCGTCCGACCGCTCGACCTGACCATTGTGCTCGTGTCAGCGATCCTCATCTGCTTCCTCGCCACCCTGTACCCGTCCCGCCAAGCCTCGCGGCTGGATCCCATCCAGGCGCTGCGGTTCGAGTAGTGGCGCTGGTTGCGGTCCGGGGCCTCCACAAGTCGTACACCGGCGCCACCGGTCCCATCCGCGTGCTCTTGGACCTCGCCCTTGAGGTGGGAGTGGGCGAGATGGTGGCCATCATCGGGGCGTCAGGCGTCGGCAAGAGCACGCTGCTGCACGTGCTCGGGGGGCTCGACCGCGCCGACGCCGGGGAGATCGAAGTGCAGGGCACTGCGCTCACCACCCTTGATGACACACGGATGGTGGAATTCCGGAACCGTCATGTCGGCTTCGTCTTCCAGTTCCATCATCTGCTGCCCGAGTTCACCGCCGCCGAGAACGTCGAGATGCCTCTCCGGATCGCCCGGCGTGCGCTGCCCGCCTCTCGCACCCGGGCTGCGGCGCTCTTGGCGCGGGTCGGACTGGCAGACCGTGCTTCGCACTACCCCTCGATGCTCTCGGGGGGCGAGCAGCAACGGGTGGCCGTGGCCCGGGCGTTGGTTGGCGATCCCGGGCTGCTGCTGGCCGACGAGCCGACAGGCGATCTGGACGAGGCGACCTCCGAGAAGCTGCACGCCCTGCTGCGCGAGATGCACGCCGAGCACCGCCTGACGTCGATCATCGCGACGCACAATCCACGCCTCGCCGCTGCCTGCGACCGGGTTCTCCGCCTTGAGGGGGGGCAACTCTACCCCACGTAGCCGCAGGCCTAGAAGCGTATAGTGTACGCCGTGTACGTGCTGCTGGTGCAGGTGGAGGTCCGAAAGGACATGCTCGATGTCTTCGAGCCGGCGATTCTTGAGAACGCCACGCGATCGGTCGAGCGTGAGCCCGGCTGCCTGCGGTTCGACGTGAGCCAGCAGCTCGACGACCCGCACCGCTGGATCTTCCACGAGGTCTACACCGAGGAGGCGGCGTACGCCGCGCACCGGCAGACTGTGCACTTCAAGGCGTACTCCGAGGTGGCGGATCGGGCGGTCGTCGGCAAGGCCATCACGCAGTGCGTCGGCAAGCGCGTCGACGTGTGAGTGGCAGCGCGTACCGCTCGCATTCTGGCATCTGACCACGCACAAGATGTGTTGTGCGCGGTGCGACCGGGTGTGCGCGGACGATGCCGTATAATTGGCGTGTCGGTGCTCATATTGAGATCACCGCGACGTTCAAGTCAGGTGTAACGGATGTTCGAACGCTACACGGAACGGGCGCGCCGGGTGCTGTTTTTTGCTCGCTACGAGGCGAGCCAGCTCGGCAGCATCTCGATTGAGACCGAGCACCTCCTGCTGGGGCTGATCCGCGAGGGTAAGGGCCTGACGAGCCGCATCTTCGCGCGCTCGCACCTGTCGCTCGAGAACATCCGCAAGGAGATCGAAGGTCGGACGGTCTTCCGCGAGAAGGTGTCAACCTCGGTCGAGATTCCTTTCAGCGCCGAGACCAAGCGTGTGCTGCAGTTTGCGGCTGAGGAGGCCGACCGGCTGCTGCACAATTACATCGGCACTGAGCACCTGCTGCTCGGCATCCTCCGCGAGGAGCGATCGGTGGCCGCGTCGATCCTCATGGAGAAGGGAATGCGGCTGCACACGGTCCGCGAGGACATCGTCCAGTTGCTGAACGAGAAGACCACGCTCACGCGTGTCAAAGAGACGCCGCTACTGGCTGAGTTCAGCCGCGACCTCACCGAAGCCGCGATAAAGAACCAGCTCGACCCGCTGGTGGGCCGCGCCTACGAGCTCGAGCGCGTGCAGCAGGTGCTGTGCCGCCGCACCAAGAACAACGCGGTGCTGATCGGCGAGCCGGGCGTGGGCAAGACCGCCATCGTTGAGGGGCTGGCCCAGAAGATGGTCTACGGCGACGTGCCGCACTTCCTGGCCGACAAGCGCATCCTCGCGCTTGACATCTCGCTGATCGTCGCCGGCACCAAGTATCGCGGGCAATTCGAGGAGCGCCTCAAGGCGATCATGAAGGAGCTTACTGAGAACCCGAACATCATCGTGTTCATCGACGAGTTGCATACGCTGGTGGGAGCGGGTTCGGCCGAGGGGTCGCTCGACGCCGCCAACATCCTCAAGCCCGCGCTGTCACGGGGCGAGATCCGTTGCATCGGTGCCACGACGCCCGCCGAGTACCGGAAGTACATTGAGAAGGACCGCTCGCTCGAGCGCCGCTTCCAGGCCATCAAGGTTGATCCGCCGGCCGAGGCCGACACCATCGACGTCCTGATGGGTGTCAAGGACCGGTACGAGCAGTTTCATCACGTGGAGTACACGCGCGAGGCCATCGAGGCCGCCGTGTACCAGTCGAGCCGGTACATCAGCGACCGCTTCCTGCCCGACAAGGCCATCGATCTGGTGGACGAGGCCGGTGCCCGGGCCAAGCTGAACGAGGCGGGGTTCAGCGAGGAATTCGGCGAGATCAATAAGAGTATCCGTGTGGCGGTCGAGCAGATGGAGAACGCGGTCTCGCGGAAGGACTTCGAGAAAGCGCAGTTCTACCGCGAGCAGGAAGTCTCGGCCCGCGAGAACCTGCAGTTCGCGCGCGAGCAGTTCGACGTCAAGTCGAGCGCTCGCCGCGTCGTGGTGGGGAAGGCCGACATCGACGAGGTAGTTTCGAAGTGGACCGGCGTGCCGCTGACCTCGATCAACCAGGACGAAGGCGACAAGCTGCTACGCATGGAGGCCGACCTGCATCGGCGCGTGGTGAGCCAGGAACAGGCGATCTCGGCGGTCTCGCGCGCCATCCGGCGGTCGCGTGCCGGCCTTAAGAGCCCGAACCGGCCGGTGGGCAGCTTCGTGTTCCTCGGCCCGACCGGCGTAGGCAAGACGGAGCTCGCGCGGGCGCTCGCGAACTTTTTGTTCGGTAGCGACAGCGCGCTGCTCCGGTTCGACATGTCGGAGTACATGGAGAAGCACTCGGTGTCGAAGCTGATTGGCTCGCCGCCGGGGTACGTGGGACACGAGGAGGGCGGCCAGCTCACCGAGAAGGTGAGGCGGAATCCCTACTCGGTCGTCCTGCTCGACGAGATCGAGAAGGCCCACCCGGATGTCTTCAACATCCTGCTTCAGGTCCTCGACGAGGGGCACCTGACCGACAACTCCGGGCGCAAGATCGACTTCAAGAATACGGTGCTGATCATGACCTCGAACCTGGGAGCGCGAAGCATCGCCAAGGGCGGACTCGGCTTCCAGCTTCCGGATCGGCGTTCCAGCTACGACGCGATGCGCGACACCGTCAACGACGAAATGAACCGCGCCTTCAACCCCGAATTCCTCAACCGGGTCGATGACACGATCGTCTTCCACCCGCTGAGCCGCGACGAGATCGCCCAGATCGTCCATATCATGCTGGGGGATCTGCGGGAGAGGCTGGCGCAGGAAGACATGACGCTCAATCCTACACCGGCCGCGGTTGATTTCCTGGTCAACCACGGCCACGACGAGCGGTACGGCGCCCGGCCCCTCAAGAGGGCGATCCGGCGCTACATCGAGGATCCGCTTTCGGAGAAGATCCTGATGGCGGAGTTCGCCGCCGGGGACGAGTTGGAGGTGGATGTGGACGAGGACGGAAGGGCCCTGTCGATCGGGGTGGCCTCTCCGACCAAGACATGATCCTGCGCTCGACACCGGGAGCAGCTCGCGGGCGCCTCGGGCCCGTTCGGCGGATCGGGTTCGCGGCGGCGTTCCTGGCCGCGACCGCCGCCGCACCCCCGGTCTCGGCCCAGGCTCCCGGACAACAAGCGCTGGTGCGGATCGATTCCATCGTTGCGCGGGGCAATGTGCGGCTTGCCGAGCAGGCTGTTACGGGCGTGGCGGGCATCCAGCCGGGCAGCCAGAACAGTGGCGTCGACATCCAGCGGGCCATCAAGAATCTGTGGGCGACGGGCCAGTACGAGGACAACTCGGTCCAGCTCGCCGAATCCACCGGGCGAAATGTGCTGATCTTCGAGG
>CAZHTD010000007.1:0-82190 GCA_964535675.1 uncultured Bifidobacteriaceae bacterium | reverse complement strand
GACACCCGCACCGCCCACCAACCCCAGCAGGTCGGCGCGCCAGCACCGGCGGCACATCATCCACGTGGCACTGGTGCTGCTCGGGTGCGTGATTTTCGTCGATGCGCTCGTCGGCGACCAAGGCGTGCTGGCCACCATGCAGGCGCGCGAGGACTACGAGCAGGTCCAGAACCTACTGGAGGCGGCGCGGGCTGAGAACCACCGCCTCCGCGAGCGCGCCGCGCGCTTGCGCAACGATCCAGCCGCGATCGAGGAACTGGCGCGCCGCGAACTCGGGCTGGTCCGCCCGGGCGAGACCCTCTTCATCCTGCGCAACGTCCGGCCCGCCGATGAATCATTGCGCTAGACCTGGAGTCCTCCCTCCCGGGCACGGCGTAGGATAGCGACACCTCCGTGCCTTCACGCTGCTGCCGGGTGGCTATCACCGCATGCGCGTGCGGCTTGTGGAAGCGGGCGCCGCCCCCAGCGGCTAGGCACGCATGGACTTCAACGCCAACGTCACGTTCTACAGTGACGAGGCTCAGTTCAACAACGATTTCCGGCCTGGCGAGACACTGCTCGGCGTTGCCGGCCTTCAACATCCATCTTGGCAGTGGTGCTACAGACCGGTGTTCGGCTACCATCGCAACGGCTCGGAGCAGGTGCTCGAACCGACGCTGGCCGAGGCCTGCAAGGCACTGCTGTGCGACCGACCGGGAGCACACCGCCCTCCGGGTGGGCCGTGTGGCGGAGGGGCAGTCCAGCACTTTGACAGCCCAATAAACTTCGGCAAGTGTGTGTAAGTTATTGCTTGTAATACACTTATAACATTAGCATCGAGAATAATACCCTCGTTATACCCCTTTCCTGAACTCGAATCTACCGGGCAGCCGAAGCCGTCCAGGACCGCTGCGCTGAGTCGTCTGTGCCATGCGCCGCAGAGCCCACTGACATCGCGAAGGTCGCCTCAGCGGGGGTCGCTATCATCCAAATGTGATTGGTTCGTTTCTCTCGGTGACAGTCGTCGAAGCCATGAAGTGTAAAGAAATGCGATTTTGTCTGATTGCAGGATTCGTCGGGTTCGTGCTACTTGGTGCGACGCCGGTAGAAGCACAAGACGCCCGAGACACATTCGCGTACTGGGATGCGAACGGGAACGGCGACCTGACATGCGCAGAGGCTTATCGCGGCGGTGGCCAGGATGGGTTGAAGCTTCCAGCCTACCGAGATAATCGTGACGGCACGGGCCTAATCTACGAGTGGCTCGAACGCTCGCGTAGCAGCGATGGCGACAACGATGGGAATGCATGTGAAGGCAACTCGAATCCGAACGGCTACATCCCCATGTCCACCGTACAGCCGCCGATGGATCCGGAGCCGAGCTGCCCGGCTGACGCGGAAACTTGGCGCGGACTGCAGGTCTGTGATGAGCGACCGCGGGACGGCTACGACCGTGACGCCTTCGGGACGGGCTACAGCAGCTTGGAGGACGAGATCATCGCGGCGCTGCCAGCCATGATGAAGGCGAACGGACAGGTCTACACTCCGTACTCGTGTCTCGCGTTTGATATCACGGCGAATGGGACAGCCGCAACGGACATTGAGCACATCGTTGCGTTGGCGGAAGCACACGACAGCGGCATCGCTGACGCACGGAGGCAGGATATCGCCAGCGACCTTGACAACCTGACAATCGCGGATCCGACAGTCAACCGCTCCCAAAAGAGTGATCGAGACGCAGCCGAGTGGACGCCGGCTCGACACGGCGTGTGGTTCGCGCAACGGGTGATCGAAGTCAAGCGGGAATACGGGTTGAGCGTCGATCCAGCTGAACGTGACGCACTTGAAACGTTGCTCGCCAGCGGGGAAGCGCAGCTGAACTGCATTGACGCGAACGAGCCCACCCCGAGCACACTGACGCTGAGCAGCGACCCAGCGCCGGCCGAGGGCGGGGAGGAAGTCACGGTGACGGCCACGCTGGACGCGTCGGCCCCGGCAAACGGCACAGCCGTGACGCTGACGGTGGGCGGTACGGCAACGCTGGACACGGACTACACGCTGTCGTCAACTGCCATCACCATCGCCACGGGCGAAAGACAGGGCACGGCAGCGATCACGATCATTGACGACGCAGAGGACGACGACGCGGAGACCATCGTCATTGTCGCCGAGAGCACGAACCCGGCACTAACGGCAGCAACTCTCACCCTCACCATTGAGGACAACGACGCGACGCCGGTGCCAATACTCCCGCTCGGCGGCGCGATGGTGCTCGGATTGCTGCTCACGTTGCTCGGAGCCGTGCGAATGCACATACGTACGGACGTTGTGCGTTGCTGAATCATCTTGCTCGTAGCAGACTCAACGTCTATCACGAGTTCCACCACGCCCCAGTAGCGGACTTGGTTCAGGAAGTGGTCCGACAGCTACTGGCTGTCGTGGTCCAGCCCCAGCGCCAGAGCCAGCGGGCCCCGTCGCCTTCGACCGAGCCGTGGCGTCGCCGGAGCCCTTGCGGCACCGGCTTGAGCGCCGCGAAACGGCTCCCTATCTTGTATACGCGCCAGCCCACGCACTCGGCGTGCCAGTGGTCGACGACCGCTAACGCCCAGACCAATAACCGTGCTACCCTGAAGTTTCGGCCGACGGCCAGTGGCCCTGAAGGGGCTTCAGCAGGTAGCATAGTGTCGCGGGGTGGAGCAGTCCGGTAGCTCGTTGGGCTCATAACCCAAAGGTCGGGGGTTCAAATCCCCCCCCCGCAACCAAACCTTTCACAATCGAGACGTTCACGTTGCGCTGGCGTCGACGGTGCGGCCCCGCATCCCTGCTGATCAGGCCCGAACCGGTTTGCCCAGCCTTCCGTCGAGCACGAAGCAGATGAGCAGGATCAACCCGCTCACGATTGGCACAAAGGCCACGAGCCACCACCACCCGGACCAATCAATGTCGTGCAGCCACCGGATGGTGGCGGCAAGGCTCGGGATGAGCACCACCAGCCCGTAGAGCGCCGACAGAACTCCGAGGTGAACATCGCACTGTCAACGCCCGCGACGATAAAGGCCACCAATAAATTGACGAGCGTGAAGACCCATTACTCGCGGCGCGGGGCGCAACCCATGGACACCGCGTACTGTCGCCAGGCGGTCAGGTACCACTCCACGCGCGTGCTCCCTTCTGATGTCTCAGCCCACGGTCAGGCCGCCGTCGGCTACGTAGATGCCGCCCGTACAGTAGGACGACTCGTCCGACGTCAGGAAGATCGCCAAGTTGCGGATCTTCTCGTTCGTCTTGGAGCGCCGTCTGCGCCTCGACGCTGGCCCGCACCGCCGCCGGGGCATCGGGCGAGAGTTGCTCGGTCACCGACTCTATCCTCCGGTTGTCGATGGGACCACAGCATCCAGCTCAATCGCCACCGACTTCACCAAGCCACAACCCGTGCTTGCTGGTTCTACGCGGCCACCCTTGGCATGCCCACTAAGCCAGCGATCGACGCCAACGTGATGATCGTGCCCGCCCCCGCGCCGCTCGGCCTCCAGCGAGAAGAAGCCGTCCCATTCCCCGATCTCCAACACGGTCCGGCCCTTGAGCGAGGTGTGGCAGTACGATGCGAGCCAGCTGGTAAGGCGTCTCATCGAGCCCGCCCGTGACCACCCCGTGCCCGAGGTCGATGGTCTGGTACCACCGGATCGCCTGACCTGCCAGCGCAGCGCAGCCGCATCCACGGTCGCGGGTTATAGCGACCGGCCGTGTCCGGGCCGCGGGCGGCCGGGGCGTCGATTCTGGGTACGGGCGACATCCTGATAGAGTTCCGGCGGATCCGGACCCGTGGAGAGAGACATGGCAACACACGACACCCTGCGCACGCAGCTCGAGGAGCGGCTCACCAAGCTAGCCCAGCGCGCCGGCCGCATCGAGGCCGACCTTCGCAAGCTCCTCGACCGTGACTGGAAGGAACAGGCAGGCGAAATTGTCAACGACGAAGTCCTCGAAGGCCTCGACGACATGACCCTGAACGAGTTGCGCCAGATTCGGGATGCAATCCGTCGGCTCGATGACGGCAGCTACGGTACGTGCACGGCGTGCGGCCAGGCGATTGCCGCGAGCCGCTTGGCTGCCCTACCGGCCACGCCGGTGTGCGTCACCTGCGCCGAGGCGGCCGAGGGGGCGCGGTCATGATCCACTACGTCTCGGGAGACATTCTACTCAGCCGGGCTCAGGCCGTGGCGCACGGCGTCGCCCCGAAGGACCCGATGAAGCAGGGGCTTGCCCGGTCGCTGCACGAGAAGTTTCCGGCGATGCACAAGGACTACCACCACTGGTGTGACCAGACTCACGCCAAGCCGGGCGAGGCTTGGCTGTGGGGCGGGCCAAGCGGCGCGCGGGTAGTCAACCTGATCACGCAAGAAGGCGGTTACGGCCATGGCGCCCACCCCGGGCGCGCCACGGTCAAGCACGTACGCCACGCCCTCCGCGCCCTGGCCCACCTGGCCGAGGCGGAGGGGTTTGCCTCGCTCGCGCTCCCTCGCCTCGCCACCGGCGTCGGGGGTCTCGACTGGCACGACGTCCGCCCCGTGATCGAGGAGCGGCTCGGCGGTCTCGCCATACCCATCTACGTCTACAGCGAGTTCCACGTCGGACAGCAGGCCGAGGAGCCGCCGGCCTGACGCCGACACGCGCCGACACGAGACGTGCTGTCACCCTTCCTGCTCGGCCCCGACGATCCTCCGCCCTTCTCCGTCTACAATCCCGACGGGCGGGCACGGGTGCTGCTGGTCTGCGATCACGCGTCGCGCAGCATTCCCCATGCGCTCGACCGGCTCGGGCTGGCCGACTGGGTCCTCGACCGGCACGTGGCTTGGGATATCGGCGCCGCGGCGGTGGCCCGGGCGCTAGCAGACCATCTTGATGCGCCTGCGGTGCTGGCCGGTTTCTCGCGGCTGGTCGTGGACCCGAACCGTGCGCTCGACGATCCGTCGGCGTTTCCGACCATCAGCAACGGCGTTGCGATCCCCGGGAACCAAGCTCTCACCGACGCTGACCGAACCCGGCGTGTCGAGGCGTGCTTCGCGCCGTACCACGCGGCCATCGCCGCGCGTCTCGACCGCTTCCTCAACGCGGGCGTGACCCCGGCAATCATCGCCGTTCACAGCTGCACCCCGGTCTACGCCGAGGTGGTCCGACAGTGGCACGTCGGGGTCATGTGGGACGAGGATCCCAGGATCGCCGTCCCGCTGCTGCAGTATCTGACCGACCACCAAGACCTGTGCGTCGGCGACAACGAGCCCTATTCGGGCCGCGACAGCCACGACTACACGCTGGACCATCACGCCGAGGCGAACCGCCTGCCCTACGTGGGGTTTGAGATCCGGCAGGACCTGATCGGGGACGACGCGGGGGCCGCGCGCTGGGCCGCGCTGCTGGCTGACGGGCTGAAGCCGATCTTGGCCAGTGACGAGCTGTACCAGCCACTCTCACCCCAGCACTCGCGCTAGGCTTCTAGCGCGAGGCCTCGTCGAAGAACCGACTGGCCGCCGTCACCAGATCGCGATCGGTCACGATCCCGAGCAGACGCCCGTCCTCCACGATCAACAGGCAACCGGTGTCAGCATCGACGATCCGGCGCATCGCTTTGCTGAGCGGCATTGTCGGGCGCACCGTCACCAAGTCGGTACGCATCACCTCCGAGACCGAGACGAGATCCGCGGTGTCGGCGCGGCTCAGATGCTCCCGCATCCGGATCAACTCGCGAAAGGTGACCAAACCCTGCAGCTTGCCGTCCTCGCTCTCGACCGGCACGTGGCGGATGTGCTTCCACTCCATGACGCGGGTGGCCAAGTCAAGCACGTCGTCGGGCCGCACGGCAAATACCTTCGACGTCATAATCTGCGCGACCGTCGGCTCGGCGGGCCGGGCCGGGCCGGCCACCGGCGGCCACTCGTGCACTGGGGTACCCTCGAACTGCCGCTCCAGCATCGTCGCCACCGCCCCGCGCCAGACGGTGTCTGGGGGCCGGGTACGGTTGGCTTCAAACAGGTCCAGCAGCCACTGCGAGCCAGTCCGGCCCGTCCGCACGCGTGCCTCCACCGTACCGAGGTAGCGATCGAGCTCGGCCAAGGGCAGGCCAGCCGACGCCAGCCCGCGCCGCGCCGCCGGCAGCAGTGTCTCAGCCAGCAGGTCGCCCGCGCGCACGCTCCGGCCGTCGAGCCATGTGAATCGGGCGTCGAGCCCGTGCCGCGCCGCCGCGAAGAAGTTGGCCCTGGCGTCGTCGAAGGCGAGGCGCGATGGCACCGACGGCGCCTCCTCCGTCAGCCCGAGCATCAGGCCGTAGAAGAGAGCCGCGCTGGCCACCTCGTCGACCACGGTGGGGCCGGCCGGCAGAATGCGGCACTCGATGCGCAGATGCGCCCGTCCGTTTAAAACGCCGTAGCAGGGCCGGTTCCAGCGCCAGACCGTGCCGCTGTGCAGTGCCAGCGCATCGAGCCGCGGCACGCCGCCGCGCTCGACTTCGGCCAAGCTGTCGCCGTCGAGAGCACACGTGAGCAACACGGGGAAGCGCGCCAGGTTGTCATGGAAGACCTCAATGATCGATCCCTCGACCCAGCCGTCACCGAAAGTTACTCGCGAGAGGCTGCCCCGGCCCACCTGCGCGCCGCTACGCGCATCTAGGGCCCGCTTGAACACTGCCACGCGGGTCTCGTGCCACAGCCGGCGTCCGAGGAGCACGGGCGAGTTGGTGCTCGCCGCCAAGAGTGGCGCCGCCACCAGCTGGGCGAGATTGTAGAGGGGCCCGCTCTCGTCGGGGCCTACCTGGAGGTGGAGCTGCAGACTGGTGTTGGCGCCTTCGAGGGCCACGCTATCGTACGTGCCCTCGAACTGTTCCACCCCGTCGATCACTACTGTGATGGGGCCGTGCACGCGGAAGATGGCGTCGTTGAGCTGCTGGTAACGCGGCTCGGGTGTCAGGCTGTCACGACCGAGGTCCTCCGGGCGCAGCGTGGGCAGGATGCCGGTGAGCAGCACGCGCGCTTCCAGGGCCTCAGCCGACGCCGAGGCCATGCGCACGGCATCGAGGATCTCGCCCTCGAGGACCTCGAACACGCCCGCCTCGAGGTGACGCGGCGGCAGGTTCACCTCAAGGTTGAAGCGGGCTAGCTCAGTGGTGAAACGAGGATCGCCCAAGCGCGCCAGCAACTTGGGTGCGCACGCGCGGGGCCGCCCCCCGGCACCCACCAAGTACATCTCCTGCTCCAGCCCCACGCGCCGGATGTTGCTCTCGACGGCACCAGCCGCCACCAGCCGCTCGAGCGCGGTGACGTCCCGCAGCACCGCCCGTGTGAAAGCCCTCGTGTCCCTCTCGTCGCCCGCTTGGTAGATCCCATGTTCGCCCATTGACGCCATGGCTACCGAGTATAGCGGCCAGACCGGGATCAGAAGACATTGTGTCCAGTAATAGACTATGAGTGAATCTTAACTCTTTTAACAGAATATTAAGATGCTTAATGTCATGTTGATCTGTTCCATATCAGGACCCGACGCCACACTAATCCCTGGCGACACTAACCCTCCCGCCATCCCGCAACAACCGCCTGCAACACCGTGCCTCGTACCGGGCTGATAGACTGGTCCCTGCGGGGGGGACATGACGGACAGCACCACATGGGTCCGGCGGGCAGCGTGACGATCGTATCGGCTCCGGACCGCGCAAACGCTCCCAACCGGACGCGCCGCCTGCTGCTGGTTTCCAACCGTCTCCCCGTCACGGTCCGTATCGACGACGGCCGAGCGTCACTGACCCGCTCGGCCGGCGGCCTAGCCACCGGCCTCTCCAGCGTCCATCGCCCGGGCCGGGACATCTGGCTCGGCTGGCTGGGCAACGTCTCAAAGATCGATGCCGGGCAACTGGCCAAGGTGCGCGGGCAGCTGACCGACCAGTGCCTTATCGACGTCAGCCTGACCGCTGCGCAGGTGCGCGCATTCTACGAGGAGCTCTCCAACGGGGTCATCTGGCCGATGTTCCACTACATGCCAGACCGGATGCCGCTGCACTCGCGCAGTTGGAAGACCTACCAGGCGGTGAACGAGCGTTTCGCCGAAGCCGCGGCTCGCGAGTACCGCGACGGCGACATGATCTGGGTGCACGACTACCAGCTCCTGCTCGTCCCGGGCATGCTGCGGCGTCGGCTCCCACACGCCCGCATCGGCTACTTCCTGCACATCCCGTTTCCGTCGTACGAGATCTTCCGGATGCTGCCGTGGCGTGCCGAGGTGCTCGAGGGGATCCTCGGCGCCGACATCGTTGGCTTCCACACCGCAACCTACGTCCACCACTTCACCCGGGCCATGCGCCTAGTGCTCGATCTTGAGCCCGGGCCCGACAGCGTGCGCGTGGGCTCACGGGACGTCCAGCTGCGCGTTGCGCCGATGGGCATCGATGTGGACGAGTTCGAACGTCTCGCGGCCAGCCCCGCTGTCCGTGCCCAGACCGCCTCGCTGCGCGAGTCTTCGGGCGGCCGGCGGCTCATCCTGGGCGTCGACCGCTTAGACTACACGAAGGGCATTCCACGCCGCCTGCTGGCGTTCCAACGACTGCTTGAGCGCACGCCGGAGTTGCGCGACAAGGTGCGCCTGATTCAACTCGCAGTCCCGTCGCGGTCGAGTGTGGCCGGCTACAAGGCCTTCCAGAGTCAGATCAACGAGATCGTGGGCCGGGTCAATGGTGAGTTCGCCACCCCGGAGTCGGTCCCAATCCACTACATGTACCGGAGCCTCGACCGCGAGGAGCTGGTCGCGCTCTACTGCGCGGCAGACGTGATGGCGGTGACCCCCCTGCGCGACGGCATGAACTTGGTCGCCAAGGAATTCGTGGCCTCGCGCATCGACGAGGACGGGGTACTGCTGCTCAGCGAGCTCGCCGGCGCGGCAGAGGAGCTCAACGAGGCGCTCCAGATCAACCCGTTCGACATCGACTGCATGGCCGAGGGGATGGCCGAGGCACTGCTGATGCCTTCGGTCGATCGACGCGCGCGCATGCGGACGCTCCGCCGACGCGTGGCCAACCGCACGGTACAGGAGTGGGCCGGCAGTTTCGTCGATGCACTCCACGACATGCCCAAACCGGAGGCCGCCCCGGTTCCCGCGAGCCCGACCATCGAGACCCTTGCGGGACACCTGACCGCCGTCACCACGCCTGTAATGGTGCTCGACTACGACGGTACCCTCGTGCCCCACTCCAATGTGCGGGATACCGCGCACCCCGACTCGGACCTGCTGGTCCTTCTCCGTGACCTCGCCTCGCTCGGCCCCGTGCACGTGGTCAGCGGCCGGGCACGCCGCGACCTAGGCTCGTGGCTCGAAGGCGTTCCGGTAACGCTGTGGCCCGAGCATGGCGCCTGCTTCCGCGTCGGCCCCGGGGCGCCGCCCTGGGAGTCCTCGGCCGCGGTCTCCACAGCATGGATGCAACGCGTGCGTGAGGTGCTCGAGAACGCGACAGCTGCAACCCCCGGCAGCCTCGTCGAGGACAGGGACACGGCGCTCGCATGGCACTACCGGTGGGCCAGCGACCCGGCCTTCATCGACCGGCAGCTTCAGATCCTCCGGCAGCAGCTGGACGAGGTGGCTCAGCGCGAGCCCATCGAAGTCCTCCAAGGCCGCAAGGCGATCGAAGTCCGGGCGATCGGCATCACTAAGTCGAAGGTAGTCGAGCGCCTGCTCAGCGAGGGCACGGACGCCAAGTCGATTGTCGTCATCGGCGACGACGACACCGACGAGGACATGTTCCGGGTGCTGCCTGACACGGGCACGACCATCCGCGTCGGCGAGGGGCCGACAGCCGCCCGTTACTGCCTGCCCGACACCCACGCCGTGCGCGAGCTGCTGAGGCGCTACGTGCACGCCGCCGGTCCCAACGAGGCTCCACTCACGCGCTAGGCTAGGCCGCCCACGGCTCTCGCGATACAGTGAACCCAACGATGGCTCCTCTGTCCACGTCCGTCCCGCCCACCAGTCTGGGGGCGCTCTGGCGCCTCGTGATCGACAACTCCCTCCTGATGATCTCCGGCGCCGTGATCGCGCTGGTCTGGGCGAACCTCGACCCGGAGGGCTACGAGCACCTCATGCACCCGGTGCACTTCGTCGTCAACGACATCGCGATGGTGTTCTTCTTCGGCCTAGCCACCAAAGAGATCATCGAGGCCACCGCGCCCGGCGGTGCCCTGCATTCGTTGCGGCGCGCCGCGGTCCCAGTGATCGCCGCCGTGGGTGGCATGGTAGGCCCAGCGCTGCTCTACATCGGGATGGCCATGGCTGTCGGCGCCCCCGAGCTTCTGCGCGGCTGGGCGATCCCGGGTGCCACCGACATCGCCTTCAGCTACCTAGTGGCGCGATTCATCTTCGGCACCAACCACGCGGCGGTACCGTTCCTGCTGTTGCTGGCGATCGCCGACGACGCACTCGGGCTCATCATCCTCGCGGTGTTCTACCCATCGGGCGAAGTGCAGCCCGTGCTGTTCGTCGTCCTGCTGCTCGCGGCCTGCGGCGTGGCTTGGGCACTGCGCCGGCAGGGCACGCGCAACTTCTGGCCTTACATCCTGCTACCCGGTGGCATCTCGTGGGCTGCCTTCTACGTTGGCGGCCTCCATCCGGCACTGGCGCTCGTGCCCGTATTGCCGTTCCTGCCCCACGCCCCGGTGGCCGGTGCCTCCAAGGCGGCCCATCCCCGGCACGACCCCCTGAACGAGTTCGAGCACTGGTGGAAGACGCCCGTCGAGTTCGTCCTCTTTTTTTTCGCGCTGAGCAACGCGGGCGTCCCGGTGACCGGGGCGGGCCTAGCCACCTGGATCATCCTAATCGCCCTGATCATCGGCAAGCCGTTCGGCATCATGGTGTCGACCGTACTGGCCGAAACCGCAGGGCTCTCGCGACCCGCCGGGCTACGCTGGACGGACATCCTCGTGCTGGGCACCGTGGCGGGCATCGGCTTCACGGTGGCGCTGTTCTTCACGACGGCCGCCTTCCCTCTCGGCGACACGCTGAACGCCGCCAAGCTCGGCGCCCTGCTGAGCATCGGAGGCGCGGCCGTGGCTGTGGGGCTGGCGAAGGTGCTGGGCGTCGGCAAACTCAGCGGCACCCCGCCACGGGCGGAGGGCTAGGAGCCGGCCTCCGCGCGGCCCGTATTGAAGGCCCGCAGCCAGCAAGCCGTGCGAGAGTGCGGACGGGCGACCGCCGCACGCCGAAGGTCGTCGAGCGTGTCTACGTCGGCCGCCAACGGCAGCAAGTGGACGCGGTACCCCCGGTCTTCTGCCACCGCGATGGTGTCGCGCAGCACAGTCGGCCCACCCCAGGGCACGCGGGCGAATACGTCGGGCACCCGTGCGGCCGCGATCAGATAGTAGCCGCCGTCAGCAGAGGGCCCGAGCACGATCTTGTCCGGCTCGCGACTCAGCACGGTCAGCGCTTCGGCCACGGCGTCAGCGGAAATCTCGGGAAGGTCCGATCCAATCAACACCACACGACCGAATCCAGTCGCCAGAAGTGCCGCCATGACACCGCCCATCCGGGCACCGAGATCGCCCGGCGGCTGCGCAATCACGCCCACATCAGCCGGGAGCAGCGCTCCCAGCTCGCCCAGCGCGTCTGGGGGTGTCACTGCCACGACGCGCGCCGCGTCTGATACCGCCGCCGCTTCCAGGGTATCGAGCAGCAGCGCTTCGAGCAGCGCGGGGTCGGGCGCAGTCCCTAGGCCAAGAAACAAGCGTGTTTTGCCGCCGACCGACGGCGCCCGCGTCAGGACCGCCAGGATAGCCGCGCCCGGTTCACCCACCACAGCCGGAATGCCAGCAGGATGACGACGGCCAACGCCCAGCGCTGCGGCTCACGCGTGTCCGCCTTCACCAGCCACCAGAAATGCACGACCGCGCCGGCCGCCGCCACGTAGACGAGGCGGTGCAGTTGCTGCCACCGCCGGCCGAGCCGTCGCACCCACCCGGTGGTGGAGGTGACCGCCAGCGCGAGCAGGATGAGGTACGTCGCCATGCCGATCGTAACGAACGGACGCTCCAGCACGTCTTCGACCATCGCCGGTCCGTCGAAGAAGTTGTCGAGACCAATCCAGACAGCCAAGTGCAGTGTGGCATAGAAGAACGCATAGAGGCCAAGCATCCGCCGCAGGCGGATGACCTCGTTCCGGCCGGTCAGGCGGCGGATCGGGGTAATGGTGAGTGAGATCGTGAGAAAGGCCAGCGCCCACCAGCCGGTCTGATGAGTGATGTACTCGATGGGGTTGGCCGTGAGATCGCCGGTGAAGGCACTCGCCACGAGCCGCGCCACCGGGACCAGCGCCGTGACAAAAACGACCCGCTGGAGGAGAACCGTTCTCGTCAAAAGTTCCGGCGCAGGTCCATCCCGTCGTACAAGCGGGCCACCTGATCGGCGTAGCCGTTGAACATCAACGTGTTCCGCGGCCGCAGCTCCCCGAGCCGGCGCTCGGTCGCCTGGCTCCAACGTGGGTGGTCCACCGTCGGGTTTACGTTGGCGTAGAATCCGTACTCACGCGGCGCCGAGATTTGCCATGTATTGCGCGGCTGCTCGGCGGTGAACCGCACGCGTACGATCGACTTGATACCCTTGAAGCCGTACTTCCACGGTACAACCAGGCGAATTGGTGCTCCGTTCTGGTTCGGCAGCATCTCGCCATAGAGGCCCACGGCCAGGATGCTTAGCGGATGCATGGCCTCATCGAGCCGCAGGCCCTCCACGTAGGGCCACGGCAAGATCGGGAACCGCTGTCCCGGCATCTGCTCCGGATCCTCGAGCGAGGTGAACTCGACGAAGCGGGCGTTGCCCGTGGGTTCCATTCGCGCGATGAAGCCGGCGAGCGAGAAGCCGACCCACGGGATCACCATCGACCAAGCCTCGACGCAGCGCATCCGGTAGATCCGCTCCTCAAGCGGCTGCCGCCGCCTGAGGTCGTCAAGGTCGTACTCGCCGGGCCGGTTGCACAGCCCGTCAACAGTAACCGTCCACGGTCGCGTCACGAAGTCGCCGGCGTTGCGCGCCGGGTCGCCCTTCTGGGTGCCGAATTCGTAGAAGTTGTTGTAGGTGGTGACATCCTCGTAGCTGTTCAGCGTTTCGTCGGTACTGAACGGGCTCGGGCGCACGTCCAGGAGGGCCGGATTCACGCCGGGGCCGGCCACCTGCGCGCGGGCACGGACGCCACCGAACAGCCCTGCCGTCGCCGCTACGGCCGCGCCCGACGCGGCGCGGATGAATTCCCGCCGGCGCAGGTAGAAGGATCTGGACGTGATCTCGGACGACCGTATAGCGGGGGCCTGTTTGATCAGCATCGCCCCGTATTATAGGTGATAGGCGCGCATGCTACTGTAGATTCCTGCCGCCGTGCCCATCACGATCTCCCTCATCGTGCCTGTACTCGACGACCGCCAAGCCGCATCCGATCTGGTGGGCCAGTTGCCCGACGACCCTACGGTTGAGTTGGTCATCGCCGACGGTGGTCCAGACCCGGCCGTCAAGGCCCTCGCCACACACCACCCCGCCGTGCGCGTAGTACGCGCCCCTCGCGGCCGTGGCGCACAGCTGGACGCGGGCGCCGCCGCCGCCACCGGCGCTTGGCTGTGGTTCGTCCACGCCGACTCGCGCCTTCCCTCCGGCTGGCGGGGCGTGTTCGCCACGGCACCAGCCGTTGCCGGTGGCGGCTGGTTTCGTTTCGCCCTCGACTCACCGGCGTGGCAGGCGCGCCTGCTAGAGCAGCTGGTGGCATGGCGCGTCCGTGTCTTCCGGCTCGCGTACGGTGATCAGGGGCTCTTCGTCAGACGCGAGGTATTCGCGCGGCTCGGCGGGTTTGGGAACCTGCCGCTCATGGAGGACGTCGCGTTCATGCGCCGGCTCGTCAGAGACAGCCCCGTGTTCGAGGCGCCATTGCCACTCGTCACGTCGGCTCGGCGGTGGGAACGCGACGGCTGGCTGCGCCGCAGCACCCACAACCTAGCCTTGCTCACATTGTACGGCCTAGGGGTATCGCCGGCACTCCTCGCGCGCTGGTACGGCTGACGACGTGACGCGAGGGCTGAATCCCCCGCGCTGTTTCCAGTGGATCAGCGGACTTGGCGCCAGTCACCATTCGTGCGGGCCAAAGCATTCACGAAGCAGGCCTCGGCCCGCGCCTCAGCGCTCCGCAGGGCAGCTGGCGAAACAGCTAGCGTGAGCTCAGCGTCGGCGGGACAATCATTCGCGCTCCCGGCCACCGTCACTCGTGGCAGTCCGAGCGACATACGCGCGAAATGCCGGGCAGCCCCCGCGCGAATCCACACCGGACGATCGGCGACGGCGCCAGAGAGGAGCAGGGCCGCCACCGCCACGCGCACTGTCATCTCCAGCCCGCCCCGCTCGGTAAGCGCCGCCGCCGGGGCTAGATGGATGATCGCGCCGCGGGAAACCGCACCCGTCCACCATGGCTGGCCGGTGGCCAGCCAAAACCTGTCGAGTGACTCGTGCAGCTCGATTGTGAGCCCGCCAGCCGCGCCGGTCGACACCCCGAGCAGGTCACCGAGCCGCGCCTGCGCCAAGGCGGCCATCGCCTCAAGCTCAGCCGCGTCGATCCCACCACGGGCCGCCACGTGCGCCACCACCGGCCCAGGCGCCGACACGGCGACGGTCGCCTCGGGCACCATCGGCAGTGCACCATGCCGCGCTAAGACCAGACCCGGGTAGTACTGCTCGAGGATCTCCTCGTAGGTTTCACCGCGCGCGGCACGCCGACCGGCGCCGATGACGCACATCCCCACGCCGTGGCCGTAGCCCTGCCCGGTGAAACGGACCGGGTCGCGTCCGCTCACTACCTCGAACGCGGTGCTGCGCACCACTGTCGGCCCAACCGCCAGCCGAAAGTCGTCGCCCGAGACCACGGCCGGGCGCATGCCGTCTACGGCCAGCCGGTTGACGCGCCCAGAGACGCTGCGCGCCACCACGCGCACACCGCGTAGCCTGACGCCCACGAAGCCTGCCTGGCGAAGGCCGCGCTGGATCTCGTTCAGCGAGATTTCGGCTGTCCACGGCTCATCGTCCGCGTGTACGTCGTCGATCCTGGACTGCAGGTACGGGAAATCCACGCCCCAGACGTCGGCCGCTCGCTCGGTGCGCCCACCGCACGAGGCCGAATAGAACAGTTCGGCCGGCACCCCATCGTGGAGCAACACCACACCCGCAGTCGCCAGCGCGGCCTCGCGAGAATCCGGTGTCGACTCGCCTAGCACCTGACAGTGCGTCTCGTCGCAGAGCTCAAAGCCCTCATCGGCATGCCGGGCCACGTTGGCAGCCGCGAAGGTGCGGATGGCCACTGCCAGCGCCTGCCGCGCAGCCATCGCCGCGTTTGCCTCGCCCTCCCCGGCCAGCACGCGCGCGACGTAAACCTCGAGCGGCAGGCTCTGAGTCCGTCCCGTTGCGGGCGAGCCCACCTGCACCGTCCGGCCTTCGCTCGCACGGACCAGGTCGCCTTCAGAGATGAACGCCTGCGCGTCCGTCTGCGCGGGAACAAAAGCCACCACCGCCACCGCCGCGGTCAGCGCACGGCACAAGGTGGCCAGGAGGCCCCGGCTACAGCATTCGCTTGCACCCCGGCCGGCAGCGGCACGGGATGATGCGATCCCCGTCGGTGTAGTAGTCGTAGGTCAGTTCCTCACCCGGCTCGATGTGCCGGCTCGCGCAGATCCAGATCGTCCGCCCGATGATTCGACTGTAGCAGTTGGGCTTACAGGAATGGTTGATGAAGCGCGCGAGGTTGCCGCCTACGTGGGCGTCACGCACCCAGCGCCGATTGACCGTGAAGCACCAGATCTCGCCCCGCTTCAGGTACTTCGTCTCGCGTCTATAACTTTCCTTGTGATCGATCAGTTCGCCCGTGTAATCGATGATGTACTTGTTCTTGTTGATCGGTTCCCTGACGAAAACGCCCCAGCCGTGGAGTTTCGAGCGCTTCCGGACGATCTTCGGAAAGTAGAGTTCCCTCGCCACGCGCTACAGAATACCAAAGCGATCACCGGTTCACGCACAATAGACCATGAGTCACTCGGCGCTCGGTGCTTAACAGCCTGCCGAAGAAGTAACGTTCAAGCCGCGTGTCTCTTTCCTGCTGTGGGCCGCGGGGGCTCCCGGTGTGGTCGCGCGTGTGCTGGCGCGGGGGGGGGGGGGTTGTATCAGGCCCTGGTCGGCGACACCCGACGCAAGCGCACGATGCTGGAGGCCGCCGCCGAGGCCGACACTCATGCGCAGCCCCAGAGCATCGGCAGGATACTGCAGTGGAAAGTGTGCGCCTCGACCGAGGCCAGCCCATCGAAGCTTCTGCAGCCGCATAGTGCTGCACCGGCCGCACCCCCTCCTGGTTCTCGACGAGCAGGAACGGCTACCGACCCACGGCCTCGCGCTGGCGATCCAACAAACAGCGTGAGTCGCCGTATTTCTCGCAACTCATTCTATGGAGTTCATGCAAACGATCCGGCTCTAACAGTGGCTAGCGCTCCGGTGGCACTTCGACGAGTGGGAGCCCAAGTGCCTGTCCCTCGACGCCCCGTTCGACCCAGATCGCCTGGCCACGTAGGCAACGGCACAGGCAAAAAGGGGCTCGGGGACATCCTGGTGTCCTGGCCCCGCTCGCCGACACCCCACACACTCGTACGGGCGCTGCTCGACGGGGCGCGGCACGAGGCGCTCCTGACCCGCAGGATCGTGGCCGGCTCCGGCGCTGAGCCCGTGCGCCGCACCACCAACTCGAAGGGGGCCGCCTAGGGCTTGGGGAGCGTCAGGCCTGCTTGCTTCTGGTACTTGCCGGCCTTGTCGGCGTAGGAAACCTCGCAGGGCTCGTCGCCCTGGAAAAAGAGCACTTGGGCGATGCCTTCGTTCGAGTAGACGCGGGCCGGCAACGGCGTGGTGTTGGAGATCTCCAGCGTCACGTAGCCCTCCCACTCGGGCTCGAACGGCGTGACGTTGACGATCAGGCCGCACCGGGCGTAGGTCGACTTGCCCACGCACACCGTCAGGACGTCGCGCGGGATCCGGAAGTACTCGACGGTCTTCGCCAACGCGAACGAGTTGGGCGGGATGATGCAAACCTCGGCCCGCACGTCGACGAACGAGCGCGCGTCGAACCGCTTTGGATCGACGACTGTGCTGTTGAGGTTGGTGAAAACCTTGAACTCGTCGGCCACGCGAAGGTCGTAGCCGTAGGACGACAGGCCGTACGAGACCACACCATCCCGCACCTGCCGGCCCTCGAAGGGCTCGATCATGCGATGCTCGAGCGCCATCTTCCGAATCCACCGGTCGGCCTTGATCGAAGCCATCGCGAGTCTAACGCCTCAGGAACATCAACAGGAGCGTCAGTACCACGCTGGCCAGCAGCGAGCTCACCAGCGGAAAGTAGAACGTGAAGTTACCGCGCCGGATAGTCACATCGCCGGGTAGCCGTCCGAGGGGCATGCCGATCGACACAAGTACGCCTACCGCGGCGATAACGAGTCCAATGACGATGAGTGACCGTCCCAGCGCGCTCTCCTGCTCGCCCTAGAGCAGCTCCAGCCCCCGGAAGAAGTAGCCCAACTCGAAGGCGGCCGTGTCCGGGGCATCTGACCCGTGGACAGCATTGTTGCCAATCGAGGTCCCGAATGCCTTGCGGAGGGTGCCTTCCTCCGCCTTGGTTGGGTCGGTGGCCCCCATCAGCCCTCGCCACCGCGCGATCGCGTCGGGGGCCTCAAGCGCCAGCAACACGCAGGGGCCCGACGATATGAAATCGGTGAGCTCGCCGAAAAAGGGGCGTTCGCAGTGCACCGCGTAGAAGCCCTCGGCCTCCCGCTTGGTCAGGTGCTGCAACCGCATGGCCCGCACCGCGAAGCCCGCCTCCTCGATTCGGGCGAGGATCTGCCCCGTCAGCCCGCGCCCGACCACGTCGGGCTTAATGATGCCGAACGTCCGTTCCACAACTACTGCCTCTCCGTCCTAGGCTTAGCGCCCAATGACCTCGACGAGTGCCGTACCCATGCCGGCTGGGCTCTTCGCCACCCGCACGCCGGCCCGCTTGAGCGCAGCCATCTTCTCCGCCGCAGTACCCTTGCCGCCGGCGATGATGGCGCCTGCATGCCCCATCCGGCGCCCTGGCGGCGCCGTCTGCCCGGCGATGAAGCCGGCCACCGGCTTGGAAAATGAGGTTTTGATGAACTCGGCGGCCTCCTCCTCGGCCGTGCCGCCGATCTCGCCGATCATGATGACCGCCTCGGTCTCCGGGTCCGCGTCGAACAGCCGCAGCGCATCGATGAAGCTGGTACCGATCAGCGGATCGCCGCCGATGCCAATGCAAGTCGTCTGCCCCATGTCGAGCGCTGAAAGCTGGTGGATGGCCTCGTAGGTCAGCGTGCCGCTCTTGGACACGATGCCGACACGGCCTTCGCGGCAGATGTGGCCGGGAATGATCCCTGCCTTGGCCTTCCCCACCGAGATGATGCCGGGACAGTTCGGGCCGATCAGGCGCGTCGGCTTCCCATCCATGAAGGTAAGCACCTTCAGCATGTCGATAGTGGGGATGCCCTCGGTGATGCACACGGTGAGCGGGAGCCCCGCGTCGGTGGCCTCCATGATGGCGTCGGCCGCAAACGGCGGCGGCACGAAGATGACCGACGCATTGGCACCGGTCTGCGCCATCGCGTCATGGACACTGTTGAAGATTGGCCAGCCCTCGTGGATCGTACCGCCCTTGCCTGGCGTGACACCCCCGACGACCTTGGTGTCGTACGCGGCCGCCTGTTTGGCATGGAACGTGCCCTCACGACCCGTCAGGCCCTGGACGATCAGCCGGGTGTTCTCGTCGAGCAGGACCGCCATTGCCTAAGCCTCCGCCAACAAGACGACCTGCTCGGCGGCCTCGCCTATCGAATCGGCCGTCGTGAAGTTCAGGCCGCTCTCGCGCAGTATCCGCTTGCCCTCCTCCACGTTTGTACCCTCCATGCGAATGACGATCGGCAAGGGCACCCCGAGTTCAGTGACAGCGGCAATCACGCCCTGCGCCAGCACGTCGCACCGCAGGATGCCACCGAAGATGTTGATCAGCACGGCCTTGACATTGGCGTCGGAGGTGAGGATTTTGAAGGCGTTGCGAATCTGATCAGCGTTGGCGCCTCCTCCCACGTCGAGGAAGTTAGCCGGATCCCCGCCCGACAGCTTGATGATGTCCATCGTCGCCATGGCGAGGCCGGCACCGTTGACCATGCACGCGATGTTGCCGTCGAGCCGGATATAGTTCAGCGAAAACTTCGACGCCTCCACTTCGAGGGGGTCCTCCTCGGAGAGGTCGCGCAGGTCGCGCAGGTCCGCGTGGCGGTAGAGCGCGTTGTCGTCGAAGCTGACCTTGGCATCGAGCGCCAGCAGGGCGCCGCCGGTGGTGAGGACCAGCGGGTTGATCTCGACCATCGACGCATCGGTCTCGATGAAGGCCGTATAGATCGACGACAATACCTTGACGAGCCTTCCGGCCACCGCCGCGTCGAGCCCCATCCGAAACGCCAGCTTGCGCGCCTGGAACGGTAGGATGCCCGTGCCCCGGTTCACTCTCTCACGGAGGATCTTCTCCGGCGCGGATGCGGCCACCTCCTCGATGTCCATGCCGCCAGCCGCGCTGGCGATGATCACTGGGCAGGCTGACGCCCGGTCAATCACCACACTCAGGTAGAGCTCGCGGGCGATCTCGAGCCCTTCCTCGATGAGCACCCGGCCGACCTTCCTGCCCTCGGGTCCGGTCTGATGTGTAACCAGCGTTAGGCCGATCATCTGCTTGCCGAGCTGCTCGGCCTCATCCGGCGACTTAGCCAGCTTCACGCCGCCGCTCTTGCCCCGCCCGCCCGCATGGATCTGCGCCTTGACGACGCTGATCTCGCCGCCGAGCCGCCGCGCGATCTCGCCGGCTTCCGAGGGCGAGAACGCTACCTCTCCGCGCGGCACCGGTACGCCGAAGCGCGCGAGCACAGACTTGGCCTGATATTCGTGGATTTTCACTGGAATGTTACGCTGATGTGACGGCTCCGGCCTGCCCGCGGACACCCAGGCAACGCCCCATGCTATCGGCGGACCCGGAGTAGCGTCAAGCAGCCGTCTGTGGATTTGAACGAGGCCTACCGCTACCGTGCTGCGGGTTCGCGATTGCCATGGCAACCGCCTCCCCACAGGCCCAGAACACCTCCACCAACCTCAGGTGCTGACCAGTGCTATCGTCGCGGGCCCAGCCGACCGCCATGGCCACCGGTAAGGGCCCCGACGAGGTGCCCGCCGTTTCGTGCATGACGTGCCACCGGGGCTCGGCCATCCCATAACTCGAGGCCGGCGCCGACTAGCCCGTGGCGTGTGAGTCTGAAGGCTGGCGCACGTACGCGAAGCCGCCCCGTGGCGACTAGAGCCGCCTAGGCCTTCCTGCCTGCTTCTCGGGCTTATGCCCCCACGACATCGACGAGCTCCTTGACGGCCGCCGCCGACTTCTTGAGCGCTGCGTCCTCCTCTGGCGTCAGCGTGATCTGGATGATCTCCTCCACGCCCTTTGCACCCAGCTTCACTGGCACGCCAACGAACAGGTCGTGGATGCCGTACTCGCCCTGCAGGAAGACCGAGCACGGGAGGATCTTCTTCTTGTCCTTGAGGATGGCCTCCACCATCTCGGACACCGCCGAGCCCGGCGCGTACCAAGCGCTGGTACCCACCAGCTTGGTGATCTCAGCGCCCCCCTGGGCGGTGCGAGCGGTGATGGCATCGATCGTGGCGCTGGGGAGCAGCTCGGTCAGCGGCACGCCAGCCACCGTGGAGTAGCGCGGCAGCGGCACCATGGTGTCGCCGTGGCCACCGAGTACGAACGAATGGATGTTCTCCACCGAGACACCCAATTCCATGGCTACAAACGTGCTCATCCGGGCCGAGTCCAGCACCCCGGCCATCCCGATGATGCGCTCCCGGGGAAACTTCGTCAGCCGGAAGAGCGCTTGCGCCATGGCATCGAGCGGGTTCGCCACGGGGATCACGATGGCGTCCGGGCAGTGCTGCACCACCTTGGGAGCAATGCTTTCCATGATCGTGTAGTTGTCGCGCACAAGGTCGTCACGGCTCATCCCGGGCTTACGAGGCTTGCCCGAGGTGATGACGACGATGTCCGAGCGAGCCGCGGCAGTCCAGTCGTTGCCGCCGACCACACGCGAGTCCGACTGGCCGATCGGGCACGCCTGCAAGACATCGAGTGCGATTCCTGCCGCCTTTTGATCGGCGATGTCGATGATCACGACATCCGCCAACTCCTTCTCTGCGATGGCCCGCGCCACCGTTGCGCCGACGTTGCCGGCACCCCCTACCACTGTCACTTTGCGATTCATGAAGATCCTCGAGCTTCGTTAGGGCACCGACCCCCACCTGTGAGACCGGTTACGCACACTTCCTGTGGAAAACCCTGTTGAAAACCCGCCGTCATCCCTGTCAACACCGGGTAAATTCCGCAGGTTCTTGCAGTTTGCACCTTCGTGGTGCGCGCCGCCTGGACGCAGTGATGCGCCAAGGCCACGATGGGAGATTATACTTGCGAGAATGCTGGTTGATTCCAACCTCTAACCTCGCCAACCACCCGTGAAGATCGTCGTTGCCGATGACCTCCCCGCCAGTGCCCTCGATCTGCTCCGCGCCGAAGGCTGGGAGATTGATGCCCGGACCGGCCGGGGCCCCGCACAACTCGCCGAGGACCTGAAGAACGCCGACGCCATCGTCGTCCGCAGCGCCACCAAGGTCACTGCACCGCTCATTGAGGCGGCGCCCAAGCTGCGGGTGATTGCCCGCGCTGGCACCGGCGTCGATAACGTCGACGTTCCGGCCGCGAGCGCCCGCGGCATCGTGGTGATGAACGCGCCCGGCGCCAACAGCGTCAGCGTGGCCGAGCTCGCGCTCGGGATGATGCTGTCGCTGGCCCGCCATCTGCCCGCCGCCGACGCGTCGATGAAGCAGGGCAAGTGGGAAAAGAGGAAGTTCCTCGGGCAGGAGCTCCGGGAGAAAACACTCGGCCTCGCGGGGCTCGGCCGGATCGGGCAGGAGGTGGCCCACCGCGCGGCGGCCTTCGGCATGCGACTGATCGCCCACGACCCGTTCATTGCCGAGCAGGTCGCGCGCGACCTTGGGGCCGAGTTGGTATCGCTCGACTACCTCTTCGCGCGCGCCGACTACGTGTCGCTCCACATGCCGTCGAACGTGAACACGCGGAATCTAGTGAACGCCGAGCGTCTGGCGCGCGCCAAGAAGGACATCCGGATCATCAACACCGCCCGTGGCGACCTCGTGGACGAAGCTGCGCTGGCCGACGCCATCGAGTCCGGCCAGGTCGGCGGCGCGGCGCTGGACGTCTACCGCAAGGAGCCGCCCACCGACCGACGGCTCCAGGCCCTGCCCCAGGTGGTGGCCTCGCCGCACATTGCGGCCTCCACGCGCGAGGGGCAGGAGTTGGTCGGTACCGAGACGGCCGCAGCCCTGCGCGACTTCCTGCGCGACAATGTCATCCGCAACGCGGTGAACTTCCCGTCGGTGTCACCTGAGGAGTTCACCCGACTCCAGCCCTTCCTGATACTCGGCGAGCGACTCGGCGAGTTCCTAGCGCAGATGAACGAGGGCCGGGGCCACTCGCTCGGCGTTCGGTACTATGGCGAGCTGGCCGACGGACGGAACGACATGCTCGTCAACGCGGTCCTCGTGGGGCTGTTCAAGCCGATCCTCTCGTCGACGGTGACCCCCGTCAACGCGCGACAGGTGGCGGCCGATCGCGGCATCGACATCGTCGAGTCGCGCAGCTCGCGGCCCCGGAACTTCACGAGCCTGATTTCGGTCAAGCTCCTTACCGACAAGAGCGAGCTGTGGGTTGAGGGCGCGGTGTTCGATGGCCTCGCGCCCCGGCTTGTGCTAGTGGACGGCATTGGCGTCGACGCGCCGCTAGCCGGCACCCTGATCGTCCTGCGGAACGAGGACCTGCCCGGGGTGATCGGCGACGTCGGCTCGCTGCTCGGGCGCCACCGCGTGAACATCGCCAACTTCGCCCTCGGCCGCGACGGCAGGCGCGCCATCGGCGTCGTCAACGTGGACGAGCGTGAGGACATCGCGCCCGCGCTGCTCGACGAACTGCGCGGTGTGAAGGCCGTCCAAGACGCGCACCTAGTCAGGGTGTCAGCGAAAGAGTGAGAGGCACGGCTCCATCGGCCGCGAGCTCCACTGCACCGGCCTCGATGGACGAGACGCGGTAGCCCTCCGTCACCACATCCCCCACCCGGGCCAGCACGATCCCCGACGGTCCGCTCAGGATAGCGGTCCGGACGATCGTTCCCTCCACGACGTCCTCGGCGATGCCCGCTAGCGAGAGCGACGGCACCGCGTGGGCTGCCGCCGTGGGCGCAGCCGCGGCGGCGGGTACCACCGAGGCGGCCGGGGCGACCGTCGGCGCGGGGGTCGCAACACCGAACCGGAACGGGTTCCGCGACGGCGGGCCAGGGCGCGCCTGGAGGTCGAGCCCGCGCGCGAGGCGGGCGGCCTCCTGCTCAATCGGGGACGCCACGACCTGCGTGGTCGGGGGAACGGGTACGGACCCCACCGGCGCGCGCGGTGGCACCGGCGGCGCAGATGCCATCCACGTCGCCACGATCCCGAAGCCCGACATCACCGCGGTCGTCTTCCAGTCCATCGGTGCGTAGCCCGATTGTACTGTTTCGGTGTGACGAGTCGGTTACGTTAACCTACGTGCTATGATTTAATGTGCTCCCTGGTACGTTCCCGAATCCCTTCGATAGAACGTCACAGCCTGCACGTGTGGTCGCTCTCGTCCCCGCCCGTTACGCCTCCACACGCTTTCCCGGTAAGGCGCTCGCCGACCTCAACGGCCGGTCGATGATCGAGCACGTCTGCCGTCGGGCCATCGCCGCGCGCACCGTCGGCGCCGTTGTGGTGGCCACCGATGATCCGCGGATCGCCGCCGCGGTCGAGGCGTTCGGCGGCGTGGCGCGCATGACGGGTGACGCCCACGCCACCGGCACCGATCGCATCGCCGAGGTGGCGCGCGACCTGGCCTGCGAGATCGTGGTCAACGTCCAAGGCGACGAGCCACTGATCGCCCCCCCGGACATCGACCTAGCCGTGATGGCACTCGGCCGCCCCGACGCGCCACCCATCGCGACGCTGTGCTGCCCAATCACCGACACGGCCTCCCTCGCTGACCCGCACGTGGTCAAGGTGGTAATCGACCGCCGGGGACACGCCCTCTACTTCTCGCGGGCGCCCATCCCTCACAGCCGAGCGGAAACGCCGTGGGCTTCCGCGTTCAAGCACGTCGGGCTCTACGCGTATCGCCGCCCGTTTCTGCTAGAGTTGGCGGCCCTGCCACCGACCCGACTCGAGGCCATCGAGGCGCTCGAGCAGCTCCGCGTGCTTGAGCACGGCCATTCGATCCGGGTCGTCGAGGCCGCACATGACTCCATCGGCGTCGACACGCCGGAGGATCTCGAACTTGCCCGCCGCTTGGCGGCCGATGCCTTCTGTGAGGTGACATGTCCGAGACCCGAGCCGTCAAGTACATCTTCGTCACCGGCGGTGTCGTCTCGTCGCTCGGCAAAGGCCTCGCTGCCGCGTCCATAGGACGGCTGCTCGAGGATCACGGCTACCGTGTCACGCTCCAGAAGCTCGACCCCTACATCAACGTCGACCCGGGCACGATGAGTCCGTACCAGCATGGCGAAGTCTACGTCACCGACGATGGGGCCGAGACCGACCTCGATTTAGGCCATTACGAGCGGTTCACTAGCGTAGTGACGAGCCGCAACAGCAACTGGACCACAGGCAAGATCTACCAGTCGGTCATCACCAAAGAGCGCCGCGGGGATTACTTGGGTGCCACAGTGCAGGTAATTCCGCACATCACCGACGAGATCAAGGACGCCATCAAGCGCGTGAGCCACGACACCGACATCGTGCTGGTCGAGATCGGCGGCACAGTCGGCGACATCGAGAGCATGCCGTTCCTCGAGGCCATCCGCCAGTTCCGTCTCGACGTTGGGCGCGAGAACGCGATCTACGTCCACCTGACGCTGGTGCCCTACATCGGCACGGCGGGAGAACTGAAGACCAAGCCCACCCAGCACAGCGTCCGCGACCTGCGTCAGATCGGCATCCAGCCCGACGTGCTGCTGTGCCGGACGGACCGGTATCTCGACCCCGACATCAAGCGGAAGATCGCGCTGTTCTGCGATGTCCGGGAAGAGGCCGTCATCACGGCCAAGGACGTGGAGTCGATCTACGAAGTCCCGCTGGTGCTGGCCGCCGAGGGCCTCGATCGGATCGTTCTCGAGCGGCTGGGGCTGCCCAAGACCACTGCTCGAACCGAGGAATGGCAGGAGTTGGTCCACCGGATCAAGCAGCCCCGTGACACGCTGACCATCCACGTGGTGGGTAAGTACACCGGCTACGAGGACTCGTACAAGAGCCTGAACGAGGCGGTGTTCCACGGCGGGTTCGCCCACGGGCTCGACGTCAAGCTCAACTGGGTGGAAGCTGAGGCGTTGGAGACGCCCGGCGCCGCGCTGCTCGAGGGCGCCGACGGCATCTTGGTGCCCGGTGGGTTCGGCACGCGCGGCACGCGCGGCATGATGAGGGCCGCCCAGGTGGCCCGCGAGCAGCGGATCCCGTACTTCGGCATCTGCTACGGCTTCCAGTGGGCGACAGTAGAGTTCGCCCGCCAAGTCTGCGGGCTCGAGGGTGCCCATTCCACGGAGGTTGACGAGAACGCCGACCACAAGGTCATCTACAAACTGCGCGACTTGCTCGGCATGGACGAGCTGGGCGGCACTATGCGCCTTGGGCAGTACCCCTGCGAGCTGGCACCCGGCTCAATGGCCGCCCACGTCTACGACACGCAGCTGGTCAGGGAGCGGCACCGGCACCGATTCGAGTTCAACAGCGCCTACGAGCAGACGCTGACCGAACATGGCCTGAAGGTCTCCGGGCGCTCGCCCGACGGCAAGTTCATCGAGATAGCCGAGCTCCCGGACCACCCTTGGTTTATCGCGGTGCAGTTCCACCCCGAGTTTCAATCCAAGCCGCTCAGTCCGCACCCGCTGTTTGCCGGCTTCGTGTCGGCCGCCCACCAGCACAAAGCGACTCGGACGGAGGGCGCCGAGTTGCGCGCGGGCAGCCGATAGCGGCGACACCCGCTGTGGGTAGAATGGGGCCGTGCAACCGGCCCGCATCGGCCCCCTGACCGTGGGCACTGGCCAGCCCCTAACCTTTATCCTAGGACCGTGCGTCATCGAGAGCCGGGAGCACGCCCTCGAGATGGCCGACGCCCTACGAGCCATTGCCGAGCGGACGGGCGTGCCCGTGGTTTTCAAGGCCTCGTTCGACAAGGCCAACCGCACCTCAGGCACGGCCTTCCGCGGCCCGGGACTCGAGGCCGGCCTGCGCGTTCTCGCCGAGGTCCGCGCGCGCACCGGGCTGCCGGTGCTGACCGACGTCCACGAGACGCAGCAGGTCGAGCCCACCGCGGCAGTCGTTGACGTCCTGCAGATCCCCGCTTTCCTCTCGCGGCAGACCGACCTGCTCGTGGCCGCAGCCCGCAGCGGCAAGGCCGTCAACATCAAGAAGGGACAGTTCCTCGCGCCGCGGGACATGCGCCATGCGATCGACAAGATCACCGCCGAGGGCAACGCCAACGTTCTGGTAACAGAGCGAGGCGTCAGCTTCGGCTACAACAACTTGGTGGTCGATGTCCGCGCCTTCCCGATGCTGCGCGCACTGGGACACCCGGTGGTATTCGACGTCACCCACAGTCTCCAGCTGCCGGGGGCCGGCAACGGGGCTACCACGGGCCTAGCTGAGTACATCGAGCCGATGGCCGCCGCCGGTGTAGCCGCCGGGGTCGACGCAGTGTTCGTGGAGGTCCACGACGATCCGGCGCGCGCGCCGAGCGACGGCGGCAACGCCCTACGACTTGACCTCCTCGAAACCTTGGTCGGCAAGCTCCTGCGCGTCGACGAGGCCTCGCACGGCCGCGACGCGGAAACGGAGCGGCCAGCGTGACCGCGCCGTGTTTCGACTTGGCGCTGGCCCAACAGGTGCTTGAGACTGAGGCGGCGGCCATCCTCGGCCTGATCGATCGTCTGGACACCCGGTTCAAGGCCGCTGCGCGTCTGCTGCTCGAGTGCCAGGGCCGTGTGATCGTCACGGGCATGGGCAAATCGGGTATCGTCTGCCGCAAGGTCGCCGCTACACTGGCGAGCACCGGTACGCCGGCCTTCTTCTTGCACCCGGCTGAGGCGCTGCACGGGGACCTCGGCGTCGTCCAGGGCAGCGATGTGGTCATCGCGCTCTCCCACAGCGGCGAGACCGACGAACTGGTGCGCTTGCTGGAGACAATCCGGCGACTGGGCGCCTCACTGATCGCGCTGACGGGCACCCCGACCTCGACGCTGGGCCAAGCCGCCGACGTTGTGCTCGACTGCCACGTCTCGGAGGAGGCGTGCCCGATGAACCTCGCACCCACCGCCAGCACCACGGCGGCGCTGGCGCTCGGCGACGCGCTCGCCATGACGCTCTCCGTCGCGAAGGGCTTCCGGCAAGAGGACTTCGCCTCGCTCCACCCCGGCGGCAAGCTGGGCAAGCGCCTGATGCGGGTCGAGCAGCTCATGCAGGCCGGCGACGACGCCCCAGTGGTAGGCCGCGACGCCGTCATGCCCGAGGTCATCTATGAGATGTCGAGCAAGGGCCTGGGGATGACGTGCGTGGTGGACAGCGATCGCCGCCTAGTGGGCATAATCACCGACGGCGACCTGCGGCGCCACATGAGCGCGTCGCCCACCCTGCTTGAGCGCCGTGCCGTGGACGTGATGACGCGCGAACCGCTCACCCTCACACGCGACGCCCTAGCCGTCGAGGCGCTGCGGCTCCTCGAAGCGCACAAGTACACCTCGATCATCGTCGTCGAGCCTGCCGGCAGCGTGGCGGGCGTCGTGCACCTCCACGCCCTCTGGCGTACCGAGATGATTTGACCGAGGACCACCATGGGCGACTCCCTGATCATCGTCCTCCCGCTGGTGGCGCTGCTACTGGGACTGACCGTCGGCAAGGCCTGGGAGCGTTACAAGCTGCACGATGGCCGCTGGGTCGACCGGCGCCGGCTCCGCGAGACGCCCCACTACATGCTGGGCCTCAACTACCTCGCCGACAACCGGCGCGACCAAGCACTCGACGAGCTTGGGCGCGCAATTTCGGCCGGCAACGACGCCCTTGAGCTGCACTTGATCCAGGGCAACCTCTACCGTGAGAAGGGGCAGGTGGGCCGTGCCATCAACGTGCACGAGGCGCTGCTCCAGCGTGCCGACCTGACAACACTTGAGCATGCGTACATTCTGCTTTGCCTGGGGCTCGATTTTCGCCACGGCGGATTCGTGGACCGCGCGCTCGAGGCCTTCACCGAGGTCCTGCGTCTCGACCCCCGCAACCGCTACGCGCTGATCAACCTCCAGAAGCTGCACGAGGAGCAGCATCAGTGGGCCGATGCGCTGCGGGTGCGGGAACAGCTCGACGTCGAGCTCGGCACAGGCGACGGCCAGATCCAGGGGTTCCTGCACAACGCCATGGGCGAGGTCCAGTTGGGCAACGGCGCGCTCGACGAGGCCGCGCGTACCTTCACCTGCGCCATGGAGGCCGACGCACGGACGCTCCCTGCCCACCTGAACCTTGGCGACGTCCGCGAACAGCTGGGTGACCTGCCTGGAGCGGTCCATGCGTGGGAGACGCTGGTGGAGATGGCGCCCGACCGGGCCCACTTGGTCTTCGATCGGCTGGAACGGGCGTACCGATCGCTGAACCGTTCGGACGCCTTCGCGGCGCTGTGCCAGCGGCTCATCGCCACCAACGACCAAGACTGGCGGGCCCGGCTAGCCCTGTCGCGGCACTTGGACACAGCCGGCCGCCACCGGGAGGCCTTCGACGTGCTCCTCGACGCCCTCCCCCACAACCCGCACGGCCTAGTGATCCACCAAGCAGCGTGGCGGGCGCTCGCGGGCCTCGGCCTAGACCCCACGCTGGTGGCTCGCTACGTGGCCCTAGCCAGGGAGGCGGTCTTCTACCTCGACCCGCATGTGTGCGTGCGCTGCCGCTACCGCAGTACCGAGCTGTTGTGGCAGTGCCCGCAGTGTCACGAATGGAACACATTCGTCGAAGAGCGGATCGCTCCAGCCCGCCATGACGAGACCGCCGATACCCGCGCTACCACGACTGAGTCCTGAGGCCCGAATCCAGGGGCCACTCTGCCGAAAGGGACCGTCTGGCCCCTCGGCAACAGCCGTCGCCCGCTACCGCACACACAGCGCCTCGTACAGCTCCCACACCTGGCGCTCAGTGTCCTCCAGCGTACCGTCGGTGCGGACGACGTGGTCGGCGCGCCGCGCCTTCTCGGCAATCGGCAGTTGGGCGGCGATGCGCAGCCGCGCTTCCTCTTCGGTCAGCCCGCCCCGGGCCACCGCGCGGGCGACCTGGGTCTCTGGCGCGCAGGCCGCCACGATCACAGCGTCGAAGCCGGCCTCGAAACCAGCCTCGTAGAACAACTGGATCTCCGCTACCGCGAAGCCCTGCGGACTGTCAGCCAAGCTGGAGAACCAAGCGTCGCGCGCCCACTCTACCTCCGGGTGGACGATGCCCTCAAGGGTCGCCCGCGCGCCCGGGTCACCAAAAACCACGCCGGCCAGCCGCCGGCGATCGAGCCGGCCCGACTGATCGAGCACCGTGTCACCGAAGCGGGCTATCACAGCGTCGAGCCCCAGCGTGCCCGGGGCGACCGCCGCCCGCGCCGCAGCGTCGGCATCGAATGTCGGCACGCCGCGCCGCGCGAACGCGTCACGCACGAAGGACTTGCCAGTGGCGAGCCCTCCCGTGAGCGCGATGTGTTTCATCCGGTGGGCGCCCGCGCCCCGTCGAGTGCGCCAGCCGCCTGCAGCACGTTTGACATCAGCATTGCGACGGTCAGCGGCCCCACGCCCCCGGGCACCGGCGTGAGCGCACCGGCGACCTGCTCCACCTCCGGTTGCACGTCACCCACCAGCACCGAGCCGTTCGACCGGAACAGTTCCAGTCGCCGATCGCCCTCAGGGAACAGGCCCGCCGCCACCGCCGGGTCAGTCACGCGATTCATCCCCACGTCGACCACCACGGCGCCCGGCTTGACGTACTCGCGGCGGATCAGGCCAGCCTGGCCGGCCGCGGTGACCAGGATGTCGGCGCCGCGACAGACGGTGGCGAGCTCCGGCGTGCGGGAATGGGCCAAGGTGACCGTAGCATCGCAGTGCAGCAGCAGTAGCGCCATGGGCTTGCCCACGATGTCGCTCCGCCCCACCACTACCGCGTGAGCCCCGGCGATCGAAACCCGCTCGATTGCCAGCAACCGAATAATGCCAGCCGGCGTGCACGAGACCAGCGACGGCCGCTTCTGGACCAGCAGGCCGACGTTCGTCGTGGTCAGGCCATCGACGTCCTTTCTCGCATCGATGGCGTCGAACACGCGCTGCTCGGCGTCGGCGCCCATCCCGGCCGGCAACGGTGACTGCACGAGAATCCCGTCGTGGTCCGGGCTCGCATTGAGCCGCGTCACGATGGCGAGCACATCGTCGACCGGCGCCGATGTCGGCAAGCGCTCGAGATCGGCCCTGAGCCCGACCTTCTCTGCCAACGCCATCTTGTTCCGCACGTACACGGCAGAGGCCGGATCGTCGCCCGCCAGCACGATGCCTAGGCCAGGCGCCCGCCCGCGCGCCTCCCGGAACCGTTTCACCAACGGCTGCAACTCGTCCCGAATTCGCGCGGCGGCGGCCTTGCCGTCCAGCAGCCGCGCGCTCATGCCGTGTCCCCATCGATCATCTTCACTCCCAGCGGTCTCGTGCGCGATCACAATTCTAGTGTCCGGCGCCGGCACGGCCACAGCGTCACCACGTTTGACATTTTGCGCCCGTTCCCGGATTCTCTGTCACGACCCATCGCCCGATCGACCGCGAAGACACTCGAACCCATGCCAATTCGCCATCTTGTGCGCACCGCCCTAATCCTCTGCCTCCTCCCGGCAATAATCGTGGCCGGGCCCATCGGGGACGGCCAGACCGCCGTGTCGACTGCCAACCCGATCAGCACAAACGGCGGACGGTCCGCAACCGTGCCCCTACGGGGCGCCCTAGCGGCCGGGCTGGCACAGCAGCAGGCTTCTAGCAACGCCGCACCCCAAGCGCTGGGCCTGCTGGACCGGGCCGACCAAGTGTTCGGCGTCGTCAACAACGCCATCGGCGCCGTGTTCTTCTTCGACCTGGCGTTCTGGACCGACGTGACGCAGCTGCCCTTCATCGTCGTCTGGCTGGTGGTAGCCGCGGTCTTCCTGACGCTCCGCATGGGCTTCATCAACGTCCGCGGCTTCCGTCACGCCCTGCGGCTGGTCACCGGCCGCTACACCGACCCGAAGGAGCCCGGCGACGTCTCCCACTTCCAAGCACTGAGCACGGCGCTCTCGGCCACGGTTGGCCTCGGCAACATCGCGGGCGTCGCCATCGCCATCAGCATCGGCGGCCCTGGCGCCACCTTCTGGATGATTGTTGCGGGCCTGATCGGTATGACCACCAAATTCACCGAGTGCACGCTGGGCCAGATGTACCGCGTCATCGCGCCGGACGGCCACGTCTTGGGCGGACCCGTGCGCTACCTCGAGCACGGCCTAGCCGAGCGAGGCCTGACTGGCCTTGGCAAGTTCCTTGCGGTGTTCTTCGCCGTGCTGTGCATCGGCGGCTCGTTCGGCGGAGGCAACAGCTTCCAGGTGAACCAGTCGCTGAACGCGATTCAGGAGACAGTGCCCGCGCTGGCCGGCGCGCCCTGGGTGTACGGCATTGTGATGACGGGCCTCGTCGGTGTAGTAATCATTGGCGGCATCCGGCGCATCGCCACGGTGACCGACAAGCTGATGCCGTTCATGTCGGCGGTCTACGTCACGGCCGCTTTCGTCGTGATCGTGGCCAACCTGCCGATGGTCCCGGCCGCGCTCGCCGCCATCGTCACCGAAGCCTTCGCCCCAGAGGCAGCCTACGGCGGGTTCATCGGAGTCCTGGTCACCGGCTTCCAACGGGCGGCCTTCTCGAACGAGGCCGGGGCCGGCTCGGCCGCCATCGCCCATTCGGCCGCACGGACGAAGTACCCTGTGCGCGAAGGCTTCGTGGCCCTGCTCGAGCCCTTCATCGACACGGTCGTCATCTGCACGATGACCGCCCTCGTCATCAACATCACCGGTGCCTACAACAACCCGGAGTACGCGGACTTGATCACGACGGCCCAAGGCGCTGCCCTGACCTCCCGTGCCTTCAGCGAGTACATCGCCTGGTTTCCGTACGTGCTGTCGCTGGCAGTATTCCTCTTCGCTTTGTCAACGATGATCGCGTGGTCCTACTACGGTGAGCGCTGCGCGGTCTGGCTGTTCGGTTACGGCGCGTCGAACTGGTACAAGGCCGCGTTCCTGCTGTTCACCTTCCTCGGCTCGATAGTCACGTCTATCAACGTCCTGTCCTTCGGCGACCTGATGATCCTCGGGATGGCACTGCCCAACCTACTGGGCGTGTACCTGCTACACGGGCACGTGCGTAGAGCGCTCGACGACTACTGGTCGCGCCTGCGGGCGGGCGAATACGCGGCGTTCAGGTAGCCCCAGCCTCATCGGGGCTGTGCTCCAGCGTCTCGACATACTGCCGCACCCGGGTGGCCGGGTCGCCGCCCGCGAGCAGGTCGGTGACTACCGCTACGGCCGACGCACCCGCGCCGAGCACGTCCGGAACGCGGTCCAGGGTGATCCCCCCGATTGCAACCACGGGACGGCTGGCGACCGCTGCGGTGCGCAGCAGGTCGAGCCCCACCGCCTCGTAGCCGGTGTCCTTAGTGCGGGTGCCGAAGACCGGCCCCACGGCGACATAGGTCGCTGGCTCGGGTGCCGCCGCCAGCTGGTCGCGGCTATGCGTGGACCAGCCGACGATGGCCTCCGGCCCGAGCAGCGACCGGGCCACCGACGGGGCCAGGTCTTCCTGGCCGACGTGCACGCCAGCCGCGCCTGCCAGCCAGGCCACGTCGGCGCGGTCGTTCACAATGACGAGTCCCCTCGCCGGACGCGCCAGCGCCACCACCCGGTCACAGAGGTCAAGCAGTGGCCCAGTGTGCATGCCCTTGGCACGAATCTGCAGCCAGCGCGCGCCACCCTCGAGATAGCGGGCCGCCAGCGCCCCGGGCTCCCAGCCGGCGAGGGTCGCCACGTCGGTGTCAACGATGGCCTGGAGGCGCGGAAACCACACCGGTGCTCAGGCCGATTCGACGAGGCTGCCAGGCTCCGGCTTCGCGAAGCGGTCCATGAAAGCGGTGCTCAGGCGGCCAGCCGCGAAGTCCGGATTGGCGAGGATCTTCAAGTGCAGCGGAACCGTAGTCCGGATGCCCTCGATGACGGTCATCTCAAGGCTGCAGCGCATTCGGGCGATGGCTTCGTCGCGGTCGCGCGCGTGCACGATGAGCTTAGCGATCATCGAGTCGTAGTAGGGTGAGATCGTGCATTGGGCGTGGGCGGCCGTGTCGATGCGCACGCCCGGGCCGCCGGGCTTGCTGAAGGCCTGGATCTCGCCGGGCGAGGGCGTGAACGTCTCGGGATCCTCGGCGTTGATCCGGCACTCGATTGCATGCCCCGTGAACCGCACGTCGCTCTGCGTGTACGCAAGCCGATCGCCCGCGGCAATCCGGATCTGCTCCTTGACGATGTCGATGCCGGTGACCATCTCGGTTACCGGATGCTCCACTTGGAGACGAGTGTTGACCTCCATGAAGTACATCTTGCCGTCAGCGTCCATCAGAAACTCGAACGTTCCGGCGTTGGTGTACCGCACCGCCCGAGCCGCGTCGACCACCGTCGCGCCCATTTTCTGGCGCATCCTGCCGGTGAGCGCGGGCGAGGGCGATTCCTCGATGAGCTTCTGGTGCCGTCGCTGGATCGAGCACTCGCGCTCGCCCAGGTGGATGACGTTGCCGTGATGGTCCCCGAGCACCTGGAACTCGATGTGCCTCGGGCTGTCGAGGTACTTCTCGACGTAGACATCCCCGACGCCGAAGGCTGCCTCGGCCTCCCGCTGTGCAGTCCGCAGCGCTGCTGGCAGTTCGTTCGGCGCCCGTACGATGCGCATCCCGCGGCCACCGCCGCCAGCGACTGCCTTAATGATCACAGGGTAGCCAATCCGCTGGGCAGTCGAGGCGGCCGCCTGCTCGCCGTCCACCGGCCCCGTGCTCCCCGGGAGCATCGGCACGCCCGCCTTCTTCATCGCGCGACGCGCCCGGGCCTTGTCGCCCAGCAAGCGGATCACGCTCGGGTCGGGCCCGATGAAGCGGATGTGGCACGCCTCGCACACCTCGGCCAGGTACGCGCTCTCGGACAGAAACCCGTAGCCGGGGTGGATCGCGTCGGCACCAGTTATTTCTGCGGCGCTGATGATCGACGGCACGTTGAGATAGCTGTCGGCGCTGCGCGGCGGCCCGATGCAGACCTCCTCGTCAGCGAAGCGTACGTGCAGCGAGTCGACGTCGGCCTCCGAATACACTGCCACCGTCTTAATGCCGAGCTCACGGCACGCCACGATGACTCGAAGTGCGACTTCGCCACGGTTGGCGATTAGGATCTTCTTGAACATCGCTCCCTAGGCGGGCCTGATCGCAAACAGCCGGTCGCCGTACTGCACGGCCTGGCCGTTCTCTACATGCACCTCGACGACTTCGCCGTCGACCTCGGCGTTGATCTCGTTCATGAGCTTCATCGCCTCGATGATGCACACCACTTGGCCACGTGTCACCCGCTCGCCGACGTCGGTGAACGGCTTCACTCCCGGCTCCGACGCGCGGTAGAACGTACCCACGATCGGCGACGTCACATGGACCAGTGAGTCGTCGACCGGTACTGCCTCTGGCGCCGGGGCGGCCGGCTTCGCGGCTCCAGCTGTGGCGACGCGCGCCCCACGGAGCGACTCAAGAGCGGGTAGCGCGTGCGGGGCCGCTTTCTGCAGCCGCAGCTTGACGTTGTCGCGCTCCAACTCGAACTCGATGAGGTCGTGCTGGCGCATCATCTCGAGGATTCGTGTGATCTCGTCGAAGTCCATGTCCTGCCAGTCTGTCGTGGATCCACCGCCCCAATGTGGCGGGAGACACTTCGGCGCCCGTCAGCCCAGCGTCTGCAGCACTCGGGGCACCGAGGTGAGGAGTTCACACCCTTCATCGGTGACGAGTACGTCGTCCTCGATCCGTACGCCACCGAGGCCGGGCACGTAGGCGCCGGGCTCGACCGTGAACACCATACCGGCCTCCAGCACCTCGGGGGCCACCCCGTCACGCCGACGCGAAACCCGCGGTTCCTCGTGCACCGTAAGGCCCAACCCGTGGCCCGTCCCGTGGCCGAATGCCTCGCCGAGACCGTGCCGGGTCAGCACGTCCCGGGCCGCCGCGTCCACCTGCCAGGCCTCCACGCCCGGTCTCACTACCGCCAAGGCCGCCACCTGCGCCTCACGCACCGCGTTGTAGAGCTCCGCGCGCTCGCGCGTTAGCCCGCCGATGGCAACGGTCCTAGTGAGATCGCTGCAGTATCCGCTCAAGACGCCGCCGAAGTCCAGCACGACTAAATCTCCCGTCTCCAGCCGGCGGTCTCCCGGATGATGGTGCGGCAGCGCCGAGTTCGGCCCACTCGCCACGATCGTGTCGAACGACGGCCGCTCGAAGCCGACCCCACTGAGGGCAGCATCGATTGCCGCCGCCACCTGCCGCTCGCAGATGCCCGCCTGGGCCGCCTGGAAGGCGGCCTCGGCCACCGGGGCCAGCCGCGTGGCTGCTTCGCGCAGGGCATCGATCTCCCACGCGTCCTTCACCATGCGCAGGCGCTCCACCACATCCTCGGTCGAGACCAGCGTCACCGGCCGATCGAGGGCCCCGAGCATCCGTGACCAGCGCCCGTGGCGGCTGACACTGACCTCGTTGGCTTCGAAGCCGATGCGGCCGGCGGTCGTCTCGGCCAAGCACGCGGCCAGCGACTCGTCGTAGCTGCCACTGCCCTCCACCACGTGCAGCGACAGGTCAGGACACGCACCGGGCGAGTCCTGCAACTGCCGGACAGCCTCCGAGTACCGCAGGTCGACCAGCAGATGGAGGCCCTCGCCGGTGAGCACGGCGATCCCCGCGCTCCCGGCATGGTTGGTAAGATAGCGGACGTTGCAGAGGCGCGTGACGACCAGAGTCCCGACGTCCAGTGCCATGAGCGCCCGTCGCAGCCCTGCCTGCCGGGCCGCAAGGACGGCCGTGTCAGGGCGATTCATTCCGTCGAGCCGCGCACGCCAATTCGCAGGCGCTTGAGCTCGCTCGCCTTGAGCCACCGCTATCAACGCGGCTCGAGCGCCGGGTCCGGGCAGGCAACCTCCCCCAGGACGTGGGCGCTGCCCCCGGGTCGGCCGCTAGGAACCGCTCCAGGTCGCCGACAGCAGACAGCCCTAGAGGCACAGGCAGGAGGCCCGTGTCAAATTGGTCCCACTGATCTTCACCCTCCGGCTCGCGGTCGGGCAGGCACAGCTCTAGCCGCTCCTCGTCCACCGCGGGCTCGACGCGAGAGCCTAGGTTCCGGTCATCCAGCGGCGGCGGCACGACTAGGAAAGGTGACGCATCAGGCGCCGCTGCGGATGCGGCCGCCGGCTCCTCAACTTCCGCGCCCTCCTCTCCCGCGCCTTCGCCCGTGCGCTGGCACAGGTCGGCTAGGTCGCAGATGGCCACTACGTTGTCGGGGCCGACCAGCGCGTACTCGAACGCAGTCTTCGCCTCTTCGTAACGCTGGAGATGGGTGAACGCCCGCGTCAAGGTCATGTCGACCGAGAGATACGCCAAGTGCATCAGGCCGTGGCGGGCAATGCGGACGGCCTCGTCGTACTCGTCGGCGCGCCGATGCTCCTCGGCGAGCTGGGCAAAGACCACCGACGCCGAGGCCTCCAGGGCCCGGCGTTGGAGCTGTTCGATGCGGGTGCGATCCACCACATGGTTATTCTAGCCAGTCGGCAGTCCGTGCTACCACACCTCGATCTCGGCAGTACCCTCATCGTGTTGCCGAGACTGTCGATGACGGTCAGTGTCACGGTGACCCGCCTGGCTAACGGCCGCCTACGTGCTGCCGGTCACCGTACCAGCCACACGTGCCCGGCCAGCACCATCAGCCTTATTCACGCGGGCCTCGACGGGAGGCTGGCTCGCTTAACCGATCGGGAACTCGACGAGGAAGACCCGTACACGGCGCGGGCGCAGGTGCCGCGCGCGCGGAACCATTGGCCACCCACTGGCGGCGACACGCCACACGACAGCCCCCGGGCAATTGTCCGCCAGAATCATGGTCGATCCTCAGCCGTCGCTCGGGGTGGCCGACCAGGTGAACGCATTGGAGGCCGGTCGGACCGTCTTCGTCGTGTTTGCATCGCAGGACCTCATCATCAAGGTGTTGCGACGACCGATTGCATTCACCCAGCATCCTCAAGGTAGACGTTCGCAGTCGTATCGCATGCAGGTACAGGCTGCCAGTCGGCTTCGTCTGCTTGACACCTCCATCCAACCGTTCTTATCATTGAGGTTTGCGGTTTCCTGCGCTTGCCGACACCGTTCGAGATCGGAATCGACTGACGGTTGGCACCATAACGAGGCTTGGATCGACTACCCATGCGGACGCGTGTACCTTCGGCGGGCAGCACCCCTCGGCGGTGGCATCTGATCGATGCCAAGGGCAAAGTGTTGGGCCGGGTCGCCACCCAGGCAGCCCGCCTGCTCCAAGGCAAGCACAAGCCCATCTACACGCCGTTCATCGACACGGGTGACCACGTGGTCGTGATCAACGCGGCGGCCGTCACGCTGACCGGCCAGAAGGAGCAGCAGAAGCTCTATCGTCGCCACAGCGGCTACGAGGGAGGTCTGCGCGAGGAGCGCGCCGCGATCGTTCGGAAGCGCCGCCCGGAGCGGCTCGTCGAGGAGGCCATCCGGGGCATGCTGCCCAAGACGAAGATGGGCGATGCGATGTACCGGAAGCTCAGGGTGTACGCCGACGACCAAAGCGCACGGCACGTTGCCCAACAGCCCCAGACATTCGAGGTTGCATAGCTTGGCCACTACAGAAACCTACGGCACTGGACGTCGCAAGACGTCGACCGCCCGCGTCTTCCTCCGGCCAGGCTCGGGCACCATCACCGTCAACCGTCGCGAGTTCAACGACTACTTCAAGACCGATGCGGTTCGCATGCAGGTCCGCCGGCCGCTGGCCGTCACCGTGGCGGGCGAGAAATTCGACATCTTGGCCACCGTCTCGGGCGGCGGTCCCAACGGGCAGGCCGGGGCCCTGCGGCTCGGCATCGCACGGGCCCTCGTGGCCCACGACTCTGCGCTGCGTGCGCCCCTCAAGAAGGACGGCCTGCTGACCTCCGACTCGCGCGTCAAGGAGCGGAAGAAGTACGGACTGGCCGGCGCCCGCAAGCGCTTCCAGTTCAGCAAGCGGTAAGCTCGCGGACAAGGGAAGGGCAAGGAGGACGCTTGGCGGTTATCGCGATCAAGGATCTGCTCGAGGCTGGCGTTCATTTCGGCCACCAGACGAAGCGCTGGAATCCGAAGATGAGGCAGTTCATCTTCGGCGAGCGGAATGGCATCTACGTCATCGACCTCGCCAAGACGGCCGATCGCTTCCAGGAGGCTGAGACCTTCGTCAGCGATCTCGCGGCCGGTGGGCACACCATCCTTTTCGTCGGCACCAAGCGGCAGGCACAGGACGTCGTCGCCGAGGAGGCCGCGCGCTGCGGCATGTTCTATGTGAACCAGCGCTGGCTGGGCGGCCTACTGACCAACTTCATGACGATCCAGCGCAGTCTGGCGCGACTGCGTGACCTCGAGGCGATGGTTACCGACGGGCGCTACGACACGCTGTCGAAGAAGGAAATCGCCCGGAGCGAGAAGGAAACCCGGCGGCTCCAAAAGAACCTCGAAGGTATCCGGAATATGTCACGGCTTCCGGACGCAGTGTTCGTGATCGACACCCGCAAGGAGAAGATTGCCGTCGACGAGGCGCGGAAGCTGAAGATCCCGGTGATCGGCGTCGTCGACACCAACTGCAACCCAGACGAGATCGACTACGTCATCCCAGGCAACGACGACGCCCTGCGCTCGATCCGGCTCTTCACGTCGAAGATCGCCGACGCCGTGCTGAACGGCCGGACGCAGCGCGAGTCCAGCCTCAAGGAGGAAGCAGCCGCCCAAGCCAAGGAGAGTCAGGCGGCCGACGCTGCCGCCAGGCTGACCAACGCTGTCCGACCTCAGCGCCGGGATGCGACCTCAGCCGCAGGGGCCTGATGGGCGTGGGGAGATCCCGGCATCAGGCGCCGGCTCGCGGGCCGGCGCTTTGCTTGTACAGCCGCTGACGCGGCATCGACCCGACACGGAGTATCGAAGATGGCAACGACGATTACGGCAGCGATGGTGAAGCAACTGCGCGACCGGACCGGCGCGGGCATGATGGAGTGCAAAGGCGCCCTGACCGAGGCCACCGGCAACATGGAGGAGGCCGTCACGCTCCTTCGCACGCGCGGGCTCGCCAAGGCCGCCAAGCGGGCCGGGCGGGTCACCGCCCAAGGCGTCGTATCGAGCTATATCCACATGGGCGGTCGGATCGGGGTTCTCGTCGAGCTCAACTGCGAGTCGGATTTCGTGGCTCGAACCGACGACTTCCTGGACCTGGTAAAGGAGGTCTCGATGCACATCGCCGCCGCCGAGCCGCGTTGGGTGCGCCGGGAAGACGTCCCGGGCGAGACCATCGAGAAGGAGAAGGCCATCTACCGGGCTCAGATCGAGGGACAAAACAAGCCATCCCAGGTCATCGACAAGATCATCAAGGGCAAGCTCGGCAGCTTCTACTCGCAGTTCGTGCTGCTGGACCAGCCGTCGATTCGCGATAACGACGTCACGATCGGGCAGCTCGTGGCGCAGACCAGCGCCAAGACCGGGGAGAACATCACTATTGGCCGCTTCACGCGGTATCGCGTCGGTGAGACCGCGGGCAGCAAGTAGCCGCCCACACTTCGGGTCCCGGTCGGGCCGGGACCCGTATAATCTGGGGCGATGGTCGACTCCCTTGCCCCCGCGTCGAGCCCCGCGGCGGCGCCCGCCTACTCCCGCGTCCTCCTGAAGCTGTCCGGCGAGGCCCTGATGGGTGATCAGCAGTATGGGATCGACCCGGCCGTCGCCGCGCGCATCGCGCACGATGTCCACGACATCCAGTCGCTTGGAGTGGAGACTGCCATCGTGATCGGCGGCGGGAACATCTTCCGCGGGCTGGCAGCGAGTACCCACGGGATAGATCGCGCCACGGGCGATTACATGGGAATGCTCGCCACGGTCATCAACGCGCTGGCGCTGCAGGACGCGCTCGAGCAGCAGGGCGTGACCACTCGCGTGGTCACCGCCATCGAGATGCGAGCCGTCGCCGAGCCCTTCATTCGTCGCCGGGCCATTCGCCACCTCGAGAAGGGCCGGGTAGTCATCTTCGCCGCCGGCACCGGCAACCCCTATTTCACCACCGACACGGCGGCCGCCCTGCGGGCCATGGAAATCAAGGCGAAGGTCATCCTGAAAGGCACGAAGGTCGACGGTGTCTACTCGGCCGACCCCATGGTCGATCCCAGCGCGACCAAGTACACGAGCATTTCCTACCTGCAGGTGCTCGAGCGCAAGCTGCGCGTCATGGACGCCACGGCGATCTCGCTCTGCATGGACAACCGGCTGCCGATCGTCGTGTTCAACATACTGGAGCCGGGCACCGTGCGGCGCGCGGTCCTCGGCGACGACATCGGCACGACCGTGACCACATGAGGTAGACATGGAGTTCAGCGACCTGAAAGGCCTGTTCGATGACGTGAGTTTGCGCATGGATGGCGCGATCGACCACGTGCGCCGCGAGATCGCCGGCGTGCGGACCGGCCGCGCCAGCGTCAACCTGCTCGACAGGGTGCACGTGGATGCCTACGGCTCGTCGATCCCCCTGAACCAAGTCGCCTCGCTTTCGGTTCCCAAGCCTGCGCTGCTGGTCGCCACCCCGTTCGACCCTGCACTCGGCAAGGCCATCGAGAAGGCCATCACCGCCGCCAACCTAGGACTCAACCCGGCAAGCGACGGCAAGGTGATCCGGATCCCGATCCCGTCCCTCACCGACGAGCGCCGCAAGGAGCTCTCGCGCCACGTCCACAGACTCGCCGAGGAGGGCCGTAATGCGGTCCGCCAAGTCCGCCGCGACGCGAACGACCGCCTGAAGAAGCTGCTCAAGAACCATGAGATCTCCGAGGACGACGAGCACAAGGGACTCAACCAGATCCAGAAACTGACCGACAAGCACGTCGAGAAGATCGACGAGCTACAGAAGAAAAAGGACGAAGAGCTGCTCGCCAACTGATTCCAAGGAGCGGCGGCAGCCGCTCCGGAGAGACGATGCCGAGGGCGACTGAGGCGCTCTGCGCCTCAGTCACCGAAGCCGATGCCGAGGGCGCGGGCGGTTAGGAAAAGGTCGTAGTCAAGCGGAACGAGCTTCGTCCGACCCACGATCTCCCCGAGCGGCATGGGCACGATGTCCGGCGGATGATTTGCGGTCACCTTTCCGAACTGGCCATTCTGGAGCAGTTCCACAGCCTTGCCGCCGAAACGGGTCGCCAGGGCGCGATCGAACGCCGTGGGAGAACCGCCGCGCTGCAGATGGCCGAGTACCACACATCGAGTTTCCTTGCCCATGCGCTCCTCAAGCTCGGCAGTCACGCGGATTCCTGCGCCGCCGAGTCGCGCGGCGTGGCTCTCGTCGCCAGGATCGATCACCGAAGGCGCACCCCCGACCGGTATGGCGCCCTCGGCCACGACCACGATGCTAAATTTCCCGCCCCACGCATCGCGGCGGCGGATCGTCGCCGTCACCTTGTCGATGTCATAGGGGACTTCGGGAATCAGGATGACGTCGGCACCACCGGCCACGCCGCCGTGCAGCGCGATCCACCCGGCGTGGCGACCCATCACCTCCACCACAATTACACGCCGGTGTGATTCGGCCGTCGTATGCAGGCGATCGATCGCCTCGGTCGCGAAGCTCACCGCCGTGTCGAAGCCAAAGCAGCTGGTCGTGCCCACGATGTCGTTGTCGATGGTCTTGGGCACGCCGACCAGCGGGATGCCACGCTTGTGGAACTCGTAGGCAATCGCCAGCGTCCCGTCGCCGCCGATACAGATGAGAGCGTCCAAGTCGGTTTCCTGGAATCGCTCCATCACGCGGTCCGCGTAATCGAACGTGCCTTCGGGTGTTTCGATCGGCTTGGCGAACGGGTTGCCAGTGTTGACGGTGCCGAGAATCGTGCCGCCTCGGCGCAAAATGCCAGTAACGTCACGCAATCCGAGTGGCCGCGCCTTCTCCGGGTAGATCAAACCATCGAAACTGTCCTCAAGGCCGACCACCTCGATGCCGGCGTTGTGTGCCGACTTGACGACCGCGCGAATGACCGCATTGAGGCCAGGGGCATCACCGCCACCGGTGAGGATTCCAAGTCGGTTAAGGACCATGTACCGATTGCTCGCAGCAGGGGGAAGTGTCAGTTCGTGGGGAGGGGGACACATCGAGTATAGCACCCACCATTGGCGGTAGTGTCTCCGTTTGACGGAGAGACACCACCCCATCGGTCGTCTCGTTGCCCGCCCTCGGGGAGCATGCTACGATCGCAGATCGGGTGCGCGGGGTCATTAGCGGCCGTTAGGGTCGCGTAACCGGCGCGAGTTCGATCGGGCCGCTAGCTCAGCTGGGAGAGCGTCGCGTTCGCAACGCGAAGGTCGTGGGTTCGAGCCCCATGCGGTCCACCACTACACATCATTAACTTGTTGTTTTTATTGAGGTTACTGGATCACATTTTGGGCTATTGCCTGTTTCGTTACCCATTCTTGAGCCACGTCGGACCCGTAACGTCGCAGTTCCTCCAACCTACTCCCCACTAGGCCAAATGAAGGCCGGTCCTTTGCTTTGCAGGTGGCCGCACGCTATCGTTCGACTCCGCGCGGCCATGGTGGCTAGAATCGGTGTCATACCCTCCGCAGTGCAATGAGCACTGCGGCGAATTGAAAGAATGCGAGAACCCTCCGAGAGGTGGCTATCGTCGAGGCGGGCAGGAGCCCCTGAACCGTTCCGGATCACGGCCAGCCCGTCCTACAGGCCTTCACGTAAAATACTAGGGATCGTTATCCGGGAGGTTGCCGTACTCCGAAACGTCGGCGCCATGATCGCGGGACTCGTCGTTGGGATGATCGTCAATCTCGCGCTCGTCCAGCTCAACACCGTCCTCTTTCCTCTTCCCGATGGCGTCGACCTCGCGGATAGGGCGCGGATGCGGGATGCGATCCAAGACCTCCCTGCAGCGGCGTGGATTCTGGTGTTCGTGGCCCATCTGGGTCAGTCGTTCGTCGGGGCGTGGGTCGCCGCACGGTTGGGCAGCTCCCACTGGATGATACTGGCGATGATCGTCGGCATCGTGTCACTCGGATCCGGCATTGCGAATGCGATGCTGCTGGCAGCGCCAGCGTGGACGTGGCTTGAGATGCCATTCTACCTCGTGGTTGCCTGGATGGCCGGTCGCGCGGAAACCGCACGTCGGATCGCGATGAGCGTCTGAACGTGGCAGCTACATAAGCAGGCGCATGTCGGCTTAAGCCGCCCACGGCCTGCCGGATGCGCTGTCACGATCGAGCCCGGCAAGTGCCCAGCTACCAGCTTCGGCCCAAGCTTCATGGTCCTCGTCGACGAGGCGCTACACCTAGGGGGCCGGACAACGATGCCATTCGCCGGTGGATGGCTCGCGTTACTCCGTCGGCACCTGCCTCGACGCGTGCGTGTGATCCGAACCATCTGCCGCGGCTCTGATCTAGCGAGCAACGTATCATGAGAGGATGACGATGCCGACAATCGATGCCAAGAAGCGTCGTAACTCCGAGCACCACTACCTCCAAGCAACTCCTTTCACCCCATGAATACAGGGTACGACTGGGTACCGTTCCGAGTTTCGCTCTTAGCGATATGATTCAATGGTGGAGGTCTTTGGATTCGGCCCGAACCGAGTCTGCTTGAGGTGAATCACTCTGTTGGACGGCGTGTCAACCGACGGTGCGGGTTCTCCATGCCGTTCCGGTCTTGTCAGTTGTGTCCGAGTTCGACGATCAGTCGCGCCGGCACCGCCGGGGCTTAGCTAGGCCCTGTTACTTTGCGTGCTTCTGTTTCTTTGCGGCCTCCGTTAGATATCAGCGGGTAACACCATAATGGGGCTCGCTGCCCTAGTTGGCAGGTATCGAGAATGTTGAAGAGAGTGCTCGCGCCTGGGATCGGTTTCGCGCTGGCCCTCATGTGCACGACCGATGCGCTCGGGCAAGGTCGCCAGACCGGCACCATCAGCGGCACCACGATCGATTCGCAGGGGCTCGCGCTCCCCGGCGTCTCCGTCACAGTCAGCTCACCGTCCCTGCAGGGAACGCGGATCGCCGTCACTGACGTCAACGGCAACTACTCGCTGCCGCAACTCCCGCCGGGGAACTACGCCGTGGTATTTGCCCTGTCCGGGTTCGACGACGTGGAGGAGAGGGTGACCGTGCCGCTCGGCGGCGAGGTCGGCGTCAACACGATCCTCACCCCCGCCGGCGTGACCGAGTCGGTCCAGGTCGTGGGCGTCATCCCGGCGGAGATCCAGACAACTGAGACCGCTTCGAACATGGTGGTCGACGAAGTGAATGCACTGCCGGTGGGCCGGACACCGTTCGGCATCGCCGCCGTTCAGCCCGGGTTGAACACAAACACACCGAACGGGGGGCAGCTGGCGATCAACGGCTCGTTCGCATATGACAACGTCTACTTGATCGACGGAGTGGACACGAACGACAACTTGTTCGGCACGTCGAACGCGCTGTACGTCGCCGACGCGATCGAGGAGACGCAGGTGCTCACCTCCGGTATTTCTGCCGAGTACGGGCGGTTTTCCGGCGGTGTCGTCAACGTCATTACGAAGAGCGGCGGCAACATGTTCTCGGGCAGTTGGCGTACCAACTTCGACAACCCCACTTGGGAAGGGCTTAATCCGTACGAGGTGGAAAACGAGGTGGAGCGGGAGGACGTTCTGAACCAGACGCACGAGGCGACGCTCGGCGGACCGATCGTGCACGACCGACTCTGGTTTTTCTACTCGATGCGCCGCGCCCGGACCACCGACAGCGATAGCTTCGGGCAGACCGGCATCTCCTACAACACGAGTACCAACAACGACCGGAACCAAGTCAAGCTGACCGCGACACTGGCGCCGGGACACACGTTGTCGAGCCAATACATGCGGAACCAGACAGCTCACTTCGGCCGGCCCACGTTCGGTTTCAGCATCACCCCCGACGTGCAGAACGACGCAACGCGGCCGAACGATCTGTACGTGACGACTTACCGAGGCGGCCTGAGTCGGAACGTCTTCGCCGAGGCGCAGGTGTCCCGCAAGCGCTTCGGCTTCCGGGGCGGTGGCGGGGAGGAGACGAGCATCGGGTACTCGCCCTTCGTGACCCTGACGCAGGAGTTGGGGCACTACAACGCGCCGTATTTCGATGCGACCGATCCCGAGGACCGGGACAACCTCCAGGTGACTGGCAACGTCACCTGGTACCGGGGAACCGAGTCGTTCGGGTCGCACAACGTGAAGGTGGGCGTCGAGCGCTACCGCTCGACGCGCACCGGCGGCAACTCGCAGACGTCCACGGGTTACGTCTTTGACGCGGACTACAAGGTGGATGAGAACGGCGATCCGGTGCTGGTCGACAACCGACTGATCCCAGTGTTCTCCACGTTCGAGTCGCTTATCGAGCACTGGATTCCGTCGCGGGGGGCCCGCATTGACATTGACACGACGTCGTTCTTCGTCAACGACAACTGGATCCTGAACGAGCACCTCTCGTTCAACCTAGGCTTACGGGGTGAGTACGTATCGAGCGAGGCGACCCCAGGCGACATCACGACTGTCGACACGCGGGCAATCGTCCCGCGTCTGGCCACCTCCTACGATCCGCTCGGCGACGGTCGCTACTCGATCCAGGCGACCTACAGCCACTACTCCGGGAAATACAGCGAAGCGCAGTTCGCCGAGAACACTAACGTCGGCAACCCTAGCCTGTTGCTCGGGCTCTACACCGGTCCGCCGCACGACTGCCCGGGCCTTCCCACCGCCACTGCGCTCGACTGCCCCGGACTCGACCCAGCCAACTACATCCCTATCCTGGGACGCTTCCCGACGCAGAACGTCTTCACGGACGAACGACTCAATTCGCCCGTCACCGAGGAGTTCACGCTGTCGAGCGGCGCGACGCTCGGGACGCGCGGGTACCTCCAGGCGACCTACGTCCGGCGCCGCGCCCGCAGCTTCGTGGAGGCCTACCAGGACTTGACGACGGGGACAACGGTACTGACGGATCCGGAGACCGGCGACGAGTACGGCGAGTTCACGAACAAGTTCTACCGCAACCCGGGAGACCTGGGGGACGAGCGCGGGGCGCTGCAACGAAACTACGACGGACTCCAGTTTATGACGCGCTACCAGTCGTTCGACGATCTGCTACTGAACGGGTCTTGGACGATCCAGCTCCGCAACGAGGGGAACTTCGACGGAGAAGGCACGAACACGCCTGGTACCTCGTCGGTCTATGGCGACTGGCCAGAAATTTCACCGGAGGACCGGTTCTATCCCTGGGGCCACCTCGACGACTACCAAAAGCACCGGTTCCGTGTCTGGGGGATCTACACCCTCGGCATGGGCGCCGCGGGCGAACTCGATGTCGGCGGGTTCTGGCGCTACGACTCGGCGGAGAACTACAGCCTTACGTCGAGCAACTTCCGCGTGACGCCGGAGCAGCAGGCGATGCTGGATGAACTCGGCTACGTCGACGGTCCTTCGTCGCGGACGTTGTACTACGCGGCCGGCCGCGGTTCCGAACTCTACAATGGCTCCGGCCGGTTCGACCTGTCCCTCCATTACGAGATCCCGGTCTGGCGAAGCCTGCGGCCGTGGCTGAAGATCGAGTGGTACAACCTGACCAACAACGACAAGCTGATCTCCTTCAATACCACGATCCGTCCAGATTGGGAGGGGCCGCTCGACGCACTGGGGATCCCGACCGCTTACGTGGAGGGAGACCGTTTCGGCGAAGCCACCTCGGCCGGCGCTTATCGTGCCGCGCGGTCGTTCCTAGTCGCCATGGGCTTCCGCTTCTAGCTAGGATGCAGAAGAACCTGCTGCTGCCGCCAGACTTGGTGGGTCACCGATGAGGGGTGGTGTCTGAGTCAGTGATGGAACGTTTCTTGCGGGATCTCACCCTCACCTAGCGCATCGTCCGTGCGGGGCTGGCCGCGACGGTGGCCATGGCGGCGGTCCTCGGAGTGGGATAGCGCTCGCGGGGTCGCCCTATGCGTTGGTGGATCCCTTCCTCCTATGCCCCCTTCTACGACGACCCCAGCGCACTCAGCGTTGTAAGCATCCGCCCCTTGTTGACGGAGAGGGGCCAGGGGCGATGAGCGAGGCTGACGGCCAAGAAACCGACGCGGGTGAAGGCACTCGAGCGCAAGCGTCGAGAGTTGCAGAGTGCGAATGTGATCCTGCATAAAGCTTGGGCAGTTTGTTACCCAAGGGGAACTTGCCCGCCGACCGAAGCCGTGGTGACGTTGAGCCGATCTGCGCGGTGCGCCGATTGCCCCGTCGCCGTACTACACCCACTAGGCACGCCAAGTGGACCCTAAACGACGCCCGGCGAGGGCTCGACACGATGCGTGGCTACAGACCGCGATCCGATGTGTGGGAGACACGCACGTTCAGGTCTACGGTGCCCGCAAGGGCTGGCGGCAGTTGGGCCGCGAGGGCATCTTGGTCGCACGTTGCACGGTGTCGCGACGGGATGCAGCAGGTGGGGCTACCCGGCACTGTGCAGGGCCGGCGCTGTAGGACGATTGTGCCGGCCGTCTCGACCTCCCGTCCGACCGGTCTAGTGCGGCGTGTGTTTCGCCGCGATACGTCAAACGCCTTGTGGGTGGCGGACCTGACGTATGTGGCCACATGGGACGAGGTCGTCTACGTGGTGTTCGGCATTGACGCCTTCGCGATAGTGTCCGAACGAACCAAGGCAACATCGTCACAATAAGTAGATTTGCAGGTATTTTGCAAAGACTAGTGCTGGACAACACGTGATGATGCTACAAAGCGAAAGTCGGTGGTCCACCATGCCTTTCCGTCACAGCCCGCGTCACGGTTGCCACGGCCTCACAACCAGCCGTGTTACGTGCTCGAAACACGCCGCGTGATAAGGTTCGAGTTAGGATGGAAACGCTTATGACGCGCGTGTTACGCAGTGGCTTGATCGTGGCGGCGGTCGTGGCCCCTTGGGGCCTCGTGGCGCAGGATACGGACGGGGCCGACGCGCTGGCCGTGGCGCTCCAAACGCGCTACGCGAGCGTTCGTGACTTCTCCGCCGACTTCGTTCAGACGTACCGTGGCGGAGTACTGCGGACGACAGCCACCGAGCAGGGCACGGTGCAGGTCAGGAAGCCCGGCATGATGCGGTGGGTGTACACCAGCCCCGAGCCAAAGGAATTCGTGTCTGATGGCGAGCGCGTCTACTCGTACATCCCGGCCGACCAGAAGGTATTCGTGGCCGACGTACCCCCCGACGACAAGTTGGGCACGCCGGCCCTCTTCCTCGCCGGCAAGGGCAACATCACGCGGGACTTCGAGGCCGCGTACGCCGACGTACCGGTAGCAGAAGGCACTACAGTGCTCCGGCTCACGCCCCTCGGCGCCGACCCAGAGTTCGAGTACCTGCTGCTGACGCTAGACATCGACTCGCTCCAGATCCTCGCGCTCTCAGCGCGCGACTTCCAGGGCGGCGACTCGACCATCTCCTTCGCCAATCTGCAGGAAAACCAGGGACTGACCGATAACGACTTCGTGTTCCGCATCCCGCGCGGAACGGATGTGATCAGCGATGGCTCGATTCAGTAGGCTCCTCGTCGCGGTCCTAGCCGCTGCCTGCCTAGCCGGCTGTGCCACGACCGCGAGCCTGCGCACTGCGCAACAGGCTGAGGCCTCGCAGGACTACGACCGTGCCGTGGCCGAATACACCCGGATTCTGCAAGAGGACCCTGGGAATCAGGCCGTCCGCGACGCGCTTGAGCGCGCCCGGCTCCGCGCCGCGCAGGACCATTTCGCCGCTGGGCGTCGGCTTGAGGCCGCCGGCCAACTCGATCAGGCCCTCCTCGAATTCCAGCTCGCAGCCGAGCTGAATCCCGGAAGCGCCCAGATCGACGAGGCGCTGCGCGGCCTACGCACGAGGCTCCGAAACCGCATCACGCTCACCCGCAACGGCCAGACCGCACTCGAGGCTATGATTGAGCGCACCCGCGATCTGCCGCCACTCGGCCTGGAGCTGCCCGACGACGCGACGCTGCCGGCGACGCTCACCTTCCGTGAGGCCAGTGTCCGCGACATCTACGCTGCACTCGCGCAATTCGCGAACCTGAGCTTGGCGTTCGACCCACAGTACCAGAACCGGACGCTCAGCATCGACCTCCGGGGCGCCACCATCGCGGAGGCACTCGAGACCGTCGGGCTGGCGTCAACCAACTTCTACCAAGTAACCGGGCCCCGCACGATCACGGTCGTGCCCGACACAGCCGAGCGTCGCGCTGTCTACAGCACCGAGATCGTCCGGACCTTCTACCTGAGCAACGCCGAGCTCACTGAGACGATCGATTTGCTCCGGATCGTCATGGACGCGCGGCGCATTGCGCCGATCGCGGCTACCAACGCCCTGACGATTCGCGACACGCCCAACCGCGTGGCGGCTGCCGCGCGTGTCATCGACGCAATCGACAAGGCGCGGCCCGAGGTCATCATCGACGTCGAGCTTCTCGAGGTCGACCGATCGAGCCTCCAGGAGTACGGGCTGCAGCTGGCTTCGGGTGACTCGCCCGGCATCGACGGGGCCATCGTCGCCGACCAGGCCGACCTGACGTTACGCGACCTCCGGAACCTGACGCAGTCGGACCTGTTCCTGACGAACCTTCCGAGCCTGTTCTACCGGCTGCTCAAGCAGGACACGAGCACCCGGACGCTGGCGAATCCGCAGCTCCGCACTTCGGAGGGCATCGTCGCGCAGGCAGCCTTCGGCGAGGAGGTGCCGGTGCCGGTCACGGTCTTCTCGCCGATCGCCACCGGCGGCGTGAACCAGCAGCCGATCACGTCGTTCAACTACCGGAACATCGGTGTGAACATCGACATCACGCCACGGATGCACCACGACGACGAAGTCTCGTTGGCGCTCAACATCGAGGTGAGCAGCATCACGGGCACGGGGTTCAGCGGCCTGCCCACCTTCGGCACGCGCCAGATCAACACGGTGATCCGGCTGCGCGACGGCGAAACCAACCTGCTGGCAGGCCTGATCCGAGACGACGAACGGCAGGTCATCAGGGGAGTACCCGGCCTGAGCGATATCCCAGTCATCGGCCGGCTCTTCGCCCACACGCGACGTGAGACGCAGGAAACCGATATCGTCCTGACGCTGACACCCCGCATCGTGCGCGTCCTCGACCTCGACGAGGAAGACCTACGCGCCTTCACCGTACGTAGCGAGGCCGCCGGCCTCAACGACCTCGGGAACGCCGGAGCACTGCCGCCGGTTGCGCTGCCCCAGCCTCCCGCAGGCGGAATCATCCTGCCTGACGGCCTCGCCCCCGTGGTGCCGATCGCCCCCCCCGCTCCCGTCGAGCTGCCGGCGGCAAACGACGAGCAGGGGGACGAGTAGGTCGCCCCTCGCGCGCTAGCGCTTTTCCACCCTAGCACCGAGTTGCCGGAGCCGCTCCACGAGCCGACTGTAGCCACGCTCGACAGTCTCGACAGGCAGCACGCGGGTTTCTCCATCGGCCGCCAGCCCGGCGGCGATCAGCGACATCCCCGAGCGCAGGTCCCGGCTGTCGAGGGTACGGCCCCCGCGCAACTGCGTCGGGCCCGTCACGATGATCCGGTGTGCGTCTGCGAGAAACATGTCGGCGCCCATCCCACTCAGCTGCTCAAGCGCGAAGAGACGCAGCTCGTACATCCAGTCGTGGATCAGGGTCCGGCCCTCCGCCTGGGTGGCTAACACCGTGAAGAGGCTGACCAGATCGCTAGGGAACCCGGGCCAGAGCCCCGTGGTGAGCCGTCGCACCGCTGTCGGCGTGGACGGGTGCACTTCCAGCACTCCGTCACGCATGCTGCAGCGCACACGCATCCGCTGCAGCACCGAGACCACCACTTCGACATCCTCCTCACGTGCACCCTCGACAGCCAGCTCGCTGCCTGTGAGAGCGCCGACCACGGCCCAGCTCCCAGCCTCGATGTAGTCGCCGTTGAGCTCGTGGGTCGCACCGCCCAAGCGCCCCCCCTCGACCACCAGCTGTGAGCTGCCCGTGCCAGCAATCGAGGCACCCATCGATGCCAGGAACTCGCACAGTTCCACCACGTGGGGCTCGGTGGCAGCGTGGCGGATCTCGGTGCGCCCGGGGGTAGTGGCCGCCGCCAGCAGCGCCGTCCCCGTACCGGTGACCGACGCCTCGTAGAGGTACATCGAGGCGGGCATCAGCCCGTTGGGTGCCTCGAGGTCGTAACCGGGACCCTCGCGCCGCCGCACCCCCATCGCGCTCAGCGCGGCCAAGTGCGTCGCGATCGACCGCCGCGCTGGGAAGTCACCGCCGGGTGACACGATGTGCGCTCGCCCGAGGCGCGCCAGCAGTGGCCCCAGCAACAGCACCGACCCGCGCAGCCGGCTGACTAGTGCGTGATCGGGGTCGTGGGTTCGTAGCGCCCCCGCACGAACGCGTAGCGTGGTCGTACCAACCCCCTCCACCTCCACGCCAAGATCGGCGAGCAGCCGGGCCATCACGTCGACGTCGCCGATTCGCGGGACGTTGTGGAGAACACATTCCTGGTCTGTGAGCAGACACGCAGCCAGCAGCGGCAGCGCCGCGTTCTTGTTACCTTCGACGGCCACCCGCCCCTCGAGCCGATGGCCACCTTCAATCACCAGTGCCGACATCTCCCCACCCGTCCCGCTGGCCCACTGCCGCTACGGCCCCACGCGCCGCAGGTACTCGACATCCGCGTCAGCGCCGAAACCCAGGAACACGGGCTCAGCGCGCAGCCACACCCCGAAGCGTTCGGCGATCCGGCGCTTGATCGACACCGCCAAGCGCACCACGTCACGAGCGGTCGCGCCCTCGCCCGCGACAATCGCCAGCGGGTGCATGGCGGAAACGCCGACCGTGCCCGTCCGGTGCCCACGCTCGAACCCGCTACGCTCGATGAGCCATGCCGCCGGCACCCGCACACGGCCTTCAGGCTGGCTCGTGCCCGGGACATCCCCGAGCGTGTCGCGCAGCCGCGCGTAGTCGCCCTCGGACACCATCGGGTTCGCAAAGAACGATCCCACGCTGCGCATCTCGGGGTACGCGCGGTCGAGTACCATCCCCTTCCGCTGCCGGATCGCAAGCACGGCCCGCCGCACGTCCGCGAGATTCGGTTCCGGAACGCCGGACTCGTCCAGGTACCTGGCCAGATCCGGATAGGCCACGGTCGGCGCACCCGCCCGCAGCCGATAGCTCACTCCGCACACCACAAACCGCCCGGCTTCGACGTCGCGGAACCGGCTGGTCCGATAGCCGAAGCCACACTCGTCTGGCCCGAGCCTCACCGACGCGCTCACCACGCGGTCAAAGACCTCGACCCGTGCGATGACCGACGCGACCTCCTGCCCGTACGCCCCGACATTTTGGATCGGGGTACCGCCAACACTGCCGGGAATCCCGGCCAGACACTCGATGCCCGCGAGCCCTTGCCCCACGGCCGCGTCCACGACGGCCGACCACTCTGCACCCGCCGCCGCGTGCACCAGGGTGGCCGACCCGTCCGGCTCCAGATCCACACCGTCACCAGTCATGTGCAGCACCAACCCATCGATACCTCGGTCGGCCACGACCACATTGCTGCCACCGCCAAGGACGGTTAGTGGGAAATCATGGGCCTGGTTCCAGCGGTGCGCGGCGGCCACCTCCGCGACCCCGGACGCCCGGACGAACCAGCGGGCCGGCCCGCCGACGCCGAGCGTGGTCGACTCCGCTAGGGGTACACCGGCCTCCGGGCGGCAGACGCTTTCAGCCACCCTCGCCCTCCAGTGCAGCAACCGCCTCAACCCGTGTGCATGGCGCGAACTCGATCCAGTCGCCGGGCGCGAGCTGGCCCACGGTGTCGAGATCGGCGGTGGCCACCACGCCGATCTGCGGGTACCCGCCCGTGGTCGGACGGTCGGCAAGCAGGAGAATCGGCTCGCCCGACGGCGGCACCTGGATTGCCCCGGGAAACGTCACGTCGGAGATCATCGTCCCAGCCGCCGGCGCCCCGGGAAGCACTGGGCCATCGAGGCGATATCCCATCCGATCGGACTGAGGGGAGATCACGAACCGCGTCCCGGTGAGGGCATCAAGCGCACCTGCCCCGAAGGCCTCGAGCTGCGGGCCGGGCAGGACACGGACCCGCGCGCCCCCGTCGGGCAACCACCGCTCCGGCATCGCGACGGGCTCTCCGGACACACGTCCGAGCCCGAGGCGGTCACCCGATTGTAGTGGCCGGCCGTCGAGCCCCCCGAGGGCGCTGCGCGCGTGCGTCGCGCGGCTCCCCAGCACCAGGGGTACGTTCACCCCGCCATCAAAGGCCACGTATGCCCGGGCACCTCCCCGCCGCTCGCCAAATCGCAGCACGCTGCTTGGCGAAGCCGTCGTCGCCCGATCCCGCGGCAGGGCTCGCCCGTCAAGCGCGGGAGACAGATCGGCACCCGCCACCGCCACACGCGCGCCAGACTCGAAGTGGAGCTCGGGCCCGATCAGTGTAACCTCGAGGACTGCGGCACCGGGGGCGTTCCCCACCGCCCGGTTCGCCCGGCGACAGGCGTCAACGTCCATTGCCCCCGCCACCGGCACGCCCCGGTCTTGGTATCCCCAGCGCCCCAGGTCCTGCACGGTGGTGAACAGGCCCGGCGTCACCACCGTTACCTGGCGCGCCGCTATCAGTCGCGCTGCGGCCCTGCTCGTCTCTGCCCCGGCATCGCGCCAGGGGCCGGGCTCGGGACGGAACCGCACGCGGTCGCCAACGGCAAGCAGGGAGATTGGCTCGCGCGCGATGTCGAACATCCGGACGTGGCTGCGCCCGACGAGCTGCCATCCCCCGGGTGACGTCATCGGATACACGCCCGTCTGGGACCCGGCAATGCCCACTGACCCGCGCGGCACGTGTACGCGTGGTCGTGCGCGACGCGGCGCGGCCACCGCCGAATCCACCGTGCCCAGATAGGCGAATCCTGGCAGGAACCCCATAGTGTAGACGCGGTATTCCTGGGCGGCATGGCGGGCGATGACCCCGGCAGACGACAGGCCGGCCCACTCGGCTACTTCGTCGAGGTCGGGGCCTGCCTCGCCGCCGTAGACCACAGGAATCTGGACCACCTGGCCCCGCACGGCGGGCGCTGGTCCGGCGACGGCCTCCCGCAGCGCGGAGGCCACCTGGCTGGCGTCGGCGCGTGTCGGGTCGAAAAAGACGGCAACCGAACGGAACGCGGCCACGACGTCGCGCACCCCGGCCAGCCCGTACGCGCGTACGGTTGCAGCGGCCGCGACGGCCCGGTCGTTGACGGCCGGATCGATCCGCGCGTCGAACTCAAGCAGCAGCGCCGAGTCGCCGACCTCCCGCACCACCGGAGTCGTGGGGGACCTACTCACCCGCGAGCGCCTGCAGCAGCTTGCCGTGGATGCCACCGAAGCCCCCGTTGGACATCACCGCCACCACGTCGCCGGGACGCGCCTCGTTGTCAACGGTCTTGACGATCTCGTCGACCGTCGGCACATACCGTGCCGACTGGCCGTGCGCGCCGATGGCCTCGACGAGCCCTTCGGGCGACAGGCGCTCGGCCTCCGGCAGCGACGCGCGGAAGACCGCTGCAACGATCACCTCGTCGGCCCCCGCGAACGCGTCGGCGAACTGGTCCTGGAAAACGTGGCGGCACGACGTGTTTGACCGAGGCTCAAAGACCGCCCAGATGCGCCGCCCGGGATACCCCGATCGCAGGGCCGCCAGCGTCTCGCGAACCGCCGTCGGGTGGTGAGCGAAGTCGTCGATCACCACGACGCCTCGCACCTCGCCCCGGCGCTCTAGGCGACGGCGGACGCCGCGGAACGTGGCCAACCCCTCGGCCAGCGCGTCGCGGTCGAGCCCAGCATGGGCACCCGCGGCAATCGCCGCCAGCGCGTTGCACACGTTGTGTGCGCCCAGCAGCGGCAAACGAAAGCGCCCAAAGGGCCAGCCATCCCTAAAGACATCAAAGTACGCTGCGCCGTCGGCGTGCTCGATTCTGTCGGCACGCCAAGTGCTCGCTGGATCGAGCCCGAAGGTCTCCACCGGGCTGAGGGCCTCGTCGGCAAGGGCCGCCGCCGTCGGACTGTCCCTGCCGACGAGCAGGAGGCCGTTTCGCGGAACGAGTCGCGTCAGGCGCCGGAACTGCAGCAGAATTTCATCAAGTTCGCCGTAGATGTCGGCATGGTCGAACTCGATGTTGCCGACGATGGCAACTTCCGGCACGTATTTCAAGAACTTGGGGCTCTTGTCGTAGAAGGCGCTGTCGTATTCGTCACCCTCGATCACGACGGTCCTGCCTTCCCCGAGACGATAGCTTGCCCCCTGCTCCCCAAAGTTCAGCACAATCCCGCCCACGAAGACCGTCGGGTCGATACCGCCGCTGGTCAGCAGCCAACCGAGCAGCGAGGTCGTCGTGGTCTTGCCGTGTGTGCCGGCTACAACGATTGGCCTGGCCCCCCACAGGAAGTGGTCGCGCACGATCTCGGGAAGAGAGGTAAAACGCAACCGCCGGGCCAACACCGCCTCAAGCTCGGGATTCCCGCGTGAAATGGTGTTCCCGACCACGATCACGTCGGCGTCGTCCGGCACATGGACGGCGGCGTAGCCCGCATGGACGGCGATCCCCTCAGCCGCCAGGAAGTCACTCATGGGTGGGTAGACCTGCTGATCCGATCCCCGAACGTCGAACCCCCGGCGCTTCAGCAGCGCCGCCAGCGTGGCCATCGCCGTGCCGCAGATGCCGATCAGGTAGATGCGCCGTGGCTCAGACAACGACGGGCTTCTCCACGACCACGCCCGCCGGCGCCGTCGTCACGCGTACGCATGTGCCGAGGGGCAGGCTCCAGCACGGGCCAGTCGTGTGGCCAGAGGGGAACCTGACGAGGACGGGCCCGTCGACCGTCGCCGCGAAGTCAGCGATCACCTCGCGCGCGGTCGGCCCACCCCCCGGCTCATCGCAGCCCCGCATCTCGCCGAATACGATGGCCCGCGCCCGGCCCAGTGTGCCCGCTTGGCTGAGCTGCGTCAGCAGACGATCGAGGCGATACGGACGTTCGTTAGCATCCTCAAGAAAGAGCACGCAGCCGTCCGGTGGCTCGAAGGCGTAGGGCGTGCCGAGCGAGGCAGCCAGCTGGGTTAGCGTCCCTCCGTAGAGCGGGCCCTCTGCTGTCCCGCCCCGCACCACCTCCAGCCCTGGCGGCGCCAGTGTGAAGCCGGCCTCCCCGGACAGCAGGCGCACGAACGACCGCTCATCGTAAGCCATCGGCCCCTTGGCCAGACGACCCTCCAGCATCGGACCGTGCACGGCGGTAATCCCCGCGTGGCAGCTAAGCCATGCCGCCAGGGAAGTCGTGTCGCTGTAGCCGATAAACAACTTCGGCACGCGTCGCAGGATCGCGGCGTCGAGGAGCGGCAGCATCTGCGCGCTCCCGTACCCGCCTCGCACAGCGAGCAGCGCCTTCACGTCAGGGTCGAGCCAGATGCGGGTAAAGGTCTCGGCTCGCTCGCCGGACGTCCCGGCCACGAAGCCCCGCCTGGCGAAGATGCTCTCGTCGTGGACCGGCTCATAGCCGAGCCGCGCCAACTCCGCCCGCCCGGCGTCGACCACATCTCCCTCGAACGGGCTGGAAGGCGCGACCAGCGCCACCCGGTCGCCGCGGGTCAGCCGCGGTCCGCGCACCATCGGGGCCGCCGTCATGCGAACCGTGCCATCTCCTCGGCCACGGCCCGGTGCTCGTCGCACCCGACCAGCCCATCGAGCGCCTCGCGAGGCGGGCGGGCACCCCCGGTCAGGAAGCGCACCTTCTGGGCCTCCATGCGCGCATGGGCATCGTGGAGGCGTTGCCGCGCGATCCATCCGTCCTCGACCCAGTGGACGAGGCCCTCAAGCGTAGCCGCCTGCAGATCGACATTGCCGTTCGTCACGAGCAGGCCATCACAGCCGGCCGCTAGCGCCTTCACGCCCGCCTCGGGTACCGAGTAGCGATCAGCGATCGCCCGCATCTCAAGGTCGTCACTGAGAATCGCGCCCTCGAAGCCAATCTCCCGACGGAGCAGCCCGTCGACGATTGCTGGTGAGAGCGTCGCCGGCCGCTCCTCGTCGAGCGCCGGCAGCAACACGTGGGCAGTCATGATGAACGCGACGCGTCGGCGTACGGCCTCCCGAAACGGCTCGAACTCGACGTGCCGCAGCCGGGTGAGGTCGTGTTCGACGACCGGGAGGTCGACGTGCGAGTCGAGTGAGGTGTCGCCGTGGCCCGGAAAGTGTTTGCCACAGGCCGCGACACCCGCCGTCTGCAATGCCTCGATCAACACGCCGCCGAGGCGGGCTACCGTGACCGGGTCCTCCGACAGTGCGCGGTCGCCGATGACTGGATTCGCCGGGTTGGTGTGGACGTCGAGGACGGGGGCGTAGTCCAACGTCACGCCCACGGCCCGCAGCTCACGGCCAAGCGCGGCGCCGAACCGCGCGGCGAGCGCCACATCACCGCTACGACCCAGCGTGGCCATCGGCGGCCACTCGGTGAACGGCGCGCGGAGCCGCGCCACGCGGCCGCCCTCCTGATCGACGCTGATCCACAGTGGCGGGGCGGCGAGAGGCACCAGGCCCTGCAGCTCGGCCGAGAGGTCGCGTACCTGCTCGGGTGACTCGACGTTCCGGGCAAAGAGGATCACCCCGCCGAGCTCGAACTCGCGCGCCAGCGCGCGTAGCTCTGGTGGAATCACGACGCCCGGAAGACTGCCGATCAAGAGCTGACCGATCCGGCGTCGCGAGGGCGCGGGCACCCACTCATTATAATTTGGGCGTGCGCATCGACACTTCCGCGCCGACGCGAATCGACCTCGGCGGCGGCACGCTCGACATCTGGCCGCTCTACCTCTTTCACCCCGGTGCGCAGACGCTCAACGCTGCCATCAGCCTCCGTGCGCGGGTGCGCATCGACTCACGCGGCGACGACCGTGTCGTGATCCGCTCCGAGGACACCGGCGCCGTCGTCGAGGCCGACGACTGGCACGCGCTGCGCGATGCCGGCACGCTGCGCCTCCTCTCGCTCATCGCCGTGGCCTTCGAGGCGCGCGGCGTGACCATCACGTCGGTGGCCGAGTCTCCTGCGGGCGCCGGAATCGCCGGGTCGTCGGCGCTCACCGTGGCCTGCTGCGCGGCACTCGCCGAGTGGCGACAGGTCCACTACGAGCCAGAGGCACTACTCCAGTTAGCCCTGAACGTCGAAGCGCAGGCCATCGGCGTACCGACCGGCCTCCAGGACTACCGCCCGGCGCTCTATGGCGGCATCGCGGCCCTCGAGCTGGGACCAGAGGGTGTGCGCCGTGTGCCACTGGACATCGAGGCCGAGGCGCTCGAGCGCCGCATGGTGCTGTGCTACACAGGAACGCCCCGGCAGTCAGGCATCACCAACTGGGAGATCACCAAGCGACACATCGACGGTGACACTCACGTGCGCGACTGCATGGCCGACATTGTGCGTGCCACGGCCGCTATGCGCACCGCGCTGAGTGAGCGCGATTGGAACGGGTTGGGCGAGGCCATCGTCGAGGAGTGGGAGCACCGTAAGCGCCTGGTGCCCGGAGTAACCACGCCGGCCATTGAGCGCCTCATCACCGACGCGACCGCCGCCGGCGCCACTGCGGCCAAGGTCTGCGGCGCCGGTGGGGGCGGGTGCCTGTTCTGCTACGGTCCTCCGGAGCGCCGGGAAGCCATCGCGCAGACGCTGTCCGCCAGCGGGGGCCGTCTTCTGAACTTCCGCATCGAGCCCCGTGGACTCATCCGTGGCTAAGCGGTCAGACAGGGGCGTGTCCCTCCGGGCCGTGACACTGCCACCCCGTCGACCTTGACAAGGCCCTGCAGGAGATTCGCCGCCTGTACTTCCGGCCACGATTCAGCAGGATCTGGCCCAGGCGGTCTCCCTGCTGACCCGCCCGGAGTCGGAGGAGCTATCGAGAGCGCGCGACCGTCTACATGGGAGGCCTAACCACAATGTGCACGCAGTGGGCCCGCGAGAGGCGACCGCTGAGAAACGGAAGGCAAAGGAGCGGAAGACGAAAGGGCGCGGGACCAAGCGCCTGAAGCACCTGGGCAAGGCCTGAATCACTGCGTGTCGAGCGCCAGCTTCTTGCGAGCGCTGATCCGCGGTCTGTCGGCCACGTTTGACAACAGTCGAAGGTCCAGTCGTTCAGCCGGCCGAGCAGGTTTAGTGGGCAGTGCCACCGGTGTGTTCGCGTTTCGCGTCAGCGCCGCGACGACCGCATAGTCCTTCACCCACGTCTGCGTCGTCGCGATGATGCGCAGGATGTCCGTCGAAATGTTAGACATCCGCTCGATGGGCTCCACCTCTGCGCCGCCCTTCAGGGGAGGCTGCTCTTCTGCACCACCGGCATCGCGGCTCCGCTGAAGGGTCGAGCGTGTGTCCTCCAGCGTCTCTCGGACCTCCTTGGCTTCAGGCGCCGGCTCGGCGGTATCGACAAACGACTCGACTCCCTCCCCCAGCCAAGACGTCGGCTGGCGCGATGCCGAGTGCAGCGAAGAACTCCCGCACGTCGCCGCCGACGTCCGGCCGTGCGAGGAACCCGGCCAGCGCGTCCCAAGGGATCACCTTGAGGGTCTGTGCACCGTCCAAGCGATCTCGGGACCGTGGGCACCGAACAGCAGAAGGAGGAGCGCAATCTGCTCGTGGGCCCGCGGGGCGAGGGCATCCTACGCGGCGGGCAGCTGGACATCGGGCGCCACCTCCCCACAGCGAAAAGAGTTCGAGCAACAGCGACCGGATGTCCATGCGGAGCTAAGTGAAGAACTACCGGACGGCGAGGAACGACTCGACGTTGTCGCGATCGATGCGCACCGACGCGGCCTCGCCCGGCAGCCCAATCGGGGCAACCGACTGTCCATCGATGCTGAGGCGAAGGCTGCCACCATCGCTGGCATTAAGCACCACCTCATGCTCGACCGACAGCACGAGTCGTTCGCCAGCCACGACGTCGTGCACTTCGCTCTGCGCACCGTCGACCGACACCTCCACGGTTAACGGCAATGCGGCCATGATTTCGAAAACCATCGGCGCGACCGCCGACGCTGGCGGCCCGGCGGGCGCGACACCTGTGCCGCCGGCGGAATCGGCCGCACCACTCCAAACCAGCCATCCACCGGCGAGCGCTGCAACGATGATCACGCCGCCGCCGGCCAGCGCCAGCGCCCGTCGCCGCAACTCGGAAGCGCGCCCGTCGCTGTCCTGCCGCATATGGGCACTGCCCGCCGTGACCCAGTCATGTGGAAACTCTTCGATAAACTCCCGCACAGTACGCTCGGGATCGAGGCCGATCTCAGCCGCATAGGATCGGACGAACGCGCGGGTGAAGATGCCGCCGGGCAGCCTCGAGATGTCGTTGCGCTCAAGGGCCTCAAGAGTCACCATGGACAGCTTTGTTCGGTCGGCAATCTGGCGCAGCGTGACGCCACGGGCTTCCCGGGCCTCCTTCAACTTGGTGCCGAACGCGCCCTCCGCCGACCTAGGTGTCGACATTCGCGCCATGTTAGGAAAGCCCTTCGGGGGTGTCAAACATCCGACGGATCGCCGCCACGGTCCTCTCCAGGTTCGTCGGCGTCCCGGTGGCAAACAGGCTGATTCCGGCGACACCACCCGCCCCGGCCGCTACCACCTCTGGCACCCGCTCGAGGGTGATGCCACCGATGGCCAGCACGGGCACGCTCACCCCAGCCGCGGCCGCGGCTAGCGCTGTCGTGCCGCACGGCCGCCAGCCAGGCTTGGACACGGAGGTGAAGACCGTCCCCAGGATCAAGTAATCCACTGCGCCGCCGTCGGCCGCCTGTTTCGCCTCGATTGCACTGTGTACCGACCTCCCCACGAGAAACCCCGGCGGCACCGCCGCCCGTACCCGCGCAGAGGGGGCACCATCGGCCGGCAAGTGCACACCGTGCGCGCCGGTGGCCAGCGCCACGTCCAGACGATCGTTGACGACGACGCGCGCCCCAGTGTCCGGGACCGCACTGACACACGCCGTGACGAGCCTAGCCAATGCGCCACCATCGAGGTTCGGCTCGCGCACCTGCACGAGATCGACACCGGCGCGCGCGGCCGCCCCCACCCGCGCCGGCAGGTCGTCCATCCATTCGGATCCCGCCAGACGCCGATCCGTCACCATGCAAACCAGCGGCGTCACCGCTCGTCGACGATCGAGCCCGGGCTCGTGCGCGCCATGATCTGCGCGACCAAGCCCGAAAACCCCGCGAAGATGTTCACTAAGCCGAGGCCTGAGATCCCTCCCCGCACGAAGTCGTTGGTGAGAATTGCCTGTAGCAGCGACGCCTCCTGCAGGAAATAGTTCCGATCCCAGAACCCAGACCACGGTGTCACGACGAGGACGAACCCAACCTCGAAGAAGAAGGCGATGTACAGGAGGCGTCTCATCCGCCGTGCGCCACTGGCTCCCGGCGTGACGGATTCACCGGGAGCAGCAGCTCATGGTGCACCAGCCCGAGCAGTAGGTCTGGCTCGACGGCGCATGCGTCCATGTCGAGCAGGGCCAGTGCCCGCTCACGCTCGCCCGCCACCAAGCAGGGCTCGACCGTCCACGTGCGCACCTCCCGATGGTTGAGCAGGAGTTCGGCCACCTTGAGGCTCGCCTCCATCGCGTCTGCAGCGCGGCCTAAGTGCTCGGCCGCCTCCGCGCCCGGCTCGAGCCAAGCGGCCACTCCCGCCGGTTCGTAGGCCGCGTCGACCTTCCGGATCCTCCTATAGAGCACAGTGGCGCAGGGCAGGAATCCGGGGACGGCCAAGTGGTCGGCCAGCAGCAGTTGCTCGACGGCCTCCGCCGTCTCGCCCTTGTGTGCAAACAGATCGCCGAAGGCGTTGCGGACGTTCCACTCGCACGGACGCGCGTGCACCAGACGGAAGATACTCGGCGATGGCCTCGCCGAGCCGCCTCTGCCACCGTAACCGCTCAGCCTGCTGCACGATCGCGTCGTGTTCGATCGCCATGTCGGGACAACCAAGGCTGCGACGGGAGGGGACACGGTCATGCGGATGGCCTCGACGCACGACAGCCCTCCGCCGCGAGTGGCTACTCCATCCTATCAAACAGGCTTGGTGATCTGAACGATCGGCGGTGCAGCGGCGAATACCCGTGCAAGGCCACAGCCTCAAGGTGCGCCCGGGTCGCATAACCCTTGTGACGCCCGTAGCCGTACCGCGGGTCGGCGGCATCGTGCACCAGCATCTCGCGGTCGCGCGTGACCTTGGCCATGATCGACGCGGCGGCGATCGCGGCGCTGCGCCGGTCGCCCTTGGGCACCCCGCGCTGGGCCTGCAACAGGCCCGGAACGTGGAACGCGTCAACGAGGACCAGATCGGGCTGAGGTACCAGCGCCAGGACGGCACGGCGCATCGCATCGAGCGATGCCTGATGGATGTTGACCCGATCGATCACCGTCGGCGACGAGGAGGCGACGGCCCACGCAATGGCGCGAGCGGCGATGCTGTCGTAGAGGCGGTCACGTGCCCGCGGCGTGAGGGTCTTGGAATCAGCCAGACCCGGCACATGCCTAGCGGGATCGAGGATCACGGCCGCGGCAACGACCGGACCGGCCAAGCAGCCACGGCCGACCTCGTCACAGCCGGCCACCCGATGGAATCCCCAACGCCGAACGGCGTTCTCGATCGTGCGCGTCGCCCGAACCCGTTTCGCCACGGCTCGGCTCCGGCCTCCCAGGGCAGACGGCCCTACCGGTTGCGTTTGACTGCTTTCATCCGGGCAGCCTTGCCGCGTCGGCTCCGGAGGAAGTACAGCTTCGCACGTCGCACTCTAGCCGACCGCACGACCTCGACCTTCGCGATGGTCGGCGAGTGCAGCGGAAAGATCCGCTCCACGCCCTGGCCGAAGGAAACCTTACGCACGGTGAACGACGCGCGCGCGCTGCCACGATGCATACCGATCACGATCCCCTCGAACACCTGGATTCGTTCCTTCTCGCCCTCGCGCACCCGTACGTGCACGCGGACCGTGTCGCCGGAGCGCATGTCCGGGCGTTCGGTCAGCTGTGGCGTCTCCACCGTCTCAATCGCGCTCATCGCTCGTCCTCCGACCTCTCATCATCTCTGCGACGCTTACCGCCGCGCAACCGCTCGACGACGGCCCGCTCGGCATCCTCCAGCGCCGCGGAGGCCAGCAGGTCTGGCCGTCGTGCCGTCGTGCGCTCAACTGCGGTCCGCCGCCGCCAGCGCTCCACCTCCACGTGGTGCCCCGACAGCAGCACCTCCGGCACGCGCATCCCACGGAACATCTCGGGCCGGGTGTAGTGGGGGTAGTCCAGCAGCCCGTTGGCAAACGAGTCCTCCGCCACCGACCGCTCATCCCCGACCACGCCAGGCACCAGCCGACTGACGGCGTCCACGATCACCAGCGCGGGCAGCTCGCCCCCGCTCAGCACGTAGTCGCCGATCGACAGCTCCTCGGCCCCCACAAGTGCCGTCACGCGCTCGTCCACGCCCTCGTACCGCCCGCAGAGGAGCAGCACGTGACCCGCATCGCCGAGCCGCCGAGCCTCGGCATGCGTGAACCGGTGCCCCTGCGGCGACGGCAGCACCACGACTGCGGGAGCACCCCGGCGCGCCGTGACATCCTCGACCGCGCGCACCAACGGCTCCGGCTTTAAGACCATCCCCGGGCCGCCGCCGTACGGCACGTCATCGACGCTCCGGTGGCGGTCGTTCGTGTAGGCGCGCAGGTCGTGCACTGCCACGTCGAGCCGCCCCGCAGCCATCGCCCGGCTCACCACGCCCTCCGCGAAACCGGCTTCGACCATGCGCGGGAAGATCGTGACGATGTCGAACTTCACGTGTCGTGCGCCCCGCCACGCCGCGCCGCTGCAGCATTGAGGTTGAGCAATCCTTCGGGCGGAGCAATTCGGATTCGGCCCGCCCCCACGTCGACATCTACGCAGATATCGTCGGCTAGCGGCACTAGTACTTCGCCTGACGATCCGAGTACCACCAAGCACCCGTCGCCCGCCCCGATCTCCACGCGGCTGACGATTCCCACACGATCACCGCGCACCGTCTCCACCGTGCATCCCCGCAGCTGGTGCAGGTAGTAGCGACCCTCCGGCAGCGGCGTCAGCTCGGCCTCCGGCACGCGCAGTTCTACACCGACCAGCGCCTCGGCATCGGTGCGACTCGCCTGCCCCTCGAATGCGACCACCGGCCGGGACCCCTGGAGCCGCGACGACGTGACGATCAACTCACAAGGCTCGCCGCCGACCTGTGCCCAGAGCCGAACGCCCGGTGCGAACCGGTCTTCCACGAAGTCCGTCTCGGGATCGACGAACACGTGCCCGCGCAATCCATGCGGCTTGGTGACGCGACCCACGAGCACCATCTCCGTCAAGTCCGTCATGGCCCCTAGATCCCTGCACACCGTCACTGCGTGCCAGTCATCAGCTCAGGATGTCGACCCAAGCCACGGTGCCAACCGCTCCGAGAATACAGTGCGCCAGCGCCAGATCAACATCCGGGTTGGGGTGATTAATCCCGAATATCGAGATCCACACCCTCGCCGTGACGCTCGGCCTTCACGGCCACCAGCTTGCACAACGCGAACGCTGTACGTCCCTGTCGCCTGATGATCTTCCCATGTCGTCGCACGGTGGTCAGTTCAAGCACCGTCCTGCTGCGCCGCTCGGGCTTACGGATCTGCACCGCGTCCGGGTCATCGACCAGCGCCCGGACACGACTTCGATCACGGCGCGCACCGTGTCGGCGCCCATCTACTCTGCGGCCGCGGGCGCCTCGGTCTGCGCCGACAGGTCACGCGTCAGATGCTTCTGCACCAGCGTCCGGACCGAATCGCTCGGCTGGGCACCGTGCTCCAGCCAGTACCGCACGCGCTCGATGTTGACCGAGACCTGGGCCGGCTTCGACCGAGGGTCGTACGTGCCTAGCAGCTCAACGAAATTGCCGTCGGCCTTCTGGCGAGCCTCGGTCACTACCACACGGAAAAACGGCCGCTTGGTGGAACCCGCACGCCGCAAACGAATAGACAACATCCTACCTGCTCCCTCTCACTCACCTGATCCAAGGGGCGGTATCAAGCCGCCTTAAGATACTGCCCCCTTGGGGTTCATCACACATCGCGTCAGCGACTCTTGATCAGCCCCCACGGGCCGCTTTTCTTCCTCTTCTTCCGGCCGACCGTACCGGACCGCGGCGCCGTCACCATCCCCTTCTGCATCGCGGCCGGCCCTCTCTGCCCCACCATCTGGAGGACGCGTCGCATCTCCACGAATTGCTTTACCAGCCGGTTGACATCCTCGACCGACGTCCCGCTGCCGCGCGCGATCCGTCTCCGCCGGCTGCGGTTCAGAAGCGTGTGATCGGTCCGCTCGGCCAGCGTCATCGAGCTGACCATCGCCTCCACGCGCCGCAGCTGTCCCTCGTCCGGCGCCTGCTCCGCAGCCACCTTGCCGAGCCCTGGGATCATCCCCAGCACGCTCTCGAGCGGCCCCATGCGGCGCAGCGTCCGCAGCTGCCTGCGGAAGTCGTCCAGCGTGAACGCGTTCGTGCGCAGCTTCTGCTCGAGCTGCTCCGCCTCGTCCTTGTCGACGACCTGCTCGGCCTTCTCGATGAGCGACAGAACGTCACCCATACCGAGCATCCGCGACACGATCCGGTCGGGATGGAACAGCTCGAGGTCCTCGAGCCGCTCGCCGCTCCCGATGAAAGCGATCGGCACGCCGACCACCGACACCACCGACAGTGCAGCACCGCCCCGCGCGTCGCCGTCGAGCTTGGTTAGCACGACGCCCGTGACGCCCAGCTGCCTGTTGAACTCACCGGCGCTCTGGATGGCGTCCTGCCCGGTCATCGCATCGGCGACGTACAGCAAGTCGGCGGGCCGCACCGCCTCCCTGATGGCGACCAGCTCGGCCATCAGCTCGTCGTCGATGTGCAACCGGCCGGCCGTATCGACGATCACCGTGTCGAATCCGGTAGCCTCTGCCTCGGCAACGGCCTCAGCCGCGCGCGCAACTGGATCCATCGTCCCCGGCGCGTGTACGCGAATCGACGCCTCCTCGCCGAGCACGCGCAACTGCTCGATGGCCGCCGGGCGCCGCACATCCGTCGACACCAGCAGCGGGTGCCGGCCTTCCCGCGTCAACCACCGCGCCAGCTTGGCCGACGTCGTCGTCTTACCTGAGCCCTGCAGGCCCAACAGGAGGATCACCCGGGGCGACGCACCAGCGTACGCCGTTAGCCCGCCCGTGCCGTCGCCGAACAGCGCGAGCAGTTCGTCACGGACGATCTTCGTGACCTGCTGCCCCGGCGTTAGGCTGCGCAGAACCGCCTGGTCCATCGCGCGGTCCCGCACGCGATCAATGAACGCCTTGACGACCTGAAAGTTGACGTCCGCTTCGAGCAGCGCCATCCGGATCTCGCGCAACGCTGACTCAACGTTCAACTCGGTCAGGCGCGCCTCACCCTTCAGCGAGGCGAACGCGCCTTGGATCCGCGTGCTCAGTGCGTCGAACATGACCGCTCAGCCCCTGCGTGCGGGGCCTTGCACCTAGGGCCCGGTTGGTCCTTGATCCGCTATGCCCAACGGACGCAAACAGTCATCTTACGGCAGGGTCACCCGTCGCGGCAAGCTGCCCCGGCTACACCGAGGACAGCTTGTGGCCCAGCTTGTCCTTCTTGGTCTTGAGATACCGCCGGGTGTGGCTCGAGGCGGGGATCTCCAGCGGCAAGACCTCGGAAATCGACAGCCCGTACCCCTGCAGGCCCACGAACTTCCGTGGATTGTTGGTCAGCAGGCGCATGGTGCGGACACCCAGGTCGGTCAGGATCTGGGCGCCGATGCCGTAATCGCGCTGGTCGGCCTTGAAGCCGAGTTGCTCGTTGGCCTCGACCGTATCCAGACCCTGGTCCTGCAGCTCATACGCACGGAGCTTGTTGGCGAGGCCGATGCCGCGCCCCTCCTGGTTGAGGTAGAGCAGCACACCCCGGCCCTCCTGCGCGATGCGGCCCATCGCCGCCTTGAGCTGGGGGCCGCAGTCGCACCGCGCCGAGTGGAACACGTCACCGGTCAGGCACTTCGAGTGCACGCGTACGAGCACGTCCCCGCCACTCCCGATCTGGCCCCGCACCAGTGCTACGTGCGTCTGGGCATCGACGCGGTTCTCGTAGGCGATGATGCGGAAGCCGCCGTGTGCGGTCGGCAGAGTAGCGTTGGCGACACGCGTCACCAAGCGCTCGGTGCGCATCCGGTACTGGATCAGGTCCGCGATGGTGATCATCGGGATGTCGTGTTTCTTCGCGAACCGGGTGAGCTGGGGCACGCGGGCCATCGTGCCGTCCTCGTTCATGATTTCGCAGATCACGCCGGCCGGGTACAGCCCCGCAATCCGGGCTAGGTCGACAGCCGCCTCGGTCTGGCCCGCACGGACCAGGACCCCGCCCTTGCGAGCCCGCAACGGGAACATGTGCCCGGGCCGCGCAAGGTCAGCTGGCCGCGTCCCTTTCGCGATTGCCGCCTGCACGGTGGCCGCGCGGTCGGCTGCTGAGATGCCAGTGCTGACGTGCTGCTTAGCCTCGATCGACACGCAGAAGGCCGTGCTGAAGGTCGTCGTGTTCCGTTGGACCATCAGCGGCACCTCAAGCTCGTCGAGACGCTCGCCGGTCATCGGCATGCAGATGAGCCCGCGGCCGTAGCGCGCCATGAAGTTGATGACTTCCGGCGTCACCTTCTCGGCTGCGATGGTGAGATCGCCTTCGTTCTCGCGATCTTCGTCGTCGACGACGACAATCATACGCCCCTCGCGAATAACAGCCAGAGCGTCTTCGATCGAGGCGAACGGTGTCTTGGGGCTGCGGGCGCCCTTCGCGATGCGAATCTTACCGGTCATGGTTCCTGCGTCTTCGCAACGTCGGCCCCGGTCAGGTCACGTCGAGTGGTCTGGAGGGCTCGCACCACGTACTTGCCGACCATGTCGCACTCGAGGTTCACGCGATCACCTGCTGCCAAGCGCGATAGGTTGGTATGTGTCCAGGTGAAGGGCACAACCATCACGTCAAAACGCTCCTCGTCGAGCCTCGCCACAGTCAGGCTAACGCCGTCCACCGCCACGGCACCCCGATGGATCAGGAACGGAGCCAGCGCCTGGGGGTATCGGAGGCTGATCCACCGCGCCCAGTCCTTGTCCCGAATCTCGTCGACGACGCCCACTCCGTCCACATGCCCCTGAACCAAGTGGCCACCAAACCGGCCATCGGCCAGCATCGCCCGCTCGAGGTTTACGCGCGCGCCCGGCCAGAGATCGCCCAGTGTTGTCACTCGCGCCGTCTCAGGGCCGATATCCATGCGCAGCGTATCCCCGTCCGCGGCCACCACCGTGAGGCATACGCCGTTGACGGCCACGCTCTCACCGGACTGCAGACCCTGATATCCCGACTGCACCACGAGCGCGGGCGTCCCGCCTGATGTCAGCGGCGCATCCTTCACAATACCGATCGCCTCAATGAGTCCAGTGAACATGGCCCTCGATCAGCACGTCCGGCCCGAGCGCCTCGACGTGCATGTCATCGAGCGCCGACAGCGGCAGACCGCACCCGCCGAGCAGCGACACGCCCTGCTCGCCAAGCACCATCGGCGCGATGTACAGGCTCACGAAGTCAACTACGTGCTCGTTCCACGCCGCCCGGTGTAACTCGGCGCCTCCCTCGAGGACCAAGCTGTGAATACCGCGCGGCACCAGCGCCCGCAGCCCGGCGGCCACACTACCGTCCTCGACCGCGAGCACCGTCGCGCGCGCGCGCTCAAGCGCCTTCAGGCGGGCCGGCCAAGCCGCGAGCGCCTCGGGCGACGTCAGTACGATGACCGGGCCCGTGGCAAGCGTCGACAACAGGCGGGCTGTGTCCGGCGTCCGCAGGCGTCGATCGAAGACTACGCGCGAGGGCGGCCGCAGGCACGTGACACCACGCGCCGTGAGCAGGGGATCGTCGACGAGCACGGTGCCCGACCCCACCGCAATCCCGTCGACCTGTGCGCGGTCCCGGTGTACGTGGCGGTTGGCCTCCTCCGAAGTCAGCCGTGTTCGCACGCCCTCGCGGGCCGCGATCCGGCCGTCGAGGCTGGCAGCAGCCTTGAGCACGACGAACGGGCGCCGCTCCTCGATGGCCCGAAAGTAACCGCGATTGAGCCGCATGGCCGCATCGTGGCCTTCGCCGACCTCCACCGCGATACCGTGCGAGCGCAGCACCTCGAACCCCCAGCCGCAAACCAGCGGAAACGGATCGCACATCGATGCGACAACACGCGAGATGCCCGCCGCGATGATCCGGTCAGTGCACGGCCCAGTGCGGCCCACGTGCGCGCACGGCTCGAGGGTGCAGTAGAGCGTGGCGCCCCGGGCGTGGTCACCGGCCGTCTCGATTGCCCGCACCTCGGCGTGCGGCCCGCCCGCCGGAGCCGTAACACCTGTGCCGACCAACTCGCCCCCAGCGGTCACGACGCAGGCGCCCACCAGCGGGTTCGGCACCGTGCGCCCCCCCTTCTGCTCTGCCAGCGTCAAAGCCTTGCGGATCCATTGCGCGTCGGTCGCGTCTACCATGTCGTCTTCCGGAACAGCGCTTCGAGATAGTCATCCGGCGAGAACGGAAGCAGGTCGTCGACACCCTCCCCGACGCCCACATAGCGGATGGGTAGCCGCAGGTCGTTGGCGATCGCGACCGCGATGCCGCCTTTTGCCGTCCCGTCCAGCTTGGTCAGCACGACGCCAGTCACGCCGGCAGCCGTCATGAACTCCTTCGCCTGCACCAGCCCATTCTGCCCCACGGTCGCGTCGAGCACCAGCCAGACCTCGTGCGGCGCGCCGGGCAATGCGCGGCCCGCCACGCGTCGGATCTTCTTCAGCTCGTGCATCAGGTTCACCCGGGTGTGCAGGCGGCCCGCCGTGTCTACGAGGATCGGATCGCACCCCTGATCGACACCCCGCGTGACGGCATCGAAGACGACCGAGGCGGGATCGCGTCCTTCAGCAGCCTGCACGAGCTCCACGCCGGCGCGCCCCGCCCAGACCGCGAGCTGCTCGACGGCAGCGGCCCGGAACGTGTCGGCGGCGCAGACCAGTGGGGTGCGCCCCTTGGCCTTCAACAGGCTGGCCAGCTTGCCGACGGTCGTGGTCTTACCCGTTCCGTTGACGCCGACGATCAGGATGACCTCAGGCACGGCGTGGCCCGGCTCCACGACGTCAAACACGCCACGCAGCTCCTCAAGCACCAGGTCGCGCAGGCTGGTGCCCTGCCCGACTCGATCGCAGATTGCCGACACCACCGCCTCGGTGGCGGCCACGCCGACGTCAGCTGAGAGCAGCAACTCCTCCAGCACCTCGATCGTGTCGACGTCGACCGCCTCACCGCATGTGCGTTCGGCGTCGGCCGTCCGCGCCAGTTCGTCGAACCGACCTGACAGGCGCTCGACGGTGCGGTCGAGACCCGCGCGCAGTCGATCGAGCAGTTCCACTTGGCCGCCCTACCCAACCTCGGCGCGCTGGGGACGGAGCATCAGTTCCTCGAGCGCCGTTCGCGGATCGGTGTGCCCGGCAAGCAGCGCCCTCACCTGGGTGGTGATCGGCAGTTCGACGCCGTAGCGGTCAGCCAGCGCGAGCGCCGCCTCGGCCGTACGCACGCCCTCGGCCACCATACGCATGCCCGCCAGAATATCGGGGAGGGAACGCCCGCGACCGAGCTCGACCCCGACGCGCCGGTTGCGACTGAGCGCCCCGGTGCAGGTTAGCACGAGGTCCCCGAGCCCGGTCAGGCCCGCCAGGGTCTCGCGCGACGCGCCTGCCGCACAGGCCAGCCGGGTGATCTCGGCAAGGCCACGGGTGATAAGGCCCGCCCGCGCGCTCTCGCCAAGCCCCAGCCCCTCGGCCGCACCGGCCGCGATGGCGATGACATTCTTCAGGGCCCCGCCGAGCTCCACACCCACAACGTCCCCAGTGCCATAGAGGCGGAAGTACGGAGCTCGGAAGCCCTTCTGGACCGCGGCCACCGTCTCCGAATCGCGCGAGGCCACCGACACGGCCGTCGGCAGCTCGCGAGCCAGCTCGCGCGCGAAGCTCGGGCCCGACAACACTGCAACCTGGGGCGCCGTGCCCCATTCCTGCTCGATGATTTCGGAGACACGAAAGAGGGAGCCCTGCTCGAGACCCTTAGCGGCGCTGACGACCGTCGGCCGTGCCGACACGTGGGGCCGGGCACGCCTCAGTACCTCGCGAACGCCGTGGCTCGGCACGGCAGCTACAACGCATGTGGCACCCTCGAGCGCCGCTGGCAGGTCGGCGGCGATCTCGAGCCCCGCTGGCAAGGGAACGTCTGGCAAATAGGCCGCATTCACACGCGCCGCACGCAGTTCGCCGACCAGCGCCGGATCCCGTCCCCACAGCCGGGTGCAATGCCCGACGCGCTTCAGGTGCACCGCCAAAGCTGTGCCCCAACTGCCACACCCAAGGACGCAGACCTTGCGCATCGTCGTCATCATCGGATCAGTCGCCGTCGGCCTCGGTAGCGGCCCGCGACAGCCGGAACCCGACGCTCCGTTCGGTACCGGCCCGCAGGCGCGAAACGTTCGTGCGGTGCTGGTACATCACGACGGTCGCCGCCGCCGCGGCGGCGACTGCCACGCTGAGCGTTTCGCTCACGATCGTCGAGACGACGAGGGCGACCGAGCCCACCAGCGAGCCGACCGACAGGTAACGCGTCACCCACACGGTCGCCAGAAAAGCCACAGCCGCGACCGCGAACGATGTCGGCGCCAGCACGGCGAAGACCCCCGCTGAGGTGGCCACGCCCTTCCCACCCCGAAAGCCAAGCCAGACCGGATAGACGTGCCCGAGGATCGACACCAGCCCGGCGGCCACCGGGGTTGCCGTCCCGCCCGTCAGGCGCGCTGCCACAAGGACCGCGACGGCGCCCTTCATTGCGTCGAGGGCCAGCGCGGCCACCGCACACCGCGCGCCAGCGGCACGCAGGACGTTGCTCGCGCCGACGTTGCCGCTGCCGACGCGGCGGAGGTCGATCCCGCACCAGCGCGCTAGCAGGAAGGCGAACGGAATCGAGCCGAAGCCATAGGCTGCCGCGATCATCCCGATGTCGAGCAAGCGCATGGAACGCTCAGTGTACCTTCTCAGTCGAGCAGCAGCAGGCGGGCAAGATTCAGCGCGGCGTGTGCCGCCTGGATCTTCACCACGGCTCGCTCGCCGTCGAACCAGTGGAGGCGCGAGCGTAGCCCGTCGGGGGACGAGACGGCGACAGCAACCGTGCCCACAGGCTTGTCCGCAGTGCCACCGCCGGGGCCCGCAATACCTGTCACGCCGATGCCCAGATCGACGTGGCCGCGGGTTCGGATCCCCTCGGCCATAGCCACGGCCACCTCTTCGCTGACCGCGCCGCGCGTGGCGATCAGATCCGGCGCGACGCCGAGCAGCGCCGTCTTCGCCTCGTCGCTGTAGGTAACCACTGAGCGGTCCACGTAGCGCGAGCTCCCCGGGACATCGGTCAGTCTTGAGGTGATCAACCCACCGGTGCACGACTCGGCAACGCCGACCCGCCACCCACACGCCAGCAGCAGATCGCCAACAACCTGCTCCATCGTGCGACCATCCGAACTGTAGGCATCGGGGCCGAGCTTGGCCGCGACGGCCGCGACGGCCGCGTCGAGCGCGCGGCCGGCCGCGTTCGCGGTGGCCGCCCGGGCCGACAAATGCACCTCGATCTGCCCCAGCGACGACAGGATGGTGACAGCGACCGGCACGGGCGCGCCGGCCCACCCGTCGTACAGCGACTGGATGGCATCCTCGGTGTGTGCCTCAGTGCGGCCAGTCACACGGATGATGCGACGCCGCAGTGTCAGGCTCCCAGCGCGCCGCACAAGGCGATCGCGGACGGCCTCCTCAAGCATCGGCGTCAGCTCGCGAAGCGGACCCGGCAACAGCAGCAGCACGCAGTCCCCGTCCTCGATCCACAACCCCGGCGCGGTACCGGCCCGGTTTGTCAGCAACTCAGCGCCCTCTGGCACCATCGCCTGCCGCAGGTTCATCTCTGGCATCGACAGCCCGCGCGACTCGAACCGCTGCTGAATGCGGGCTGCCAGTGCTTCCTCGCGCTGCATCCGGCGGCCGAGCACCTCGGCCGCCGCGTCGCGCGTGACGTCGTCGGCGGCGGGTCCGAGCCCCCCGCTGCACACTACTAGGTCGACACGTGCCAGCGCGTCGCGCAGGGCGTGCACCAGCACCGCCCGATCGTCGCCGACGACCGACTTGAACACGACGTCCAGCCCGATCCGATTGAGCTGCTCGGTAATGTGGAGCGAGTTGGTATCGACCCGGGCTGGCGTGAGCAGATCGGTCCCGACCGCCAGGATGGCAGCCCGCCTCAATGGCGTCATCCCATCCACCCCGGCGCAGCCAGCAAGAGGCCACGCACAATCAGGTTGCCGTAGAGGCCCGCCATCACATCGTCGGCCATGATCCCCAGCCCGCCTTGGAGTCGCTCGAGTCGGCGTGCCGGCCAGGGCTTCACGATGTCGAGCACGCGGAAGACGAAGAACGCCGCCACCACGCCGCCCGGGCCCACGGGCATCAGGGCCAGCGTGACGAGCATGCCTACCACCTCGTCAATCACCACGTGGCCGGGGTCAGTGTGACCGAAGTGCCGCTCGGCGACACTGCTGCTCCAGATGCCCACGGCCAACAGCACGGCGATCATCGCGAGTTCGGCCACCAGCGAGCCCACCGCCCGCAGCCCTGCATACACCACAAGGCCGGCGAGCGAGCCGAAGGTGCCCGGCGCTACGGGCGCGTACCCGACCCATGCGCAGGTGGCCACGAACACACCGAGCTGTCCGTACCAGCTGCCGGGAGCGCCGCCGGAGTCGCTCACGACGAGTGATCGTCCACGACGCGTGTGCCAGTGACACGGTCGTGCAGCGCCAGCCGCCTCGAGCCGAACAGGGCCGGGAGGAATCCGAGGCCGAGCGTTGCTAGCGTGACCACGCCGGCTAGGGTTCGCCGAACCGCGACCGCGGCCCCCGGCGAATCGCCACTCGCCCGCACTACGCGCACACCCGCGGCCATCATGCCAATTGTCTGGCCACCGATCGCCGTAAAGGCAGCGGCGTACACGAACGCGAGCAGGGCCAAAAAGCCCGCCATCGGCGCCACCGGCAACTGCCGCCACGACGTCAAGGGCAACTCGAGCATCCGCAATGTCAAGGCCACCACGAGGGCCGAGACCGCGACCAACAGGACGAGGTCGAGCACCGCCGCAAATATGCGCTTCGAGGGCACCGCGGCAGACTGCCGCGGTCGCGCGGGCGTGGCAGCCTCCCCCCCCTCGCGATCCGGTCGTGGAAACTCGGTCGAGGGCCGTGCCGGCTGCCCGGGTTCGAAACCCTCGGCGTGGGCGTGTCGTGCAGGCCCCGTCCCTGCGTGGGGAGTCCGGCGAACCGCTAGGGGTGCCCGGGGCTGCGCGCGGAGTCGCCCCGGCAGGTCGCCACCGTCTCTGAACAAGGGCAGGAGGGTTGCGGTCGGTCGCTGGGGCGACTCTGCGTCCGGCTCCACCCTCTGGACCGGTGCGGACGGATCGGCGCCTTCGTCCGGATCCGCGGGATGCGACGCCCCGTCATCGGGGACGGGGGGCGTCGTCTCGCGGGGCCTAGTCTCCTCGCGTCCAGCGATGGGCGACGCCGCCGTGGGCTCGCGGGGAACCGCGTGCGGGTTCACCACGGTCGTGGGCTCTGCGGTCGATGCGTGGGTCCGTTCAGGCGCCGCTGACGACCAGCGGGACATCGTGGCGGTCTCCTCGTCGGATCTCGGTACCAAGTGTTGCAGCTCGTGGTCGATTGGCGTATCGGTCGCATCCAAGTCGCGGGATCGGCCGAGGCTCTCGTCCATCTCCTGGAACCAGTCGGCGTCGGACGCGAGTGCGGGATCAGCGGAGCGTTCGAGGGTAACCTCATCGCTGGCAACGAGCAGCGAGAAATCGAAGCCGCAGTTCACGCAGCGGCTGCCGGTCTTGAACCCGAGATAGCCGCACTTGAGGCACTTCATGGTGCACTCCCTGTGGGGCGCGCCGCAGCTAGCAACGCCCGAGCGCCTCCAACGTCCCCGGCGTGATACACCTCAATACCCTCCGCCAGCTGCTCGTCTGATCCGTACTGGTACTCGGCCAGCGCGCACCGTGCACGCTCGATGTGGGCCCGTGCACGGTCGTAACCCCGCCCGAGGAAGGCCACGCGGGTCCAGATGTTGATGGCGTCTTCGTACTGCCCAGCGAAATAGCGACGCGGGCGCTACGGTCAGCATCGCCCGTCAGGCCTAGCCCCCGGACGGGATCGGTGGGCAGCGGATGGGACATGCGGGTGGGCGGCACGCCCGGAGGCGTACGACGGTGAGATTGTCTGGCAACACCTCCTTTGGGTCAATGAATTACCGGCACAGTGCCCGGCGCGATCCGCCGCGGCAGTGCGATACTGACTGTACTGGTGTCCATCATCGAGTGCGTCCCCAACCTCAGCGAGGGCCGGCGCCCCGAGGTGATGTCGGCGCTGGCGGCCGCCGCCAAGGTCGATGGCGTCGCCCTGCTCGACGTCTCGTCCGATCCCGACCACAACCGCATCGTGCTCACGATGGCAGGTGACGACCCGGCGCTGCAGACCGCAGTCAGCGCCTTGATCGAGGCTGCGGTCTCGACGATCGACCTCACAGCGCACACCGGCGTGCACCCGCGCATGGGCGCGGTCGACGTGGTGCCGTTCGTGCCGCTACGCGGGACGTCGATGGAAGCATGCGTGACACTAGCGCGCAAAGTAGCACAGGAGATCGCGGAACGGTGCAGCATTCCCTCGTTTCTGTACGGCGAGGCGGCGACGACGCCCGAGCGGCACCGGCTTGAGCGCATTCGTCAGGCCAGCTGCGCGCAGCGCGGGGGAATGATAGCGGCCCCCGACGGCGCGCCGGACTTCGGCCCGTTGACACCGCACCCGACGGCAGGTGTCGCCGCCATCGGCGCTCGCCCACTGCTAGTGGCCTATAACGTGGAACTGGCTAGCGGCGGACTCGAGGCCGCAAGAGCCATTGCCTCGGCCGTCCGCGAGCGCGATGGCGGGCTACCCGGCGTCAAGGCCCTCGGGCTCATGCTCGCGGGGCGGGCCGTTCCCCAAGTGTCGATGAACCTAGTGGACCTGGATCGCACTTCGATCCGGGACGCCTACGACACGGTCGTGCGCGAAGCCGAACGTCTCGGCACCGAGGTCAGCGTCAGCGAAATCGTCGGTCTGGCGCCCCGGAAGGTCCTTGCCCAGGAGGACGCCGAGCACGTCAGGCTCCGCGTCGGCGACCGCTTGCCAGTGTTGGAGGATCGACTGACCGAGGCCGGCCTTATCGCAGCGGGCGCGACGCTGTAACGCCACTCGAGCGCCTAGGCGAGAACGGCCGTGTCGTAGGCCAGCACCCGCTCAATCGCACAAGGCGCCATCCTCGCCCGCCAATCGCCAGCCGGCTGTATCCAGAATTCTTCGCACTTTCGGATCGGTGCAACCTCGGTCTGAATTTCTACGCGCCTGGTCGTTGACGGCTCGGTATCTGCAACAGCTCGGTGGTGAGGTAGCGCCTTGTACCCCATTTGGTTGCCGCGATTGTGACGGAGCCACGCCGTGTAAGTCTTTGGTGATATCGTCGCCCATGGCGGCCTCCTCATCGGTCTGGTGGTGGGTGGGTGGCACTTGCCATTCAACCAGACCAAGGCCACCGTTCTCAATAGTGCGAAAGAAACGTTACGTCATCCGCCAGTCGCCGCACTAGCCGCTCGTTCTACGGACCTCAATGGATGCCGAGGACATCGGACGTCCATGGAAGATCCAACCATACCGCCCCGGCTCCGTCGGTGGGATCCAAGAAGACCACTCTCGGAGTCATCGTCATGGCCCCCGGACGTAAGCGTGAAGAACGCCAGAGGTCTCCGACGACCGTGCACCGAAGGTCAGCTGGTATGGGCCGGACCTGTACTCACCTCCCGAGACATGCCCCGCGCTCCCGTCGGTCTCACGCAGCACTACCGCGGGCGCCGCGTAGCCCAACGGATGGAGCGGTTGTAGAGAGTGAAATCGCGGGTTTCTGCGTACGATGTTGGCATAGTCCGCGGACGAGTTGATTGGGCGGTCCACCCTTCTACGCGTACATGCCGCCGACCCTCAGGCTGAACACGCTGGACACGGGATCACCGAGGACCATGCTCGCGACGCTGCCGGAAACGGATTCTTCCTCGCCCCCCGCCTCCTTGATGGAGGCGGTAGCGAAGCCGACTCGCCTCGCAGACCTATAGTGGTCTGAACAGTCGCCGGACTGCAATCAGTCATGAGACCGAGCAAATACGAGCGTATGCATGGCCGTCTTCTCGATCTCCTGGGGAATGACAGACGAAAGTCACAATCCCAGGACTAAGATTGGCCGCAGACAGTCTCTTGGCGACAGCGCGGTCACCGTATCCTTGTGCACCGCGTGGTTGACAGCGGCGGGGCGGTCACCGTCGCTACGGCGCTGATGCGCTGCTCCACCACCTCGCGGACCACTGTGTCACGAACGGCGTCGGCCACCGCCGTCGTCAGGTCCATCCCGTCCTGCGTGCGGCCTCAGCCGACACCTGTTGCTGCCGCTCCTCGGTAGTTTAGTCGCCAGCGACGACGTTGGCTGAGGCCCACACCTCCTTGAGCGGCACGTTGAACCAGCGGTCGCTGTTTTTGGATGTCTTCACTGCCGACGATCAACACGAGAACGGGGGCACAGCGTCATACAGCAACACCACCGCCAGCTTGGCGCGAAAGCGGGCAAACGGTAGCGCCCGGCACCGCTCGACCAGCTAGATGATGTCGCGCGCCAGCACGAACACCAGCGCGACGCGAATCGCGAAGTTCGCGGCGCTGAGCGCCTAGAGGACGCAGTCGGTCAGGAAGTCGGAGGTCAGCGCGGACGGGCGGCGAGCCTGCATCAGCAGGCCGGCGAACACCGGGAACAGCACCGCGATGCCCACCACTAGCAGGCGGGTGTTGGCGTGGGAGGACGAGGCATCTTCGAGTGTGCCCGCGCAGGTACCACGCCCAGGGTACCAGCCATCGGTGCCCCCGGCTCTACTCCGTCACGTCGAGGAGGTCCTTCAACTCGTCCATGAACTCGCCAATATCGCGGAAGTGCCGGTACACCGACGCGAACCGTACGTACGCGACTTTGTCGAGCCGCTTCAGCTCGTCCATCACCAGCGAGCCCACCTCGTCGGTGCTCATCTCCTTCTCGGGCCGCTCCTGCAACATCACTTCCACGCGATCGGCCACGCCCTCGAGCGCCGCCACGCTCACGGGGCGCTTCTCGCACGCCTTGAGCAGACCCGCGATGAGCTTCTGCCGCTCAAACCGCTCGCGGGTGCCGTCCTTCTTGACCACCATGTAGGGAATCTCGTCGATCCGCTCGTAGCTGGTGAAGCGGCGCGAGCAGTCGAGGCACTCGCGCCGTCGGCGAATCACCTCGCCCTCACGGCTCTCGCGCGAGTCGACGACCTTGTCCCTCAGGTAACCGCAGAACGGGCACTTCATAACGTCTCTCCGACTCCCTCGTCACTGCGAGCGAGGCTCTGCAGGTGACCCATCGTCAGGCCATCGCGAACCATGAGCCCAAGGCCGAGTGCCGTGACGGGCACGAATGCCAGCGCGTGCAGCACGATGGCCGCACCCACCGCCGCCTGCTCCTCCCCGCCGAAGAACACGGTCGCTCCGATCCGATAGGCCTCGTGGAAGCTGCCCACGCCACCCGGCGTGGGCATCGCCACGCCTGCGACGACCAGTGCTTGCTGCAGGAAGCTACCCGCATACGACATCGAGATGCCGAACGCCCGGGTTACCGCCCAGATCTGCAGCGCCGACAACAGCCACACCGGCACCGACCACGCCAGCGCCACGCCTAACAGGTGCGGCGCCTTCGCCACCGCGAGGCCGTGGCTGAAGGCCTCGGTGGCATCCGCCAGCCGCCGAGCAAACCGCGCCGGCAGCACGCGGGCGGCACCGATCGTCCACGTGCCGATACGCTCGGGATGGTGGGCCATAAGGCACAGCAGAATCAGCAGCATCACCGTCGCCACCGCCGCCACGACACCCGAGACTTGCACCGACCGCATCAGCGCCAGAGACTGCTCCAAGCGGGCGGTGACTGTCCAGACGAACACCCCGAGCAGCGCAAGCACCAGCACGAGATCCAGCACCCGTTCGAGCACCACGGTCGCGAACACCGACGTGGCCCGCAAGCCCTCCCGCCGCCCCAGCAGGTAGGACCGGACCACCTCGCCCACCCGCGCCGGCAGCAGGAAGCTCGCCGTGTACCCGACGATCAGCGCCTCGGCCGCCGCGCGGAACGACACCCCGCCGACCGGCGCCAGCAGGCCCCGCCAGCGCACGATGCGTAGCGCGTAACCGGCTGCCATGGCTGCCGCGCCAAGGGCCAGGAACCCGAGGTCCGCCCGGCGCAGTTCGGCCCAGACGCCCGCGAGGCTCGCGTCCCGGAAGAACCACGCGAACAGCGCGATCGCCAGCACCGACACCAGCGCCGTGCGCATCCGCGAGGTCCGATCGCCCGCCAACTCTCGGACCCTACAATATCTCAGGGTGCCCTGGACGCCGAGCCCACAGTGGTTGCGTACGGTTGCGGCCCATCAGGTCTCTCAGTAAGATCAGCCCTCTCCTGAAGGAACTCCCTATTGTCGCTCGCCGTACCACTGCTTGAAGTCCGCATCGACGGCCGGATCCCCGATCTGCGAGGCAAGGTCCGCGACATTTACGACCTCGGCGACACCCTCCTGCTGATCACCTCGGACCGCATCTCGGCGTTCGACTTCGTGCTCGGCTCGGGCATCCCCGACAAAGGGCGCGTGCTGACCCAGCTCTCGGAGTTCTGGTTCGAGGCCACGCGACACATCGTCTCCCATCATCTGATCACCACCGACGTGGCAGCCTATCCGGACGAGCTACAAACGCACGCCGACGTGCTGGCGGGCCGCTCGATGTTGGCCCGGAAGACCACCCCCGTGCAGGTCGAGTGCGTGGCGCGCGGCTACCTGGCCGGGTCAGGCTGGAAGGACTACAAGGCGACCCGCACCGTGTGCGGTGTAGCCCTGCCCGCTGGGCTCCGGGAGTGCGACCGCCTGCCTGAGCCGATCTTCACACCCGCCACCAAGGCCCAGGACGGGGCGCACGACCTCAACATCAGCGAGGAGGAGGCGGCCCGGCTCGTCGGCACCGACCTGATGCGGACACTGAAGCGGCTGACCCTAGAGCTCTACACCTTCGGGGCGGCGCACGCGGCCACGCGGGGCCTCATCCTTGCCGATACCAAGTTCGAGTTCGGCCTGCTGCCTGACGGCAGCATCCTGCTCATCGACGAGGCGATGACCCCAGACTCGTCGCGCTACTGGCCTGCCGACGGGTACGAGCCGGGGCGGCCCCAGCCGAGCTTCGACAAGCAGTACGTCCGCGACTACCTTGAGGCAATCGGCTGGAACAAGCAGCCGCCGGTTCCATCGCTGCCCGACGAGGTGGTCGCACGCACCCGCGAGAAGTACGTCGATGCGTACCGGCGCCTAGCCGGTCGGGAGCTCGCCTGATGACAATGCGCGATCAACTTGAGCGCCTAGTGGACGAGATGGTCACCCGCGGCATCCGCTACCCCGACGCCCAGCGTGAGTTAGAAAAGCGGTTTCTCGCCACGGCGCTCGGTCGCGCCAACGGCAATGTGGGAAAGGCGGCTGAACTGGTGGGCATCCATCGCAACACCCTCAGCCGGAAGATCGCCGACTACAAGCTCCGGCGGCCCTAGCGGCCTAGGCGAGACACCGAGGGGCAGCCCTGACAATCCGTCGCGCATGTTGACAGCGATCCGACCGCATCCTAATATTAGCAGTCGGGTCCATTGAGTGCTAGCACTCAACCCCCCTAGGGTGCAGCCCCGCGGCCACGAGTTCCCGGACCGAGGGCGCCAGCCCCAAGTCCGTAACACCAGACAGTCTGGAGTCGACGCACATGAAAGTCAGACCGCTACACGACCGAATCATCGTCCAGCGTATCGAGGAGGGCGAGCAGAAGATCGGCGGGATCATCATCCCCGACAGTGCCAAGGAGAAACCCCAGCAGGGTAAAGTCATCGCCGTGGGTCTCGGCAAGGTCAAGGACGACGGCAACCGCCAGCCCCTCGACGTCAAGGACGGCGACACCATCCTCTTCGGCAAGTACTCCGGTCAGGAGATCAAGATCGAGGGCGAGGACTACCTGATCATGCGCGAGGACGAAGTGCTCGCGGTACTCGACAGCAAGTAGCACACACCCGAGCGTTTCAGCAGGAGCAAAACCGACATGGCAAAGCAGATTATCTACGGCGAGGAGTCGCGACAGGCTATCCTGCGCGGCACCGAGGTCGGCATGATCTTCCAGGAGCCGATGGTGGCGTTCGAC